>NZ_POVL01000019.1 GCF_002939185.1 Enterobacter sichuanensis | reverse complement strand
CTGGAATAGTTAATAAATAGTGAATTTTAATGAACGATGATTCCACTATAAAAAGAAGTGTTATGTTTGGTTGAACTTATAACATATCAGCCGTGCTGAATGGGTTTACCTCCTGTTTTAACGCACTATTTTCGTCAACCGTCGTTCCTGAAAACCGCCCTCGACCGCAGGGGCTGTGCGCCGCATCGCGGATGACCAGACAAAATATGGTACAATCAATCATCGGGAATATTACACATTGATTAGGGTTTTACGGCCAATGGCACAACTTTATTTCTACTATTCGGCAATGAATGCCGGGAAATCCACCGCGTTGCTGCAATCCTCATACAATTACCAGGAACGAGGAATGCGTACCGTTGTTTATACGGCGGAAATTGACGACCGCTTTGGTGCAGGGAAAGTAAGCTCCAGAATAGGGCTCTCGTCGCCTGCGAGACTGTTTAACCCCAAAACGGACCTGTATGAGGACATTCGCACAGCTCATGCCGCGCAGCCCATTCACTGCGTTCTGGTAGATGAGAGTCAGTTTCTGACGCGTGAACAGGTTCATGCGCTTTCAGAGGTGGTGGATGAACTCGATATTCCCGTGCTTTGTTACGGGCTGCGTACGGATTTCCGCGGTGAACTCTTTGCCGGGAGCCAGTATTTGCTCGCCTGGTCGGATAAACTCGTTGAACTGAAGACTATCTGTTTTTGCGGTCGTAAAGCCAGCATGGTGCTTCGTCTCGACCAGGCCGGGAAACCTTATGCAGATGGTGAGCAGGTGGTGATAGGCGGGAATGAACGTTATGTATCGGTCTGCCGTAAGCACTATAAGGAAGCGCTGGCCGTAGGCTCGCTGACGGCGATTCAGCACGATAACAGAAAATAACGTCGGCCTTATCATTCAGACATAAAAAAACCCGCCATAAAGGCGGGTTTTTCATCAGCAGTCAATTAAGCGCTTTTCTTCGCTTTCTTGTCAGCTTTAATGACAGGCGCTTGTGTTTTCACAGCGGCAACGTCACCTTCTTTGAACTCACGACCGTAGTAGGTATCCAGCAGGATCTGTTTCAGCTCGGAGATCAGTGGGTAGCGTGGGTTAGCACCGGTACACTGGTCATCGAATGCATCTTCAGACAGCTTATCTACGTGAGCGAGGAAGTCAGCTTCCTGCACGCCCGCTTCACGGATTGATTTAGGAATACCCAGTTCAGCTTTCAGGCTTTCCAGCCATGCCAGCAGTTTCTCGATCTTAGCAGCAGTACGGTCGCCCGGTGCGCTCAGACCCAGGTGGTCTGCGATTTCAGCATAACGACGACGAGCTTGCGGACGGTCGTACTGGCTGAAAGCAGTCTGCTTGGTTGGGTTGTCGTTCGCGTTATAACGGATAACGTTGCTGATCAACAGGGCGTTCGCCAGGCCGTGAGGAATATGGAACTGTGAGCCCAGTTTGTGCGCCATTGAGTGGCAAACACCCAGGAAGGCGTTAGCAAACGCGATACCGGCGATGGTTGCGGCACTGTGGACACGTTCACGAGCAACCGGGTTTTTAGAGCCTTCGTTGTAAGACGCTGGCAGGTTTTCTTTCAGCAGTTTAAGTGCCTGCAGAGCCTGACCGTCAGAGAACTCAGATGCCAGTACTGAAACATAAGCTTCCAGGGCGTGAGTCACGGCATCCAGACCACCGAACGCACACAGTGACTTCGGCATATCCATGACCAGGTTCGCATCAACGATAGCCATATCTGGCGTCAGCGCGTAGTCGGCCAGTGGGTATTTCTGACCGGTTGCATCGTCGGTAACAACCGCAAATGGGGTGACTTCTGAACCGGTACCGGAAGTGGTCGTTACCGCGATCATCTTCGCTTTCACGCCCATTTTCGGGAACTTGTAGATACGTTTACGGATGTCCATAAAGCGCAGCGCCAGTTCTTCGAAGTGGGTTTCAGGATGCTCGTACATCACCCACATGATTTTCGCGGCGTCCATTGGGGAACCACCACCCAGTGCGATAATCACATCAGGCTTGAAGGAGTTAGCCAGTTCAGCACCTTTACGTACTACGCTCAGGGTTGGGTCAGCTTCAACTTCAAAGAACACTTCAGTTTCAACGCCAGCTGCTTTCAGCACAGAGGTGATCTGGTCAGCGTAGCCGTTGTTGAACAGGAAACGGTCAGTCACGATGAGCGCACGTTTGTGGCCATCAGTAATCACTTCATCCAGCGCGATTGGCAGAGAGCCACGGCGGAAGTAGATAGATTTCGGAAGTTTGTGCCACAACATGTTTTCAGCTCGCTTAGCAACGGTTTTCTTGTTGATCAGGTGTTTTGGACCAACGTTTTCAGAGATGGAGTTACCACCCCAGGAACCACAACCCAGAGTCAGGGAAGGTGCGAGTTTGAAGTTGTAAAGGTCACCGATACCACCCTGAGAAGCAGGGGTGTTGATCAGGATACGCGCCGTTTTCATCATCTGGCCGAAGTGAGCCACACGTTCTGGCTGGTTATCCTGGTCGGTGTACAGGCAAGAGGTATGACCGATACCGCCCATAGCAACCAGTTTCTCGGCTTTCTCTACCGCGTCTTCGAAATCTTTCGCACGGTACATGGCAAGCGTAGGAGACAGTTTTTCGTGTGCAAACGGCTCGCTTTCGTCGACAACTTTCACTTCACCGATCAGGATTTTGGTGGTTGCCGGCACAGTAAAGCCTGCCAGTTCAGCGATTTTATACGCTGGCTGACCGACGATAGCGGCGTTCAGCGCGCCATTTTTCAGGATGATGTCCTGAACCGCTTTCAGCTCTTTACCCTGCAGCAGGTAGCCGCCGTGGCTGGCGAAACGTTCGCGAACGGCGTCGTACACGGAGTCTACAACGACCACAGACTGTTCAGATGCGCAGATCACGCCGTTATCGAAGGTTTTAGACATCAGTACAGACGCAACAGCACGTTTGATATCAGCGGTTTCGTCGATGACTACAGGCGTGTTACCTGCGCCCACACCGATAGCCGGTTTACCGGAGCTGTATGCTGCTTTAACCATGCCTGGACCACCGGTCGCGAGGATCAGGTTAATGTCAGGGTGATGCATCAGCGCGTTGGACAGCTCAACAGAAGGTTGGTCGATCCAGCCAATCAGATCTTTTGGTGCGCCCGCAGCGATAGCAGCCTGCAGAACGATATCCGCAGCTTTGTTGGTCGCGTCTTTCGCACGTGGGTGTGGAGAGAAGATGATTGCGTTACGAGTCTTCAGGCTGATCAGCGATTTGAAGATGGCAGTAGAGGTTGGGTTGGTTGTCGGAACAATACCGCAAATAATGCCGATAGGTTCGGCGATAGTGATAGTACCGAAGGTGTCGTCTTCGGACAGCACGCCACAGGTTTTCTCATCTTTATAGGCGTTGTAGATATACTCAGAAGCGAAGTGGTTTTTGATCACTTTATCTTCAACGATACCCATGCCGGATTCGGCAACGGCCATTTTAGCGAGAGGGATTCGAGCATCTGCAGCAGCCAGTGCGGCCGCGCGGAAGATTTTATCAACCTGTTCTTGGGTGAAATTGGCATATTCACGCTGGGCTTTTTTAACGCGCTCGACGAGGGCGTTCAGTTCAGCGATATTAGTAACAGCCATAATGCTCTCCTGATAATGTTTAAACTCTTTTAGTAAACCAGCGCTCGATACGTCACACAGTATAGACAGAGCCGAAACCACTTGCGTAACTTAAAATAAAACAAAGAGTTACTTTCTGCACCAGCACACTAATTTACTAAAAGAGCCTTACCTTAGCATCATCCTTTTTGGCAGGTGATCTCCCTGGGGGCGTAACCAAGATTACTCACTTCTGAGTACGGAAATCATGATCTGCGTCAATTTTCCCCCAAGCTGATACCTTTCAGCAGGGTTATTTTGTTGAGATTTTTCCAGTGTTAAATAATTACGTAAGTATTGGAAGCAGCGCTATCATTGATTATACAAATGTTTAACATCCTGAAATGATAACGTTTTGGTACAGATTTCAAGTGAAGTATGCTGATAAAAAAGGTATCTTCAGCGCGATTTCTCATGACAATTTGTCAGTCCCGGGCATCTGTATAAGCGGAGCAAAACGTGATCCAAACGCTCTTTGATTTTCCAACGTATTTTAAATTTTTTATTGGTTTGTTTGCCCTGGTCAACCCGGTGGGGATCATTCCTGTCTTCATTAGTATGACGAGTTACCAGACGGCGGCGGCCAGGAATAAAACCAACCTGACCGCTAACCTGTCAGTGGCGATCATATTGCTGACCTCCCTTTTTCTCGGGGACACGATTCTTCAGCTGTTCGGGATTTCGATTGATTCTTTCCGCATAGCGGGTGGGATCCTGGTGGTGACCATCGCCATGTCTATGATCAGCGGAAAGCTGGGCGAGGATAAACAGAACAAACAGGAGAAGTCGGAAACCGCTATCAGAGAGAGCATTGGCGTGGTACCGCTGGCATTACCGCTGATGGCCGGTCCTGGTGCCATCAGTTCAACCATTGTCTGGGGCACGCGTTACCATAGCCTGATGCACCTGATTGGCTTTTCTGTCGCCATTGCCATTTTCGCGCTCTGCTGCTGGGGAGTATTCCGCATGGCCCCCTGGCTGGTACGCCTGCTGGGGCAGACGGGCATCAACGTCATTACCCGTATCATGGGCCTGTTGTTGATGGCGTTAGGCATTGAATTCATCGTTACGGGGATTAAAAGCATTTTCCCCGGCCTGTTACACTAATATTTCGTATGAAAGAACGGGGCGACGGCTCCGTTTTTTTACGTGATTATCAGCAAATCATATAACTAAAGTTGAAAAGCTCACATGTCATAATAAATTCTACTAATAATGTTCACTTCTTGTATTTCAATAAGTTATTAAACCCGCCTGACTTCCTCTGTGCAGAAAACCTACGATCGCTCTGTTATTTTACTCACATGATACTCTGGGGCTTGCTGAGTGATAACCGAAATGATATTAGTAATTTCAACATTCCCTTAGAGGAATGTGCTAAATAATAACCAGTTGTTAAATTTTTGTACAAAACCACTCGTTGAGAGCGCAACGACGCGCTTGCAGAGAAAATTTTCTCTATCACATTGAATATCTGATGTTTTTAAGGGTATTCAATGTCTGGCAGGGCTGCCCACAAAGATACGGTGTTCACCGTAAAAGAGAATTGCTTAACAAATTTGCAAAATGTATTGGCGCGCGTTTACGCCATTTGATACTTTCCGGCCTAATATTTTGCAGCATAAAACAACCAGATGAGAATTATTTTCATATCGTTCTCTTCTCAGATATCCAACGCGGGTCTCAAACAGGGGAGGCCTGTAAAGAATCGACGCAAGACGGCCATACGAGCGGTCAGTAATAAAAAAGTCGGTGATAGCAAGCAGTAAAAGAAGAACCTGACAGCAGCAAAAAAAACTCCTGCGCTGTACAGGCCCCAACAGGGGATTACACAGCTGGCGAATGCCAGTAATTATAATGAGTGGAGTACCAACACAATGTCCATCATCACAAAAAAAAATCTGGTAGCGGCGGGGATTTTAACTGCGCTAATCGCGGGCAACGCTGCAATGGCTGCGGACGTTCCTGCAGGTGTTCAACTGGCTGAGAAGCAGACGCTGGTGCGTAACAACGGTGCGGAAGTTCAGTCTCTTGACCCGCACAAAATTGAAGGTGTTCCTGAGTCTAACGTTAACCGCGACCTGTTCGAAGGTCTGCTGGTCACCGACGTAGACGGCCACCCGGCTCCGGGCGTGGCAGAAAAATGGGAAAACAAAGATTTTAAAGTCTGGACCTTCCATCTGCGTAAAGATGCGAAATGGTCTGACGGTACGCCGGTAACGGCGGAAGATTTCGTTTATAGCTGGCAGCGTCTGGCGAATCCAACGACCGCCTCTCCGTATGCGAGCTACCTGCAATATGGCCACATCGCCAATATTGATGACATCATCGCGGGCAAAAAACCGATAACCGATCTGGGCGTAAAAGCGATTGATGCCAATACTTTTGAAGTGACGTTGAGCGAACCTGTTCCGTACTTCTATAAGCTGCTGGTTCACCCGTCCGTCTCCCCGGTACCAAAATCCGCTGTGGAAAAATTTGGTGAAAAATGGACCCAGCCTGCCAATATCGTGACCAATGGTGCGTATAAACTGAAAGACTGGGTGGTCAACGAACGTATGGTCCTGGAGCGTAACCCGCAGTACTGGGACAACGCCAAAACCGTGATTAACCAGGTCACCTACCTGCCAATCTCTTCTGAAGTGACTGACGTAAACCGCTACCGCAGCGGCGAAATCGACATGACCTATAACAACATGCCGATTGAACTGTTCCAGAAACTGAAAAAAGAGATCCCGAAAGAAGTTCACGTCGATCCATACCTGTGCACCTATTACTATGAGATCAACAACCAGAAAGCACCGTTCACCGACGTACGTGTCCGTACTGCGCTGAAGCTGGCACTGGATCGCGACATCATCGTGAACAAAGTGAAAAACCAGGGCGATCTGCCAGCATACAGCTACACCCCGCCATACACTGATGGCGCGAAACTGACCGAGCCAGACTGGTTCAAACAGACGCAGGAACAGCGTAACGCGGAAGCGAAGAAACTGCTGGCCGAAGCTGGCTACACCGCGGATAAACCGTTGACCTTCAGCCTGCTGTACAACACCTCCGATCTGCACAAAAAACTGGCTATCGCTGTCGCCTCGATCTGGAAAAAGAACCTGGGCGCAAACGTGAAGCTGGAGAACCAGGAGTGGAAAACCTTCCTCGACAGCCGTCATCAGGGCACCTTTGATGTGGCGCGTGCAGGCTGGTGTGCGGACTATAACGAGCCGACCTCTTTCCTGAACACCATGCTGAGCGACAGCTCAAACAACACCGCGCACTATAAGAGCCCGGCGTTTGACAAGCTGATTGCCGACACGCTGAAAACCACTGACGAAGCACAGCGTACTGAACTGTACTCTAAAGCTGAGCAGCAGCTGGATAAAGATTCCGCGATCGTTCCGGTTTACTACTACGTTAACGCCCGTCTGGTGAAACCGTGGGTAGGTGGCTACACCGGTAAAGACCCGATGGATAATATCTACGTTAAAAACTTGTATATTATCAAGCATTAATGGCAATGAGTGGGGCGAGCTTGCTCGCCCCACGGTGTCTAACCAACGTCACATTATATAGGCACACGCCAGAAGGTACGGGCAATGTTGAAATTTATCCTACGTCGCTGTCTTGAAGCGATTCCAACGTTATTTATTCTCATCACGATTTCCTTCTTCATGATGCGTCTTGCGCCGGGCAGTCCTTTTACCGGTGAACGTACGCTGCCGCCAGAAGTGATGGCGAATATCGAAGCGAAATACCACTTAAACGATCCTATCTCCACCCAGTACTTCAATTATCTGAAGCAGCTGGCTCACGGTGATTTTGGACCGTCATTTAAATATAAAGACTATTCCGTTAACGACCTGGTGGCGTCCAGCTTCCCGGTTTCAGCTAAGCTGGGTGCGGCCGCATTCATTCTGGCTATCGTTTTCGGGGTCACCGCCGGCGTTATCGCCGCGCTCAGACAAAATACCAAATGGGATTATGCCGTAATGGGGGTAGCAATGACCGGGGTAGTAATACCCAGCTTCGTTGTAGCGCCATTACTGGTGATGATATTTGCCATCACGCTGAAGTGGCTGCCGGGCGGCGGCTGGAACGGCGGGGCATTAAAGTTCATGATTTTGCCAATGGTGGCCCTATCTCTGGCGTATATCGCCAGCATCGCGCGTATCACCCGTGGTTCGATGATCGAAGTGCTGCACTCAAACTTCATTCGCACCGCGCGCGCTAAAGGGCTGCCGATGCGCCGGATTATTTTCCGCCACGCGCTTAAACCGGCGCTGTTGCCAGTGCTCTCCTACATGGGACCGGCTTTTGTCGGGATCATCACCGGTTCAATGGTTATCGAAACGATCTACGGTCTGCCGGGGATTGGCCAGCTGTTCGTTAACGGCGCGCTCAACCGCGACTACTCGCTGGTGCTGAGCCTGACTATCCTCGTCGGTGCGCTGACCATCCTCTTTAACGCTATCGTCGATGTGCTGTACGCCGTCATCGATCCGAAAATCCGTTACTAACACTGGAGCACGCCATGATGTTGAGTAAGAAAAACAGCGAGGCGCTGGAAAACTTCAGTGAAAAACTGGAAGTAGAAGGTCGTAGCCTCTGGCAGGATGCGCGCCGTCGTTTTATGCACAACCGTGCTGCGGTTGCCAGCTTGATTGTTCTGGTGATCATCGCCCTGTTTGTGACCCTGGCGCCGATGCTGTCGCAATTTACCTATTTCGACACCGACTGGGGAATGATGTCCAGCGCGCCGGATATGGAATCTGGCCACTATTTTGGCACGGACTCTTCCGGTCGTGACCTGCTGGTACGCGTCGCCATCGGTGGCCGTATCTCGCTGATGGTGGGTATTGCGGCGGCGCTAGTGGCGGTGATCGTGGGGACGCTCTACGGCTCACTTTCCGGCTACCTTGGCGGCAAAGTGGACTCAGTAATGATGCGTCTGCTGGAAATTCTGAACTCCTTCCCGTTTATGTTCTTCGTGATCCTGCTGGTGACCTTCTTCGGCCAGAATATCCTGTTGATCTTCGTGGCCATCGGGATGGTGTCATGGCTGGATATGGCGCGAATTGTTCGCGGCCAGACGCTGAGCCTTAAACGCAAAGAGTTTATCGAAGCCGCGCAGGTGGGTGGCGTATCGACCGGAAATATCGTGGTTCGCCATATCGTTCCTAACGTGCTGGGTGTGGTGGTGGTCTATGCCTCACTGCTGGTGCCAAGCATGATCCTGTTTGAATCCTTCCTGAGCTTCCTCGGTCTGGGTACGCAAGAGCCGCTGAGCAGCTGGGGTGCGCTGCTGAGTGACGGGGCAAACTCAATGGAAGTTTCACCGTGGCTGCTGTTGTATCCGGCTGGCTTCCTGGTCGTTACCCTGTTTTGTTTTAACTTTATCGGCGATGGCCTGCGTGATGCCCTCGACCCGAAAGACCGTTAAGGAGCGCCGTGATGACAATAATTGAAACGGCAACAGCGCCACAGGCGCAACAGCGCAGCGACCTTCTGCTGGATGTAAAAGATCTCCGGGTCACCTTTAAGACGCCGGACGGGGATGTGACCGCCGTAAACGATCTCAACTTCAACCTGCGTGCCGGTGAAACGCTGGGCATCGTGGGCGAATCGGGCTCCGGGAAATCGCAAACGGCCTTCGCGCTGATGGGACTACTGGCGGCTAACGGGGTGATTGGCGGTTCCGCCAGGTTCAACGGCCGTGAGATCCTCAACCTGCCAGAGCATGAGCTGAACAAGCTGCGTGCTGAGCAGATTTCGATGATTTTCCAGGATCCGATGACCTCGCTTAACCCGTACATGCGCGTGGGTGAGCAGCTGATGGAAGTGCTGATGCTGCACAAAGGCCTGAGCAAAGCCGAAGCCTTTGAAGAGTCCGTTAAAATGCTCGATGCGGTAAAAATGCCGGAAGCGCGTAAGCGTATGCGCATGTTCCCGCATGAGTTTTCTGGCGGTATGCGCCAGCGCGTGATGATTGCGATGGCGCTGCTGTGTCGGCCAAAACTGCTGATTGCTGATGAACCAACCACTGCGCTGGACGTGACCGTACAGGCGCAAATCATGACCCTGTTAAACGAGCTGAAGCGTGAGTTCAACACGGCGATTATCATGATCACCCACGATCTGGGGGTAGTGGCGGGCATCTGTGACAAGGTGCTAGTGATGTATGCCGGTCGTACCATGGAATATGGCAAAGCGCGCGATGTCTTCTATCACCCCGCGCATCCGTACTCGATTGGCCTGTTGAATGCGGTTCCGCGCCTCGATGCGGAAGGGGAATCCCTGCTGACCATTCCGGGCAACCCGCCGAACCTGCTGCGTCTGCCGAAAGGCTGTCCGTTCCAGCCGCGTTGTCCGCACGCGATGGAGATCTGCAACAGCGCGCCGCCGCTGGAAGAGTTTGCACCAGGCCGTCTGCGCGCCTGCTTTAAGCCGCAGGAGGAGCTGGTATGAACGCATTAGATGAAAAACGCAACGTGCTGCTCGAAATCGCCGATCTTAAAGTGCATTTCGACATCAAAGATGGCAAACAGTGGTTCTGGCAGCCGCCTAAAACCCTGAAAGCGGTGGATGGTGTTACGCTTCGTCTGTATGAAGGGGAAACCCTGGGCGTGGTGGGCGAGTCTGGCTGCGGCAAATCGACCTTCGCGCGTGCCATTATCGGTCTGGTGAAAGCGACCGGCGGTAAAGTGGCGTGGCTGGGCAAAGATCTGCTGGGCATGAAACCCGACGAGTGGCGCGACGTGCGCAGCGATATCCAGATGATTTTCCAGGATCCGCTGGCGTCATTAAACCCGCGTATGACCATCGGTGAAATCATTGCCGAGCCGCTGCGCACCTATCACCCGAAGATGCCGCGCCAGGAAGTCCGCGATCGTGTTAAAGCGATGATGATGAAGGTGGGGCTGTTACCCAACCTCATCAACCGTTATCCGCACGAGTTCTCCGGCGGTCAGTGCCAGCGTATTGGTATTGCGCGTGCGCTGATCCTCGAGCCGAAGCTGATCATCTGCGATGAGCCGGTTTCCGCGCTGGACGTGTCCATTCAGGCGCAGGTTGTAAACCTGCTGCAGAAACTGCAGCGCGAGATGGGGCTGTCGCTGATCTTCATTGCGCACGACCTGGCCGTGGTGAAACATATCTCTGACCGCGTGTTGGTGATGTATCTGGGTCATGCCGTGGAGCTGGGCACCTACGATGAGGTGTACCATAATCCGCTGCACCCCTACACCAAAGCGCTGATGTCGGCAGTGCCGATCCCCGATCCCGATCTGGAAAAGAATAAAACCATTCAGCTTCTGGAAGGGGAATTACCTTCACCGATCAACCCACCATCGGGCTGCGTGTTCCGTACGCGGTGCCCAATGGCCGGGCCGGAATGCGCCAAAACGCGACCGGTTCTGGAAGGCAGTTTCCGACATGCGGTTTCCTGCCTGAAAGTAGACCCGTTATAATCGCAAGGGCTGACATGATGTCAGCCCTTATTTTTTGCGAGGTCACTGTGTCGCGTATATTCACGTCAGCCCGTCGGCGGCTCTATCATTTATTATTCGATCCTGAAACGCTGTCCGGACGACGCGTCGAAGGGCTCTGCGGATTATTTGCGCTCCTCAGCGTGATTGTCATCTTTATAGAGTCCGGTGCCGGAACGCAATATCACCTGACGTTTGACGAATGGCATATCTTTGTCTGGCTTGAACTGATAATAACCCTGGTCTTTACCGCGGAATATCTTCTCAGAGTGATTGCCTGGCCCAACCCGGCCCGATATGTTTTCAGCTTTTGGGGATTTATCGATTTAGCCACAATTCTGCCTCTCTATGTGATGTGGCTGTGGCCGGAAATCAGCCTGAGCTATGTCTTTGCCTGGCGAGCGATGCGCGTTATTCGGGTATTACGCATCCTGAAATTACTGCGTTTTATGCCGTCTCTGCACATATTCTGGAGCGCGATCGTCAGCGCCCGCCATCAGCTTATTCTCTTCTACTCGTTTATTGCCATCGTCATGATTGTTTTCGGTGCGCTGATGTACCTGATAGAAGGACCTAAATATGGTTTCACGACGCTCAACGCCTCTGTCTACTGGGCAATTGTTACCGTCACGACGGTGGGGTATGGGGATATCACACCGCATACGCCGCTGGGACGTATTGTCGCATCGGTACTGATACTGATTGGATATTCGGTGATTGCCATTCCAACAGGGCTGATTACCACGCACATGAGCAGTGCCTTTCAGACCCGCAAGCAACAGCGTAAATGCCCGCGCTGCCACCAGGCGGAACATGAGCTTAACGCCCGGTTCTGCAACCGGTGCGGAAATGAATTAGCGGATTAAATAAAAAAGCTGCAATCGCAGCCTTTTTTATTATTCGCGCCAGAGAATATGGCACAGCTTGTGGTTTTTTTCGCGACACAGCAGGACACGGGCGAAGATATCGTTAATTTCGCCGCCGTCTTCATCGGCCAGTCCAATCACCACTTCAGCAAAGAAGTCCGGATTGAGGTCGAAATCCACATGCTCGGCCCAGTCTTCAGCAGGATCGAACAACTCGGCGCCGCCGCGCTCTTCGAACTGCAGATTAAAGAGGATCACGTCCGCGGGATCGAGATTATCAACCGCCAGTTCGAGAAAAATGTCATAGGCCTGCTCGAGCGTTTCGTCTTCGGTCAGGCGATTGTTCAGATCCATTTCCATGATGACTACCTGTTTAACATCGTTGGGCACGTTTTACAGCAACGGACTAAAGAAGTAAAACAGTCGTTCGGCAATTCTCTGCCACAGCGGACGTTTTACCCACAGTCTGGCATCCAGCAGGCGGGAGCGGGAGATATAATCATCCTGCACCGCCGCAAGATCGCCGCCAAAGCCGGCATCATCAATCACCAGCGTGATTTCAAAGTTTAGCCACAGGCTGCGCATATCCAGGTTCACCGTTCCCACCAGGCTCAGTTCGCCGTCCACCAGCACGCTCTTGGTATGCAGCAGCCCGCCCTCAAACTGGTATATTTTTACCCCTGCAGCCAGCAGTTCGCTAAAGAAGGCGCGGCTGGCCCAGCCCACCAGAAGCGAGTCATTTTTGCGCGGCAAAATGATGCTCACATCCACACCGCGCTGCGCTGCGGTACAGATCGCGTGCAGGAGATCGTCGCTGGGGACAAAGTAGGGCGTGGTCATGATCAGGTATTCACGCGCGGAGTACGTAGCCGTCAGCAGCGCCTGATGGATCAAATCTTCCGGGAAGCCCGGGCCAGAGGCAATGGTATGAATGGTGTGACCGCTGGCCTCTTCGAACGGCATTATATTGCCGTCGGGCGGCGGCGGCAGGATACGCTTACCGGTCTCGATCTCCCAGTCACAGGAGTAGACGATGCCCATCGAGGTGGCAATTGGCCCCTCCATGCGCGCCATCAAATCCACCCACTGGCCCACGCCCGAGTCCTGTTTGAAGAAACGGGGGTCAACCATGTTCATGCTGCCGGTATAGGCAATATAGTTATCGATCATGACCATCTTGCGGTGCTGGCGGAGATCCATCCGGCGCAGAAACACACGCAGCAGATTGACCTTCAGCGCCTCAACCACCTCGATACCGGCATTACGCATCATGCCTGCCCAGGGGCTACGGAAGAAGGCCACGCTGCCCGCGGAGTCGAGCATCAGGCGGCAATGAATACCGCGTCGCGCGGCGGCCATTAGCGATTCTGCCACCTGGTCGGCCATGCCGCCGGGTTGCCAGATATAAAACACCATCTCAATATTGTGCCGGGCCAGTTGGATATCGCGGATCAGCGCCTGCATGACATCATCGGAGGAGGTAAGCAACTGGAGCTGGTTGCCTTTTACGCCGCCAATTCCCTGACGGCGCTCGCACAGCTTAAACAGCGAGGAGGCTACGCTGCTGTTCTCCTCGGCAAAGATGTGTTTGCAGGCTTTAAGGTCGTGGAGCCACTTCGCGGTCGAAGGCCACATGGCGCGGGCCCGCTCGGCGCGGCGTTTCCCCAGATGAAGCTCACCGAAAGAGAGATAGGCAATAATTCCTACCAGCGGCAGGATGTAGATTATCAGAAGCCAGGCCATGGCAGAGGGTACGGCTCTGCGCTTCATCAGGATGCGTAATGTCACACCCGCGATTAACAGCCAGTATCCCAGAATGACCAGCCAACTCACCACGGTGTAGAAGGTTGTCATGAGTAAAAAAATCCTTTTGAAAGCGTATTGTTATGAGTGTACGCATCAGGAATCATCTGGCAAATAAAAACGCCAGCTAAAAGCGCTGGTTTGCTGTGGGGTTGGGTTTATAATGGCCTTTCTTTTAGAGAAAAAGTGTTAGAGAAAGAGTTGTAGACATGAAGCGCAGTAGAACAGAAGTAGGGCGCTGGCGCATGTTGCGACAGGTGAGTCGTCGCAAGGCTCGTTGGCTGGAAGCACAATCCCGCCGCAATATGCGTATTCACGCCATCAGGAAATGTGGAATGACCCGGCACCGCAACGCGTTGTTGTTCGCCGTCCAGGATTTCTGAGAACCATGAGGGCACCGTAATGGTGCCCACTGTTTTTATAGCGTCTTTTTTTTGGAATAGCGTATTTGCAGCGCTGTTCCTGTTGGGTGTAGCAAAAGGAGGGAGAAGTGTTTGCGGAGTTTGGTGTACTGAATTTCTGGACGTACGTGGTCGGCGCATTTTTTATCGTGCTGGTGCCAGGGCCCAATACCTTGTTTGTACTGAAAACCGGGATTGGTCACGGCGTGAAAAAAGGCTATCTTGCCGCGACAGGGGTATTTATCGGTGATGCGGTACTGATGTTTCTGGCCTGGGCGGGCGTTGCTGCTTTAATTCAGACTACCCCGGTGCTGTTTAATATCGTGCGTTATCTCGGTGCGTTTTATCTGCTGTGGCTGGGCGGCAAAATGCTCTGGTCGGTGGTGAACCGTCAGAACAACGCTCACGAGAGCGGCCCCGAGCCTGCCAGTATGATCATGAAGCGCGCGCTGGTATTAAGCCTGACGAATCCCAAAGCGATTCTGTTCTACGTCTCGTTCTTCGTTCAGTTCATTGACGTGAATGCGAAAAACACCGGAACCTCTTTCCTGATCCTCGCGACCACGCTTGAGTTGATTAGCTTTATCTATATGAGCTTCCTGATCTTCTCCGGCGCGTTTGTTACGCGCTATCTGAAAACCAAAAAGAAACTGGCAAAGCTGGGCAATGGCCTGATCGGGCTGCTGTTTGTCGGGTTTGCGGCGAGGTTAGCGTCGCTGCATTGATTGAATATAAGGCTCCTGCGGGAGCCTTTTTAATGTCATTGACAACCCCTCATCATTTAGTTGTATAGTACAACTAAATGATGAGGGCATACTATGCACAGCGAAACCCCCGTAGTCAGCGTTATCCGTCGTTCCTCGCGTCTGATGGTGAGAGAGTTGGGCTTTATGGCTTCCACCCTGGCCTCAACCCCTTATTCGCCCTCGGCCGTTCACACGCTCGTCGAAATCGCCTTGCGCAAAGAGATGACCGCAGGTCAACTGGTGCAACTGCTGGGGCTGGAAAAATCCAGCGTTAGCCGGATGCTGGCTCGCCTGATTGCCGCGGGTGAACTTGAAGAGGTGGTGTCCACTGACGATGCCAGATCAAAATGCCTCAGGCTGACGGCGAAAGGCCATGACACGGTCCATAAAATTAATACTTTCAGCAACGCGCGCGTCGTATCAGCGATAAAATCCCTGCAGCCCGCTCAGCAGGAAACCATCTCCCGGGGATTGTCCCTGTACGCCGACGCGCTGCTGGCGTGTCGGGAGAAGGGTGTTGCTATGCCCCCTGATGAGCTTAAGATCGTGCAGGGCTACCTTCCCGGCATGATTGGCCGCATCGCAGAGATGCACGGATGCTATTACGCGCGCGAGCATCATTTCGGCCGCTTCTTTGAGGCCAAAGTGGCCTCCGGTCTGGCAGAGTTTAGTGGCCGGCTGGATAAACCCTGTAACCAGGTCTGGCTGGCGGTGATGAACGACAGGATTGTCGGGTCAGTGGCAATCGATGGTGAGGATTTAGAACAGGGCGAAGCCCACCTGCGCTGGTTTATTATCGACGACGGCTGCCGGGGCCATGGCGCTGGAAAAAAATTACTCACCGAAGCGATGCGTTTTTGCGACGACGTCGGGTTTTCAGCCGTACATCTCTGGACATTCAATGAGCTGACCACAGCCCGGCGCCTGTATGAATCGTTTGGTTTTTCGCTGGTTAAAGAGTGGGAAGGCGACCAGTGGGGCAGCCTCATAACGGAGCAGCAGTTTACTCGACGACGGGACGCGTAGCCGCCATGATAAAAAAGGCTCCTTTCGGAGCCGATTTCGTCTCAGAACACTTTCTTATACGGGCGAACCGTCACTTTCGCATACACACCCGCGGCAACGTACGGGTCTGCATCAGCCCAGGCCTGAGCGGCTTCCTGGGATTCAAACTCAGCAATGACCGTGGAACCCGAAAAACCGGCGGCGCCCGGGTCGTTGCTGTCTACCGCAGGCATGGGGCCCGCGGTCAGTAAGCGGCCCTCATCCTGGAGCAACTGCAAACGTGCCAGATGAGCAGGGCGTACAGACTGACGTTTATCGAGGGAATCAGCAACATCTTCAGAGTAAATCACGTAAAACACGGCGAAGCTCCTTAACCGGTAAAAGTGTCAGTTACGTTATGTGAAAGGGCATACGACTGCAATGTAAAATAAAAACAATGTTAATGCCCTGATCTGAATGCGCCTTTTTTGGCCTCTCATGCGCTAAAGTTGCGCCAGGACAAAGTGTCTTATTGAATATGATTGCTATTTGCATTTAAAATCAGGGTTCGGTTTTTTAACGTTGATGACTATGACTTCGATGACCCTTGATTTACCTCGCCGCTTTCCCTGGCCGACGCTGCTTTCTGTCGTGATTCACGGTGCTGTTGTGGCGGGTTTGCTCTATACCTCGGTTCATCAGGTTATTGAAATGCCCGCGCCCGCGCAGCCGATCTCGGTGACGATGGTATCGCCTGCGGATCTCGAACCCCCGCAGGTTGCACCGCCGCCGCCACAGCCGGTTGCTGAACCGGAGCCAGAAGCCGAGCCTGTTCCGGAGCCACCGAAAGAAGCGCCGGTGGTGATCCACAAACCTGAACCAAAACCGAAACCTAAGCCGAAGCCCAAACCGGTGAAGAAGGTCGAGGAGCGTCCGAAACGCGAAGAGCGTCCGGTTGAACCACGCGCAACCCAGCCGGTAGAAAATGCAGCCCCTTCACGTCCGGTGATGAACAATACGGCAACGACCACCAAACCAACGGTCGCCGCGCCAGCGGGCCCGCGAGCCGTGAGCCGCAGTCAACCGCAGTATCCGCCTCGCGCTCGTATGTTGCGTATTGAAGGCCGCGTGCGGGTAAAATTTGACGTCACGGCGGAGGGGCGCGTTGATAACGTGGAGATCCTGTCAGCGCAGCCTTCGAATATGTTTGAGCGCGACGTGAAAGCGGCAATGCGCAAATGGCGTTATGAGCCAGGCAAACCGGGTAGCGGGTTGGTCATTAATATTGTTTTCCGCCTGAACGGCGGGGCGCAGATGGAATAAAAAAAGCCTCCGTAAGGAGGCTTTTTTTTGCCGGTGGTTCAGGCCTGCGGGAGCTGGCGAGGTTTACCTTCGCTGTCGACAGCCACATAAATAAACAGCGCTTCTGTTGCTTTATAACGCTGTCCAATCGGCTCAGAAGAGACTTTCTTCACCCAGACTTCGATGTTAATGGAAATAGAGGTATTGCCGCGTTTAACGCAGCGCGCGTAGCAGCACACCACATCACCCACCGCCACCGGGCGCAGGAAGGTCATGCCGTCCACTCTCACGGTTACCACACGCCCGTGGGCGATCTCTTTTGCCAGAATTGCGCCGCCCATATCCATCTGCGACATCAGCCAGCCGCCAAAAATATCGCCATTGGCATTGGTGTCAGCGGGCATTGCCAGTGTGCGTAAAACCAGTTCGCCCTGAGGGGCGTTAGTTGTTGTCATTGTTTTAACTCGTAACGGAAGACTTCAGGCGGGATGCTACTATGATTTCACAGCGGTGAGAATAGACCAGAACGCCTGTTGCAGACGTTCTGGTCAGTCATTAATCAGTGCTTGTCGTCCTAGGGCATATGGCGATAGATATATACGCCGCTTAGCAGCGTAAAGATAAGCGTCAGCGCGGTCAGGCCGAAGACCTTAAAGTTGACCCAGATATTCTGCGGCAGCCAGAAAGCGATATAGATATTGGCGAGACCGCAGAGAATAAAGAACACCGCCCAGGCAATATTCAGACGCGACCAGACCTCCTGAGGCAGCGTCAGCTCTTTGCCCAGCATGCGCTGGATCAGCGGCTTTTTCATTACCCACTGGCTGATTAACAGTGCACCCGCAAACAGCGCGTAAATCACGGTCACTTTCCACTTAATAAATTCATCATTGTGGAAGAACAGCGTAAGCCCGCCGAATACGGCGACCAGAACAAACGTGACCAGCGCCATTTTTTCGACTTTACGATAGCGAACCCAGCTGTAAATCAGAACAACAGCGGTCGCAACGATCAGCGCAGTAGTCGCGGCATAAATGTCGTACAGCTTATAAAAAGCAAAAAAGACCACGAGCGGTAAAAAATCAAGAAACTGCTTCATTCTGTGATTCCATTTTCTGAGCGGGGCGGGAGGCCTGGATGCCCCCCGCCTCAGGATTACTGGCGAATTAACATATACAGGCGGAACAGGTAGACCAGCAGTACCGCTGAAATCAAATTGCTCAGCGTATTCGCCACTACCGCACCCACATTTGGCGTTAATACCGCAAAATTCGGTGCAAACAGTAACAGGAGCGTTTTGGCCAGCAGCCAGCCGACTACGGCAGGCGCTACCAGACGCATATTAGCCCATGCGAGACGGATGCTGCTGCGCATCGCGGTAAAAATACCCATTTTATCCTGCACAATCATCACAGGCGCAAAGGAGAGCACGATAGCCAGTAACACACCCGGCACCACCACCAGCATGATCCCCATTTGCACCAGCAGGGTGGTTAAAAAGATCAGGATAAACAGTTTAGGTAAGACCGGGGCGCTGGCACCAATCGCCCGTAAGGCGCTAACCCGATGACCCGCCGACACCAGCTGAATCAATAGCAACACGCCGCCGGCCAGAATGGCGTTACCAATCAGTCCGGAGAACGTGGATGCGGCAGACGCGCGCAGCAGAATTTGTTGCTGCTCCGGCGTCATGTTTTGCACCAGTTCAAACAAGCCTACGCTTCCCGCCAGATGGTCGCCCTGGCTCAGGCTGGCAATCTGTTCGTCACTCGGTGAGAACGCATGACCCAGCACCACCGTGATAAAGGCGCATAACAACGCGATCAGTAAAAAGGTTATGAACTGATTGCGGAAAAAGTTTCCCGTGTCACGGTAGACAGACTTCGCCGTGATAGACATGCACTCTCCTTGAGTATTGCAGGTGTTAATTAGCCGGCAATTGTACACCGGATGCGCCTGCTGTGGCAGCATCAAGGCTTGTATGGAAAAGCATATCTTTGTAAAGCGGCGGTAATCCCACGCGGGCCCGGGCGCGATTACAGGCTTCGTTAACCTGACCCTCTTCACCCGACATCGCAAACTCGCGGCACGGGCTGGGGCGATTTTCATAGATGGAACATCGGGTCGAGACCCCAGGTTCACCCTCCAGCGCCACACAGCGTGCCTGCTTTTGATTGGTGCCGCTCATGCAGCGCAGAAAGGGGGTTAACGGCTCAGTGAGATGAACCGGAACGGTACCGCCGCCATCGCTGGCTTCGGCCCAGTAGAAAGAGACTCGAAAATACGCACAACAGGCTCCGCACGTCATGCACGGGTTGATATCACTCATGGCACACCTGCAAAAGAAGAACGCATCAAATCAATTTGTGAGAGCGCTAAATTATCCAGCCGCCAGAGGAAGAGCAAGAGGGGGAAAAGAGAAAATTTTGTAACCGTGAAATGCCAAAAATTGACATGGAAACAACTTATCGGTTTTTAGTGCGTAACAAAAAATTAATCCAGATCAATGAATGTTAAGTTACTGGTTTTAATGTGATCTGGGGCAGATCACTTATTACTCTTTTGTGAGTATATTCTCATCCGCGATTAAAACCACAACGATGGAGCGGATATGAAAAAATTAGCGGTGGCAGCCCTTGTATTAAGCAGTCTCTCTGGTGTCGCGTACGCGCATGAAGCAGGCGAATTCTTTATTCGTGCCGGTTCGGCCACGGTTCGTCCAACTGAAGGTTCGGATAACGTGCTGGGGATGGGCGGTTTTAACGTCAGTAATAACACCCAGCTGGGGTTAACCTTCACCTATATGGCGACGGATAACATTGGTGTAGAGCTTCTTGCGGCAACGCCTTTCCGTCATCGCGTGGGCCTTGGGCTAACCGGTGATATCGCTACGGTGCACCATCTGCCGCCAACGCTGATGGCGCAGTGGTACTTTGGTGATGCCAGCAGCAAGGTGCGTCCATATATTGGTGCGGGTGTGAACTACACCACGTTCTTTGATGAGAAATTTAACGATACCGGAAAAGACGCCGGTCTGACTGATCTTAGCCTGAAAGATTCGTGGGGGATGGCGGGACAGGTCGGGCTGGATTATCTGATTAACCGCGACTGGTTAATTAACGCCTCCGTCTGGTATATGGATATCGATACCGATGTACGCTTCAAAGCGGGCGGTCAGCAGCAAAGCATCAGCACGCGTCTGGATCCGTGGGTATTTATGTTCTCTGCGGGTTATCGCTTCTAGTCCCTTCTGTTCAATGCGCCCCCGGCGGGGCGCATATCTTTTCTTACTTTTGAATCAAATAGCGAATGGTCGGGCCATCCTGCTGGATATCCAGCACCGTGTACCCATGGTTTTTGGCATCCAGCGGTATATTGTTGATGGACTGCGGGCAGTCGCTGACCACCTCCAGAATTTCGCCTTTCTTAAGCTGCGGTAACGCTTCAAGCGTAGCAACCGCCGGATAAGGGCAGGGTTCGCCGACCATATCAAGACGGTAATCAGGCACAATCTGTTTCATGCAGCGTTCTCCTGCGTTTCTGTTTTGACACTCCCACGGCGGAAGAAACGTTTCTCCTGCGCGATAACCAGTAAAAACGCGACCAGCAGCAGGGCATAGGTGACCAGCAGGCCGCCGAGAGGGCCGAAGGTGTTCAGCAGGTTGACCTTGTCCCAGTTGGTGGCGAGCGCCGGGGACAGGTCGTCCCAGAAGTACGCCAGGAGCGTCGAGCCGATAACATTTCCCAGCCCCACCCACCAGTAATGCACCTGACCTTCAACGGCGCGGTACATCCAGCCGGTTTCACACCCGCCAGCCAGCACAATCCCGAAGCCAAACAGCAGGCCGCCAATCACCGCGTTAGGACCGGCCCACATGATTTTGGGTTCGACGCCTAACTGCACATAGCTGAAGATGCCGATGGCGCTGACCGCCATCCCGGCGATTATCGCTTTTGCCATCATCGTGCGCCCGGTGATCCACATATCGCGAAACGCGGAGGTAAAGCAGATCTGCGCGCGTTCAATCAGCAGACCAAAACCCACACCGAACAGCATCGCCAGACCGAGTTTGGGCTGGTTCAGGGCCGTGCAGAGCGCCCATGCCACCATCGCAAAAAAGACCAGCATTCCGAGGCGGAAACGGCGACGCGCCTGCGAGGGCTTTTGCGTAAGCGGCGACGCGGCGCTCACTTTGACCATTTTGACGGGAATACGGAACAGCGGAAGAAGGGTAAATTTTGCGCCAAAGTAAGAGCCGATCGCTGTAGCAACAGCAAAGAACCAGGCATGGAGCGAAAATTGCGGGATCCCGGTAAAGAAGGCGGCAAGGTTGCAGCCCATCGCCAGGCGCGCGCCGAATCCGGCAATCATGCCGCCGACAATTGCCTGCAAAATACGGATCCGGCTTTTAGGCAGCCTGAGCTTTACGTTGTTTGCCCACAGCGCGGCGGCAAAACAGCCCCCGAACATACCGATGATCATCATCCCGTCAATGCGGGTTAGCGGCGTGCCGTCGAGATGGATGAGTTTGAAGTAACCCCACGCTTCGGTATGCACGCCAGCGAGTTGCAGCAGTTGCCCACCCCAGCGGGTAAACTCGCCGGTCACGGCCCAGAAGGTACCGGTGATGCCGAAATAATAAGTAGAGAGAATGCCAGCTGCGATAACGGCTGGAACAGGTGACCAGAACTTAACCAGGTAAGTCTGTTTGAAAGATTGCCATGACATGAATAAGCCTCTGAACTCAGAAGGATTAAAGATAAAAAAGAGTCCAGATCATACGCTTACATGACCGTTTGAAAAGCCATTCACACCGAAAATATCGACAGGATCAATTTTGATGTAATCCTTTGTAGATAGTGCGGAAGGAAGGGTAACCGTCTGGCAGGGATGCCAGACGGTGGATGGGTCAGGATTTACGCGTCGCGGCCTTCATGGCGCTGACGAACGTTTTCAGCTCGGCCAGCATCTGCTCTGGCTTGTCCACGTTCTTCTCGATGATCTTCACAATCGCGGAGCCGGAAATGGCACCTGCCGCCTTCGCGTCAATCGCCGCGGTGACCTGATCCGGAGATGAAATGCCGAAGCCCTGCAGCGGTGGTGCGGCGTGATATTCAGCCAGCTTTTCCACCAGATGATGCAGAGGCAGCGCCGCTTTGTTCTCCGCACCGGTCACACCCGCGCGGGAGAGCAGGTAGGTATAACCGCGTCCGTAGGAGGCAATCTGGCGCAGCAGTGTGTCATCCGCATTCGGCGGGCAGATGAAGATCGGGGCCACATTATGGCGCATCGCCGCCTGGCGGAACGGCGCGGACTCTTCAACCGGCACGTCGGCTACCAGCACCGAGTCGACGCCCACCCGCGCGCACTCGGCATAAAATTCGTCGATTCCGCGGTTGAATACCAGGTTGGCGTACATCAGCAGACCAATCGGAATGCTCGGGTGCTTCTGGCGGATCGCGGCCAGCATCTCGAAGCACTGGGTTGGCGTCACGCCTGCGGCAAAGGCGCGCAGCGTCGCGTTCTGAATGGTCGGGCCATCCGCCAGTGGGTCAGAGAACGGGATCCCCAGCTCCAGCGCATCGGCACCGGCTTCAATCAGGGTGTCGATAATCTTCAGCGACTGCTCAGGGCCCGGATCGCCCAGGGTGACGAAGGGAACGAACGCGCCTTCCTGGCGGGATTTCAGCTCTGCAAATACGTTATCGTAGCGTTCCATCAGATTTCCCCTCGTGCTTTCAGAATATCGTGAACGGTGAAGATATCTTTGTCACCGCGACCGGAAAGGTTTACCACCAGCAATTGTTCTTTTTCCGGGTTTTCTTTCATCATTTTCAGCGCATGCGCCAGGGCATGCGAAGACTCCAGCGCCGGGATGATCCCTTCGCTGCGACACAGCGTTTTGAACGCTTCAAGGGCTTCGTCATCGGTAATGGAAACGTAATCCGCACGACCGGTGCTGTTCAGGAATGCATGCTGGGGCCCGACGGACGGGAAGTCCAGACCGGCAGAAATGGAGTACGACTCTTCAATCTGGCCTTCATCGGTCTGCATCATCGGCGCTTTCATGCCGAAGTAGATGCCCACGCGGCCATGCTTCAGCGGCGCTCCGTGCTCGCCGGTTTCGATGCCGTGGCCAGCAGGCTCCACACCAATCAGGCCGACGTTCGTTTCGTCGATAAAATCAGCGAACATGCCGATAGCATTAGAGCCGCCACCCACACAGGCGATAACGGCATCCGGCAGGCGACCCTCTTTTTCGAGGATCTGCGCTTTGGTCTCTTCGCCGATCATACGCTGGAATTCGCGGACAATCGTCGGGAACGGATGCGGACCCGCAGCGGTACCCAGCATGTAATGTGCGGTCTCATAACTGCCAGACCAGTCGCGCAGCGCTTCGTTACAGGCATCTTTCAGCGTGGCGGAGCCGCTGTGCACCGCGATCACTTCAGCACCCATCAAACGCATACGGAAAACGTTCGGCGACTGACGCTCAACGTCTTTCGCACCCATGTAGATGCGGCATTTCAGGCCGAGCAGGGCGCTGGCGAGCGCAGAGGCTACGCCATGCTGACCTGCGCCGGTTTCTGCGATGATTTCGGTTTTGCCCATCCGCTTCGCGAGCAGCGCCTGACCCAGCACCTGGTTGGTTTTATGGGCGCCGCCGTGCAGCAGGTCTTCACGCTTGAGATACAGCGTGGTTTTGGTGCCTTCGGTCAGATTGCGGCATTTGGTCAGCGCCGTTGGACGGCCTGCATAGTTTTTCAGCAGATCGGTAAATTCAGCCTGAAATGCCGGATCTTTCTGCGCGCTGACAAAGGCTTCTTCCAGCTGGCGCAGTGCGGGCATCAGGATTTGCGGGACGTACATCCCACCAAACTCACCAAAATACGGGTTAAGTAATGTCGTCATCTTCTCTTCCTTAATATGCACGCAGAGTTTTATATACGGAGGCCAGTTTGCTGGCATCTTTTATGCCGGGCTGGGACTCTACGCCTGAATTGAAATCGAGGCCCGCGCAGCCCATTTTGGCAGCTTCCACGCAGTTATCCGGGCTTAAACCCCCCGCCAGCAGGACGTTGTCCAGCTTTTCACCGTTCAGCAGTGACCAGTCAAATCGCTGGCCCGTGCCGCCCTGGCCGTTGTCGAGGACGTATTTGTCCACATGGCTCAGGTTTCGCGCGGGTAACGTCTTATCGACGCGTTGTGCTTTCCAGATTTGCACCTGCGGTGCCAGCGCGGCGCGCAGGTCATTGATATACGCCTGATCCTCATCACCGTGGAGCTGTACCGCGCTCAGCGATAACGCGTCGGTTTTCGCCGCAACCTCGGCGATGTCCGCATTACGGAAGACGCCGACATAGCTGAGTGGGGCTGCGGCGATCACCTTACGCGCCTGCTCTTCGCTTATCGCGCGCGGGGAGGTCTCCACAAAAATCAGTCCGCCGTAAATGGCGCCCGCTTCATAGGCGGCCTGGGCGTCCTGATCGCGGGTTAAGCCGCACACTTTGTTTTCACCGAGCAGCACCCGACGCACTGCCGCATTGAGATCGTCATGCGCCATCAGGGCGGAGCCAATCAGAAAACCGTTGGCAAAGTGGCTCAGCTCGCGCACCTGAGCGTAGCTGTTAATGCCAGACTCGCTGATAACGGTTACGCCGGAACCCAGACGCGGCGCCAGCTGGCGCGTGCGGTTGAGATCGATGGACAGATCGCGCAGGTCGCGGTTGTTAATCCCGACCACTTTGGCCCCGAGCGCGATGGCGCGTTCCAGCTCCTCTTCGTTGCTTACTTCGGTCAGCACGCCCATGTTCAGGCTGTGGGCCACGGCAGCAAGCTGGCGATACTGTTCGTCATCCAGAACCGAGAGCATCAGCAGGCAGGCATCCGCCTGATAGAAACGCGCCAGCCAGATCTGATACGGGTCAATAATAAAGTCTTTGCACAGGATCGGCTGCGGCGCGATGCCGCTGACGATCGGCAGAAAATCGAAGCTGCCCTGGAAATATTTCTCATCCGTCAGCACGGAGATAGCGGACGCATGATGCTTATAAATACCGGCAATACGTGCCGGGTCGAAATCGTCACGGATAACGCCTTTAGACGGGGACGCTTTTTTGCACTCAAGAATAAATGCGGTGCGCGCACCCTGCAGGGCGTCATAGAAACGACGGCTGCTCGGAACGACGTCATTCTGAAAACTGGCAAGCGGCTGCTGTTGCTTGCGGGCTTCCACCCAGATGGCCTTATCGGCAACGATTTTCGCTAAAACGGTCTGCATTCTTTACCCTCTTGCCGCAAGTGCGGTAACGCGATCGTAAGCTGCACCGGAGCGCAGTACATCCAGAACTTTTTGAACGTTGGCCTTCAGGTCTTCCTCGCCGTGCAAACGCATCAGCATGGCGACGTTGGCAGCAACGGCGGCCTCATGGGCGACCTCTCCTTTACCTTGTAATAAGCGCGTCAGAATGTCACGGTTTTCTTCCGGCGTACCGCCTGCCAGCGCCTCCTGGTGATACGGGGTTAAACCAAAGTCAGCGGCTTCCAGCTGGTAGCTCAGGATTTCGCCGTCACGCAGTTCGGCCACCAGCGTAGGGGCATGCAGCGACACTTCATCCATCCCGCCGCTGTGTACTACGGCAGCCCGTTGATAACCGAGCACGCGCAGCGTCTCAGCAATCGGCAGAACCAGCTCCGGGCTGTAGACGCCAATCAGCGCCAGTGGCGGGTGCGCCGGGTTGATAAGTGGACCGAGCACGTTAAACAGCGTGCGGGTTTTGAGCTGCTGACGAACCGGCATCGCGTGGCGGAAACCGGTGTGGTATTTCGGCGCAAACAGGAAGCAAACGCCCAGGTCATCCAGCGCTTCACGGGAACGTTCGGCGTTCATATCGAGATTAATGCCGAATGCAGCGAGCAAATCCGACGATCCGGAGCGGCTGGAAACGCTGCGGTTACCGTGTTTCGCCACTTTTAAACCACACGCCGCCGCCACGAAGGCGCTGGCGGTAGAGATATTGATACTGTTACTGCCATCACCCCCGGTACCGACGATATCTGCAAACGGATAGTCGGGGCGCGGGAACGGGGCGGCATTCTCCAGCAGAGCCGTGGCGGCGCCCGCGATCTCCTGCGGGCTTTCGCCACGCACTTTCATGCTCACCAGCGCAGCCGCCAGCTGTTCAGGCTTCAGCTCACCGCGAACCACGGCAGAGAAAAGCTGGTGGCTCTCCTGCTGGCTCAGGGTTTGTGCCTGGTACAGTTTTTCCAGAATCGGTTGCAGGGTGTTAGTCTGCTCCAGTTTTTGCAACGCCCAGTCCAGGGTCTGTTCCAGCAGACGGGCACCGTGTGAGGTCAGGATCGATTCCGGATGGAACTGCATACCACAGACGCGGTCGGCATCATGACGCACCGCCATCACCATCCCTTCAAACGAGGCGTTAATGGTCAGCCCGGCAGGAATGTTGCTTCCGACTAGCGAGTGGTAGCGTGCGACCGGGAGCGGATTCGGCAGCCCGGCAAACATGGACTGGCCGTCATGTTCGATGCTGGACGCTTTACCGTGCAGGATTTCACCCGCCTGACCGACGTAGCCGCCATAGGCTTCCACAATCGCCTGATGACCGAGGCAGATGCCGATAATCGGCAGCTTGCCGCGCATGCGGGTCAGCAGCTCCGGCATACAGCCCGCTTCACTCGGTGCGCCAGGGCCCGGGGAGAGCATCAGCACCGGGTTTTGCATGGTAGCCAGACGGTCAATCAGAGTCTGTGCCGGGACGTGGTTACGATAGATAACAACGTTATGTCCATTCGCACGCAGCTGATCTGCCAGGTTATAGGTAAATGAGTCGATGTTATCGAGCAGCAGAATGTCAGCCATCAGAAAATCTCCTGTGCATGGTGTGCGGTAGCAATGGCGCGAAGGACCGCACGCGCTTTACTGCGTGTTTCGTCAGCTTCAGACTGCGGAACAGAATCAAGAACAATCCCGGCACCCGCCTGTACGGTGGCGATACCGTCTTCGACGTAAGCGGAGCGGATAACGATGCAGGTATCCAGATCGCCATGGGCGGTGAAATAGCCCACCGCGCCGCCATAGCTGCCGCGACGACGTCCTTCGGCGGCGGCAATCAGCTGCATGGCGCGCACTTTCGGCGCACCGCTCAGGGTGCCCATGTTCATGCAGGCGCGATAGGCATGCAGCACGTCGAGGTCATGGCGTAACTCACCGACCACGCGGGAGACCAGATGCATGACGAAGGAGTAACGGTCAACTTTGGTCAGGTCCGCCACGTAACGGCTGCCAGGGGTGCAAATGCGGGCCAGATCGTTACGCGCCAGGTCAACCAGCATCAGGTGCTCGGAGAGCTCTTTGTGGTCGGTTCGCATTTCCAGTTCGATGCGGCTGTCGAGATCGCGATCCAGTGAACCGTCTGCGCGACGTCCGCGTGGACGGGTACCCGCGATCGGGTAGATTTCAATCTGGCGGCTGGTGGCGTCGTACTTCAGCGAACTTTCCGGCGACGCGCCAAACAGGGTGAAATCGTTATCCTGCATAAAGAACATGTACGGGCTTGGGTTGCTCTTTTTCAGCACATCATAGGCCGCCAGCGGCGACGGGCAGGGCAGAGAAAAGCGACGGGAAGGCACCACCTGGAAAATTTCCCCGGCGCGAATCGCTTTTTGCATCTGGCGAACCACGGCACCGTACTGATCATCGGTCTGGTTAACTTCGCAGGTCATTTTCTCCACGCGCTGCACGGGCAGCGCAGGCGGTGCTTCGGTCATCTGCTGCTGCAGCTGCGTGATGCGGTGTTCGAGACGCTGCTTCTCTGAGGAAGACGGCGTGAACAGGCTTGCCTGAATGCGGGTATATTTTTTCTGATGATCGATCACCAGCAAGGTTTCAGCCAGATAGAAGCAGTAATCCGGGCAGCGGTTACCCTGTTCGGTTTCAGGCAAATCTTCAAAACCGGCGACCAGGTCGTAAGCAAACAGTCCACCGAAGAACATCGCCTCGCGTTCATCTTCCGGTACCGTGACCAGATTCTGTAGCAGGCGGAAGGCATCAAAGACGGACAGGGAACAGAGGCGCGCGTCTTCATCCAGCAGCTGGCTGACTGGCGGGAAGTGCAAAATACGCATTTCTGGATGACGTTCATTTTCAATGCCGGCAGGCAGAGTGGCATCCAGCAATGGCAGCAATGACGCACCATTCTCAGACAGCGCTTTGATGGTTACGGTGCTATCTAACGCCGTAATACGCAGCGCGCTGTCGACCAGCAGCAGACTCTTCAGATCGTCCTTGCTGTCGATATCCGCTGACTCCAGCAGCAGTGTTGCCGGACGGGCACCGCAAACCTGATGAAACAGCGCGGTAGGGTTGTGACGATAGACCGCCTCGCAGGTCAGCAGTTCGAGGTGTGGTTTGGCTGTTTGCATTATTGTGTTCTCATTTTCTGTTCAAAAAAAAGCCCGCTTAGTCGCGGGCTGGGTATCTGTTTGCATTTCGCAGACGCGTGACACTGCCCGATAATCAGGAAGTACGCCACCAACCGTGCAGAGTGCAATGTGCTGTCATTTTCAGATACCTTTCTCGTGTGAACTTGCGTACTAGTTAACTAGTTCGATGGCGTGTTGTCAACCCTTGATTTCAGAATTTCGTTTTAAGTCGGTATCATGGTGGTTTCGGATGTCTCCAACCTGTTATGGGAAGTGCTTTGAGCGATACCACCTACGCGATTATTTATGATTTACACAGCCATACTCAGGCCTCTGATGGCCTGCTGACACCCGAAGATCTGGTTCATCGTGCCGTTGAAATGCGCGTCGGCACGCTGGCGATAACCGATCACGATACGACAGATGCCATCCCGGCCGCGCGCGCCGAGATTGCCCGCAGCGGACTGGCGCTGAATCTGGTGCCTGGCGTCGAGATCTCGACGGTCTGGGAAAACCACGAAATTCATATAGTTGGCCTGAACATCGATATAGACCATCCGGCACTTCGGGCCTTTTTGCAAGAACAAAAAGCACGCCGTCATCAGCGTGCTGAGATGATCGGCGAGCGGCTGGAAAAGGCGCATATTCCGGGCGCGCTGGAAGGCGCGCAGAAACTGGCGAACGGCGGGGCGGTCACGCGCGGCCATTTCGCCCGTTTTCTGGTTGAAGCAGGCAAGGCCACGACGATGGCGGATGTCTTTAAAAAGTATCTTGCACGGGGGAAAACCGGATACGTTCCGCCGCAGTGGTGTACAATAAAACAAGCTATTGATGTGATTCATCATTCTGGCGGTAAGGCCGTGCTGGCCCATCCGGGGCGGTATAATCTTTCTGCTAAATGGCTGAAAAGGCTGCTGGCGCACTTTGCCGAATGCGGTGGGGAAGCGATGGAAGTCGCCCAGTGTCAGCAGGCGCCCAATGAGCGTGCGCAGCTCGCGACCTATGCGCGTCAGTTCGGCCTGCTTGGGTCGCAGGGGTCTGATTTCCATCAGCCCTGCGCCTGGATTGAACTGGGGCGCAAGCTCTGGTTGCCCGCAGGCGTTGAGCCGGTCTGGCAGCTCTGGGAACAGCCGCAGCAAATTGAAGAGAGGGAAGTATGAGTCAGTTTTTCTATATCCATCCGGATAACCCGCAGCCGCGCCTGATTAATCAGGCCGTGGAGATCGTCCGCAAAGGCGGCGTGATTGTCTACCCAACCGATTCAGGCTATGCGCTGGGCTGCAAAATTGAAGATAAAGGGGCGATGGAGCGTATTTGCCGTATTCGCCAGCTGCCGGACGGCCATAACTTTACCCTTATGTGTCGCGATCTCTCTGAGTTGTCGACCTATGCTTATGTCGATAACGTGGCGTTTCGCCTGATCAAGAACAACACGCCGGGTAATTACACCTTCATCCTGAAAGGGACCAAAGAAGTACCGCGTCGTCTGTTGCAGGAAAAACGTAAAACCATCGGCATGCGCGTGCCGTCGAACCCGATTGCGCAGGCGCTGCTGGAAACCCTCGGCGAGCCGATGCTTTCGACCTCACTGATGCTGCCGGGAAGTGAGTTTACCGAGTCGGATCCGGAAGAGATTAAAGATCGTCTGGAGAAGATCGTTGAGCTGATTATTCACGGTGGCTATCTCGGACAACAGCCAACCACCGTGGTCGACTTAACCGAAGACACGCCGGAAGTGATTCGTGAAGGCGTGGGCGACGTAAAGCCTTTCTTGTAATGGTATAAGCAGATATACTACGCGGCCATCAAAGCAGGGCGCGGCCCTTTTTTGACCTGATTCGACGCCTGTGAAGGCGACACCTGAGGAAGCTCAATGAGCGAGAAGTTACAGAAAGTGCTGGCGCGTGCCGGCCACGGCTCGCGCCGTGAAATCGAAGCCATTATTGAAGCGGGCCGCGTGAGTGTGGACGGTAAAATCGCCACGCTGGGTGACCGCGTAGAAATCGTACCGGGGCTGAAGATCCGTATCGACGGTCATCTTATCTCCGTGAAAGAGTCCGCTGAGCAGATCTGCCGTGTGCTGGCTTACTATAAGCCGGAAGGCGAGCTGTGCACCCGCAACGACCCGGAAGGTCGCCCGACGGTGTTTGACCGTCTGCCAAAACTGCGTGGCGCTCGCTGGATTGCCGTCGGTCGTCTGGACGTGAACACCTGCGGTCTGCTGCTGTTTACCACCGACGGTGAGCTGGCAAACCGTCTGATGCACCCAAGCCGTGAAGTGGAACGTGAATACGCCGTGCGTGTCTTTGGCCAGGTTGATGAAAATAAACTACGCGATCTGTCGCGTGGCGTTCAGCTGGAAGACGGTCCTGCGGCGTTCAAAACCATCAAATTTACCGGTGGGGAAGGCATTAACCAGTGGTACAACGTAACCCTGACCGAAGGCCGTAACCGCGAGGTGCGTCGTCTTTGGGAAGCGGTCGGCGTCCAGGTTAGCCGTCTGATCCGCGTTCGCTACGGTGATATTCTGCTGCCAAAAGGTCTGCCTCGTGGGGGGTATACTGAACTGGATCTGACGCAAACGAACTATCTTCGTGAGCTGGTCGGCCTGACGCCAGAAACCACCTCGAAGGTGGCGGTGGAGAAAGATCGTCGTCGCATGAAGGCGAATCAGATCCGTCGTGCGGTGAAACGTCATAGCCAGGTGAACAGTAATCGCCGCGCCGGCAGCCGCAATAACAACGGTTAAAAACAGAAGCCCGGTCACAGTGACCGGGCTTTTTTTTAGTAATCAATCCCTATTTGCGCTTTGATACCTGCGTCAAAGGCATGCTTTACCGGACGCAGTTCGCTGACGGTATCGGCCAGCTCCAGAATATCCCGATGACAGCCGCGCCCCGTGATGATGACCGTCTGATGGACAGGCCGGTTCTTGAGGGCCGTCAGTACGGCGTCCAGCGGCAGATAGTCGTAGGCGACCATGTAGGTGATCTCATCCAGCAGAACCATATTCAGTGTGGGATCGGCCAGCATTCTTTTCGCGTGCTCCCAGACGGCGAGACAGGCTGCGGTATCGGTTTCCCGGTTCTGGGTGTTCCATGTAAACCCGGTCGCCATTACCTGAAACTCTACGCCGTGAGGCTCAAGCAAGTTGCGCTCACCGTTGGGCCACTCGCCTTTAATAAACTGGATAACGCCGACTTTCTGCCCGTGTCCGACCGCACGGGTGGCGGTACCAAACGCGGCGGTGGTTTTTCCTTTACCGTTGCCGGTAAAAACGATGACGATCCCGCGCTCGTCCTGCGCGGCCGCGATGCGAGCGTCAACCTGTTCTTTCAGCCGCTGCTGGCGTTGCTGATGGCGTTCTTCACTCATTGCGAAATTCCCGGCTTACGGCCCGGCTGGGCGTCAAAGGTCATCCCGGTTTTGCGGCGACTGTCGTCACCCATCAGCCAGAGATAAAGCGGCATGATATCGGCCGGGGTTTTCAGCTTCTGCGGATCTTCACTCGGGAAGGCGCTGGCGCGCATTTTGGTGCGCGTTCCACCCGGATTAATGCAGTTTACGCGCAGATGACGGCTCTGATACTCCTCCGCCAGTACCTGCATCATGCCTTCGGTCGCGAATTTTGATACGGCATAGGCGCCCCAGTTCGCGCGCCCCTCCCGGCCAACGCTGGAAGAGGTGAACACCAGTGAGCCAGAATCCGATTTGAGTAATAAAGGAAGCAGTGCCTGGGTCAGGAAAAACGTCCCGTTGACGTTGACCTGCATGACCTCCTGCCAGATTGCGGGATCCTGTTCATCCATCGGGCGAACCTCTCCAAGCAAACCGGCATTGTGCAGTACGCCGTCCAGTCGCGGGTAGTGCGTGCTGATGCGGTGAGCCAGCTCCTGACATGTGGCGGGGGTACAGGTGAGCAGATCCAGCGTGTACCAGCGGGCAGGAAGGCCACCTGCGGCTTCAATCTCCTGCGCCACCCCTTTCAGTTTTTCTTCGTTACGGCCGGTCAGGATGACGCTCGCGCCATACTCAGCGTAGGTCAGCGCCGCTTCACGGCCAATCCCATCGCTGGCCCCGGTGACAAGGATGATGCGGTTCTGCAGCAGATTTTTTTGCGGTTGATAATGCACGGTGACTCCTCGGCGCACAGTGATTCAAAGACGCCTTCTTTTATGACTTTTCGGCTTTATGCCCGAATTAGCATGAGAATTCAATCAGTCTACAGGACGCATTACTGTAAAATTAACAATTTGCAAATATTTAAACTCCAGACCGGGGATTCCTGAAGGCGGCTCGCAGAGGTAATGTCACGAGCGAGACGCATGGGCAGGGCTGTTGTACACTGCCGTGAAAGATTCGTGGTTAAATCAAGGTGGAACGCGTGGAATTACTTTCTCAATATGGGTTGTTTTTGGCCAAAATCGCAACGGTGGTGATTGCCATTGCGGTGGTTGCCGTTCTGATTGTTAACCTGACGCAGCGCAAGCGTCAGCGTGGGGAGTTACGCATCACCCGCCTGAGCGAGCAGTATCAAGAGATGCAGGAAGAGATGTCTCTGGCGCTGCTGGATACGCATCAACAGAAACTGTGGCATAAAGCGCAGAAGAAAAAGCATAAACAGGAAGCCAAAGCGGCGAAGGCAAAAGCTAAGCTCAATGCACTGCAGGATAAGGTCATTCCACGGGTTTATGTGCTCGATTTTAAAGGCAGCATGGATGCGCATGAAGTCGCGTCTTTGCGCGAAGAGGTCACTGCCGTGCTGGCCGTGGCGACACCGCAGGATCAGGTTGTCGTGCGTCTTGAAAGCCCGGGTGGCGTGGTTCACGGTTACGGGCTGGCGGCGTCGCAGCTGCAGCGTTTGCGTGAAAAACAGATCCCATTGACCGTGGCCGTGGATAAAGTGGCGGCGAGCGGTGGCTATATGATGGCCTGCGTGGCGGATAACATTGTTGCCGCGCCGTTCGCCATTATTGGCTCGATCGGCGTGGTCGCGCAAATCCCGAACTTTAACCGCTTCCTGAAAAATAAAGAGATTGATATCGAACTTCACACGGCGGGTCAGTACAAACGTACCCTGACGCTGCTCGGGGAAAACACGGAAGAAGGGCGTCAAAAATTCCGTGAGGATCTCAATGAAACGCATCACCTGTTTAAAGATTTTGTGCACCGTATGCGCCCAACGCTGGATATCGAACAGGTGGCAACGGGTGAGCACTGGTATGGCGTCCAGGCGCTGGAGAAAGGGCTGGTGGATGCCGTTGGCACCAGTGACGATCTGCTGCTCAACCTGATGGACGGCCGTGAGCTGGTTGGGGTGCGCTTTACCCAGCGTAAGCGACTGCTTGACCGCTTTACCAACAGCGCGGCAGAGAGTGCGGACCGCCTGTTGCTCCGCTGGCTACAACGCGGGCAGAAACCGCTGCTGTAAACAAAAACGCGAGGCTTGTGCCTCGCGTTTTGCGTTAATCGACCAGGTGATATTTCTCTGAAAGCGTATGCGCCAGGTATTTAAACATGTTAAACACGGCGGTGCTTTTCGGGGTCGGTAACCCCTGTTCGTCAAGGAAGTATTCACCGCTGAACACCAGCACGCCATTACGCTGCTCTACGCCGGTGGCTTCAATGCCCGCCAGCGTGTCTTCATGGTCACGGATAAGCTTGTTTGCTTCGATAAGCAGAGAGGCTCGGTCAATGGGTTGGGTCGTATTCTGCATAATCCACTCCTTAAACAGTGACAATAGTCTACGCCGGGGGCGCTTTGGGGGCAAATTTTCCCTGTATTGTGAGGGGATAAGGTGCGGGGGCGTGGCTGGCAGGATTTGCTTTTGCATGCTAATAAAGTTGCGTAACGAATTTTATCAGGTAGAGTGTGCGCTTTCGTCATTCTGGCAACAGAATTGCTTGACATTCGACCGGGAATTCGTCACGAATTACACGAGATGTGAGAAAAATACCCGAGAACTCAATCACCTGGGCGTGTTTTCTTTGATGCCCGGTAAGACAAAGGGGTTGATATCTCCTGACGCAGTCGCAATATCATTGGCTCGTCGTCAGCGGAAGGGAAATCAACGTGCGGCGTATTCCTGGAAGAATTAAATTAGGTAAAGGTGAATATGGGTAAAGCTCTCGTCATCGTTGAGTCCCCGGCAAAAGCCAAAACGATCAATAAGTATCTGGGTAATGACTACGTGGTTAAGTCCAGCGTCGGTCATATCCGCGATTTGCCGACCAGTGGCTCAGCCAGCAAAAAGAGCGCAGACTCTACCTCCACCAAAGGGGCTAAAAAGCCTAAAAAGGATGAACGTAGCGCGCTTGTCAACCGCATGGGTGTTAACCCATGGCATAACTGGGATGCACACTATGAAGTGCTGCCAGGAAAAGAAAAAGTCGTTAACGAACTGAAGCAGCTTGCTGAAAAAGCAGACCATATCTATCTCGCAACCGACCTTGACCGCGAAGGGGAGGCCATTGCATGGCACCTGCGGGAAGTGATCGGGGGTGATGACAAACGCTACAGCCGTGTAGTGTTTAACGAAATTACAAAGAATGCGATTCGTCAGGCGTTTGAAAAGCCGGGCGAGCTGAATATCGACCGTGTCAACGCGCAGCAGGCGCGTCGCTTTATGGACCGCGTTGTGGGTTATATGGTCTCTCCGCTGCTGTGGAAGAAGATTGCCCGTGGCCTGTCCGCCGGTCGCGTGCAATCCGTCGCCGTGCGTCTGGTCGTTGAGCGTGAACGCGAAATTAAAGCCTTCGTGCCAGAAGAGTTCTGGGAAGTCGATGCCAATGTGACCACGCCGGGCGGTGATGCACTGCCGCTGCAGGTCAGCCATCAGAACGACAAGCCTTTCCGTCCTGAAAACCGCGACCAGACCATGGCCGCTGTCGCGCTGCTGGAAAAAGCACGCTATCAGGTACTGGAACGAGAAGATAAACCGACCAGCAGTAAGCCTGGGGCGCCGTTTATTACCTCCACGCTGCAACAGGCGGCAAGTACCCGTCTGGGTTACGGCGTGAAGAAAACCATGATGATGGCCCAGCGCCTGTATGAAGCGGGTTACATCACCTATATGCGTACTGACTCAACTAACCTGAGCCAGGATGCGGTTAACATGGTGCGTGGCTATATCAGTGACAATTTCGGCAAGAAATACCTGCCGGAAACAGCCAACCAGTTCGCCAGCAAAGAAAATTCCCAGGAAGCGCACGAAGCAATTCGTCCTTCTGATGTCTCTGTGTTAGCCGAATCGCTGAAGGATATGGAAGCGGACGCGCAGAAGCTGTATCAGCTGATCTGGCGTCAGTTCGTGGCGTGTCAGATGACGCCAGCGCAGTACGATTCCACCACGCTGACCGTCGGCGCGGGGGATTTCCGTCTCAAGGCGCGCGGTCGCATCCTGCGCTTCGACGGCTGGACGAAAGTGATGCCCGCGCTGCGTAAAGGTGATGAAGACCGGACGCTGCCTGCGGTGAACAAAGGGGACGAACTGTCTCTGGTCGAGCTGATCCCGGCTCAGCACTTCACCAAACCACCTGCGCGCTTTAGCGAAGCCTCGCTGGTAAAAGAGCTGGAAAAACGCGGTATTGGCCGTCCGTCAACCTACGCGTCCATCATCTCGACGATTCAGGACCGTGGTTACGTACGTGTTGAAAACCGTCGTTTCTATGCGGAAAAAATGGGGGAGATCGTCACCGACCGCCTGGAAGCCAACTTCCGCGAGTTGATGAACTACGATTTCACCGCGCAAATGGAAGACAGCCTCGACCAGGTTGCCAGCCATCAGGCAGAGTGGAAAAAAGTACTCGATAGCTTCTTCAGTGACTTCACCGACCAGCTTGAAAAAGCGGAGAAGGATCCGGAAGAGGGCGGCATGCTGCCTAACCAGATGGTCCTGACCAGCATCGACTGCCCAACCTGTGGCCGCAAGATGGGGATCCGCACCGCAACAACAGGTGTATTCCTCGGCTGCTCCGGCTATGCGCTGTCGCCCAAAGAGCGCTGCAAAACCACCATCAACCTGGTGCCTGAGAATGAAGTTCTCAACGTGCTGGAAGGTGATGATGCAGAAACCAACGCCCTGCGAGCCAAACGCCGCTGCAAAAAATGCGGCACGGCAATGGACAGCTACCTGATCGATCCAAAACGTAAATTGCACGTCTGCGGTAATAACCCAACGTGTGACGGCTATGAGATCGAAGAGGGTGAGTTCCGCATTAAAGGCTATGACGGTCCGATTGTAGAGTGCGAGAAGTGTGGTTCTGAAATGCACCTGAAAATGGGGCGTTTCGGGAAGTACATGGCCTGCACCAACGACGAGTGTAAAAACACGCGCAAAATTCTGCGTAACGGTGAAGTGGCTCCGCCGAAGGAAGACCCGGTTCCGCTGCCAGAGTTACCGTGTGAGAAATCCGATGCCTATTTCGTGCTGCGTGATGGCGCTGCAGGGGTTTTCCTTGCAGCCAACACGTTCCCGAAATCGCGCGAAACTCGCGCGCCGCTGGTGGAAGAGTTACACCGTTTCCGCGATCGTCTGCCTGAGAAACTGCGTTACCTGGCCGATGCGCCTCAGCAGGATCCGGAAGGCAACAAAACCGTGGTACGTTTTAGCCGTAAAACGAAGCAGCAGTATGTGGCGGCAGAGAAAGAGGGTAAAGCGACCGGATGGTCAGCCTTCTTTGTCGATGGCAAATGGGTTGAAGGCAAGAAATAATCTTCCCTTACCGTAACTTACCTGCAAAAGGGCCGGCTTTCCGGCCCTTTTTTATTGCCTTGTTATTATTTTTTGTTCCGTACTATACAGTCAGGCTATAAATGATATAGTGGTTATAGTTAACCTGTTTCTTATTATTAAATCGTCTTAAGCGATTGACCGCATGCGCTAAATCGGATGGTCTGGCATGAAATTACAGCAGCTTCGTTATATCGTTGAGGTGGTGAATCACAACCTTAACGTCTCTTCTACCGCCGAGGGTTTGTATACCTCGCAACCGGGTATCAGCAAACAAGTTCGTATGCTGGAGGACGAGTTAGGTATCCAGATATTTGCCCGCAGCGGTAAGCACCTGACACAGGTGACGCCTGCAGGGCAGGAAATCATCCGTATTGCGCGGGAAGTCCTCTCCAAAGTCGATGCGATTAAGTCTGTGGCCGGGGAACATACCTGGCCGGATAAAGGCTCGCTGTATATCGCCACGACGCATACCCAGGCTCGCTATGCGCTTCCGGGGGTGATTAAGGGCTTTATCGAGCGTTATCCACGCGTCTCGCTGCATATGCATCAGGGCTCGCCAACGCAAATTGCGGAGGCGGTATCGAAGGGCAATGCGGACTTTGCTATCGCAACGGAGGCGCTGCACCTGTATGACGATCTGGTAATGCTTCCATGCTACCACTGGAACCGTTCCATTGTGGTCACCCCTGATCACCCGCTGGCGGGGAAAGGGTCGGTGACGATCGAAGAGCTGGCGCAATATCCTTTAGTGACCTACACGTTTGGTTTTACCGGGCGCTCGGAGCTTGATACGGCGTTTAACCGGGCAGGATTAACGCCGCGTATTGTCTTTACCGCCACCGATGCCGACGTGATTAAGACCTATGTCCGGCTGGGGCTGGGGGTAGGCGTTATCGCCAGCATGGCGGTCGATCCGGTGTCAGACCCTGACCTGGTACGCCTTGATGCGCACGATATTTTCAGCCATAGCACCACAAAAATTGGGTTCCGTCGCAGCACTTTCCTGCGTAGCTATATGTATGATTTTATTCAGCGCTTTGCCCCGCATTTAACGCGTGATGTGGTGGATACCGCCGTTGCATTACGCTCAAATGAAGATATTGAAGAGATGTTTAAAGATATCAAACTCCCGGCAAAATAATCACTCCCGGTATCTTTCCCCTGCGGAAAGATACCGAAATAACCCCTCAAAGCTAAATTAGAATTATCATCATCTACCCTCCCTGCCATATAATGTCATTAGCCTTTTATTTTGTGTGGTTTTAATGTCGTGAATTGGCGACAAAAGTAGAAACTATTTTACGGCTTCGCAAATTTTTCTTTTCAATTATTTATTTCTGGTCAAAAGATTGAATATTTCATACCTCCCGATGCGTAAATTCACTGGCTTTTCGGCTAAAGTTTCTTTAGGATTTATCTCAACAGATGATTAATTGTACCAATTGTTTGGTCCTAAATGATAAGCGATGTCGATTGTATGAGGTTAGCAATGCCTTCAGGAAGTGAAGAACCGCAAAGGGATCCTGCGCTCAAGCGTAAAGCCTGGCTGGCGGTCTTTCTCGTCTCCGCCCTGTTTTGGGTGGCTGTTGCTCTCCTGGCCTGGAAATATTGGGGTTAAATATGGCAGTGACGGTTCGTACAGCTTCGGTGAAACAGATGTGTCAGCATCGTGACAATGGCCACAGAGGGCGTAAAGCACCGGTGACGGTTGTCCCCGCGTCCTGGAAACTGACGCCGCAGCAGCAAGCGTTTATTGATGTGTTCGCAGAAGACGAACCCAAAAAACAATAATTTAGTTTATTGCGTAACGATGCAAATAGTCTGAATAAGACTCTGCACCTTTGTACTCTTTAATAAATACACATCAGCAATATAGCGCTGAGGACAAACCTCGGAACTTTTTATAAATAATGCCTGGTGTCCCTATGATGAATAACATGACGTCTCACAAATACTGGTCATGGATCGGCGTTTTTACCGTGTCGATTCTGTTCTGGAGCCAACTCATCTGGCTGGCCCTAAGCTAAATTGTAAAACCTCGCTACGGCGGGGTTTTTTGTTTCCTCCCTTCTGGACCAGTCCGAAATTTATCAATTTGGGTTGTTATCAAAACGTTACGACATCTTTGTGTTATCTTTAATTACAGCCCTGATGATTGTCGGGACATCTCTGTGATTAAGGAGGAGCTTATGTCGTTAACCCTACGCGAAGCCAGTAAGGACACATTACAGGCAGAAAATAAAACCTGGCATTACTACAGCCTGCCGCTGGCTGCCAGAACGCTTGGGGACATTTCGCGTTTACCCAAGTCATTGAAAGTTTTACTTGAAAACCTCCTGCGCTGGCAGGATGGTGACTCCGTTACCCTCGAAGATATCCAGGCACTGGCAGGGTGGCTCAAGAATGCCCATGCCGACAGAGAAATCGCCTACCGCCCAGCAAGGGTCCTGATGCAGGACTTTACCGGCGTTCCTGCGGTGGTTGATTTAGCCGCCATGCGCGAGGCCGTTAAGCGCCTCGGGGGTGACACGGCAAAAGTGAATCCACTCTCCCCGGTTGATCTTGTCATTGACCACTCCGTCACCGTAGATCACTTCGGCGATGACGATGCCTTTGGCGAGAACGTCCGTCTGGAGATGGAGCGTAACCACGAGCGCTACGTCTTTCTGAAGTGGGGACAGCAGGCGTTCAGCCGGTTTAGCGTGGTCCCGCCTGGAACCGGTATTTGTCACCAGGTGAACCTTGAATATCTGGGTAAAGCCGTCTGGAGTGAATTACAGGATAAAGAGTGGGTGGCTTACCCGGACACGCTGGTAGGCACGGACTCGCATACCACCATGATCAACGGTCTGGGTGTGCTGGGCTGGGGCGTAGGCGGTATTGAAGCGGAAGCCGCTATGCTCGGCCAGCCGGTCTCAATGCTCATCCCTGATGTGGTGGGCTTCAAGCTGACCGGCAAGTTGTCCGAAGGCATTACCGCCACCGATCTGGTGCTCACCGTCACTCAGATGCTGCGTAAACACGGCGTGGTGGGCAAGTTTGTTGAGTTCTACGGAGACGGACTGGATTCGCTGCCGCTGGCTGACCGCGCCACCATCGCCAATATGGCGCCGGAATATGGCGCGACCTGCGGCTTTTTCCCTATCGATGACGTCACGCTGGAATATATGCGCCTCAGTGGCCGCAGTGAAGAGCAGGTGGCGCTGGTAGAGGCATATACCAAAGCTCAGGGTATGTGGCGAAATCCTGGTGATGAGCCAGTATTTACGAGTACGCTGGAGCTGGACATGGGAACGGTAGAGGCGAGCCTCGCCGGGCCTAAACGTCCCCAGGATCGCGTCGCACTGACCGATGTGCCGAAAGCGTTTACCGCCAGCAATGAGCTGGAAGTGAACGTGGCGAAGAAAGACCATCGTCCAGTCGACTATGTTCTGAACGGTCATCAGTATCAGCTTCCGGACGGCGCGGTGGTGATTGCCGCCATTACCTCCTGCACCAACACGTCGAACCCCAGCGTATTGATGGCTGCCGGTTTGCTGGCAAAAAAAGCGGTCGAGCTTGGGCTCAAACCCCAGCCGTGGGTCAAGGCCTCGCTGGCACCGGGTTCCAAAGTGGTGTCGGATTACCTCGCCCAGGCCAAACTGACGCCGTATCTTGACGAGCTGGGCTTTAACCTCGTGGGCTACGGCTGTACGACCTGTATTGGTAACTCCGGTCCGCTGCCTGAGCCGATTGAAACGGCGATTAAGCAGGGCGACCTGACGGTTGGCGCTGTGCTTTCCGGGAACCGTAACTTTGAAGGGCGCATTCATCCGCTGGTAAAAACCAACTGGCTTGCCTCGCCGCCGCTGGTGGTGGCTTATGCGCTGGCAGGGAATATGAATATCAATCTCGTGACCGATCCGATTGGTCACGATCGCAAGAATGACCCTGTTTATCTGAAAGATATCTGGCCGTCTTCGCGGGAAATCGCGCTGGCCGTTGAAAAGGTCTCCACCGAGATGTTCCGCAAGGAGTATGCGGAAGTCTTTGAAGGCACGCCGGAATGGAAAGCCATTAACGTTGCAGGTTCGGATACCTATGACTGGCAGGATGACTCGACCTATATTCGTCTGTCGCCATTCTTTGATGAGATGCTGGCCGAGCCGGCGCCGCTCAAGGATATTCACGGCGCGCGCATCCTGGCGATGCTGGGGGATTCTGTCACGACTGACCATATCTCTCCGGCGGGGAGTATCAAAGCCGATAGCCCTGCAGGCCGCTATCTGCAAAGCCGTGGCGTAGAGCGCCGTGATTTTAACTCCTACGGTTCGCGCCGTGGTAACCATGAAATCATGATGCGCGGCACGTTTGCTAACATCCGTATTCGTAATGAAATGGTACCGGGTGTGGAAGGGGGCATGACGCGTCTTCTGCCGGGAACGGAAGTCGTTTCGATTTATGACGCGGCCGTCAAATATCAGCAGCAAGGTACGCCGCTGGCGGTGATCGCCGGGAAAGAGTACGGTTCTGGCTCAAGCCGTGACTGGGCAGCGAAAGGTCCGCGCCTGCTTGGCGTGCGCGTGGTTATCGCGGAATCGTTCGAACGTATTCACCGGTCGAATCTGATTGGCATGGGGATCCTGCCGCTTGAGTTCCCGCAGGGCGTGACGCGCAAAACCCTGGGCCTGACGGGGGAAGAGCAGATTGACATCAGCGGGCTGCAAAACCTGGCGCCGGGGAAAACGGTGCCGGTGAAATTAACGCGGGCAGACGGGAAAACCGAGGTGGTAGAATGCCGGTGTCGTATTGATACGGCCACCGAGTTGACCTATTACCAGAACGACGGCATTTTACATTATGTGATTCGTAAGATGCTGGACTGATGAAATGAGCCCGGCCTGTGCCGGGCTTTTTTACATCACTCTTTCAGAAGATGGCCCATCTTGGCGGCTTTGGTATCGAGATAGTGGGCGTTTTTCGGGTTACGGCCGACAATCAGCGGAACACGCTCGACAATGTTGATCCCCGCTTCGGTCAGGATCTCCACTTTTTTGGGGTTGTTGGTCAGCAGCCGAACTTCATCCACGCCCAGCAGTTTGAACATATCGGCACACAGGGTGAAATCACGCTCATCAGCGGCGAAACCGAGTTGATGATTCGCTTCAACCGTATCGTAGCCCTGGTCCTGAAGCGCGTAAGCGCGGATTTTATTCAACAGACCAATATTGCGGCCTTCCTGACGGTGATAAAGCAGCACACCACGGCCTTCTTCAGCAATATGAGAGAGGGCCGCTTCCAACTGGAAACCACAATCACAGCGCAGGCTGAACAGTGCATCGCCGGTAAGACACTCCGAATGTACACGGGACAGCACCGGCGTCTGCCCTGAAATGTCGCCATAAACCAGTGCGACATGATCCTGTCCGGTTGCCAGTTCTTCAAATCCGACCATCAGGAAATCGCCCCATGGGGTTGGCAGTTTGGCTTCTGCCACACGTTTAAGCTGCATGTGATTCTCCAGAGTAGGCTGACACGTTTCGTGTCCTGGCCCTGTTTTACTTTCTGTATCTGTTCATTTTGCCACAAGCCCGGCATGTTCGCCTAATGGGCGCCACGCTATATGAACGTTAAACGCACGATCCGACATCTCCACCCGGCGGATAAATTTCAGTTATGATTGTGACGCTTAGCGAAAAAGGAGAAGACATGCTTTCAATCGCCAGACGTACGGCAGCAGGTGCGGCCATTTTACTGATTATGCCTCTGGCCGTATGGGTTTCAGGCTGGATGTGGCAGCCCGGGCACAATACCGCGTGGCTGAAAACGTTATACTGGATTACGGAGACGGTGACCCAGCCGTGGGGAATTATTACTCATGTGCTTCTCTGTGCCTGGTTCCTGTGGTGCCTGCGCTTTCGTCTGCGCGCGGCGCTGATGCTGTTTGCGATCCTCGCGGGAGCGATCGTTATTGGTCAGGGCGTTAAGTCCTGGGTAAAAGATCGCGTTCAGGAGCCGCGACCTTTTGTCGTCTGGCTGGAAAAAGCACATCATATTCCTGTCGATGAGTTCTACACTTTAAAGCGTAAAGATCGCGGGGCGCTGGTAAAGGAACAGCTTTCGGAACAGCAGGATATCCCAAGGTTCTTGCGTAAACACTGGCAAAAAGAGACCGGGTTCGCGTTTCCTTCCGGTCACACCATGTTTGCGGCCAGCTGGGCATTACTGGGGGTCGGGCTGCTTTGGCCACGACGCCGGACGGTCACCATCGCGATTCTGCTGGTCTGGGCAACAGGGGTGATGGGGAGCCGCTTACTGCTGGGGATGCACTGGCCACGGGACCTGGTCGTCGCTACGCTTCTCTCATGGATGCTGGTGACGCTGGCGACCTGGCTTGCTGAACGCTTCTGCGGGCCGCTTACGCCACCGCCAGAAGAGAAACAAGAAATAGCTGAACGGGAGCAAAACGACGCCTGACGGTTGATATTCCGTATTATGCCCATAAATCCATGACTGGCGCGTCACTTTTTCCGTTTCGCGCCCGTCACTAAAATGGTAGTTTATAAGGCTGATTGCGGTGAGTTGAACACACTTTATTCGCTTGAACCACATAACGGGAAGTAATGTGAAATATTTACTCATTTTCTTACTGGTCTTGGCGATTTTTGTCATTTCAGTCACATTGGGTGCACAAAACGATCAACAGGTGACGTTTAACTATCTGCTGGCTCAGGGCGAGTATCGCGTGTCCAGCCTGCTGGCGGTCTTATTTGCTGCGGGCTTTGCCATCGGCTGGCTGGTTTGCGGTCTGTTCTGGTTGAAAGTCCGTGTCTCTCTTGCGCGCGCTGAACGTAAAATTAAACGACTCGAAAATAACATTGCGCCTGCGTCCGACGTGCCGGAAAGCTCTGGTGTGCCGGTCGTGAAGGAATAATCGACGATGCTGGAGTTGTTGTTTCTGCTTCTGCCTGTCGCCGCAGCCTATGGCTGGTACATGGGCCGCAGAAGTGCGCAACAAACAAAACAGGATGAGGCCAATCGTCTCTCCCGCGACTACGTGGCGGGGGTGAACTTCCTTCTGAGTAATCAACAGGACAAAGCGGTAGACCTGTTCCTCGACATGCTGAAAGAGGATACCGGGACCGTTGAAGCGCATCTCACCTTAGGCAACCTGTTCCGCTCGCGCGGCGAGGTCGATCGCGCCATTCGTATCCACCAGACCCTGATGGAAAGCGCCTCCCTGACCTACGAGCAACGCCTCCTCGCCGTACAACAACTGGGGCGGGATTATATGGCCGCAGGGCTCTACGATCGCGCTGAAGATATGTTCTCGCAACTGGTGGATGAAACGGATTTCCGCATCGGCGCGCTGCAGCAGCTGTTGCAAATATATCAGGCCACCAGCGACTGGCAGAAAGCCATTGATACGGCCGAACGTCTGGTGAAGCTGGGTAAAGACAAGCAGCGCGTTGAGATAGCCCATTTCTACTGCGAGCTTGCCCTTCAGCAGATGGGCAATGACGACATGGACAAAGCCATGGCGTTGCTGAAGAAAGGGGCCGCCGCAGACCGCAACAGCGCGCGCATCTCCATCATGATGGGGCGTGTCTTTATGGCGAAAGGTGACTACGCCAAAGCCGTTGAAAGCCTGCTGCGGGTGATCGACCAGGACAAAGAGCTGGTCAGTGAAACGCTGGAGATGCTGCAAACCTGCTACCAACAGCTGGGCAAGCAGGAGGAGTGGGTGGCCTTCCTGCGTCGCTGTGTGGAAGAGAATACCGGCGCGACCGCGGAACTGATGCTTTCCGACGTGGTTGAGCAGTATGAGGGGAGTGATACTGCCCAGGTCTATATTACCCGTCAGCTGCAGCGTCATCCGACCATGCGGGTTTTCCACAAGCTGATGGATTACCACCTGAACGATGCTGAAGAAGGGCGCGCGAAAGAGAGCCTGATGGTCCTGCGCGACATGGTCGGCGAGCAGGTGCGCAGTAAGCCGCGCTATCGTTGCCAGAAATGTGGTTTCACCGCCTATACGCTCTACTGGCATTGTCCATCATGCCGTGCCTGGTCCACCATTAAGCCTATTCGTGGCCTCGACGGGCAGTAATTTTTTAAAACGCATTATTTTAGTTACAACATACTAATGGCTTTAACACCTCTTCTGGCTCCGTGCGGTTTGTCGGCTTAGCAGAGGGCGCAAATGGATCCTGTCAATTTGCAGCGCCGGCAGGTAGAATGCTCGCCGTTTATCTGTTCCGCGCCGCTGCGCGCCCATAGACGAAAAGGGCTGGTCATGACGTCTGTTACATCCTCCACTTCCCGCGTAATTACCGATTCTCCTGTTGTTGTTGCGCTTGACTACAATAAGCGTGACGCCGCACTGGCGTTTGTCGACGGTATCGACCCTCGCGATTGCCGCCTGAAAGTTGGCAAAGAGATGTTCACGCTGTTTGGACCGCAAATAGTCCGCGATCTGCAACAGCGCGGCTTTGACGTTTTCCTTGACCTTAAATTCCACGATATCCCGAATACCACGGCGCATGCCGTCGCTGCAGCTGCAGATCTGGGCGTCTGGATGGTCAACGTTCATGCGTCGGGTGGGGCAAGAATGATGACGGCCGCCCGTGAAGCGCTCGTGCCGTTCGGCAACGATGCGCCATTACTGATTGCGGTGACTGTGCTGACCAGTATGGACGAAAGTGATTTACGCGATCTCGGTGTGACGTTGTCACCTGCGGAACAGGCTGAGCGTCTTGCGCGTCTGACGCAACAGTGCGGTCTTGACGGTGTCGTCTGCTCGGCGCAGGAAGCTGTACGTTTCAAGTCTGCACTGGGTCAGGATTTCAAACTCGTCACCCCAGGGATCCGTCCCGCAGGCAGCGACGTTGGCGATCAGCGCCGCATTATGACCCCTGAGCAGGCGCTGGCAGCAGGCGTAGACTACATGGTCATCGGGCGTCCGGTAACTCAGTCTGCAAATCCGGCTGAGGCGCTGAAGGCCATCAACGCATCGTTGAAGAAGGGGGCACAATGACCGATTCCAACAGTCGTCTGGTCTACTCAACCGAGAGCGGACGCATAGACGAACCGAAAACGAAAGTGGAGCGTCCGAAGGGGGACGGCATCGTTCGCATCCAGCGTCAAACCAGCGGACGAAAAGGTAAAGGGGTCTGCCTTATCACGGGTATTGACCTGGATGATGCTGCACTGACAACGCTGGCGGCCGAGTTGAAAAAGAAATGTGGCTGCGGTGGCGCAGTGAAAGACGGCATTATTGAAATCCAGGGCGATAAGCGCGATCTAATAAAGTCTCTGCTCGAAGCCAAAGGCATGAAAGTCAAACTGGCGGGCGGTTAAAATAAATGAGCCACGGCAATTGCCGTGGCTCGGTTTATATACGTGCGTAAGTCAGACCTGAAATGCGTTCAAATATCGCAATATCGGGGAAGGCTTATAGAGTAATTATTTGCCAACCTGGTGACCGATAATACCACCGACAGCAGCGCCACCTAATGTACCCAGCGTACTACCATCTGTTAATACTGCACCACCGAGAGCACCAGCACCGGCACCAATCGCGGTGTTACGGTCACGTTTAGACCAGTTAGAGCATGCGCTCAGGGACATTGCTACAGTGATTGCCAGAACAGCGGCGGCTAATTTTTTGCTGGTTAAGGTCATAATACTTTCTCCTGAATTATCGATTCACGGAAAGATGTACACGTTAAGTATAGACGAATCGAATACTTAATACTGTTATCCGTGAAAGCTGGTCGCGCAGGTGTTACGTCATCACGCAGGTGATAGTCACTTCCTGTTATATCGCTAACAGTAATTTTACGACTTTACGTCAGGTTAAACAGGTAAAAACTCTTAAAGCAGGGTTAAGAATCTTCTCAGAGAAAGAACAACATGCGCGCCCGAAATTTGGGCGCGGAGGGAAATCAGGCTGTGGTTTTAATAATATTGACGATGAGACCGTCATCTTCCATTTTATTCCGGTGCGCTTCGCTTAAACGATCGTCAGTAATAACGCGGCTAAAGCGGGAAACGGGCCCCATGGTGTAAGGGTGAACGGCGCCAAATTTTGAGCTATCCGTGAGCACAATGGCTTCACACTCTTTTTCCAGTACCGCGTTCACGACGTCAGAGCGCATCATATCCCGGCCGGTAAAGCCCGTTTCCGGTTGCCAGCCATCAATGCCGATAAAGGCCTTACTGAAATGGACCTGCTGGACGTACTGGCGGGTCAGCGGGCCGACCATGCTTTCACTTTTTTTCTGGTAAATACCGCCCAGCAGAATCACCTCGCACCGCGTCTCTTTAAGCAAATGCGCGATATAGCTACTGACAGTGATAATGGTCACGTCTTTCTGATCGGCAAGCGTGCGCGCCAGAAGGGCATTACTGCTGCCGTTTTCAATAAAGACAGTCTCGCCATTGTTCACTAACGATGCGGCAAATTCCGCCAGCTCACGTTTCAGCGCGTAGTTATTCATCATACGCGTCTCAACGTCATCGCTGTCCAGCGGGACAGCATACCCGTGTGCGCGACGCAGGTAGCTCTGTTTTTCCAGCAGATTAAGATCCTGACGGATGGTGACTTCAGAAACGCCAGTGGTTTTGGCGAGATCGACTACGCTGACGCGCCCCTGGTCAATGACCATCTGCAAAATGAGTTGTTGTCGGGAATTCATAGCATCCATTTAATAAAGCGAAACGAAGTCGGAAACGGTGGGTTTAAACTTCCCACGGCGCTTTGGGCTGGCTGTTTTCGGGCGCAACGTCAGCGCCATTCTGAGCAAGAAGTTCAGACTTCAGGATCTCCAGATTACGAATAGCAGAGTGATAATCGCCCGCCACCAGGATATCCAGCACGGTATCAATACGTTGTGCTACAGCTTGTGCATCAATAGTAGACATAATCTCACCCCAGGCGCGAAAAGTTAATATTTTCAATGATGCAGAAATTAGGATCAAAAGAGAAGGGAAAAAATGCAATAACGAAATCACATAAACGGAAGTGATAAATTTATTCCCCCTCATAAAGCAGGTTGGGTGAGTGGATTAGTCTAAAACTGCGCGCAAGGCGCTTTTTTATAAGAGGTATAAGACTATGACAGTTATCAATCAGCCAACCTGCACACTGTTTACCGATACTGAACGGTTCACCCAGTTGTCAGGCTATTACGAGGCGGAACGACACACAGTCTGGATGATGCTGCGAGCCCAGCCACGTCCTTGCTTCAACCATGCGTTAATCGAGGAGATCATGAACTTTTCGTGGCTGGTTCGCCAGTCCGGCTTTACGGTTGATTTTTGGGTTACCGGTTCGCTGGTACCTGAAATGTACAACGTGGGCGGCGATTTACAATTCTTCGTCGAATGCCTGCAGAACGGGCGTCGTGAAGCATTACGGGCGTATGCCCGCGCCTGCGTTGATTGCGTCCATGCCGCGTCACGGGGGTTTGATACAGGAGCCATTACGCTGGCAATGGTCGAAGGCAGTGCTCTGGGTGGTGGCTTTGAGGCCGCGCTGGCGCACCATTTTGTCCTGGCGCAGCGCGATGCCCGTTTAGGTTTCCCTGAAATCGCCTTTAATTTGTTCCCGGGGATGGGCGGATACTCTCTGGTGGCACGCCGGTCAGGCATGAAGCTGGCGGAGGAACTCATCTACAAAGGAGAGTCCCATACGGCGGAATGGTACGAACAGCACGGGCTGGTGGATGTGCTGTTTGAACCCGGACAAAGCTATGTCTCTGCCAGAACCTTCATCGATACGCTGGCGCCAAAATTGAATGGCGTAAGGGCGATGTTGCGCGCCCGTACGCGCGTTCTGCAGTTGCCTCGCAGTGAACTGATGGACATCACGGAAGACTGGGTTGACGCGGCGTTCTGCCTGGAGCCCAAAGATATCGCCTACATGGAGCGTCTGGTGATGCTGCAAAACCGCCATCACGCGGCGGGTTTGCGTAAAGCCAGTTAACGTTGTTTACGCGCTTGATATCGTTTTAGCCATCGCTCGAATGCGGCAGCGGGCATCGGCTTAGCAAACAGAAAACCCTGCCGTTCGTTGACGCCGTTCTTGGTCAGAAAGGCGTCTTCTTTCGCATTTTCCACCCCTTCGGCAATCACCTGCAGGTTCAGCGCCTGCGCCACCGCGACGATGGCGCGCACCAGAGACTGGGAGATGGATTGCTTATGAATGTCCCTGACAAAAGATTGATCGAGTTTTATGGCATCAATGGGGAAGCGGGCCAGTTGGGAAAGGGACGAGTAGCCGGTACCAAAATCGTCGAGGTGAATTTGTGCCCCGAGCCGGCTGAACTGCTGGATCACCGAAAGCGCCAGCTCTTCGTTCTCAATCAGACAGCTTTCTGTTAATTCAACGTCGACAGGGCAGTATTCAAAGTTCAGATCCTTCAGCGCCTGTTTCAGGTCACTGAAAATTGTCTGGTCGGCCAGCTGGCGCGCAGAGACGTTCACGGCCACGCGCAGGTTAATCCCCTTGTCGCGCCATTTCGCCACCTGGCGAACCACATCCAGCATGACCCAACGGCCCAGCGGCACGATCAGGCCCGACTCCTCGGCATAAGAGATAAACTCCAGCGGCGGGATCAGCCCGCGCTCCGGCGATTGCCAGCGGACCAGCGCTTCCAGACTTCTGATTTCTCCGCGCCAGGTTATTTTAGGCTGGTAGTGGATCAGCAGTTGATCGTTATCCAGCGCTTTACGCAGGTTGGTATCAAGCCAGAGATACTCGAACACGCGCTGGTTCATCTCGGGAGAGAAGACGCAGAACTTGCCGCGGCCGTTCTCTTTCGCGGTATACATGGCGGTATCGGCGTTACGAATGACGCTTTCCCGGTCGTTACCGTGCTGCGGGGCGAGGGCAATCCCCAGCGAGCAGCCGGTGTAAACCTCAATCAGACCGATTCTGAACGGCTGGCGCAGGCGAGTCAAAATACGGGACGCCATCGCCTCCAGAGACCCCTGAGAGGTATGGGTGGCCATGACGATAAACTCATCACCGCCAAGCCGGGCCAGCACCTGGCCCTCTTCCAGGCAACTCAAAATGGCGAGCGCGACAGCCTGTAACAGCTGATCGCCAAACATATGCCCGTAGGCATCGTTGACCTTTTTAAAGTTATCCAGATCGAGATACACCACGCCAACCTGCGTATCGCCGCGGGTGGCGATGGCGTCAGAAATCAGTTCGTGAATGGCATTGCGGTTTGGCAAACCGGTGATGGTATCGGTATTGGCCAGCACGCGCAGCCGCTCCTGCGCGCGGCGTTCCTCGGTAATGTCGGTACCGGAACAGATGAGGAAAATTTCATTTTTACCGCTGCCGCTATGAACAAATTTGTTTCTGAACAGAAACAACCGTTGCCCCTTACGCGTTTTGATCCAGCGTTCCACTTCGTAGGAGCTGCCGTTGCGAAAGAAACCGGTAATATTCCGTTTTGAGGCTGCCGCTTCGCTGCGGCTCATAAACAACTTAAACACGTTCTGGCCAATCACTTCATGTTCTTTGAGCCCGGTGTACTCTTCGCTCAGCCGGTTAAAACGCTGAATATTGCCGTTCTGATCGAGAATAACGATGACGGAGTTGGCCTCTGAAACAACCTGTTCCGCAAAAGAGAGTCCCTGAGCCAGATCGCGGGCCACGGAAGGGGTATCGTTCCAGGCCGACGCGGTGCCTGCCCACTCGTTGCGGGTGATTTTGCGCCCCACCAGATGGACCGGCACCTCTTCCCCGTACAGAGAGAGCGACATGGAAATACTGGAGGTAATCACGGTTAACTGACGGATAAGATCGGCCTGCTCGTCGTCCAGCGCCACCACCTGCGTAACGTCGGCATTTTCGCTGGTGGCCAGGTGCAGAGCATTGCTGTCAGCTGACAAGCGCCACCAGGGGCTGTGCGTCCCCATGTAACGAAACAGCAAATTCTGCTCCAGATCGTCCATCATGTTTTCTCCCGCAGCTGTTCATTAGCGCACAAATTATTCATTTGCAGTCGACTTTTCCGTTTTGAAACAGCGGCAAAACCGAAGTGAACTTATTGTTTTTCCCTGTTTTCTTATAATAAAACGAGTCAGGCAGAAAAAAATACCGAGCGTATAAAAATTCAGGTAACCGAATATAACAACCCCCTTTTACTGTAGATAATTATGGCGATTTTGGGCGAAGGGAGAGGGGAATTTGTGAGAAAACGTGATGATTTTGTGGCGAGGGTAAAAAGAGAGATTGTCGGCCACTCCTGAGAGGAAATGACCGACAATTGAACAGCTTATCAGGCGACAGGGCGTGCGATAATGCTGCGGGTTTCCATGCGGACTTCGGCGATAGTTACGTCGATCACGTCGGTGACTTTGTAAACTGTTTCACCTTTAATTTGCACCGTTCCGTTTTCCTGGCTGCAGACCATTTCGTCACGGACAGCGTGCAGGAACGGAGCAGGAATAAAGGCCACCGCGCCGTTATCGACCAGACGTACGCGCATACCCCCGCGGCTGATATCAATGATCTCTGCCGCAAAACGGGTATCCGTGCCGGCTTTATCCTGCAGGAAGCGCGCGTACAGCCAGTCTCCCACGTCACGCTCCGCCATGCGGTTCAGGCGGCGACGTTCGGCCATCTGCAGCGTGGTCTCCTCCTGAGGACGGGCAATCGTTTCGCCTTTGATGATGGCTTTCAGCAGACGGTGGTTCACCATATCGCCGTATTTACGGATGGGCGACGTCCAGGTGGCGTACGCTTCCAGGCCGAGGCCAAAGTGCGGGCCTGGCTCTGTGCTGATTTCTGCGAAGGACTGGAAGCGACGAATACGGCTGTCCAGGAAACCGGATGGCTGTGCATCCAGCTCGCGACGAAGCTTGCAGAACCCCGGCAGCGTGAGTACCTCTTCCGGATCCACATGCACATCGTGATTTTTCAGCAGGGCCGCCAGCGCTTCGGTATTCGCCGGGTCAAACCCGGTATGGACGTTGTAAATACCAAAGCCCAGTTTGTCGCGCAGCACGCGTGCGGCGCAAATGTTAGCGGCAATCATCGCTTCTTCTACGATACGGTTGGCAATGCGACGCGGCTCAGCCACGATATCCAGCACTTCACCTTTTTCACCCAGCACAAAGCGATAATCCGGGCGATCTTTGAACACCAGCGCATGGGTTTGACGCCACTCGCCGCGGTTCAGGCAGATACGATGCAGCAGACGGATCTGCTCGGCAATCGCGGCGGATTCCGGTTTCCAGGTGCCCGTATTTTCAAGCCAGTCGGAGACGTTATCGTAGACCAGCTTGGCTTTCGATTCGATGGTGGCGGCAAAGAACTCAATATCGTCTTCAATGGTACCATCCGCTGCGATGGTCATGCGGCAGGCAAGGACCGGACGTACTTCATCCGGACGCAGCGAGCAGAGATCGTCTGACAATTCGCGCGGCAGCATCGGAATATTGAAGCCTGGCAGGTAGTTGGTGAAGGCACGGATCTTCGCCGCGTCATCCAGCTTGCTGCCTTCGGCAATCCAGGCTGTCGGATCGGCAATGGCAACCGTCAAATGCAGTTTGCCGTCATCGCTCTCTTCAGCGTAGAGCGCGTCATCCATATCTTCTGTGCTGGCGCTGTCGATGGTGACAAACGTCAGGGCGGTGAGATCGCGACGCGTCAAACCTTCGTCCTGCATCTCGGTCGCCACGCCATTTGGCGCTTCTTTTTCAAGATTGTGGCGCGCGAGGGTGACCCACCATGGCACGAAATGGTCAGCGCCAAAGGTGATGAACTGGGTTAACTCGGCATAGAAACCGCGATCGCCTTTCAGCGGATGACGGCGCATTTCGGCCACGGCCCAGTCACCGTCTTTAAAATCATGCTCAACACCACGGGCAGCACGGCACGGAATGGCATCTTTCAGCAGGGGATGATCCGGTACGACAGAGAGACGATCGTCTTTTCTCTGCACCTTGCCCACAAAACGGGTCAGGAACGGTTCAATCAGTTCTTCCGGCTCGGCGGACTCACGTTCCTTCTCGGTATGAATGACGGCCATGACGCGATCGCCATGCATCACTTTCTTCATCTGCGGAGGCGGAATGAAGTAGCTTTTCTGCGCGTCAACTTCAAGGAAGCCAAAGCCCTTTTCCGTGGCTTTTACGACCCCTTCTGCACGCGGCGTCTGGGAATGCAGTTGCTGTTTAAGCTGCGCTAGCAGCGGGTTGTCCTGAAACATAATGTTCTATTTTCGTAGCCATTGAGCGGCTGACAGTTTTACGCGATTCTCACTGTCTCAGCAAGCGGTCTTTGGGTAATTAGTATGGTTATTCCTCTTTACCCAACGCGACTTTCAGACGCGTAAGCCAGCCCTCAAACGCACTTTGAGTCAGCAGCGCGATGGCGTGTTCGGCTGAAAGTCCTTGATCCGTGAGCGGGGTAAACTGTGCGGCACTGAAGCGGTCCGGTGAACGTGTCAGCAACTCAACCGCGGCGGATAGCGCAGGAGAGGTCAGGGCAATCGTTTCCCGGCTATGTATCAGGATTTCTCCCGTCAGGTCGAGCAACGACGGCTCATGGCAAAGGACCGGGGTCAGCGCTTCAAGCGCGGGCTCTGCCTGCCAGCGGGACAACGACTCAAGCTGATGCGCACTCGCATAGCGCAGTTCGACGACCGGTAACAGCGGCACCCACGCGCTGTGGATCGCGGGCAGGGTGTGCGGCTGAATATGATGACCCGGCAACCAGCGAACAGGGTGTCCCAACAGCGCCTGAAACACCGCGACTACACGCGCCTGAAAACCGATAAAGCCAATAATCTGGTTAATCACCACAATGTCATATATTGACAGGCCCACCTCATCCAGCTGGTTTTGCGCTTTATCATCAATGACATCAGGGGAACTGGCGAGCTGGCGGGCATACTGCGTGATTTGCGCCAGGCGTCGGTTGCTTTCGCGAGAGGAGTCCGGGCCGGGAAGCGGGGCGAGGAGGGCGGCGTAGTGGTTACAAAGCCGCTGGACGCCACAGGCCTGTGCGACCGTCAGCGCGGTGCTGAGCCTGTCGTAGGCGCTGAGCGTGTGCAGGCGGTTCACGGGAATCGATAGCGGAAACAGCAGGTGACATAAGGCTCTGGCAGGGGTAAGCCAGCCAGAACAGGCGGCGACAATCTCATCAGGCAAGGCTAAATCGAGCAAAAAACGATCGTCGACGTTAGCGGCTTCGGGCACCAGGGGCAAAACATCCGTCTGCGCGTGGTTTGACTGGGTTTCGTGGTACCAGTGGCCTTTGCCGGAAAAACGGCGTTGTTCCATGTGCGTTCCTTGATCTCAAAATGGCGATCAATATCCTGGCGTAAGGCTGATAAAGGGAAAAATATTGTTAGGTGATAACAAATAGCAGAACGGAATAACGAAGGGGAGACGCGGGGAGAAATACTCTCTTCCCGGGCGGGAAGAGAGTCATAGCTTATTTAATTTCCAGCTCGTTCATTGCGGCGATGTTGAAGCCGCCGTCAACGTGAACCACTTCGCCGGAGATACCAGCGGAAAGGTCAGAGCACAGGAATGCTGCAGAGTTACCCACATCTTCAATGGTAACGGTACGACGAATCGGGGTAACCGCTTCGCAGTGTGCCAGCATTTTACGGAAATCTTTAATACCGGAAGCGGCCAGGGTGCGGATAGGACCTGCAGAGATGGCGTTAACGCGCACGCCTTCAGGACCCATTGCATTCGCCATGTAGCGTACGTTGGCTTCCAGAGACGCTTTAGCCAGACCCATCACGTTGTAGTTAGGGATAGCACGTTCAGCGCCCAGGTAGGACAGGGTCAGCAGGGCTGCGCCCGGGTTCAGCATCGCGCGGCAGGATTTCGCCATCGCAACGAAGCTGTAGGAGCTGATGTCGTGCGCGATTTTGAAGCCATCACGGGTAACCGCGTTCACGTAGTCGCCGTCCAGCTGGTCGCCAGGAGCGAAGCCGATGGAGTGAACGAAACCGTCGAATTTCGGCCATGCTTTTGCCAGTTCAGCAAACATGCCGTCGATGCTTTCGTCTTGTGCAACGTCACATTCCAGAACAATGCTGGAACCCAGCTGCGCGGCAAACTCTTCAACACGGCCTTTCAGCTTGTCGTTCTGGTAGGTGAACGCCAGCTCAGCGCCTTCGCGATGCATTGCCTGTGCGATGCCGTATGCGATGGACAGTTTGCTGGCAACGCCAGTCACCAGAATGCGCTTACCGGAAAGAAAACCCATAGCTTTAATCCTTATATTCATTGTTGTGCCGATTGTCATCATATCGGGACAATCGTCGTTAAAACGCGGCGATAATATCACGTGTCGCGTGCTTAGTTAATCCGACCACTCTTTCAATGCGCGCTTATCGGTCTTTTCGCCACGCATCGGCTGTCAATGCTTCACCGAAATGACCGGCAATCAGTCGTTTTGTCAGTTCATGGAGTGGGGAGGCCATCACATCCGCCGTGCTGCCGCGCTCGACAACTTCCCCCTCGTGCATGACCAGTACCTGATCGCTGATGTGTTTCATCATCCCCAGATGCTGGGTCACGTAGATATAAGAGATACCCTGTTTTTCCTGCAATTCCAGCATCAGGTTAATCAACTGCGAGCGCATCGACATATCCAGCGAGGCAAGCGCTTCGTCGGCAATGATCACTTTCGGTCGCAAAATCAGCGCACGCGCCAGACCCAGACGCTGTTTCTGGCCGGGAGCCAGCATATGGGGATAGTAACTTTCGTGATCCGGTAACAGCCCAACCATACGCAGGGTTTCAACGATGCGCTTGCGGCGGGCCTCAGGCTCCAGGTCAGTGTTCAGACGCAGCGGAAAATCGAGGATCTGCGAAATGCGCTGGCGTGGATTGAGCGAGGTCGACGGATCCTGGAAAATCATGCGGATGCGCTGGCTGCGGAAAGAGTAATCGCCGAACACCAGCGGATGATCGTCTATCAGCACTTCACCGTCGGTCGGTTCGACCATTCCCGCCAGCATTTTTGCCAGCGTGGATTTGCCGGAACCGTTCTCACCGATGATCGCCAGGGTCTGTTTTTCACGCAGGGTAAAGCTCAGGGGTTTTACCGCTTCGACCGTCTGGCGATGAAACAGCCCCGTACGATAGCGAAAGGTCTTACTCAGGTTGCGGACTTCCAGCAAGGTTTCGACCATTTCACTCTCTCTCCATGTTCAGCGGGAAATGACAGGCATAAAGATGGTTTTTAGCCCCCGTCAGACGCGGCGTTTCAATGCACTTGCGCTGCGCGTAGGGACATCGCGGCCCCAGACGGCAGCCTATCGGCAAGGATTCCAGCAGCGGAATCGCCCCCGGCAGGGTATTCAGGCGGCTCTTGTGCGGCATCGCGCTGCCAAAATCCGGAATCGCGCGGATAAGCGCCTGCGTATACGGATGATGCGGCGCGGTGATCAGATCTTCACTTGGCGCAGTTTCGACCGTTTGCCCGCAGTACATGACATCAATTTTATCCGCCCATTTGCTGAGCATTTGCAGGTCATGGCTGATCAGCAAAATGGTGGTGTTGTTATTCTGGTTGAGGCGCGACAGCAGGCGGAAAATTTGCGCCTGCGTGGTGGGCTCCATCGCGTTGGTGGGTTCATCCGCAATCAACAGGCGCGGCTGATTAGCCAGCGCGATGGCAATCATCACTTTCTGGCATTCACCGTCGGTCAGTTCATAGGGGAAGCTGCGCATCGCATCTTTATGATCTTTGATCCCGACGCGGTGCAGCAGCTCAATGGCGCGGCGTTTTCGCCAGCCGAAACGCTGCCACCAGCGGCCTTTATAGGTCCAGCCGGGAATGTTCTGCATCAGCTGTTTGCCCACGCGTTCGGACGGGTCGAGACAGGACTGCGGCTCCTGGAAAATCATCGAGACGTTATGCCCGACCAGCTTACGCCGCTCTCGCGGGGAGAGGCGCAGCAGGTCGATATCATCAAAGCGCATACGGTCTGCGGTCACGCGCCAGTTGTCTTTTGCCACGCCGCAAATGGCTTTGGCAATCAGGCTTTTCCCCGAGCCGGATTCACCCACCAGCCCGCGAATCTCACCCTCAGCAAGGGTAATACTGATACGATCGACGGCTTTAACCCAGCCTTCACCGGTTTTGAATTCGATGGTGAGGTTGCGAATATCAAGAAGCGGCATTATTGCACCCCCGCGTTAATTGCACGGCGAATACCGTCGCCCAGCAGGTTGATCAGCAACACGCTCACCATAATGGCAGCACCCGGCAGCATCACCGTCCACGGCGCAACGTAGATTAATTCCAGCGCGTCCCCGAGCATCGCGCCCCATTCAGGGGAGGGCAACTGCGCGCCGAGGTCGAGGAAGCCAAGCGCAGCGATGTCCAGAATCGCCATCGACAGGGCGCGGGTGATCTCGGTGACCAGCCCGGCGGCAATGTTAGGCAAAACGGCAAACCAGAGAATATTGAAGGTCGTCGCGCCGTCCAGACGCGCAGCGACGACATACTCTTTTTCCAGCTCATCATGCACCATGCTGTAAACTGAACGCACGATGCGGGGCAGAATCGCCAGCCAGACGGCGAACATGGCATGAGACAGGTGCGGACCGGCAAAGGCAACCACAATGATCGCCAGCAGCAGAGAGGGAATCGAGAGCAGCGTATCGAGAATGTGGTTAAGCACCGCCGAACGCAGACCATGGGTGGAGCCCGCAAAAATACCCAGCGCCAGCCCACAGATCGTTGCCGCAAATGTCACCACAAACGCACCGCCCACGGTAGGGGCAGCACCGCTCAGCAGGCGGCTTAGCACGTCACGTCCGAGATCGTCCGTTCCCAGGAAGAAGGAAACTTCACCGTAGCGCGACCAGGAAGGCGGCAGCAGCTGATAGCCAAGGAACTGCTGATCGATACCATAAGGCGCAAACCACGAACCAAAAATGCAAAGCACTAACAGACCGGCGCAGCCATAAAGGCCGATCATCGCCGTGGTGTCGCCGTAGAATTTACGCCACACGGTACGCAGCACACCGGGTGTGCGCTTTTCACTGTATACGCTATCGTAAGGCATACCATTCCTTATGCTTCAATGGGTTGGCCATGGCACCCAGAATATCGGACAACACGTTCACAATGATCACCAGCGAACCAATCACCATCACCCCTGCCGAAATCGCCGCGTAGTCCTGCTGGCGGATAGCGTTAATCAGCCACCGTCCCAGCCCGGGCCAGCTAAAGACCATCTCGGTGATCATGGCCAGCGTGAGCATGGTGGAAAACTGTAATCCCAGACGTGGGATTACCGGCGGCAGGGCGTTATGCAGGACGTTGCGACGCAGGATGGTCAGGCGCGACAACCCGCGCGTCGCGGCGGCTTTAACATAGTTCTGGTCAAACACCTCGATGGTACTCAGACGCATCAGACGGATCACTTCGGTCGTCGGTGCCACCGCCAGGGTCAGCACCGGCAATACCATATGGCGCAGGGCGCTCACGATCATCTCATCGCGCCACACGGAATCGGAGAGCCATGCGTCAACGATCGCAAAGCCCGTCACCGTTTTCACCGTGTAAAGCAGGTCAAAACGGCCTGAGACCGGCAACCAGCCCATTGTCAGCGAGAAGAAAAGGGTCAGCAGCAGCGCCAGCCAAAAGACCGGGATGGAGAAGCCGAGCAGGGCCAGCGCACTGATAAACTTATCCTGCCATTTGTTGCGATAAATGCCGGCCAACATCCCCACGGGAATGCCAACCATCAGGGCAAAGCCGAAGGCCAGAATGCACAGTTCCATCGTGGCCGGGAAGACCTCTTTTAACTGCTCGGAAATCAGCTGTCCGTTAATGCTGGACACGCCAAAATCCCAGTGCAGCAGCCCGTTAAACCAGAAGAGCCAGGCATCCCACAGGGAAGAGCCCTGGAGCGGGGCATGCGGCGTAAAATAGCTCAGGCTGAAGCCGACAAAGTTCAGGAAAAAGAGCGTCACCAGCAGCAACAGGAGCCGACGTAAGGTAAAAATAATCATGGTTTTTTCACCTCTTGTTCTTTTTCACGCGACACACCGGCGAACGAGGCGTTGCCGAAAGGACTCAGCACCAGGCCTTTAATATCATAACGATAGGCCTGCAGACGCAGGGAGGAGGCCAGCGGCAACACCGGCAGCTCCTGAGCGAGGATCTTCTGTGCTTCATCATAGGCGTCGATGCGGGAAGCCAGCTGTTGGGAAGCCAGCGCTTTTTGCAGCACGGCGTCAAACTCCCGGTGACACCAGTGGGCGTAGTTAGTCTGCGAGTTTATCGCCGCGCAGCTAAGCAACGGACGGAAGAAGCTGTCCGGATCGTTACTGTCGGTGGCCCAGCCGGTCAGGGTTAAATCATGATTCATGTCCATCAGGCGCGCCTCCTGGAAACGGCCCTCTACCGGTACGATGATCACCTTCACGCCGACCTGCGCCATATCCGCCTGCAGCAGCTCGGCGGTCTTGAGCGGGCTCGGGTTCCACGCCTGGGAACTGGTGGGTACCCAAAGTTGCAGCGTGAGGTTTTCCGCGCCCAGCGCCTTCAGTTGTTCGCGCGCTTTTGCCGGATTGTATTCCGTAATTTTAGCCTCACCGTCGTAGGCCCACGAGGCGCGCGGTAAAATTGAGGCGGCGGTTTCCGCTGTGCCGTAGTAGATCGACTGCATCAGGCGCTGGTTGTTGATCGCCAGCGCCAGCGCATGACGAACGGCAGGGTTATTCAACGGCGGCTTATCGGTGTTAAAGGCCAGATAAGCGATGTTCATGCCGGGACGTAACGTCAGACGCAGGCGCGGGTCGTCGCGCAAAATGGTGAGCTGGCTGGCAGCAGGCCAGGCGAGCACATCACACTCACCGGTGAGCAGTTTTGACAGACGCCCCGTCCCGCCGGAACCCAGATCGACCACCACCTGCGGCATCAGCGGCGTGCCGCGCCAGAAATGTTCGTGGCGCTGCAGACGAATGTATTGCCCGGCGCGGTATTCGGCCAGCTGGAACGGACCGGTGCCGACCGGCTGGCGATCGAGCAGCTCCTGACGATCTTTTTTCGTCAGCTTCGCCGCGTATTCGGCCGACATAACGGACGCATAGTGAGTCGCCAGGTGCCAGAGGAAAGAGGCATCCGGTCGGGTCAGCGTAAATTCCACCGTTCGGTTATCCAGCTTGCGCACGCTCTTAACAGTGTCGGCAAACTGCAGGCTGTCGAAATAGGGGAAGTTGCTGCCGTTGACGTTATGCCACGGGTGATTGCGGTTAAAGATACGCTGGAACGTAAAGACCACATCGTCCGCGTTCAGCTTGCGCGTGGGGGTAAACCACGTCGTGCGCTGAAACGCCACATCATCACGAAGATGAAAACGGTAGGTTGCGCCGTTATCCAATACTTCCCAGCTCTCCGCCAGTTCGGGGACCAGACGGTAGGTGTAAGGATCGACATCAAGCAGCCGATCGTAAAGCTGGGCGGCGAGGGTATCGACAATCAGGCCGCTGCCCGCTTTTTGCGGGTTGAAGGTGTCCACCTGGCCGCTGACGCAATAGACGAAGCCGCTGTCTCGAATGTCAGGCTGCGGCGTTTGCCCGGGCGCAGCAAAGGCCAGGCTGCTGAACAGACCGAGTGCAAAAAAGGACGATAAAACCAGACGCATAATTTTTAAGGTTTTTAGGTTCGATCTGCAAAGTGTATCGCACTTACGCCTGCTTCGTAAAAATGTCTGCGGGTAAGTGCTGATATTGTCAGCGCATTTGATGCTTTTTGAGCAATGCCCTTAACTGATGGTAGGTCAGACCCAGCAGTTCAGCTGCCCGTTTCTGGTTATATTTTGCTGCCTTCAGGCTTTGTTCCAGCAGCTGTTGCTCTTGGTCGTGCTGGAACTGACGTAAATCCAGGGGAAGGGTGGGCGCATCGGCCGACAACGACGGAGCGGATATCGGGGGGGCGCTACGCTGAAAAGGATCGATAATAATGTTGTCCAGCTCCGTCTCGCTGCTGGCGTGGCGATAGACGGAACGCTCGACGACGTTTTTCAGCTCGCGGATATTTCCCGGCCAGTGATAAGCAAGCAGCGTCTCCCGGGCATAGTCGCTAAAGCCGGGGAAGAGCGGCAGACCCAGTTCACGGCACATCTGGATAGCAAACTGTTCTGCCAGCAGCATGATGTCGCTTCGCCGCTCGCGCAACGGGGGAAGCTGAACGACGTCAAAAGCCAGCCGGTCAAGCAGATCGGCACGGAATTTTTCCTCCGCGACCCTTTCCGGCAGGTTGGCGTTGGTGGCGCAGACCAGGCGCACATTGACCTGCAGCGGCTGGCTGCCGCCGACACGCTCCAGCTCGCCGTACTCAATCACGCGCAGCAGTTTTTCCTGCACCAGCATCGGCGCGGTGGCCAGTTCGTCGAGAAACAGTGTGCCACCGTCGGCGCGTTCAAAGCGTCCGGGATGGCGCTTCTGGGCGCCGGTAAACGCGCCCGCTTCATGGCCGAAGAGCTCGCTGTCGAGCAAATTTTCATTGAGCGCCGCGCAGTTAAGGGAAATGAAGGGGCCATCCCAGCGCCCGGACAAATAATGCAGACGGTTGGCTATCAGCTCCTTTCCGGTTCCGCGTTCACCGATGATGAGCACCGGTTTATTGAGCGGCGCAAGGCGGGAGACCTGTTCCAGCACTTCCAGAAAACTGTTGGCTTCACCGAGTAAATTGTCTTTGTATCCAGGCATGATGAAATTAACCACTCCTTAGCGATATTCACCAGGTAAGCATAGTTGCGCGTTGCCCGAAAAGCAATCAGCCTCATAAAAATCAATGAGATAAAAAGTTGGCACGGGTTTTGTATTATCTGTACAGCAGGGCATCGCCCGATAACAGAACTATGAGGATTCGATTATGGGTATTTTTTCTCGTTTTGCCGACATCGTGAACGCCAACATCAACTCGCTGCTTGAGAAAGCGGAAGATCCGCAGAAACTGGTACGCCTGATGATTCAGGAGATGGAAGACACGCTGGTTGAAGTGCGTTCTACCTCCGCCCGTGCGCTGGCGGAGAAAAAACAGCTTACGCGTCGTATTGAGCAGGCTACCGCTCAGATGAACGAATGGCAGGAGAAAGCGGAGCTCGCGCTGCGTAAGGACAAAGAAGATCTGGCCCGTGCGGCGTTGATTGAAAAACAGAAGCTCGCAGAGCTGGTGGCGACTCTTGAGCATGAAGTGACGCTGGTGGATGACACGCTCAGCCGAATGAAGAAAGAGATCGGTGAGCTTGAAAACAAACTGAGCGAAACGCGAGCGCGTCAGCAGGCGCTGACTTTGCGTCACCAGGCGGCGAGCTCTTCCCGTGACGTGCGTCGTCAGCTGGACAGCGGCAAACTGGATGAGGCGATGGCGCGTTTTGAATCGTTTGAACGTCGTATCGACCAGATGGAAGCGGAAGCCGAAAGCCATAGCATCGGCAAGCAGAAGTCGCTGGATCAACAGTTCGCCGATCTGAAAGCCGATGATGAAATCAGCGAGCAACTGGCGGCACTGAAAGCCAAAGTGAAGCAAGATAACCAATAATAATGCCTGCGGCACCTGAGTGTGCCGCCTCGTAAGACAAGGAGTACACATGAGCGCGCTTTTTCTGGCCATTCCCCTGACTATTTTCGTGCTGTTCGTATTGCCGATATGGCTCTGGCTGCACTACAGCAACCGTTCTTCACGGGGCGAACTTTCCCAGAGTGAACAACAGCGTCTGGCACAACTCTCCGAGGAGGCGAACAGAATGCGCGAACGCATTCAGGCGCTGGAAGCCATTCTCGATGCCGAACACCCAAACTGGAGGGATCGTTAATGTCTGGACTGAATCTGAACAAAAAGTTGTGGCGTATTCCGCAGCAGGGCATGGTGCGAGGCGTTTGTGCCGGGCTGGCCCATTATCTTGATGTCCCGGTAAAACTGGTCCGCGTGGTCACCGTGCTGTCGATCTTCTTCGGTCTGGCATTTATTACCCTGGTGGCGTACATCATTCTGTCGTTTGTCCTTGACCCGATGCCGGAAGGGGAACTGGCTGCGGAAGGGGCTCCCACCAGCAGCGATCTCCTCAATGCTGTGGATGAGCAACTCGCCGCCGGTGAGAGGCGGTTACGGGAAATGGAACGTTATGTCACATCCGATACCTTTACGCTGAGAAGTCGTTTCCGTCAGCTTTAAGAGAGAAAAGAGATGAAACAACACTGGCAACAGGCCGGTCAGAAGGTAAAACCCGGCTTGAAAATCGCAGGTAAGCTGGTCCTGATGACCGCGTTACGTTACGGTCCGGCTGGGGTAGCGGGGTGGGCGATTAAATCGGTTGCCCGCAAGCCGGTCAGAATGGTGCTGGCCGTGGCACTCGAACCGCTGTTGCAAAACGTTGCAAAACGGCTTTCACGCCGTTATTTCACCCGGTAATGCCCCCTCGCGTTGGCCTTTCTCTTTCGTGAGCAGGGCTGGCGACAGTTAACGCTATTTTCGCTTTTCCCCATTCTTTCTTTGCGGCAGCTCACAATACTGCGTTGAGCTGCTTTGCAATGCCTTTTTCTGCCTCCCGGTCCGTTGACAGATATTTTCCATGGGAGTAGATTGCCATCCGTGGGACCGCTACCATGGAAAATAAAGTGAACGCAAAAATTAAAGAACTTATTAATCGTATTTACGGGGAAATGTTTTCTGATGCCCAGCTCAATGCGCTACTGGAAAATATCGGAAAGGCCGCTTCTGTTATTACGGAAACGCGTAAAACGGATTGGGGTGAAAATGATGTTGTTCTGATTACCTATGCCGATCAGTTTTCGGCAGAAGGGGAGAAGGCACTTCCTGTTTTTACACGTTTTTATAATAAATGGCTTTCTGCTTCTTTTTCTCACGTCCATCTCTTACCTTTTTACCCATGGTCTTCGGACGACGGTTTTTCTGTCATTGATTATCATGAAGTTGCACCTGAAACAGGAACATGGCGAGACGTTGCCGAATTAAAACAGTCAACCAGTTTGATGTTTGATTTTGTCTGTAACCACATGTCAGCCAAAAGCAAATGGTTTGCTAATTATCTTAAACAAACCCCAGGGTACGACGATTTCTTTATTGCTGTCGATCCTCAAACTGACCTCTCCGCCGTAACGCGTCCGCGCGCATTACCGCTTCTTACACCTTTCACGCTTCATGATGGCAGCGTACGCCACCTGTGGACCACCTTCAGTGACGACCAGGTCGATCTCAATTTCGCCTCGCCACAGGTGCTGATTGCGATGGTTGACGTGCTGCTGCATTACCTGATTGAAGGGGCGCGTTACATCCGTCTGGATGCCGTTGGGTTTATGTGGAAAACGCCCGGAACATGCTGCATCCACCTTGAACAAACGCATCTCCTCATTCAGCTCTTCCGCGCCATTACCGACGTCGTTGCACCTGGCACGGTGATCATCACGGAGACCAACGTTCCGCATCAAGACAACATCTCTTACTTTGGCAACGGTGAAAATGAAGCGCAGATGGTTTACCAGTTCTCGCTGCCTCCGCTGGTACTGCATGCGGTGCATAGTCAGGATGTTCGTGTTCTCAGTGAGTGGGCTGCGTCGCTCACGCTGCCCTCAACGAACACCACCTGGTTCAACTTCCTGGCCTCGCATGACGGGATTGGCCTTAATCCGTTACGGGGAATTTTACCCGAATCAGAGATCCTCTCCCTGGTTGAAAAACTTCAGCACGAAGGGGCGCTGGTTAACTGGAAAAATAACCCGGATGGTACCCGAAGCCCTTATGAAATTAACGTAACCTATCTGGATGCATTAAGTACGCGTGATTGTGATGATAATCAACGTGTGGCCCGTTTTATTCTGGCACATGCCGTGCTGTTAAGTTTCCCGGGTGTGCCTGCGGTTTATATTCAGAGTATTCTGGGTTCGCGTAATGATTATGAAGGGGTTAAGCGCCTGGGATACAACCGTGCGATTAATCGAGAGAAATATGTTGCAGGACAAATTGATGGCGCGTTGGAAAATAAAAACAGTTTGCGATATCAGGTCTATTCCGCGTTAAGCCGGTTAATTGCGCTGCGACGGATGGAAAAAGCATTTCATCCTGACAGTGAAGCGTATTTTAGTACATCAGGAAGCGCAATTTTAAAAATCACTCGCGTTGCGGTGTCGGGTGAAAAGATAACCGCAATATTTAATTTCAGCGAACGTACCCAAACGGTGCAATCCGATATTTCAGTTGGCAGGGATTTGATCGCCGGAAATGCTATTACCGATACAACGCTAACCCTTACTCCATGGCAGGTGTTGTGGATTAAAGAAAACTAAAAAAGGACCTTAAACATGAAAATGCCCCGAATTGTGCTGATCTCAGCACTGGTTTCGTGCGCCTTGTTATCAGGGTGCAAGGATGACAAACCGTCTGCTGTCACCATCGAGTTTATGCACTCGTCGGTTGAGCAGGAGCGTCAGGCGGTTATTACGAAACTGATCGAAAAATTCGAGCAAGAGAACCCTGGCATTACCGTAAAACAGGTGCCGGTAGAAGAAGATGCCTATAACACCAAAGTGATTACGCTGGCCAGAACCGGCGCACTGCCTGAGGTGATTGAAGTCAGCCACGACTACGCGAAGGTGATGGACAAGGAACAACTGCTGGATCGCAAGGCGATCGGCGATGCCATCAAGGCGGTCGGTGAAAACACCTTCTATGACGGCATCTTGCGCGTTGTTCGTACGGAAGACGGTTCTGCATGGACGGGGGTGCCGATCAGCGCCTGGTTGTCCGGTGTCTGGTACCACAAAGATGTGCTTGCCGCGGCGGGTATTGACGAGCCGCATAACTGGAAACAGCTGCTTAACGCCAGCCAGCGCCTGAACGACCCGGCCAGGAAACATTACGGCATTGCGCTGCCAACCGCAGAAAGCGTGATGACCGAGCAGGCATTCTCTCAGTTTGCACTTTCCGGTGGCGCGAACGTTTTTGATGCAAAAGGGAATATTAATATCGATACCCCTGAAATGGCGGGCGCTCTGGCGTTTTATAAAGCGCTGGCCGCGAACACCATGCCTGGCTCAAACGATGTCATGGAGATCAAAGATGCCTTCATGAACGGTTCTGCCCCCATGGCCGTTTACTCCACCTACATCCTGCCGGCGGTCTTTAAAGACGGAAACCCGGCCAACCTCGGCTTTGTTGTGCCAACAGAAAAATCGTCTGCCGTCTACGGCATGGTCACCTCCCTGACGATCACCGCCGGTCAGACTGAAGACGAAACGAAAGCCGCAGAGAAGTTTGTCACCTGGATGGAACAGGCTCAACAGGCAACGGACTGGGTAATGATGTCGCCCGGCGCGGCATTGCCGGTGAACAAACTGGTCGTCGGCACCGATACCTGGAAAAACAATGATGTGATCAAAGCCTTTGGGCAACTGCCTTACGAACTGATCGCGCAGTTCCCGAATGTCCAGGTGTTTGGCGCAGTGGGGGACAAAAACTTCACTCGCATGGGGGATGTGACGGGGTCCGGGATTATCAGTTCCATGGTGCATAACGTCACGGTGGGGCAACACGATCTCCGCGCGACGTTGAGCAGCAGCCAGAAGCAACTGACTGACCTGATGTCACAACGATAGGAGCGCTTTGCGGAAGGAAATTATGAAGACGTTGTTTTCTGGTCGTTCAGATATGCCTTTCGCCATGCTGCTGTTGGCCCCCAGCCTGATTTTGCTGGGGGGCCTGGTGGCCTGGCCGATGATTTCCAACATTGAAATCAGCTTTTTACGTTTGCCGCTTAACCCGCGCATCAGCGCCGTGTTTGTCGGACTGGACAATTACATTCGCATTCTCAGTGATGCCGCTTTCTGGCATTCGCTGTGGATGACGTTCTGGTACACCGCACTGGTTGTGATGGGGAGTACGGTGCTGGGGCTGGCCGTTGCCCTTTTCTTTAACCGCGAGTTTCGCTTGCGCAAAACAGCCCGTTCGCTGGTGATTTTGTCCTATGTCACCCCGTCCATATCGCTGGTGTTTGCCTGGAAATACATGTTCAACAATGGCTACGGGATTGTGAACTATCTGGGTGTTGATCTGCTGCATCTGTATGACCAGGCGCCGCTGTGGTTCGACAATCCAGGCAGCAGTTTTGTGCTGGTAGTGTTGTTCGCCATCTGGCGTTACTTCCCGTACGCGTTCATTTCGTTTCTCGCGATTTTACAGACCATTGATAAATCGCTGTATGAAGCAGCGGAAATGGACGGTGCCAATGCCTGGCAGCGTTTTCGTATCGTCACGCTGCCCGCGATTATGCCGGTGCTGGCGACGGTGGTCACGCTCCGCACTATCTGGATGTTCTACATGTTCGCGGATGTCTACCTGCTGACGACCAAGGTCGATATTTTGGGCGTCTATCTCTACAAAACGGCTTTCGCTTTCAATGATTTGGGTAAAGCAGCCGCGATCTCTGTCGTGCTGTTCGTGATCATCTTCGCGGTGATCCTGCTGACCAGAAAAAGGGTAAACCTCAATGGCAACAAATAAACGCGTACTGGGCCGTATTGGTTTTTATCTGGGGCTGCTGCTGTTTCTTGTCATCACACTGTTCCCGTTTTTCGTGATGTTGATGACGTCGTTCAAAAGCGCAAAAGAGGCGATATCCCTGCACCCGACCATATTGCCGCAGGAGTGGACGTTGCAGCATTACGTCGACATTTTCAACCCGCTGATTTTCCCGTTTGTGGACTACTTCAGAAACAGCATGGTGGTGTCATTGATCTCATCGGTGATTGCCGTATTTCTCGGTACGCTCGGGGCTTACGCTTTGTCCAAACTGCGTTTTAAAGGACGCGCGACGATCAATGCGAGCTTCTACACCGTCTACATGTTCTCCGGGATTTTGCTGGTCGTACCGTTGTTCAAAATCATCACCGCGCTCGGCATTTATGACACAGACCTGGCGCTGATCGTCACCATGGTGACCCAGACGTTGCCCACTGCCGTCTTCATGCTGCGCAGCTATTTCGACACCATTCCGGACGAAATAGAAGAGGCCGCGATGATGGACGGTCTGAATCGCCTGCAGATCATCTTTCGCATCACCGTGCCGCTGGCGATTTCCGGTCTCGTGTCGGTCTTTGTCTACTGCTTCATGGTGGCGTGGAACGACTACCTGTTTGCCTCCATTTTCCTCTCGAGTGCCAGCAATTTCACTCTGCCGGTCGGGCTGAACACCCTCTTTAGCACGCCAGATTATATCTGGGGTCGCATGATGGCGGCATCGCTGGTGACGGCACTTCCGGTGGTCATCATGTACGCATTGTCAGAGCGTTTTATTAAAAGTGGTTTGACCGCCGGCGGCGTTAAGGGCTGAGGCGGCTAGTATTTTTTCCCAGGAGCAAGTCATGAAAAAGTTAGTTGCAATGGCGCCTCGTGTGGCGGCGCTGGTGGAGTATGAAGATCGTCCGGTTGCTGTCCATGAAGTGAAAATTCGTGCCCGCTTTGGCGCACCGAAACACGGAACCGAAGTTGTGGATTTCCGCGCGGCAAGCCCGTTTATTGATGAAGAGTTCAACGCGGAGTGGCAGATGTTCACACCGCGTGAAGCCGGTGCAGCCCGCGGGATCGAATTCGGTAAGTTCCAGCTGGGCAATATGATTGTTGGCGACATTATTGAATGTGGTGCTGACGTGACGGAATACCAGCCAGGCGACAGCGTATGCTGCTATGGGCCGCTGCAGGAGACGGTCATTGTTAACGCGGTCAATAACTACAAGCTGCGTAAAATGCCGCAGGGCGCGTCCTGGAAAAACGCCGTTTGCTACGATCCGGCACAGTTCGCCATGAGCGGCGTACGCGATGCCAACGTACGGGTCGGGGATTTTGTGGTCGTGGTCGGGCTTGGGGCCATTGGCCAGATTGCGATCCAGCTGGCGAAAAAAGCCGGCGCGTCAATCGTCATCGGTGTCGATCCTATCGCCCACCGTTGCGAGATTGCCCGCCGTCATGGGGCAGACCACTGCCTTAATCCAGTCGGTACGGACGTCGGCCTGGAGATCAAAAAGCTGACCGGGAAGCAGGGTGCGGATGTGATCATCGAAACCAGCGGCTTTGCTGATGCACTGCAGTCTGCGCTACGCGGACTCGCCTACGGCGGCACTATCTCCTACGTCGCCTTCGCGAAACCGTTCGCAGAAGGCTTCAACCTCGGTCGCGAAGCACATTTCAATAACGCGAAGATCGTCTTTTCGCGCGCCTGCAGCGAACCCAATCCGGATTACCCGCGCTGGAACCGCAAACGCATTGAGGAAACCTGCTGGGAGCTGCTGATGAACGGTTATCTCAACTGCGAGGACCTGATCGACCCGGTTGTCACCTTTACCACCAGCGCTGAAAGCTACATGCAGTATGTCGATCAGCACCCTGAACTGAGCATCAAAATGGGCGTCACTTTTTAAGCAAAGGAGAGCACCAATGAAAATCGCAACCCAAAACCAGGCCTTTTTCCCAACCCCGATTCTGGAGAAGTTCAAGTACATCAAAGCGATGGGTTTTGATGGCTATGAAATTGACGGCAAACTGCTGGTAGAAAACCTTGATGAGGTAAAAGCCGCGATCAACGCCACTGGCCTGCCGGTGACGACAGCATGTGGGGGATACGATGGCTGGATTGGCGACTTCATCGAAGAGCGTCGGCTGAACGGGTTAACACAGATTGAACGTATTCTGGAGGCCCTGGCAGAGGTAGGAGGCAAGGGCATTATCGTGCCTGCAGCCTGGGGAATGTTTACCTTCCGCCTGCCACCGATGACCTCCCCACGCAGCCTCGAAGGCGACCGCAAAACGGTGAGTGCTTCGCTGCGCTGGCTGGATGAGGTAGCGGGGCGTACCGGAACAACAGTCTACCTGGAACCCCTGAACCGCTATCAGGATCACATGATCAATACCCTGGCGGACGCGCGTCGTTATATCGAAGAGAACGCGCTGAAGCACGTACAGATCATCGGCGATTTCTACCATATGAATATCGAAGAAGATTCGCTGACGGAGGCGCTGCATCGCAACCGCGATCTGCTTGGTCACGTCCATATTGCCGATAATCATCGTTATCAGCCGGGAAGCGGTAGCCTCGATTTTGCCAGCCTGTTCGATCAGCTGCGTGCGGATAATTATCAGGGCTATGTGGTGTATGAATGCCGTGTTCGTGCCGACGACCCGGTTCAGGCGTACCAGGACTCACTCACTTATTTGCGTGAATGCTAAGGATGACGAGCGTGATGAGTCCCTCTACACCTTCGTGCCTGCGCGTCGCCATTATTGGCGCCGGGCAGGTCGCGGAAAAAGTGCATGCCTCGTATTACGCCACACGCAGTGATGTTCAGATGGTGGCTGTGATGGATAATCACCCTGAACAGGCACAGGCGTTTGCGGAACGTCATGCCATCCCCTCTGCCTGGCAGGATGTGCGGGAGATGCTCGAAGCGGTTAAGCCGGATGTGGTGAGCGTCTGTTCGCCTAACCGGTTTCACTTTGAGCACGTGATGGCAGCGCTGGAAGCCGGCTGCCATGTGATGTGCGAAAAACCGCCAGCCATGACGCCACAAGAGGCCGACCAGATGCGCATCGCCGCGCGTAAGGCGGGAAAAGTTCTGGCGTATGATTTTCACCATCGTTTCGCGCTGGATACGCAACAGGTGCGTGAGGCCGTGATGAACGGCGCATTGGGTGAAATTTATTTCACCACGGCGCAGGCGCTGCGGCGCTGTGGGGTGCCGGGCTGGGGCGTCTTTACCAACAAATCGCTACAGGGCGGTGGACCGCTGATTGATATTGGTATCCATATGCTGGATGCCGCGATGTACGTGCTGGGGTTCCCGGCGGTTAAACGGGTGACAGCGCACAGCTTCCAGAGGCTGGGAAACCGCAAAAGCAGCGGCCAGTTTGGCACGTGGGATCCCGCTCAGTTTACCGTTGAAGATGCCCTGTTCGGCACCATTGAGTTTTGCAACGGCGGCATTCTGCGTCTCGACACCTCGTTTGCGCTGAATATCCGTGAGCAGTCGATCATGAACGTCACATTCTGCGGTGAGAAGGCGGGTGCCACGCTTTTCCCGGCCCACATTTATCACGACGACGCCGGTGTTTTACACACCCTCACACAGCGTGAAGAGGCGGACGATCGGCGCCATTTACGCAGTATGGATGCCTTTGTCCGTCATGTGTTAGGGGAACCCGTAACGATCGCAGATGCAGAACAGGGGCTGGTTATCCAGCAGCTTGTCGCCGCGCTGTATGAGTCGGCAGAAACAGGGGAAAGCGTCTCATTATGCTAAACGTCTCTGTGTTAACCGATCCGGGCTTTTGTCCCCACAGCCTGAATAAATACGCCTCCATCATGGCCTGCGGTAATGGCTACATGGGGATCCGCGCGACGCATGAAGAAGAGTACACCCTGCAAACCAGAGGCATGTATCTTGCCGGACTTTATCATCAGGCGGGTCGTCACGAGACCACGGAACTGATCAACCTGCCAGATATCACCGGTATGGATATTGAACTGGATGGGGTGAATTTTACGCTGCTTTCAGGCGAGATCCTCGCGTGGCAACGCGAGCTGGCGTTTGCCAATGGCGAACTCCGGCGCAGCGTCGTCTGGCGCTCGCCCAACGGAAAACGCTACCGTCTGGAGAGCCGCCGTTTCGTCTCGCTGGATCAGTTGCCGTTAGCGGCGATGCAATTCTCGATTACGCCGCTTGATGCCGACTCGCAGGTCGTGCTGAACACCGGCATTGATGCGACGCAAACCAACAGCGGAAGACAGCATCTGGATGAAATGTCGGTCAGGGTGTTTGACCAGCATTACCTGCAGGGTATCTATGAAACGCAGGATCGGGGCTCTGAGGTTGTCATCTCGGCGTTTTGTCAGCTGTCAGCAAACAGCGATAGCTGCTTCACCGCCAAAAATCGTCGGTTGCTGGCGCACTATTCACTGATGGTTGCTCAGGGTGACACTGTCACGCTGGATAAACTTGTCTGGGTTGCTCACCGCAGCGATAAAGCCCTGCCGCAGGCGTCGTTTGCACGCAGCGCGCTGGCGGATATCAAAGTGTGTGCGGCGAGGGGCTATGCCGCGCTGCTGGAAAGCTCTGCGTGTGTCTGGGAAGAGGTCTGGCGCGACGCCCGGGTAGAGGTGGACTCGACGGAAAGTGAGGATCAGATGGCGCTGGACTATGCCGTCTGGCATCTGACCGCCATGACTCCCGCTCATAATGAGCGAAGCAGCATTGCCGCAAAAGGGTTGACGGGAGAGGGGTATAAAGGCCACGTCTTCTGGGATACGGAAATTTTCCTGCTGCCTTTCCATCTTTTTACCCGTCCGCAGATCGCCCGGAGCCTGCTGCGCTATCGATGGCTTAACCTGGCCGGCGCCCGGGAAAAAGCCCGTCGCAACGGCTGGCCGGGCGCGCTGTTCCCCTGGGAGAGTGCGGCAAGTGGTCAGGAAGAGACGCCGGAGTTTGCCGCCATCAACATCCGAACGGGCACGCGCCAGAAGGTGGCCTCCGCGCTGGCTGAACACCATATCGTGGCGGACATTGCCTGGGCCGTGGTCGCCTACTGGCAGGCAACGCAGGACGATGCCTTCATGCGCAAAGAAGGGCTGACGTTGCTGATGGAAACCGCCGCGTTCTGGATGGGGCGTGCAACGGAAGTGAAGGGGCGTCTGGAAATCCATGACGTGATCGGACCGGACGAATACACGGAACACGTGAACAATAACGCCTACACCAACTATCTGGCCTGGCACAATGTCGCCAGTGCATGCCGGTTTATGACCATGTTTGGGCGTGAAGATACGCGTTTTACGGAGAATGCCACCCGGTTTCTGGCGAGATTATGGCTACCGGAAGCCGATGCAGACGGAGTGATCCCACAGGATGACACCTTCATGGCGAAACCGGCTATCGATTTGAGCCGTTATAAAGCGAAAGCGGGGAAGCAGACCATTCTGCTCGATTACTCCCGCGCGGAAGTGAATGAGATGCAGATCCTTAAGCAGGCCGATGTTGTGATGCTTAACTACCTGTTGCCCGAACGGTTTACGCCGCAGCAATGTGCCGCCAACCTGGCGTTCTACGAGCCTCGTACGATCCATGACTCTTCGCTGAGCAAGGCCATTCACGGCATTGTGACGGCCCGTTGCGGCGATACGGAAGGAGCCTATGCTTTCTGGCGTGCTGGTGTCGCCATTGACCTGGGAGACGATCCCCACAGCAGCGACGACGGCATTCACGCTGCCGCCACCGGCGCAATCTGGTCCGGCGTGATTCAGGGATTTGCCGGTATGCAGATTGTAGAAGGGGAACTGCATCTTGCTCCGAAGCTGCCCGCTCACTGGCGCAAACTTGCTTTTCCGCTGCGCTGGCGGAACGCGCGCATGCGCTTCGCCTTTGAAAAAGACGTGCTAACAATCGATACCACCGCACCCGTCACGTTAACCCTCTGGGGAAAAACGGTGTGCGTCACGGAGCGGCAGGCACTCTCCTTAAGGGATTTTCTTACGCCTGATAATGGGACCGCTACCACGGAGGCCAGCCATGAAGCCTGAAGCTGTTGTTTTCGATCTTGACGGCGTCATCACCGATACCGCGCATCTGCACTTCCTCGCCTGGCGCGCGGTAGCGCAGGAGATTGGCATTGCCATCGACGAGGTGTTTAACGAGGAGTTGAAGGGAATTAGCCGCATGGAATCCCTGCAGCGGATCCTGCGACACGGTTCAAAAGAGGGGGCATTCGACGACAAACAGTGCCTGGCGCTGGCGGGTAAGAAAAATGCGCTCTACGTCGCGTCTCTGGCGTCGTTGACCGAGGCGTCGCTGCTGCCGGGCATCCGCGAGGTGCTGGAGGAGATACGTGCGGCGAAGGTCAAAATTGGGCTCGCCTCCGTTTCCCTGAATGCGCCCCGCATACTGGCGGCGCTCGGCATTGAGGACGCCTTTGATTTTTGTGCCGATGCCTCCCTCATTGTCTGTTCGAAACCTGACCCGGAGATCTTCCTCGCCGCCTGCGCTGGTCTGGGGGTTCGTCCTGAATCGGCCATCGGTATTGAAGATGCCCCCGCAGGCGTTGAGGCGATCAACGCCGCGGGAATGCTATCGGTTGGGATTGGATCGGGCCTGCACCATGCGGGATTACAACTTCATTCAACGCGGGAACTGACCTGGAAATGCCTGACCGATTTCTGGGCATCCCGGACGTATTGATAAGGAATTAACAATGGCGCAATTGTCTCTGAAACATATCCAGAAAATCTATGATAACCAGGTTCATGTGGTAAAGGATTTCAATCTCGACATAGAGGACAAAGAGTTTATCGTTTTCGTCGGTCCGTCAGGTTGTGGCAAGTCGACGACGCTGCGCATGATTGCGGGACTGGAAGAGATCTCCGCCGGGGAACTGGTAATTGATGGCGTTTGCATGAACGACGTGCCGGCCAAATCCCGCGATATTGCCATGGTTTTCCAGAACTATGCGCTGTATCCGCATATGACCGTCTACGACAACATGGCGTTTGGCCTGAAAATGCAAAAAATCGCCCCGGCGATCATTGAGGAACGGGTTAACTGGGCGGCTCAAATATTGGGGTTGCGTGAATACCTGAAGCGTAAACCAGGCGCATTGTCGGGGGGACAGCGCCAGCGCGTGGCGTTAGGCAGGGCGATTGTGCGTGAAGCGGGTGTCTTCCTGATGGATGAGCCGTTATCCAACCTCGATGCCAAGCTTCGCGTGCAGATGCGAGCGGAAATCAGCAAGCTGCATCAGAAGCTCAACACCACGATGATTTACGTGACCCACGATCAGACGGAAGCGATGACGATGGCCACCCGCATCGTCATCCTGAAGGACGGCATTATTCAGCAGGTGGGGGCACCAAAGCAGGTTTATAACGAACCGGCGAATATGTTTGTTGCAGGTTTCATTGGCTCGCCTGCCATGAATTTTATTCGCGGCGCGTTAGACGATCGTTATTTCGTCACGGAAACCCTGCGCCTGGAAATCCCGCAGGAGATGCTTGCGGCTCTGAATCACGCGGGGTATCAGCGTAAAGCGGTGGTGTTTGGCATCCGCCCGGAAGATATCCTGACCCTGCAGAACCGTGATGACGACATAGCGGCGAAAGTCAGCGTGGCTGAACTCACTGGCGCGGAATTTATGCTCTATGCCACCGTCGGCGGACATGAGCTGGTTGTCCGCGCAGGAGCCGCGAATGATTATGCCGCAGGGGATAATATCGGTATTCAGTTCGATATGAATAAGTGCCATTTCTTCGACGCGGAAACCGAAGCGGCT
>NZ_POVL01000189.1 GCF_002939185.1 Enterobacter sichuanensis | reverse complement strand
ATTGAACCAGTAAATATCACCGCTGCGCTGGTCACGAAGATGGTCCACCCGCGCCAGCGGGCTCCAGGCTTCATTCGGGTCGTATACATACGTGCTGCACAGCCCGCTCTCCTGCTGCTCCTGCAGCAGGCGGTAGCCCTGCCACAGGAAGCGCGTTTCTGTGGTGCCGTGCGTTGTAGTGACGATTTTGCGCGTGCGGCGGCCCAGCGCGTCGTAGTGATAGCGCGCCTCAAAGCGCCCTTCCGGCCCGGTTCCCCGGGCGGACACCAGACGGTTCTCGGCATCATAG
>NZ_POVL01000188.1 GCF_002939185.1 Enterobacter sichuanensis | reverse complement strand
TCTTTTTTTGCGGGAGTGGCGAAATTGGTAGACGCACCAGATTTAGGTTCTGGCGCCGCAAGGTGTGCGAGTTCAAGTCTCGCCTCCCGCACCATTCCCGGGTAAGCGTTGCACGGATGGGGTATCGCCAAGCGGTAAGGCACCGGTTTTTGATACCGGCATTCCCTGGTTCGAATCCAGGTACCCCAGCCATATTTCTTCGATTTTGCGGTTCTCCGCGGTATTGGGGTATCGCCAAGCGGTAAGGCACCGGTTTTTGATACCGGCATTCCCTGGTTCGAATCCAGGTACCCCAGCCATCGAAGATTGCAGTAC
>NZ_POVL01000187.1 GCF_002939185.1 Enterobacter sichuanensis | reverse complement strand
GTATGACGCCGAGAACCGTCTGGTGTCCGCCCGGGGAACCGGGCCGGAAGGGCGCTTTGAGGCGCGCTATCACTATGACGCGCTGGGCCGCCGCACGCGCAAAATCGTCACCACGACGCACGGCACCACCGACACCCGCTTCCTGTGGCAGGGCTACCGCCTGCTGCAGGAGCAGCAGGAGAGCGGGCTGTGCAGCACCTATGTATACGACCCGAATGAGGCCTGGAGCCCGCTGGCGCGGGTGGACCATCTTCGCGACCAGCGCAGCGGTGAGATTTACTGGTTCAACACCGACCTGAACGGTGCGCCGCTGGAG
>NZ_POVL01000186.1 GCF_002939185.1 Enterobacter sichuanensis | reverse complement strand
ATTTTCAGCTTGATCCAGATTTTTAAAGAGCAAAACTTCGCAGTGCACCTTTTCAGGTTCACTCTGAAGTTTTCTTGTGTTCGCAGTAAAAGATGGTGGAGCTATGCGGGATCGAACCGCAGACCTCCTGCGTGCAAAGCAGGCGCTCTCCCAGCTGAGCTATAGCCCCATCGTTGATAACCTCTTCAAATTTGCTTCGCAAATTTGGTAGGCCTGAGTGGACTTGAACCACCGACCTCACCCTTATCAGGGGTGCGCTCTAACCACCTGAGCTACAAGCCTGTAGAGGTTTTTACTGCTGTTTTTCATCAGACAATCTGTGTGAGCACT
>NZ_POVL01000185.1 GCF_002939185.1 Enterobacter sichuanensis | reverse complement strand
TCCCGTTCCGTCCCAGGTTGAAGACTGAATATAGCTGCCGATTTTGGCGTTACCGATCGTCCCGTCACCAATTACGGTGTCCCGGATGATGGCCTGGCCGTTCTGGATAACAAACGGCAGAGTCACGGTCCCTCCCGCCTGAGTCATCACAGCAAAGCGGTCAGCCAGGAAGAGAACCTGAGTCTGCATTCCAGATGGCGTATTCTGAACACCAATCCCCATCCCTGCTGCATACTGATTACCATTAGAATCAACAGCGACCTTGATGCTGTACATCGCATTCAGGTTATTATTGATGTCGGCTGATACCTGCGCGTTCTGGACAATCGCTGCA
>NZ_POVL01000184.1 GCF_002939185.1 Enterobacter sichuanensis | reverse complement strand
ACCGCTGCCATCCCATGTCGAAGACTGGATATAACTACCAATTTTGGCATTGCTGATGGTACCGTCCTGGATGAACGTATCCCGGATGAAGGTCTGTCCGTTCTGGATAACAAACGGAAGAGTCACGGCGCCGCCTGCCTGGGTCATAACCGCGAAGCGGTCAGCCACGAACAGAACCTGAGTCTGCATACCTGAAGGTGTATTCTGAACACCAATACCCATTCCAGCCGCGTACTGATTGCCATTGGAATCAACAGCTACCTTGATGCTGTACATCGCATTCAGGTTATTATTGATGTCGGCTGATACCTGGCTGTTCTGGACAATAGCCGCC
>NZ_POVL01000183.1 GCF_002939185.1 Enterobacter sichuanensis | reverse complement strand
CTACGATAACGACGAGAAGATTGGTTCCGTTATTGTGGATGACGAGGGCAAGTGGTCCTATACGCCAGAGAAACCGCTGGACAAAGGCGATCACGAAATCACCACCACCGTAACCGATCCGTCAGGCAACACCAGTGAACCGTCTCCGGGGATCTCTTTCACCGTCGATCCGGATCCAAACCAGGTCACCGTGGGTGAAGTGGTGGATGACCAGGGCCCGATCGTGGGCAACCTGAAACCAGGCACCGTCACCGATGACGCGCGTCCTGAACTGAGCGGTAAAGGTAAGCCAGGCAGCACCGTGACCATCAAAGATGGCGACGATGTTCTGGGT
>NZ_POVL01000182.1 GCF_002939185.1 Enterobacter sichuanensis | reverse complement strand
GCCCAGAACATCGTCACCATCCATGATGGTCACGGTGCTGCCTGGCTTACCTTTACCGCTCAGTTCAGGGCGAACATCATCGGTCACGGTGCCTGGCTTCAGGTTGCCCACGATCGGGCCCTGGTCATCCACCACTTCACCCACGGTGACCTGGTTTGGATCCGGATCGACAGTGAAAGAGATCCCCGGAGACGGTTCACTGGTGTTGCCTGACGGATCGGTTACGGTTGTGGTGATTTCGTGATCGCCTTTGTCCAGCGGTTTCTCTGGCGTATAGGACCACTTGCCTTCGTCATCCACAATAACGGAACCAATCTTCTCGTCGTTATCGTAA
>NZ_POVL01000181.1 GCF_002939185.1 Enterobacter sichuanensis | reverse complement strand
GTCGATGGTCGGTTTCACCGGTGCATCGGTGTCGATGGTCACGGTCCAGCTGCTGCTGCTCGACTCATTACCCATCGGGTCTTTCGCCGTGGCGGTGAAGGTATGGTCGCCGCGGCCCAGGTCCACGCTCGGCGTGAAGCTCCAGGTGCCGTCTGCGCCCGCGGTGGTGGTGCCCAGCACGTTGCTGCCGTCCATGATGGTCACGGTGCTGCCCGCCTTCGCCGTGCCGCTGATTTGCGGACGGGTGTCGTCGGTTACCGCATTCTGGGACAGGCTGCCGGTCACGCTGCCGGTGTCATCGGTCACGGCGGTGATTTCCACCTTACCCGGGACCACGTCAACGGTGATGACCACGTGTGAGCCTTCCGGC
>NZ_POVL01000180.1 GCF_002939185.1 Enterobacter sichuanensis | reverse complement strand
ACCGGAAGGCTCACACGTGGTCATCACCGTTGACGTGGTCCCGGGCAAGGTGGAAATCACCGCCGTGACCGACGACACCGGCAGCGTGACCGGCAGCCTGTCCCAGGGTGCGGTAACCGACGACACCCGTCCGCAAATCAGCGGGACGGCGAAGGCGGGCAGCACCGTGACCATCATGGACGGCAGCAACGTGCTGGGCACCACCACCGCGGGCGCGGACGGCACCTGGAGCTTCACGCCGAGCGTGGACCTGGGCCGCGGCGACCACACCTTCACCGCCACGGCGAAGGATCCGATGGGTAATGAGTCAGCCAGCAGCAGCTGGACCGTGACCATCGACACCGATGCGCCGGTGAAACCGACCATCGAT
>NZ_POVL01000018.1 GCF_002939185.1 Enterobacter sichuanensis | reverse complement strand
TTAGCATCCCTGACGGGAACTAATACGAAAGGCTGATATTTCTCCGCCGCAACTATAATTCCTGCGGTAAATGTCACAAAAAAACAGGCGAGCGGCCGGGTAAAGCTGGTTTGCGTGATAACAAGCGAGACTGTCGGGCGATGAAATTTAAGTTAGCGTAATTAATAATAGCGGCATTATTTAGTATTTTTTGAATTCCTTACATTCCTGGCTATTGCACATCTGAATTTATGGCTCTATTATTAGGTCAACAAACCACCCCCCATTATAAGTTTGAGATTACTACAATGAGCGAAGCACTTAAAATTCTGAACAACATCCGTACTCTTCGTGCGCAGGCAAGAGAATGCACCCTCGAAACGCTTGAAGAAATGCTGGAAAAATTAGAAGTTGTAGTTAATGAACGTCGTGAAGAAGAAAGCGCTGCTGCTGCTGAAATCGAAGAACGTACTCGTAAACTGCAGCAATATCGTGAAATGCTGATTGCTGATGGTATCGATCCAAATGAATTGCTGAACAGCATGGCTGCAGCTAAAACCGGTACTAAAGCTAAGCGTGCTGCTCGTCCTGCTAAATATAGCTATGTTGACGAGAACGGCGAAACTAAAACCTGGACTGGCCAGGGTCGTACTCCTGCTGTTATCAAGAAAGCCATGGATGAGCAAGGTAAACAGCTGGATGACTTCCTGATCAAGGATTAATCAAGCCGCATTCAGAAAAATCCCGCATAATGCGGGATTTTTTTTAACCAAAATTTGTCGCAAACATCCCCTTACACTCTGTCATAAAGCGTTATTCTCCCGTTTCGCCGCAGTTACTCCCGGCTGGTCTCTGGATCTTATGGGCATAAAAAACCGGTGGGCCAGGCCTCACCGGTTTTGAACATTTACCACTATGGCTTATTTCTTAATACCTACGCTCTCTTTGAGCCAGGTTTTAAATTCTTCACCAAGGGTATTGTGGCGAATGCCATATTCCACGAATGCCTGCATATAACCGAGCTTATTACCGCAGTCATGGCTCTTACCTTTCATATGGTAAGCCTCAACGGTCTCTTTCTCGATCAGCATATCAATGGCATCGGTCAACTGGATCTCATCACCCGCGCCTGGAGGCGTTTTAGCCAGCAGAGGCCAGATTTCGGCGCTCAGGACATAGCGACCCACTACAGCCAGGTTTGAAGGCGCTACGTCGGCTTTAGGCTTCTCTACGACGCCAACCATTGGCACACTTTCACCCGGCTCAAGGTTAACGCCTTTGCAGTCAACCACACCGTAAGCCGTCACGTCTTCCACCGGCTCAACCATGATCTGGCTGCTGCCCGTTTCGTCGAAACGTTTGATCATCTCAGCAAGGTTATCCTGAGAGAGATCGGATTCGTATTCATCCAGAATTACGTCTGGCAGAATCACCGCCACAGGCTCGTCACCCACAACAGGGTGTGCACACATGACGGCGTGGCCCAGACCTTTCGCCAGCCCCTGACGAACCTGCATAATAGTTACGTGCGGAGGACAAATAGACTGAACTTCCTCTAACAGCTGACGCTTAACACGTTTTTCCAGCATGGCTTCAAGTTCAAAGCTTGTATCGAAATGGTTTTCGATAGAGTTTTTTGATGAATGTGTAACCAGCACAATTTCCGTAATGCCGGCTGCGATACATTCGTTGACGACATACTGGATTAATGGCTTATCAACCAGAGGCAGCATCTCTTTAGGAATCGCCTTAGTTGCTGGTAACATCCTGGTCCCCAATCCCGCTACCGGGATGACGGCCTTTCTGACTTTCGAATTTAGGGCAGCCATTCAAATTCTCCTGAGCTGTTCAAGTTTTGAACTTTTATGCAATAAATAACGCGTTGAGTATATCAGTCTCGCCCCGCAGTTCGGGTCTGAAAAGAACGCGTTGCCGATCAATTAGGATAAATACGCATGAATCTGGGCAGCGATAGTAGCACTCCCCGTAAAACACAGGTAAAGCAATCTTAAAATTAAGATCCAATTGCTTATTCCGTGGACAACATTAAGCGTAGCCGTCCCCCGGCGCCCCAAATTTGGCACTGCCAGGAGGAACAGCGGTGGCTTATTTGATTAAGATACGCCGTTCCCAATGTCCCAAGCGGCACACCGTTACTCACCTGAATATGGTGCTCACCGGTATTCAGTGAAGCGTTGAGGCCGGCTGAAACGAGGATAAGATTTTTTAAACCGCTGTGGTAATAACCGACCAGCAGCGGAAACTGTCCGGGTAAATTCGCCTGACGAAAAAGCTGGTTGACTTGTTTGAGTAAACTGCCTAACTCCGGCAACCGTTGTCCCTGATGCGATAACTGTTCCTGCAGCAAACCGTTAAATAACGCACGAAGGAGTAACGCCGCTAATACGCCGTTATCCCCCGCCCGGGTGACATCCAGGGAATAAAACGCAAGATCGACATCAGACAGTGGCGCAATATCCAGCACCAGCCCAGGCTGGTCTGCCGCCACCAGCTGACGATAATTGATACGGCAATGCGAAATGGTTTGCTGAACGGGCGGCTGGAGTTCTTGTAAAAGCTTCGCCGCAGCGGGCGGATCGCTGACCAGGGCATCCCAGTCCTGGAAAAGGCGTTCCTCTTCCTCTACCCGGGAATTAAACATATTCGGATAAAGACAGGCTAATACCGTTTCCCGTAACCGGTTCAGATCCTTGACCGGCTTAAGCAGAATATCCTGCACCCCAAGACGCAACGCTTTCGCGATATCCGCCATATTCTCAGTGGCGGATATCACCAGAATCGGCGTCTGGTTGCCTTCGTTACGCAGATGTTCAACCAGCTTCAGCCCATTCATCCGCGGCATCGCAATGTCGCAAATCATCAAATCGGGCGTGATGCTGTTCATTTTCTCCAGGGCGTCGATGCCATCTTCAGCCAGTGACGTGTTAGCGCCCAGTGAGGACAACCACGAATCCAGTAGCGATCGGAAAACGGGCTCGTCTTCTACAATCAAAATATGTTTTCCGGCCAATGGCTGCGTCATGGTTCCTCCCCTGGCTGACAGTAACTAAATAGTGGCATGCGATCGGCACTATCGCCTGTCAGATTTTGCTGAAGTAGTCAAAAAAAGGTGCTTAACGTGCTGTTCGCACAAAAGGCAACAGTTCGTTCATTTTCTTTTCGACGGCTAACGAGCCCGCTGCGATGGCGGCCTCAGCCCGATGGAAATCGAGGGTAGAGATTTGTGGACAGTACGGTTGAATAAGAATGTCTGGCGGGTCGCCGGCCATACGATTTCGCTTGAGGCGGTTCTCAAGTACCTGGATTGAGGTGGTCATGATTTCGATGGCTGTCGGGGCCGCCACCGCGCGTCGTGCAGTCATACGCCCGATTCGACCACGCAGGCGCTCATGCCAGGCCAGTTTTTCGCCCTCAGGTTCGTCGCTCTGCAGATTGACCGGCATAAGATCCTGTTGCATCAGGTGGGCATCATGCTGCAGGTCCACGGCAATCACGATGTCTGCCCCCATGGCACGCGTCAGAGATATGGGGACCGGATTAACGACGCCACCGTCGACAAGCCAGTAGCCGTTATGCGGCACAGGCGCCATTAAGCCCGGTATACTGCAGGAGGCGCGAACGGCAAGATGGATATCCCCTTCAGTCAGCCAAAGCTCGCGACCGGTGCTAAGATTCGTCGCGACGGCGCCGAACGGCATCTGGCAATCCGTGAAGTCTTCGAGAGGCATAACCTGGCGGAACTGGTTAAAGACGCGTTCGCCGCGTAAGAGTCCGCCACGCTGCCATGAGAGATCCATCAGACGAAGCACGTCCCAGTAACTGAAGGAACGCACCCAGGTCTCGAGCTCCGGCAGCTTCCCGCACGCGTAAGCGGAGCCGACAAGCGAGCCGATTGAACACCCTGCAACAATATCGACGTCAACACCCATCTGTTTTAACGCGTTAATCACGCCGATATGTGACCATCCGCGGGCTGCACCTGAGCCCAGCGCCAGTCCTATTTTAACCTTTCTCATTAGCCCTGTTTTACGTCCCCTGGATTCCTGACATAGCATCAACGCAACAGCTCAGTTAACATAGTGCTACCCGAAGCGTTTAACGCCTTTATTTATTGTTCCAGGAAGAGAATCGTGTCTCAACTCTGCCCTTGTGGTAGCGCTCTGGAGTATAGCCTATGTTGCCAGCGATATCTTTCTGGCGATCAGGTTGCACCAGAGCCGTCACACCTCATGCGTTCACGGTACACTGCTTTTGTGATCAAAGACGCAGACTACCTGATTAAAACCTGGCACCCGTCCTGCCACGCGGCGGAATTCAGACAGGAGATCGAAGCCGGGTTCGCCAGTACGCAATGGCTTGGCCTTACCGTCTATGAATCCTCAACCGGGAGTCATGCTGATGAGGGTTATGTCAGCTTTGTGGCCCGCTTTACCGAGAATAATAAGCCTGGCGCCATTATCGAACGTTCCCGGTTCTTAAAGGAAAGCGGGCAATGGTATTATATTGACGGAACGCGCCCACAGTTTGGTCGTAACGATCCCTGCCCGTGTGGTTCAGGTAAAAAATTTAAAAAGTGTTGCGGGCAGTAACGCCTGACAACCCAGACTTCGCAAATACAAACAGGATTTCCCGGCGATGCAATCAATACAACGTAAAGTTCTGCGCACCATCTGTCCCGATCAAAAAGGACTGATCGCACGAATTACCAACATTTGTTACAAGCATGAACTGAATATCGTGCAGAACAACGAGTTCGTTGACCACCGTACCGGACGTTTCTTCATGCGTACCGAACTGGAAGGTATTTTCAACGACACCACCCTGCTTGCCGATCTGGACAGCGCGCTGCCGGAAGGCTCCGTGCGTGAACTGACCCCCGCAGGCCGACGCCGCATCGTGATTCTGGTGACCAAAGAGGCGCATTGCCTGGGCGATCTGCTGATGAAAGCCAACTACGGCGGTCTGGACGTCGAAATTGCGGCCGTTATCGGCAACCACGAGACGCTGCGCACGCTGGTCGAGCGTTTTGATATTCCATTCGAGCTGGTCAGCCATGAAGGCCACACCCGTGAAGAACACGACAACCTGATGGCGCAGGCCATTGAAGCCCACAACCCGGACTACGTGGTGCTGGCGAAATATATGCGCGTGCTGACGCCATCCTTCGTGGCGCGCTTCCCGAATAAGATCATCAACATTCACCACTCGTTCCTGCCGGCCTTTATCGGTGCGCGTCCTTACCATCAGGCCTATGAGCGTGGCGTGAAGATCATCGGAGCCACGGCGCACTACGTGAATGATAACCTGGATGAAGGTCCTATCATCATGCAGGACGTAATTCATGTGGATCACACCTACACGGCTGAGGACATGATGCGCGCCGGGCGCGACGTTGAGAAGAATGTGCTCAGTCGTGCGCTGTATCAGGTGCTGGCGCAGCGGGTATTCGTTTACGGTAACAGAACCATTATTCTTTAATCCCAGGGAAATGAATTGATTAGCTTTGCACCTTTACGGATAAAAAGCAGGCAAACGACGTCATTTCACTAAAGGAATGCTTTACAGGGGCGCCTCATTTGATATGATGCGCCCCGCTTCCAGCAGGAAGCAGGCCAGTTAATAGCATTACCCCGTGGTGGGGTTCCCGAGCGGCCAAAGGGAGCAGACTGTAAATCTGCCGTCATCGACTTCGAAGGTTCGAATCCTTCCCCCACCACCATCATTTCCATGCGCTGTAAAATCTTCCTTACCTTAACGCTCCACAATTTTTCGATATATGAATCCGTTGTAGGCCGGGTAAGGCGCAGCCGCCACCCGGCGACAGATGGCTATATCGGTGGCAAACGTCGCGTCACCGGCGTGCTTTTCACAATCGACGTATTGCACTGGGCATGCTCCGCCAGCCCGTCCAGCAGCGCATCAAGCTGTTCGATAGACCGCACCACCAGCCGGATAACAAAGCAGTCCTCCCCGGTCACTTTGTCGCTCTCAATACACTCCGGCATTGCCTGAATGTACTTATCCACTTTATGCAACAGCCCCGGCAGTGGCCGTACGCGCACCAGCGCCTGCAGCGTATACCCTAACGCCGCCAGGTTCACCCGCGCGCCATACCCCTGAATCACACCGCGCTCTTCCAGCCTTTTCAGGCGCTCCGCCGTGCTGGGTGACGTCAGCCCGATACGCCCGCTGAGCACCTTCAGGGACATACGCGCATCCTCAACCAGACAGGCTAAGATTTGTCGGTCGATATCATCAAGTAGGCATTCCATCGTTTTCACCTAATTTTAAAAAGTCATTTAGCTCTTAAACCTTATATCACCCCTGTAAAACACGACAGCCATTTTCGACAATAACGTCATCAATCAGGAGGTGGATGATGCGTGATTTCCATAAAGGCGTCTGGCAAATGAGCCTGGCGATGTTAATTTCCGGCTCAATTGGCGCGTTTGTTTTACTGTCCGGTCTGCCGGTAACGGAAGTGGTGTTCTGGCGCTGCCTGATTGGGGCAGTAGCACTGTTCATTTTTATTCGCATGAGTCGAAAGCCGTTTAGCCCCCTCACCCGCACGACGCTGCTGCTGGCGATCCTCGGCGGAGCGGCATTAGTGGTGAACTGGCTGCTGCTCTTCGCGGCCTATGAACGGATCTCAATTGGTCTTTCGACCGTGGTGTATAACACTCAGCCGTTTATGCTGGTATTGATGGGGATGCTTTTCGGCGAGCGTGTCAGCCTGGTGAAATGGGGCTGGCTGGTGCTCGCCTTTGGCGGCGTGGTCATTTTGCTCTCCAGTGAATTGACCAGCGCACATGGCGCCGACTGGCTCGCCGGGATCGGGCTGGCAATGGCCGCTGCCTTCTTCTATGCGGTAACGGCCATGATTGCCCGCAAGCTGCGATCGGTTGCGCCGCAGCATATTGCCTTCATCCAGGTGCTGACGGGCGTCGTCATGCTTCTGCCGTTTGCCCGCATGCCGTCATTGTCCGCCGATTTCCCCTGGCCGATCTTGCTTACGCTGGGCATTGTCCATACCGGCATTATGTATCAACTGCTCTACAGTGCGATTCAGAAGCTGCCGACGCCCATTACCGGCTCGCTGTCGTTTATCTATCCGGTGGTGGCGATCGTTGTTGATAATCTGGTATTTGGACACTCGCTGAACCTGACGCAGCTGGCAGGCGGCGCGCTGATCCTGTTTGCTGCAGCGGGCAATAACCTGGGCTGGGGCGAAAAAAAACCCCGCGAGTGCGGGGTTGGTATCAAAACGGCAAATTAGCGACGGGCGCGTACAATCTGGTATTTGCGCGTCAGGTATTCCACCGGCGCGCTCCAGATGTGCACCAGGCGAGAGAACGGGAATAACACAAACAGCGTCATCCCCAGCACCAGGTGAACGCGGAAGATAAACGCCACGCCGTCCAGATGTTCAGATGCACCACCGTGGAAAGTCACCACAGACTGCGCCCAGCCCACCAGCTTCATCATTTCACTGCCGTCCATATGCTGCGCCGAGAACGGAATGGTCAGCAGACCCAGCGCGCACTGCACCATCAGCAGGGAGAGGATCAGGATGTCCGCCCCGGTGGTGGTTGCCCGCACGCGGGGGCTGAACAGACGACGTTTCAACAACAGCAGGCCCCCCACCAGGGTCATCACCCCGCAGGCCCCCCCGGCGATCATCGCCATCTTCTGCTTCACCTCAATGGGCAGCCACGCTTCGTACATCCAGTGCGGCGTCAGCATGCCGAGGAAGTGGCCGGCAAAAATGCCCAGAATACCGATGTGGAACAGGTTAGAGGCCACATGCATCCCTTTACGATCCAGCATCTGGCTGGAGCCAGCGCGCCAGGTATACTGGCCGTAGTCATAACGCAGCCAACTTCCCACCAGGAACACGGTGCCCGCGATATACGGGTAGATGTCAAAGAAGAACATATTCAGGAAGTGCATTATTGCTGTCCTCCGTTAGAGATATTCAAATATTGCGGGGCAACGGCACCGGCAAAACGACGCTGGTGAGCAGAGATTTCAGACTCGCCACAGCTCTGGTCAGCAAAGAATTTCACCTGTTCTTCCTCCCAGACGGCATCCAGCGCCTGCGGGGTATCGTCCCGGGCTTCATCGGCGATTTTCTCCGCCACTTTTTCACTGTCGACCGACGCGTTGGCCAGCTTCACCAGCAGGTCGAACAGCACCGCGTAGCGGCTCTCGCGCTGCTGAAGCCGCGCGCCGAGCAGCGCCAGGATCGGCGCGATGTCCTGCAGACCACCCAGCGCCTCCTCTTTCGGCAGCTGCGCCAGATACTCCAGATAGAGCGGCAGATGGTCCGGCAGCTCGCGGCTGTCGAGCTGCAGGCCGTGCTGCTCGTACTGCGCCATCAGGTCGACCATTGCCTGACCGCGGTCGCGGGACTCACCGTGAACATGTTCAAACAGCAGCAGCGAGGTTGCCCGCCCGCGGTCAAACAGCTGGCTGTAGTCCGCCTGCGCATCGAGAAGATCGCGCGCTAACAGGTCGCGGAGGAAAACCCCAAGCCGCTGGGCATCCTCTTTATCCAGGTTTTCGGATGACGCGAGTGCATCAAACAGCTCCTGCTGATGCTGCACCAGCGCAGCATCCGGGTACTCCAGCAGACGCGAAACAATGACGAGTTCAATCATGAGTGCGGCTCCGTTTTACTGGTCACATCCATGGCATCGATACGGCGGCTGTTGAACAGATTGAATTTGCTGTCTGACCCGTGGCAGCCGTCGCCAAAGGTAAAGCCACAGCCATTTTTCTCCGGGAAGGCTTCGCGGGCCAGTTCACGGTGGCTGCTCGGCACCACGAAACGATCTTCGTAGTTGGCAATCGCCAGGTAGCGGTACATCTCCTCCGCCTGCGCTTCGGTCAGACCGACCTCTTCCAGCGCACGGGTATCGGTCACGCCGTCCACGGTTTCGGCACGTTTGAAGTGGCGCATTGCCAGCATACGTTTCAGCGCCAGCAGTACCGGCTGGGTATCGCCTGCGGTCAGCAGGTTTGCCAGATACTGAACCGGGATACGCAGGCTTTCCACGTCCGGCAGAATGCCGTTACTGCCCAGCTCGCCCGCATCCGAGGCTGACTGAATCGGCGACAGAGGCGGCACGTACCAGACCATCGGCAGCGTGCGGTATTCCGGGTGCAGCGGCAGGGCCAGCTTCCAGTCCATCGCCATTTTGTACACCGGAGACTGCTGCGCGGCGTCAATCACGCTCTGCGGAATGCCGTCCTTCAGCGCCTGCTCAATCACCTTCGGATCGTTCGGGTCGAGGAACACGTCCAGCTGACGCTGATACAGATCTTTCTCGTGCTCGGTGCTGGCAGCGTTTTCAATTGCGTCCGCGTCGTACAGCAGCACGCCGAGGTAGCGGATACGGCCTACGCAGCTCTCGGAGCAAACGGTCGGCATACCGGCTTCAATACGCGGGTAGCAGAAGATGCACTTCTCAGACTTGCCGCTCTTCCAGTTGAAGTAGATTTTTTTGTACGGGCAGCCAGTGATGCACATCCGCCAGCCGCGGCACTTGTCCTGGTCGATAAGGACAATGCCGTCTTCTTCACGCTTGTAGATGGCACCGCTCGGGCAGGTCGCCACGCACGCCGGGTTGAGGCAGTGCTCGCACAGGCGCGGCAGATACATCATGAAGGTGTTTTCGAACTGGCCGTACATCGCCTTCTGCATGTTCTCGAAATTCTGGTCTTTGGCGCGTTTTTCGAACTCGCCGCCCAGGATCTCTTCCCAGTTTGGACCGCTGGTAATTTTGTCCATGCGCTGACCGGTGATCAGCGAGCGAGGACGGGCGATAGGCTGGTGTTTGCTTTCCGGCGCGTTGTGCAGGTTCTGGTAGTCGTAGTCAAACGGCTCGTAATAATCCTCAATGCCCGGCAGATGCGGGTTAGCGAAGATTTTTCCCAGAAGCAAAGCGCGGTTACCCATGCGCGGCTGCAGCTTACCGTTGATTTTGCGGATCCAGCCGCCCTTCCACTTCTCCTGGTTTTCCCAGTCGGTCGGGAAGCCGGTGCCCGGCTTACTTTCCACGTTGTTGAACCAGGCATACTCCATACCTTCACGGCTGGTCCAGACGTTTTTACAGGTGACCGAGCAGGTATGACAGCCGATGCATTTATCCAGATTCAGCACCATGCCGACTTGTGAACGAATTTTCATTTTACGCTCTCCTGTACCTGGTCATTACCTTCGCCGTCTAACCAGTTAATATTCTTCATCTTACGTACCACCACGAACTCATCGCGGTTCGAACCTACGGTGCCATAGTAGTTAAAGCCGTAGGCCAGCTGGGCATAGCCACCGATCATATGGGTCGGTTTCGGCGTAATACGGGTCACGGAGTTGTGGATCCCGCCGCGCTGCTCGGTGATTTCTGACCCCGGCAGGTTCACGATACGCTCCTGCGCGTGGTACATCATGGTCATCCCGGCCGGTACGCGCTGGCTCACCACCGCACGCGCCGTCAGGGCACCGTTGCTGTTGAACACTTCGATCCAGTCGTTATCTTCGATACCCAGATCTTTGGCGTCCGTTTCGCTCATCCAGACAATCGGACCACCGCGCGACAGGGTCAGCATCAGCAGGTTGTCGCTGTAGGTGGAGTGGATCCCCCACTTCTGGTGCGGTGTCAGGAAGTTCAGCGCCTTCTCCGGGTTACCGTTCGATTTCGCACCCATTACGGTTTTCACGGAGCGGGTGTCGATTGGCGGACGGTAAACCAGCAGGCTTTCACCGAAGTCGCGCATCCACTGGTGATCCTGATACAGCGACTGACGACCGGAGAGGGTGCGCCATGGGATCAGCTCGTGAACGTTGGTGTAGCCAGCGTTGTAAGAGACATGCTCATCTTCGAGGCCAGACCAGGTCGGGCTGGAGATAATCTTGCGCGGCTGCGCCTGAATATCGCGGAAGCGGATTTTCTCTTCCTCTTTATTCTTCGCCAGGTGCGTATGGTCGCGACCGGTAAACTCACTCAGCGCCGCCCAGGCTTTCACCGCGACGTGGCCGTTGGTTTCCGGTGCCAGGGTCAGGATCATCTCTGCGGCATCAATCGCCGTGTTAAGGCAGGGCTGGCCTTTCGCCGGGCCGTCCGCTTTGGTGTAGTTAAGCTTACGCAGCAGATCCATTTCGCTCTGGGTGTTCCAGGCAATCCCTTTCCCGCCGTTACCGATTTTCTCCATCAGCGGGCCGATAGAGGTAAAGCGTTCGTACGTTGCCGGGTAATCACGTTCAACCGGAATAATGTGCGGCGCGGTCACGCCCGGGATCAGGTCGCACTCGCCTTTTTTCCAGTCCTTCACGTCCAGCGGCTGCGCCAGTTCGGCAGCGGAGTCGTGCTGGATTGGCAGCGTCACCACGTCGGTCTCTTTACCGAGGTGCCCTACGCAGACCTCAGAGAATTTCTTCGCGATGTCCTTGTAGATATCCCAGTCGCTTTTCGATTCCCACGCCGGGTCAACGGCCGCAGACAGCGGATGAATAAACGGATGCATATCCGAGGTATTCATGTCGTCTTTTTCGTACCAGGTGGCGGTAGGCAGCACGATGTCGGAGTACAGGCAGGTACTGGAGAGACGGAAGTCGAGGGTCACCACCAGATCCAGCTTGCCGTCGAGACCGTTGTCTTTCCACTCCACCTCTTTCGGCTTCACGCCGCCCTGCTTGCCGAGATCTTTCCCCTGAATGCCGTTTTCGGTACCCAGCAGGTATTTCAGCATGTACTCGTGGCCTTTACCGGACGAGCCCAGCAGGTTGGAGCGCCAGATAAACAGGTTACGCGGATGGTTTTTCCCGTTTTCCGGCTGTTCTGCCGCGAAACGGATTGAGCCATCCTTCAGTGATTTCACGGTGTAATCCACCGGCGACATCCCCGCCTTCTTCGCCTCTTCCGCGATGCGCAGCGGGTTGGTGCCCAGTTGAGGCGCAGACGGCAGCCAGCCCATGCGCTCAGCACGCACGTTGAAGTCAATCAGGTGGCCGCTGTAGCGGGATTTATCCGCCATCGGCGACAGCAGTTCCTGGGCGGTGACCGTTTCGTAGCGCCACTGGCTGGAGTGGTTATAGAAGTAAGAGGTGCTGTTCATGTGGCGTGCCGGGCGCTGCCAGTCGAGGGCAAACGCCAGCGGCTGCCAGCCAGTCTGCGGACGCAGTTTTTCCTGGCCTACGTAGTGCGCCCAGCCGCCGCCGCTCTGACCGACACAGCCGCAGAAAATCAGCATGTTGATCAGACCACGGTAGTTCATATCCAGGTGATACCAGTGGTTCAGACCCGCACCGACGATGATCATCGAACGGCCATGGGTCTTGTCGGCGTTTTCAGCGAACTCACGGGCGATACGCACGATCTGCGCGCGAGGTACACCGGTGATCTGTTCCGCCCATGCCGGGGTGTAGGCTTTCACGTCGTCATAGCTGGTCGCACAGTTTTCATCGTTCAGACCACGCTCCAGGCCGTAGTTCGCCATGGTCAGGTCATAAACGGTAGTGACCAGCGCGGTAGAGCCGTCGGCCAGCTGCAGGCGTTTCACCGGCAGCTTATGCATCAGGACGTTCTGCAGCTCAACCTTGTTGAAATGCTCGGAACCTTCGCCGCCGAAGTACGGGAAACCGACCTCGGCGATCTCGTCCTGGCTACCCAGCATGCTCATACGCAGTTCCGTCTCTTCGCCAGTCGTGCCGTTACGTTGCTCAAGGTTCCACTTGCCCTTCTCGCCCCAGCGGAAGCCGATAGAGCCGTTTGGCGCCACCAGTTCGCCGTTGCTGTTATACGCGACGGTTTTCCACTCAGGGTTATTTTCCTGGCCCAGAGCATCCACCAGATCGGCGGCGCGCAGGGTGCGGCCGGCGGCGTAGTACCCGTCACGTTCTTCCAGCATCACCAGCATTGGCATGTCGGTGTAGCGGCGGACGTAGTCGGTGAAATACTGGCTGGGCTTATCCAGGTGGAACTCGCGCAGCATGACGTGGCCCATCGCCATCGCCATCGCGGCATCGGTGCCCTGCTTCGGAGCCAGCCACAGGTCGCACAGCTTGGCGATTTCGGCGTAGTCCGGGGTGACCGCCACGGTTTTGGTGCCTTTGTAACGCACTTCGGTAAAGAAGTGCGCGTCTGGCGTACGGGTCTGCGGCACGTTAGAGCCCCAGGCGATGATGTAGCTGGAGTTGTACCAGTCCGCAGATTCCGGCACGTCGGTCTGCTCGCCCCAGGTCTGCGGAGAGGCTGGGGGCAGGTCGCAGTACCAGTCGTAGAAGCTCAGGCAGGTGCCGCCGATTAAGGAGAGATAGCGCGCGCCGGAGGCATAAGAGACCATGGACATCGCCGGGATCGGCGAGAAGCCCGCCACGCGGTCAGGACCGTAGGTTTTAACGGTGTAGACGTTAGAAGCGGCAATCAGCTCGTTGACCTCTTTCCAGGAAGAACGCACAAAGCCACCGCGACCGCGGGCCTGCTTAAAGCTTTTCGCTTTGTCCGCATCTTCAATGATGGAGGCCCAGGCATCAACCGGATCGCTGTGCTGCACTTTCGCTTCACGCCACATTTTCATCAGGCGCTTGCGCATCAGCGGGTATTTGAGGCGGTTCGCGCTGTAGAGATACCAGGAGTAGCTGGCGCCACGCGGGCAGCCGCGCGGTTCGTGGTTTGGCATATCCGGACGGGTGCGCGGATAGTCGGTCTGCTGCATTTCCCAGGTCACCAGACCGTTTTTAACGAATATCTTCCAGCTACATGAGCCAGTGCAGTTCACGCCGTGGGTTGAACGGACGACTTTGTCATGCTGCCAGCGCTGGCGGTAACCGTCTTCCCAGTCCCGGTTGGTATCCAGAACCTGGCCGTGCCCATCGGCAAAAGTTTCGCCCTTCTGTTTGAAGTAGCGAAACCGGTCCAAAAATTTGCTCATCGGGTATCTCCTGTGTGGAGCCTGTGGCTCTCTAAATCGACATTGCTGATTTGTAGCGAAGGTAACGCCCTGAAAGAGGGGGAGAATTGATAACGATCAAGACGACGCGGGACTTCCCAGGGTGGGGTTACGCTGAATACCACCAAAGCGGTATTTTCTAAAACATCTCATCTTGTTGATATATAAGATTATTTGTTTTTTACCGTACAAAAAACAGGGCGTTCGTTAACATCTCAGGTATTAAGGGGTAGACCCCCCTGTAAAGCGATGGCGATCACAGTGTTACCCGCTGGTTTCCTCTGCGCGCGTTTCAGTATGTTGTAACTAATCATCAGCAAAAAAAACGCGACCCGAAGGCCGCGTAAACGGATAATCACACTTACTTATTTTTTCTTAGTATTACGCCCATATACCAGCCACGTGATCACGACGCAGGCGATATAGAAGACAAGGAAAACTTTCATTGCGCCCGCCGGAGAGCCGGTCAGCTCCAGCGAAATACCAAACGCTTTCGGGATAAAGAAGCCGCCAATCGCGCCAATCGCAGAGATAAAGCCCAGAGCCGCCGCCGTATCGGTCGCCGCTTCACGCATGGCCTGCTCTTCGCTTCCCCCCTGCGCCTTCACGCGATCCATGGTCAGCTTGCGGAAGATCACGGAGATCATCTGGAAGGTGGACGCACTCCCCAGCCCGGCCGTCAGGAACAGCACCATAAACACCCCGAAGAAGGCGATGAAGTTACCGCCCTGTCCGTCTGCCGGCAGCGTCAGAAACAGCAGCGCACAGAAGACCGCCATCACGACGAAGTTAACCAGCGTCACGCGTGTCCCGCCGAGACGGTCAGAGATCATGCCGCCAACGGAACGCGCCAGGGCACCAATAAACGGCCCGAAGAAGGCAAAGTGCAGGATCTGAATTTCCGGGAACTGCGTTTTCGACAGCATGGCGAAGCCCGCAGAGAAACCGATAAACGAACCGAAGGTGGCCAGATACAGCAGCGCCATTACCCATAAGTGCCCACGTTTCAGCACCGGCAGCTGTTCGCTCAGCGACGCTTTCGACGCGGACAGGTCATTCATAAAGAACCAGGCTGCAAGGGTGAACACCACCAGGAATGGCACCCAAATCCAGGCCGCATTTTGCAGGTACAGGGATGAACCATCCGCCTGCTCAACGCCACCGCCGCCAAAGGCAGCAAAGATGGAAACCGAAATCGCCAGCGGCGCAATCAGCTGCATCACGCTGACGCCCATATTCCCCAGACCGCCGTTAATGCCCAGCGCACCGCCCTGCTTCGCTTTCGGGAAGAAGAAGCTGATGTTTGCCATACTGGAGGCGAAGTTCGCCCCGGCAAAACCGCACAGCAGAGAGATAATCACGAACACGCTGAACGGCGTGGAGGTATCCTGCACCGCGAAGCCGAGCCAGACGCAAGGAACGATCATGATGCCCGTGCTGAACGCCGTCCAGCGACGACCGCCAAAGACCGGTACCATAAACGCGTAAGGGACACGCAGCAGCGCACCCGACAGCGACGGTAACGCAGTCAACATAAACAGCTGATCGGTCGTAAACGTAAACCCAACTTTCGGCAGGTTGACCGCCACCGCACTAAACAACATCCATACGCAAAACGCTAACAGCAAACACGGAACGGAAATCCACAGATTCCGGCTTGCAACACGATGGCCGCGCTGCTGCCAGAACGCCGGATCCTCTGGACGCCAGTCAGTAATAACGGCACCACTTTCCCTTTCGGGAGCGGATGAGTGACTCATAGACACCTCTGATTCTCGAATGATGCTGCAAACATTAGGGTTTTAAGGCGGCGGTAAGTTGATATAAATCAAAGGAAAAGTGGGAGGATTTGCGGCACAAAAAAAGGGCTTATCCTTAGTGAGTAGGCTAATTCGACAAAAAAGACGTGGTTTTTCACGGCGCTGACGCGTTCCTGCCACCCCCGCGTTCTGCCCCCTACTCCGTTGGCAATTTAGGGGTAATCCTTTATTGGTATGGGTATACTCCAGGGTATGCACCAGAATAGCGCCATTCCTGCAAGCAGGCCACGTCAGGAGCACGCCAACTCTATGTTAAAAAGATGTTTATCTCCGCTGACGCTCGTGAATCAGCTCGCCCTGATTGTTTTGCTGTCCACCGCCATTGGCGTGACCGGCATGGCGATCTCCGGCTGGCTGGTACAGGGAGTACAGGGTAATGCGCATGCCATTAATGAGGCAGGCTCACTACGCATGCAGAGTTATCGCCTGCTGGCATCGGTTCCCCTGACGCAGGCCGATCGGCCCTTAATTGATGAAATGGAGCGCACCGCGTTCAGCCCCGAGCTGGAAAATGCCGCCATTCGCGCCGGTCAACAATCCCAGCTTAAAGCCCTTCAGGGGTACTGGCACACCCAGCTGCAGCCGGGCCTGAAACAGGCGCACAGTACAGAGGCTGTCCAGGACGTGGCGGGGTTCGTTACACGCATTGACGCGCTGGTCTCCGCGTTCGACCAGACCACCGAACTACGCATCGACCGGGTGGTAATGGTGCACCGGGCAATGGCGCTGTTTATGGGGCTGCTGCTGATCTTCACTATCGTCTGGCTTCGCGCCCGGCTGTTGAATCCCTGGAAACAGCTGCTGGCGATGGCCCGCGCGGTCACCGCGCGCGATTTCACCCAGCGCACGCACATCAGCGGACGCAACGAGATGGCGATGCTCGGCCAGGCGCTCAACACCATGTCGGCAGAGCTTTCCGAGAGCTACGCGGTGCTGGAACAGCGCGTGCAGGAAAAAACGGCGGGCCTTGAGCAGAAAAACGAGATCCTCTCCTTCCTGTGGCAGGCCAACCGCCGCCTGCACATGCAGGTGCCGTTATGCGAACGTCTCTCGCCGGTGCTGAACGGTTTGCAAAATCTGACCCTGCTGCGCGACCTGGAGCTGCGGGTCTACGATGTGGAAGACGAAGAGAACCATCAGGAATTTACCTGTCAGTCGGATATGTCCTGCAATGACAAAGGCTGCCATCTTTGCCCTCGCGGCCTGCCGCCGCTGACCTCCGGCGGCACCACCCTGAAGTGGCGTCTGACGGACAGCCACACCCAGTACGGCATTCTGCTGGCCACCCTGCCAACCGGACGCCACCTGAGCCACGACCAGCAGCAGCTGGTGGATACGCTGGTTGAACAGTTAACAGCCACGCTGGCGCTCGACAGGCATCAGGAAAAACAGCAGCAGCTGATCGTCATGGAAGAGCGCGCGACCATCGCCCGCGAACTGCACGACTCCATCGCCCAGTCGCTCTCCTGTATGAAAATGCAGGTCAGCTGTCTGCAGATGCAGGATGCTGAGATGCCGGAAAGCAACAAGCAGCTGCTGAGCCAGATCCGCAACGAGCTGAATACCTCCTGGATCCAGCTTCGCGAGCTGCTGACCACCTTTCGTCTGCAGCTGACCGAGCCGGGCCTGCGCCCGGCGCTGGAAGCCAGCTGTCACGAATTTAGCGCCCGGCTGGGGTTCCAGGTGAAGCTGGATTACCAGCTGCCGCCGCGGTTTGTCCCCTCCCATCAGGCCATCCATTTACTGCAGATCGCCCGCGAAGCGCTGAGCAACGTGCTTAAGCATGCCGGCGCGACGGCGGTAACGGTCACCGTCAGCCAGCACAGCAATCAGGTGAAACTGACGGTTCACGACAACGGCCGCGGCGTGCCGGAAAATGCCGAACGCACGAATCACTATGGTTTAATTATTATGCGAGACCGCGCCCAAAGCCTGCGCGGTGATTGCCAGGTTCGCCGGAGAGAGACGGGTGGCACGGAAGTTGTCGTCACCTTTATTCCCGAGAAACCGCTCACAATTGCTCAAGGAGATACCCATGACTAATCAGGAACCGGCATCCATCCTGCTGATCGACGACCATCCGATGCTGCGTACTGGCGTGAAACAGCTGGTCAGCATGGCACCCGATATCACCGTGGTAGGCGAAGCCAGCAACGGCGAACAGGGCATTGAGCTTGCCGAATCCCTCGATCCCGATTTGATCCTGCTCGTTCTGAATATGCCGGGCATGAACGGTCTGGAAACCCTCGACAAGCTGCGGGAAAAATCGCTCTCCGGGCGCATCGTCGTCTTTAGCGTGTCGAACCACGAAGAGGATGTGGTCACGGCGCTCAAGCGCGGGGCGGATGGCTATCTGCTGAAAGATATGGAGCCGGAAGATCTGCTTAAGGCACTGCAGCAGGCGGCGGCGGGCGAGATGGTGCTCAGCGAAGCCTTAACGCCGGTCCTCGCCGCCAGCCTGCGGGCAAACCGCGCCACCTCTGACCGTGACGTCAGCCAGTTAACCCCGCGCGAGCGCGATATTCTCAAGCTCATTGCCCAGGGGCTGCCGAACAAAATGATCGCCCGCCGCCTGGATATCACCGAAAGCACGGTCAAAGTGCATGTGAAGCATATGCTGAAGAAAATGAAGCTAAAATCGCGCGTGGAAGCCGCGGTATGGGTTCACCAGGAACGCATTTTTTAAGGGTTATTCATCCGGCAGCAGCTTCCAGCGCGGGTCGTCGTCAGGTAACGCGACCAGCGGCTGCACCACGGTCAGCGTGATTTCATTCGATGAGACGCACTGGCCTTTCTCATCTTCCACCACCGCCGACAGGTGCCAGCGGTTTGACGCCCCTTCCCGGTCATCCCAGGCGGGCATGATCACGCTCCAGCCGTCGCTGCTGTTGCTTTTAGCCGGCGATGTCAGACTCAACGCCTGCGTATCCCCCTGCCAGTGGATCTGGCGGATGCCGTGCGTGCTGCGAACCTGCAGCTTCAGCATGACGGTTTCGCCCCCTTTCAGATCCCACGGCGGCGTGGCCAGCCAGACGGACAGCGTTTTGCGCTGACGGAACTCCATCACCGGCAGGCTGTTGCGCTCCGGTGAATCATAGCGGCTTCCGCGCAGGGAGCGCGTGGCGGCGACTTCACTGGCTGAAAGCTGTTTGGCCAGCGGCACGCCAAAGCGGTAGTTGAGCTTCAACCCGAGGTTATTCTGGCTCTCGCCACTCTCGCCCTGCTTATGCGCGGCGGTCAACGTCACCAGCGGAACGGGGGTATAGTTAAGTCCCAGGTTGACCGCCACCGGATTGTGATAGCCGGTGCCGCTATTGAACAGATCGACGTTGTCACCAAAATATTGCTCAACGCTGAGGCTGGTATTCAGATGATGGAACCACGGCAGCCAGGCGTTGGCCGTCACGTCATATCCGCGCGCCATGCGCTGCTCCTGAATGTCCGAGCGCTCACGCCAGCTGGCAAAGGGCTGATAATAGTTCGCCGACAGGTGCAGATTTTCCCCCCACACTTCCGCGCCCAGCCCGGCACGCTGCAGGTTTTCATCCAGCAGATTATCGTAAAAGGTGTTATAGCCCAGCAGCCATTTCCCGGCGATCCAGCGCTGCCCGATGCCGGCGTTACTGACCAGACCATCCGTCTGCTGCGTCAGGCCTAGCTGGCTCCAGCTCAGGTAGCGGTTGTTATCGTTCCAGGGGATAAACCAGCTCCCGCTGCTGCCGTTGAATTTGCCCTCGTTATCCACCAGCACGTTCACGCTGGCGTTCCCCCAGGGCGAGAGCCAGGACTCAATCTGCTGGTTCACCTCGCCGCTCACCGCGTCGCGCACCTGACCAAAGGCAAACTGACGCGCCTGCTCGCCGGTTGTCAGGCCGTTGTCGGTCATACTGGCTTCGCCAAAGGATTTCGCCATTTCGGCCAGGTGTTTTTCCCCCTCGCCTGTGGGCGTCGCCATACCAAGGTCGGGCAAACTGTCCCCGTTATTATCAAAGGGATTCAGAGCCTGATGCATAAAGGAATTCGGCGCACCGTGAACGGCTCCGACCGTAAGAAAGGAGAGTAAAAACAGCAAACGAAAGCGGGACGGTACAGCCATCAGCGTCGTCAATAAGAACCTGTGTTTATGAATAAACTCTTATTATGTTAACGCGATAAGCCCTGAAATGCAGTCCTGGCGGACATTTCAGGATTATCCTGAAACAGATTGTCGCCCTTACGCCATTATCCAAACAGCCCTTTCAACTCCGGCACGCAGGAGCCACAATTCGTACCACAGCGCAGCTTCGCCCCCAGCGCGCTGACGGAATCACAGCCTCCGGCAATCGCCTCCCGTATCGCGTTTTCCCCGACGCTGAAACAGGTGCAGATAATGCGCCCCGGATCGCGGTGCTTCCCCACGTCCTGCCCGTTCAGCAGCGCATGGCGCGCAGCAGGCGTCGGGGGTGGCGACTGAAAAGCGGCCTCGATGACCGTATGCGCCAGCGCCGGTAACGCGGTGCCTTCCCAGAACCCGAGCATCAGCTGGCCTTCATGCCAGGCCAGTACGCTGCTGCGTGCATCCGTTTGCGCAGTCTGCAACTGCCAGCCGCGGGCGCGGGCGTAATCCGCGACCCAGGAGAACAGCGGCGTATCCCCCGCCACCGTCAGGCGTGAGGCTTTACGCCACCCGTGCGCCGATGGCGGCAGCTCCGGTAGCGCACGGGCATACAGTTCTCCCTGCCAGGCGGGCTGCCAGGGCATGATCCTGACGGCGGTTTGTTTACTCTCCGGCTGGCCCGAAACCGGATCGCAGCGCCCTTCCACCAGCGCATTCACCTTTCCCTGACGGGAAAACTGCGCGTTCCAGTGCATCGGGGCAAACGCCTCACCCTCGCGCTGACTGTCACGGACGCACACTCGCGCCACCATCACGCCGCGCGGCGAGCTGATGCGCGCCAGCTGGCCGTCGCACAGGGAGAACAGAGCGGCGTCCGCAGGGCAAACCTCAACAAACGGTTCGGCGATATGCTGCATCAGTCTGGCCACATATCCCGTACGGGTCATGGTGTGCCACTGATCGCGAATGCGCCCGGTGTTAAGGATCAGCGGGTAGAATGCGCTGACCGTCGCACCGTGCGGCTGAGGGGTAACCGGAACGATGTTCCGGCGCGGAAAATCCCCTGTCGACCACTGATAAGGCTCAAGCTGCTCCCACGCGTCACGGCTCAGCGTAGCCAGGTCATGAAGGTTTAACGCCCGCGCGCCGTCATTTTCAAAGGCGGTCAGCGCCGCATGCTCGCAAAAAATCTCGTGGGGATGCTGCCAGGCAAAGGCGTCACCGTGCCCCAGTTGTTTCGCCACCTGCGCGACAATCCACCAGTCCGGCTTCGCTTCGCCCGGCGCTGGCAGAAACGCGCGCTGGCGGGAAATACGCCGCTCCGAGTTCGTCACCGTTCCCTCTTTTTCTCCCCAGCCCAGCGCCGGAAAGCGAATATGGGCGAAGCGGCTGGTGTCGGTATCCCTCATCACCTCAGAGACAATCACCAGCGGACAGTTCGCCAGCGCCTGGCACACCGCGTGGCTGTCCGGCAGCGAGACGGCAGGGTTGGTGCCCATGATCCACACCGCCTTCACCTCGCCGCGGGCGATGGCGTCAAACAGCTCCACCGCCATCAGGCCCGGAGTTTGCGCCAGCCGCTCCGTGCCCCAGAAACGCGCCACCCGTGAAAGATCGTCTGGCTCGAAGTTCATGTGCGCCGCCAGCTGATTCGCCAGCCCGCCCACTTCCCTTCCGCCCATCGCGTTTGGCTGGCCGGTCAGGGAAAACGGGCCGCAGCCCGAACGGTTAAATTTCCCGCTGGCAAGGTGAACGTTAATGATGGCGCTGCATTTGTCGCTGCCGCTGGAGGACTGGTTGATCCCCATGGTGTAGAGCGTAATGGCCCGGGGCGCCGTCATAAACCAGTCGTAAAATGTGGCAATCTCCTGCGGCGTGAGGCCGCAAAACGCCGCTACGCGGGATATCGGCCACGCGTCCGTACCCTGAATCACATCCAGCAGACCGACAAACAGCCCGGCGTCGCTCCCGGGCGCGAGCGCAAGATGCAGGTCGGCAATATCACAGGTGGCGGTTCTGCGCGGGTCAATGACCACCACTTTCATCTCGGGACTGGCCTGTCGCGCCTGCACCAGCCGCTGGTACAGCACCGGATGCGTCCAGGCCGCGTTTGAGCCAACCAGCACCACCAGGTCGCTGTTTTCCACATCCTCGTAATTGCACGGCACGACGTCTTCACCGAAGGCGCGTTTATAGCCCACCACCGCCGACGACATGCAGAGCCGGGAGTTGGTATCGATGTTCGCCGCGCCGATAAACCCCTTCATCAGCTTATTGGCGGCGTAGTAATCCTCCGTGAGCAATTGCCCGGAGGCGTAAAAGGCCACCGCCTGCGGCCCCCAGGTGTCGATGATCGCCCGCAACCGCTCGCCAGCCGCGCCCAGCGCCTGCGTCCAGTCCCCTTCAACACCGTCAACCACGGGGTGCAGCAACCGCCCCTGCAGACCCATCGTTTCTCCCAGGGCCGATCCCTTCACGCACAGGCGGCCAAAATTCGCAGGATGGCTTTCATCCCCCCGAACGCTTACCGTTTCACCTTCCACGCGGGCGACCACGCCGCAGCCGACCCCACAGTAGGGGCACGTTGTCCGGGTTTCCATCATGAGGCCTCCGCGCGCAACACCAGGGCATCGTTGCCAACCCACACTTTGCCCTCTTCAATTTTCACCGGCCAGGCACGAACCGCAGGTTCGCCGTTATCCACCTGACAGCCGTCGCGCAGGCGAATACGCTGTTTGTAGAGCGGCGAAATCACCACCGGCTCGCCCGCCGCATCGCCAAGAATGCCGCGGGAGAGCACGTTCGCACTGCTGCCCGGCTCCCGATCGTCGAGGGCATAGACGAACTCACCAAAGCGGAACAGCGCAATCGGTTTACGCCCAAGCCGCGCGCCAATGCCCGCCTGCTCCGGGATGTCGTCGATGCCGCAAATTTCCTGCCAGCGCTTGTTGTTCTCCGCGGCGGTGTCGTTCACGGCGGTGCGGAACAGCGCCAGGCGGTTGGGATCGTTAAGGGTGGTCTGCCATTCACACTGGTAGGTTTCCACCACCCGGGCCATCTCCTGCTCCAGCTCGTGGGCAATGCCAAGGCTGTCGTTGAGGATCACCTCCCGCAGGTAGTCGAGACCGCCTTCCAGGTTGTCCATCCAGGTGCTGGTGCGCTGCAGGCGATCCGCCGTGCGGATGTAAAACATCAGGAAGCGATCGACGGTGCGGATCAGCGTTTCATCATCAAGATCGCTGGCAAAGAGATCCGCGTGGCGCGGCTTCATGCCGCCGTTGCCGCACAGATAGAGGTTCCAGCCTTTGTCCGTGGCGATGACTCCGACGTCTTTACTCTGCGCCTCGGCGCATTCGCGGGTACAGCCTGAGACGGCCATTTTGATTTTGTGCGGCGCGCGCAGGCCTTTGTAACGGTGCTCCAGCCTGACCGCGAGGCCGGTGGAGTCCTGCACGCCGTAGCGACACCACGTCGACCCGACGCAGGATTTCACCGTGCGCAGGGATTTGCCGTAGGCGTGCCCGGTTTCAAACCCGGCCTCCACCAGCGCCTGCCAGATCGCCGGCAGTTGATCAAGGGTGGCACCGAAAAGGTCGATACGCTGGCCGCCGGTGATTTTGCTGTACAGGTTGTAGCGTTTGGCAATCTGACCGATAGCAATCAGCCCGTCTGCCGTCACTTCCCCTGCGGGCATCCGCGGGACGATGGAGTAGGTGCCGTCCTTCTGAATGTTGGCAAAGTAGCGGTCGTTGGTGTCCTGCAGCGGCAGGTGTGACGGTTTTAGCAGGTATTCATTCCAGCAGGAGGCCAGCACCGAGCCCACCAGCGGCTTGCAGATCTCACACCCGTGCCCCTGCCCGTAGCGGCTAATCAGCTGGTCGAAGGTGCGAATATGGTTGACGCGCACCAGGTGGTAAATCTCCTGGCGCGAGTACGGGAAGTGTTCGCAGATATCCTTTTTCACCTCCACGCCCTGCTCAGCCAGTTGGCACTCCATCACCTGCTTCACCAGCGCGCTGCACCCGCCGCAGCCGGTTGCCGCTTTGGTGCACTGCTTGACGGCGCCGATGTCCGTCGCGCCGGCGCTCACCGCCTGGCAGATATCGCCTTTGCTGACGTTATGGCAGGAGCAGATTTGCGCGCTTTCCGGCAGCGCCGCCACGCCGAGCGCTTTTGGCGCACTGCCTGACGATGCGGGTAAAATCAGCGTCTCCGGCTCTTTTGGCAGGGCGATGCCGTTGAGCATCATCTGCACCAGCGTGGCGTACTCGCTGGCATCGCCGACCAGCACGCCGCCTAGCAGCGTTTTTCCGTCGTGGCTCACCACCATTTTTTTGTAGATCTGCTGCGGGCCGTGCGTCCACTGGTAGCTCAGCGCACCCGGCGTGCGCCCGTGAGCGTCGCCGAACGAGGCGACGTCCACGCCCAGCAGTTTTAGTTTGGTGCTCATATCCGCGCCAGTGAATGTTTTATCCTCTCCCGCCAGCGCGGCGGCGGCCACCCGCGCCATCTGGTAGCCGGGCGCGACCAGACCAAAGATTTTCCCCGCCCACAGAGCGCATTCGCCGATGGCAAATACGTTCGGGTCGGAGGTCTGACAGCGATCGTCAATGCAGATCCCGCCACGCTCGCCGATAGCCAGCCCGCTGCTGCGCGCCAGCGAATCCTGCGGACGTATGCCCGCAGAAAAGACCACCATGTCCGTTTCCAGCTGTTCGCCATCTGCAAAGCGCAGCACCAGCCCGTCGTCCGCGGGGGCGATTTCCGTTGTCGCTTTGCTGGTGTGAACGCTGACGCCCAGCGCCTCGATTTTCCTGCGCAGCATTGCCGCGCCGTCGTTGTCGAGCTGGACCGCCATCAGGTTGGGCGCAAACTCCACCACGTGGGTTTCAAGCCCGAGCTGCTTCAGCGCATTTGCCGCCTCCAGACCCAGCAGCCCGCCGCCAATCACCACCCCGCGGCGAGAGCCCGCCGCATGCGCCGCAATCGCATCCAGATCGTCAAGGGTGCGATAGACAAAACAGCCCGGTAAATCGTTCCCCGGCACGGGTGGAACGAACGGGTATGAGCCGGTCGCCAGCACCAGTTTCTCCCAGTGGGTTTCATGCCCGCTGGCGGTGCGCACCACGCGTGCATCGCGATCGAGTGCGACAATCTGCTGCGACAGGCGCAGCTCAATGCCGTGGTCGGCAAAGAAATCCCCGTCCACCAGCGAGAGCGACGCCGCGCTGCGGCCGCCAAAATATTCCGACAGATGCACGCGGTCATAGGCGGCATAGCGCTCCTCGCCAAAGACAACAATCTGATACTGCTGATGCAGATTGCGGCTAACGCAATCTTCGAGGAAATGGTGGCCGACCATACCGTGCCCAACCACCACCAGAGTAGGTTTTGTCATAGCGTTCTGTCCTGCAACCTGCGGTTGCGTAGTGAAACGATCGAACAGCCAGTCCGCATGGGCGGGCGCAGCTGTTGCCAGTAAATCGGTGAAGGTTGCCGCTCTGCGGCAGTCCCCCATCAGCAGCACGCCAGCCAGCGCGCCGCGGTGAATCAATAAGCGTCGGTAGTGGCGCGTAAGGGGATCCCATGCGCTCCAGACCACGTCCTCCGGTTGCACCGTGGCGCGACCGGCGGTGAACAGTTCAATGCCCGTCACCTTGAGGCGCATCCCGCTGTCCGTTGGGGCAAAAGAGGCTACGGCCTCCCCGGCCAGCCGGGCGGCGAGGATATCCGCCTGCGCCAGACAGGGCGCCACCAGGCCAAACGTCTGGCCGTCGATCTCACAGCATTCGCCAATGGCGCTGACGTTCGCCGCGGAGGTCTGCATCTGCGGATTCACCACAATGCCGCGGGCGCAGCGAACGCCGCTGGCTTTGGCCAGCGAGATGTTGGGCTGAACGCCGGTGGTCAACACCACACGGGTGGCGTGAATCCGCTTGCCGTCCGACAGCGTCACCGACTCCGCCGCGATGGACGCAATCCCGGACGAAAGCGCGCAGCGCACCCCGCGTGCTGCCAGCGCCTCTTCCAGCAGGACGCCAGCCTGCTGGTCCAGTTGCTGTTCCATTAACCACGCCCCGCGATGTACCAGCGTGACGTTGTCACATGCACTGGCAAGCGCGGCGGCAGCCTCAACGCCGAGCACCCCACCGCCCAGCACCACCGCCGGGCCCGGGATAGCCTGAATCGCGCCGATATCCGTCAGCCGACGGAAGGTAAAGACGTGAGAGGCATCCCCGCCAGGGATAGGCGGCACAACGGGCGTTGATCCGGTGGCAAACACCAGCTCATCCCAGACCAGCGTGGTTTGTGCCGTACGGACCAGCCGCTTCTCAACATCTACCGCGAGCACCTTTTCCCCCCTTCGCACCGTCACACCCCGGGACTCATACCAGGCGTCATCCTGCAGGCGGATCTGTTCCGCCTGTTTTTCCCCACCCAGCACCGGCGAGAGCTGGATGCGGTTGTAGGCGTGTTCCGGCTCATCGCCCAGCACGGTAATCGCGAAGCGACCGGGAGCACGCGCGGTCAGCGAGGCGATCAGCCGCGTTGCTGCCATGCCATTGCCGATAACGATCAGTCGCGTCATGGCTGCCCCTTTATGCCGCTTTGGGCTGTTTTTCATAAAGGAAATGCAGGATCTGCTGACGCAGATGGTGATAGCGGCTGTCGTCCGCCAGCTGCACCCGGTTACGCGGGCGCGGCAGGTCAACTTGCAGGATCTCCCCGACGGTCGCCGCCGGGCCGTTAGTCATCATCAGTACGCGATCGGAGAGCAGTACCGCTTCATCCACATCGTGGGTGATAAGCACAATGGTGGTGTTCAGCGCCTGCTGGATCTGCATCACTGAGTCCTGCAGATGGGCGCGGGTCAGCGCATCCAGCGCGCCAAACGGCTCATCCATCAGCAACACCTTCGGCTTCATCGCCAGCGCGCGGGCAATGCCGACGCGCTGCTTCATGCCGCCGGAGATCTCTCCCGGCCGCTTATGCAGGGCGTGCCCCATCTGCACGCGATCGAGGTTGTGTTCAATCCACTCCCGACGCTCCGCCTTGCTCATGGTGTGGCGGAACACGTGATCCACCGCCAGGGCCACGTTGTCGAAGCAGGTAAGCCACGGCAGCAGGGAATGGTTCTGGAACACGACCGCGCGCTCCGGACCCGGCCCGGCGATTTCACGGTTATCGCAAATCAGCCCGCCTTCCGTCGGCAGCGTTATTCCGGCGATAAGGTTCAGCAGCGTCGATTTACCGCAGCCGGAGTGACCGATCAGGCTCACGGTTTCACCTTCGTGAATATCAAACGAGACGTTTTGCAGCGCCAGAAACTCACCGCTGGCGGTGGAAAAACGCTGGCTCACGGCCTGGACCTGAATTATCGGTTTCATCTTCGCTCCTTATTTTTCCTGCCAGCTAAAGCGGCGGGCGATCAGCATCAGCCCCTGCTCCAGCAGTAACCCGACCACGCCAATGATGACGATGGCGATGAGAATGTTTTCGACGTTGAGGTTGTTCCACTCATTCCAGATCCAGAAGCCGATCCCTAAACCGCCGGTCAGCATCTCGGCGGCGACAATGACCAGCCAGGCAATGCCGATGGACAGGCGCACCCCGGTCAACACCGCCGGCAGCACGGCCGGAAAGAGAATACGGCGCAGGATGGTCCACTCGGAGAGCTGCAGCACGCGGGCAACGTTGAGGTAGTCCTGTGGAATACGGCGCACCCCTTCAGCGGTGTTGATCACCATCGGCCAGATCGAGCAGATAAAAATGGTCCAGCTGGAAGCCGGCTCCGCTTTCTGGAACAACAGCAGGCCGATAGGCAGCCAGGCCAGCGGGCTGACCGGGCGCAACAGCGCGATGAGCGGGCTGAACATGCGTGAGAAAAAGGTGAAGCGACCAATCAGAAAGCCGAGCGGGATCCCGGCGAGCGCGGCCAGGCCAAAGCCCACCGCCACGCGCTGCAGTGAGGCGAGCACATTCCAGCCGATGCCCATGTCGTTGGGGCCGTCACGGTAAAAGGGATCGGCGAACAGCGTTAACGCCGAGTCGAGGGTGCTGAGCGGCGTCGGGAATCCTTTGCTGTTGATCGCGGCCAGTTGCCAGAGCACGACCAGCAGCCCCAGCCCCAGAAACGCCGGAATGAGGCGCTGAAAAATCGCGTTCATCCGGCGGGCAAACGTCGGGGTACGGCGGCGAACCTGCACCGGAGGCAGAATAATCACCTCCCCACTCTCCGGCGTCTCGTGTGATGTCGTCTTTTGCAGATGCTGCATAATCAGGCCCCTCTACGGTGAATAGCGAAACGGTTGGCGTATCCTTCCGGGTCGGTACCGTTCCAGACGGTGCCGTCCATCAATGTGCTGCTGCGCAGCGGTGACGCCGGGACGGTAATCCCCCCTACTGCCGTGGCGGCATCCTGCCAGACCGAGGTCTGGTTAATGCGCTGCGCAATGCCCGCATAGTCCGGGGCGGATTTGAGCAACCCCCAGCGGCGGAACTGGGTTAAGAACCACATGCCGTCGGAAAGATACGGGTAGCTGACGGCACCGTCGTTGAAGAAGCGAATCGGATGCGCGTCCTGCCAGCGCGAACCCACGCCGTTGTCGTACTCGCCCAGCATCCGCCCGGTAAGGTACTGCTCTTTGGTGTTCAGCCACGCGCGGCGGGAGAGGATCTGCGCGGTCTCGCGTTTGTTTTCCGGGGACGCGTCAATCCAGCGCGCCGCCTCCAGCACGGCGCTGACCAGCGCCCGCGCGGTGTGCGGGTTTTTCTCCACCCACTCGCGACGCGTGCCGAGGATTTTTTCCGGATGATCGGCCCAGATGGACTGAGACGTCGCAGCGGTAAAACCGATACGATCGTTGATGGCCCGCGCGTTCCACGGCTCGCCGACGCAAAAGCCGACCATGTTGCCAATGCGCATGTTCATCACCATTTGCGGTGGCGGTACCACCACGGTGCGGACATCGTCAAACGGATGAATGCCCGCGCTGGCCAGCCAGTAGTAGAGCCACATGGCATGCGTGCCGGTCGGGAAGGTATGCGCAAAGGTGTATGTCCCCGGCGCCTGCTGCCCGGTCAGCTTTTTCAGCCCGTCGAGATCGCGAACACCCTTTTCGGCCAGATCGGCGGAGAGCGTAATCGCCTGCCCGTTCTGGTTGAGGGTCATCAGGTTGGCCATCTGCTGCGGCTTTCCGGCGATCCCCAGCTCCAGTCCGTACAGCAGGCCGTAGAGAATGTGCGCGGCATCCAGTTCGCCCGCTACCAGCTTGTCGCGCACCGCCGCCCAGCTCGCCTCTTTAGTGGGCACGATGGTGATGCCGTACTTTTTATCAAACCCTTTCAGCGCTGCGATAATCACCGGCGCGCAGTCGGTCAGCGGGATAAACCCGATGCGCACTGTTTCCTGCTCCGGTTTATCCGAGCCTGCCGCCCATGCGGCCTGCATGACCCCCGGTAGCAGCATTGCCCCACTCGCCAGCATGCTGGCCTGCAAAAACCGCCGTCTCGACAAATCCGCCATGACCACTCCTGAAAAAAAACCCAAAAAAAAAGCGCCCGACAGTGCCGAAGCACCGCTGGACGCCTTTATCCCGAAGACTGATGCACCGCCGTTGGCGCACCGTCAAAAATGGTTAATCTGATAATGCAAAGTGAATGCCAGGTTTTAACGCGCAGTTTTCGCGGTGCCAACCGCCTTACCCTCACGTTTACGCACCTCAATCAGGCACAAAATGCCCACGGATTGTGCAGCTACTCCTTTGGTGTTACTTCCCAGAGGTGCTTCACCATGAGCAGCGCGCGGGCGATATCCACCATTCTCTGGTTCTTGTCCATCGCCATTTTGCGCAGCGCCGTCCAGGCCTGTTCTTCACTCATATTCTGGTGGGTCATCAGCACGCTTTTCGCTTTATCAATGGTTTTACGCTCTTCAAGCGTATCGCGCAGCGACGCAAGCTGACGGGAGAGTTGCTCTATCTCGCGCGCCTGCTGGCGAACCAGGGTGAGCAACGGTTTTTCCGGGTAGTGGATCAGCGGATCGTCTTGCTCATCGGCGGGCGGTGCGTAGTCGTCGTCACGGTGAATACGCGCGTCCACGGCGAGCATCAGATCGGCAATCATGGTCTCTTCCAGCGCGCGCAGGTGTTCAAGGCGCGAGGTTTGCAGGGCGAACCAGGTCAATGCGGTAGTGCCATTATCGGCGGCAGGCTGGCGGGTGCAGGCCACGCGCCGGAGTTGCTCCGTTTCACGATCGGGCTGGCAGTTCAGGGTAAAGGTGGTCTGCACCTCAGCGTGGCTGTGCGAGAGAAAGATCTCAAAACAGGCCTGCTGTCCGTCAATGCGGTCAACCAGCCTCTGGCGGGTGACATCATCGAAAAAGCCCTGCGTGAAGCCAATCGCCCCCAGGGCCCGCTCTTGTCCCGCCAGCTCTTTCCCCTGCATCAGGCTATACAGGGCGACAAAACGCCCGGCGATGTGCGGATCGTCAATGCTGTCATTAAGCTGCGGCACGATACTGAGCAGATGGCGAAGCATGCGCGAGTAGTGCTCCATCGCCTGCGGCGCCGTAAGGGTTTGCTGGCGCACGCCGTCACGCAGGGCGGGAAGCATATCCAGGCTTTGCAGCGCGCCGCCGATGCGTTCACAAACGGCACTTCCCGGAACAGGGGACTGTTTGTCGAGAATGCCATACAGGGCAGCCAGGTTTTCATCCACCAGCGCCCGGCTGGCTTTGCATTCGGGGGCGTAAAGCTGACCCTGTGAGCAGAGCCAGACGTTGGAAGCCCCGCGCTCGCACTGTAACATGTGCACCAGCTGGCTGATGCCATGCACAAGCACGCCCAGCTGTGCCAGTTTGCTGAGCTGCTCCCGGCGCATCGTCCTTGCGCGCTGGAGCCATTCGTTAGCCCCTGGTGAAATGCCAGCCATTAATGTCATGCTTACTCTCCGGAACAGCGAAACCCGTGAAAGCTAAGCAATATTCGTGCCTTTATAAGAACAGGAGTCAAGATGCAAAAGATTGTGATTGTCGCCAACGGTGCGGCCTACGGCAGCGAATCCCTTTTTAACAGCCTGCGTCTGGCCATTGCGCTGCGCGAAAAGGAGAGCGACCTGGCGTTGCGACTCTTTTTAATGTCGGACGCGGTCACTGCAGGTTTGAAGGGGCAGAGACCCGCAGAGGGCTATAACATTCAGCAGATGCTGGAGATCCTGACCGCGCAAAATGTGCCGGTGAAACTGTGCAAAACCTGCACCGACGGGCGGGGCGTCACCGGCCTGCCGCTGATTGACGGCGTGGAGATCGGTACCCTGGTTGAACTGGCTGAGTGGACTCTGACCGCTGATAAAGTATTAACTTTTTAATAATAAACCCGTAAAAATATTTTTTTCTTATGGACGCGGTTTCAGCATCAAGTTTACCTGCTGGGTTGCCGATAGGCATGGAAACAACACAGCAGGTATTTCACTTATGTTCAGATCGATTCGTGCTCGCATTATTGCCGCGACGACAGGCTGCCTGGTCGTCGCCCTTCTCCTCAATACGGTTATCAACTTCCAGGTCACGCGCCAGGATAACCAGCAGTCCCAGCGCGATATCCTGACCAGCACCAGCGCCAGCCATAATATGGCGATTGCCGACTGGGTCAAAAGCAAGATGACCGTGATCGCCTCCGCCCGGAGCGTGGCGCTGAGTGATGATCCGGTTCCGGTGTTTAAACAGCTTGCCCAGGCGGGTGGGTTCACCAACGTCTATGTGGGCTACGCCAGCAAAACGGCAAAATTCTCCGAGCCTGCCGGTGTACCTGCGGATTATGATCCGACCATTCGCCCGTGGTATCAGCAGGTGGTCAGCACCGACGGTCCGGTTGTGACTGCGCCGTATGTCGACGCCGGAACCGGGAAACTGGTGGTGACCTTCGCCGTGCCGGTGAAAGAAAATGGCGCCCTGAAAGCGGTCGTGGCGGGTGATGTGGCCATGGACAGCGTGGTGGCGAACGTGCGCGGGATCCATCCTACCCCGGCCAGCAGCGGGTTACTTCTTAACAGCGATGGCAGCGTGATTGCGGCTAACGATCCGGCTCTGACGCTCAAACCGTTTGCTGAGACCATCAAAGGCATCGATTTTGCCGCACTGAAAAGTGGCAATCTGGTCGACGGAACCCTGAATGACGTCGAGAAAACCTTCGTGGCGACCGCCGTGCCGGGCACCAACTGGCTGTTAGTGGTCGCCCTCGACAACGGTGACGCCACCTCCGGCATGCGTTCCCTGCTTAAAGCATCGGCGATTTCGCTGGTGATCCTGGCGCTGCTGAGCGCGGCCATTGTCCATTTCCTGATTGCCCGTCTGCTGAAGCGTCTGTCTGACATTCGCGACGCGATGCATAACATTGCCAACGGCACCAACGATCTGTCGCAGCGCCTGCCGGACGCCGGCGAGGACGAAGTCGCGCAGATCGCCCAGGCCTTTAACGCCTTCAGCGATAAGCTCGCGGTGGTGATGGTGCAACTCCGTGATGCCAGCGAGTCGGTGAAAAATGCCGCGCAGGAGATTGCCGCCGGTAACCAGGATCTTTCCGGACGTACCGAGCAGGCGGCATCCAGTCTGCGCGAGACGGCCAGCGCCGTGGAGCAGATCACCGCCTCCGTGACCCAGTCAAATGAGTCGGCGGCGGAAGCGAACGACCAGGCGAGCAAGGCCTCAGCGGCCGCGGCCCGCGGCGGCGAGGTGGTATCGCAGGCGATCAGCACCATGCAGTCCATCGAAGTGGCGTCGGCCAAAATTGGCGATATCACCAGCGTGATTGACGGTATTGCTTTCCAGACCAACATTCTGGCGCTGAACGCTTCCGTCGAAGCGGCCCGCGCCGGCGAGCAGGGTCGCGGGTTTGCCGTGGTGGCGGGCGAAGTGCGCAACCTGGCCAGCCGTAGCGCCCAGGCGGCGAAGGAGATTAAATCACTGATTGATTCCACCACCGACAGCGTGGCGACCGGCTCTCGCTACGTACATCTGGCCGGGGAAAGCATGGATGAGATCCGCTCCAGCATCGGCAGCGTCTCCGGCATCATGCGCGAAATCTCCATCGCCACCAGCGAGCAGATGAAAGGCATTCACGAGATTAACCACGCGGTAACCCATCTCGACCGCATGGTACAGCAGAACGCCGAACTGGTCGTGCAATCTGCCGCCGCGGCTGGTGCCCTGCAGAGCCAGGCGGGCGACCTTGCTGAAACCGCCGGCCATTTCCGCATTTAATGTTAATCCGGCGCGCGTTTAGCGGCTAAAACGCGCGCCAGCTGACATTTTGAGGAATATTGTCATTTTTGTTTAATCGTTATGCCATTTTTTGATCAAAATCAGCATCCCACCCCCTCCCCTTTGGTGTTATGCCATGAGTGAATTGTGAACAACATCACGCTCGGATATGGCTGCAGGGAGAGCGTTGTTTAAGACTACGGGGTAAAAAATGGCACTGGTAAAAACAAGTTTGAAACTGTTTGGCGGGGATACGGTCGTGGTGCGCTGCTCAGAGCGCTGTCGTATTCATCTGATGAGTTCAAAGGCACAGAAACAGTCCCAGGCGGATATTCTGACCGTGCAGGATGACAAAGCCTGGCTTACCGTGCCCTATACCGGCACGTGGGATGTGCTGATCGACAGCCACAGTCAGTCACTGGAGCATTCCGTCAGCTACGTGGCAGCATAACGTCACACGCCCGGCAAGCCGGGCGTATTATCAGGCAAAGCCCGGTCGCAGCGTGCTGTTGACCGCATTTCCTTCCAGCAGCGCCTTCACCTTCACCACCAGCTCATTCAGACAGTCGTCCTTCATGCCGAGGCGGGTCAGTTCCTGATCGAGGGAGAAGAGATACTGCGCGTTGGTGCCCAGCGGCCCGCTGGCGGCGGCAATTAACGGCGCAATCACCTGCGTGCGGGTGTCCGCTTCGTACAGCGGATGACGCGGATCCATAATAAAGACCAGCGCATTGACGGTGCGTCCGTCGTCGAGGTCCAGCTTGCACCAGCTCGGCATATAACAACCGGTGATCATCTCACGCTTCCAGAGCAGCGTCAGCTCCTCTTCCAGCGTGGCATCAGGAAGACGATAGGCCACTCCCGTGGTGCGACCGCCCTCTTTCAGTGCAAGCATGCGTCCCGGCTGACACGCGCTGCCGCGTCCGGCGGTTAATCGCAGGCAAAATGCGCGATGCCATCCGGGGAGCGTACCCGTCGCCGATTCGACAAATTCCAGAGCCGGGTTCCACATCAGTGAACCGTAGCCAAAAATCCATACCGGGCCATCATCCGGGCGGCAGGCAAGCGTGGCAGCGAGCGACGCCGCACGTTGTTCAGCTGACCAGAGAAGCGATTCCTCAATAGCACCAAATGCCGTCTTACAATCTGCCTTCATTAAGAAATCACGCGTTAACACTTTACACCTCCGCCACTGCATGCTTCCTTGCGACATCTGTAATTCGCCTTCCCGGCATTATGTGCTGGTCATTTTACCAGCGGTAAAATAACGATAAGCAATTAGCGGACCCGTTGCAATACAACAGCAGTTCAACCGCCTGAAAAGTCAAAATGAAGGCAGCGAATGATTTCACGGCTATTTCTTTTTATGCCATTTATCATCGTCTCCTTTCTCATAATCATGTTTGACTGCGGCCCAGGCGACTTTGTGCGCCGTCTCTTCACGGCTGGCATCATCCCGGCGATCGTCCTTATCTTTGTATTGATCCCAGGCGCTGTTAAACGCCTCTTTGTAGATCTCCTGCGCGTGATCGGGGAGTACGTTTTGTACGTTATCCGGTAATTCGCGTTTCGTTTTATAGGGCATCATTAACCTCTCTTTTGCTTAAAGAGATAAGTGTGGACGACGATACGCCATGGTGCCAGTCAGGAATAATTTATGCGTAAATTATAATGATAATCTACTGTTATTTAAGGAATATAAAATAAAGATAACGCATTATGCGCATCATGATGCAATATCATCACAAAGGGTAAATTTGAGTAAAAAATAAAGGGTATTTAACAGAGAACTGTTAATGTAACGGCCTCAAAAATCTATCTATAATGACAAGCACCTGCATTGATGGAGAAGCACATGACAGCAGCACACGAGGCGGTGAAGACCCGCCACAAGGAGACGTCACTCATTTTCCCGGTTCTGGCACTGGCTGTGCTGCTCTTCTGGGGAAGCAGTCAGTCACTGCCAGTGGTGGTTGGTATCAATATTTTGGCCCTGGTCGGTATCTTAACCAGCGCATTTAGCGTCGTTCGCCATGCGGACGTATTAGCCCACCGTCTGGGTGAGCCTTACGGATCGTTAATTCTCAGCCTTTCCGTTGTTATTCTTGAAGTCAGTCTGATTTCCGCACTCATGGCGACCGGTGACGCCGCGCCGACGCTGATGCGCGACACGCTCTATTCGATCATCATGATTGTCACGGGTGGTCTGGTGGGCTTCTCTCTGTTACTGGGCGGACGCAAATTCGCGACCCAGTATATGAACCTGTTCGGCATTAAACAGTATTTGATTGCGCTCTTCCCGCTGGCGATTATTGTGCTGGTCTTCCCGATGGCGCTGCCGGGCGCCAATTTTTCTACCGGTCAGGCGTTGTTGGTCGCGCTCATTTCCGCAGCCATGTACGGCGTGTTTCTGCTGATTCAGACCAAAACGCACCAGAGCCTGTTTGTGTATGAGCATGAAGATGACAGCGACGACGATGACCCGCACCACGGTAAGCCGTCGGCCCACAGCAGCGCGTGGCATACGGTTTGGCTGATCGTACATCTGATTGCGGTGATTGCCGTCACCAAGATGAATGCCAACCCGCTGGAGACACTGCTGACCGAGCTGAACGCGCCAGTGGCGTTTACCGGTTTCCTGGTGGCGCTGTTGATTCTGTCCCCTGAAGGGCTGGGGGCGCTGAAAGCGGTGCTGAACAATCAGGTGCAGCGCGCGATGAACCTGTTCTTCGGCTCGGTACTGGCGACCATTTCACTCACCGTACCGGTAGTGACGCTGATTGCCTTTATGACCGGCAACGAACTGCAGTTTGCGCTGGGCGCGCCGGAGATGATTGTGATGGTGGCATCATTGCTGCTGTGCCAGATTTCGTTCTCCACCGGACGCACCAATGTGCTGAACGGGGCAGCGCATATGGCTTTGTTTGTTGCGTATCTGATGACGATTTTTGCGTAGCCTTTTTGCCCAGCGGCGCTTCGCTTGCAGGGCCTACGGGTTCTGTAGGCCGGGTAAGCGCAGCGCCACCCGGCAATATGCCCCATAAAAAAACCCGCCGAAGCGGGTTTTTTTATTATTTGCTGGTATCCAGCTCGTCGAAGCTTTTCACCAGATCGTCAATCGCTTTGATCTGCTTCAGGAACGGCTCCAGTTTATCCAGCGGCAGCGCGGAAGGACCGTCGCATTTCGCGTTATCAGGATCCGGGTGCGCTTCAATGAACAGACCCGCCAGGCCGGTCGCCATCCCGGCACGCGCCAGCTCGGTCACCTGCGCACGACGGCCACCCGACGCCGCGCCAAACGGGTCGCGGCACTGCAGCGCGTGGGTTACGTCGAAGATCACCGGCGACTGGTTAGAGACGTTCTTCATCACGCTGAAGCCCAGCATGTCCACCACCAGGTTGTCGTAGCCGAAGTTAGCGCCACGGTCGCACAGGATGACTTTGTCGTTGCCACCTTCGATAAATTTATCGACGATGTTGCCCATCTGGCCCGGGCTCACGAACTGCGGTTTTTTCACGTTAATGACCGCACCGGTTTTCGCCATCGCTTCCACCAGGTCAGTCTGGCGAGCCAGAAACGCCGGAAGCTGAATCACGTCTACCACATCAGCCACTGGCTGCGCCTGAGAAGCTTCATGCACGTCGGTGATCACTTTCACGCCAAACGTCTGTTTCAGCTCCTGGAAAATTTTCATCCCCTCTTCCAGGCCCGGGCCACGGTAAGAGCGAATTGAGGAGCGGTTGGCTTTGTCAAAAGAGGCCTTAAACACGTACGGGATGCCCAGCTTCTGGGTCACGGTCACGTAGTGCTCGCAGATACGCATGGCGAGATCGCGGGATTCCAGCACGTTCATACCGCCAAACAGCACGAACGGCAGGTCGTTTGCCACGTTGATATCACCAATGCTAACCACTTTTTGTTTCATAGGATCGCCTTATTCAGGTGTGAATCGGAATTAAGATTAATGCAGTGTAATTTGTTTGTGCGAGATCGCGTTGATCTGCGCCCGAATCATTTCGCTGATCGGATCTTCCGGACATTGTTCGACGAAATAGCTTAAATCGTTCAGCGCCACGTGCTCGCAGTCGAGCTGGGCATAAATAAGCCCGCGGTCGCGAATTTCGTACGGATCTTCCGGATTAAACTGCAGCAAAACTTCGCTGGCACGCAGGGCCAGCTCCATCTGACGCTCTTCCATCAGCGCCGATTTCAGCGTATCCAGCAGCTTACGAATAACTTCGGCGTTGTCGGCTTCGTCGAGATCTTCATTAAAGAGCTCGGCCACCGGGCTGATATTGCCTTTCAGCCAGACGTCCAGCGTATGTTCGTCCAGCGTGTCGCCGTTAAACGGATTAATCAGCCACATCTCACCGTCCAGCCACTCGGCACGCAGGATCATCTGCGTCGGGAAAATGACCGGCACCAGTGGAATATCCAGACGGTGCGCGATCCACAGCAAAATAGAGCCCAGCGCGACCGCGCTGCCCTGACGATTTTTTAACACCTGGTCCAGCCATAATGCGTCAGACAGGCGATACACGCCCCGCGTGTCGCAGAAACCCCATTCGCCGTAGAAAAGCTCAAGCAGCTTCTCCAGCTGCCAGTCCTGCGGACGCGCCTGATTGATCTCTTCGCGCGCCAGGCTGACCAGACTCTCCAGTTCATCGTAGACATACTGCGACGTAAAATCGTCGCGAATCATCTCCGAAATCAGGATCATGCCATCGCAGAGCGGCACTTTATTAAATTCGAAATCGGCTAAGGACCTCATGACTTACCCCAGTAACGACTGCGCGTACAATGACGTCCAGACGCGATAAAACCCAAAACGATGTCAATGATAACGCCAAACGGCTTTTCAGTCAGCCCTGCGCCTTTATCAGTAAATGGCAGATAGCCAGGCTTCATGCCCATTGCCCCAGCGTCAGACGCTCATTACCGCCGTAGTCGCGGCAGGTTTCAACCGCCGAGTAGCCTGCCTGTGTAAACAGCGCCCGCACGGCATCCCCCTGCGTCCAGCCATGCTCCACCAGCAGCCAGCCACCGGGAAGTAAATGCTGTCGTGACGTTGTCACAATGTGATCGAGATCGGCTAATCCCTCCCTGGCGGCAACCAGCGCCGACAGCGGTTCGAAGCGCACATCCCCCTGCGAGAGGTGCGGGTCATGCTCGTCGATATAGGGCGGGTTACTGACAATCATCCCGAACGTCTGCTTCTCCAGCGCGCTAAACCAGCTGCTTTGCAGCACGGTCACGTTAGCCAGGGCAAGACGTTCCACGTTACGCTGCGCCAGCGCTACCGCGTCGGGCATCACATCCACCGCCGTGACCGCGCAATCGGGCCGTTCGCTGGCGAGCGCCAGGGCGATGGCCCCGGTCCCCGTACCGAGATCGAGAATGCGGCAGGCCTCTGCGGGTAAACGCACCAGTGCCTGCTCCACCAGACACTCGGTGTCAGGACGCGGGATCAGCGTCGCCGCAGAGACGAACAAGGGTAACGACCAGAACTCACGCTCTCCGACGAGATGCGCCACCGGCTCACCGGTTTTACGGCGGGCAAGCAGCGCGGCGAGCTGCGCTTCCTGATCAGCGGTCAGTTCGGTTTCACCGAACGCCAGCAGATACGTGCGAGCTTTGCCCGTCACGTACTCAAGCAAAATTTCGGCATCACGCTTCGGGCTTTCACCCCCGGAAAGCTCACCGGAGGCATGGCGTAACCAGTGCTGAAAATCCATTATTCCTGCTCGGACAGCGCCGCCAGCTGGTCGGCCTGGTATTCCTGCACGATTGGCTCAATCAGCATGTCCAGTTTCCCTTCCATCACCTCGTCCAGACGGTAGAGCGTCAGGTTAATGCGGTGGTCCGTCACGCGACCCTGCGGGAAGTTGTAGGTGCGGTTGCGGTCACTGCGATCGCCGCTACCCAGCAGATTACGACGGGTTGACGCTTCCGCCTGCTGGCGTTTCGCCATTTCTGCCGCGTGAATACGCGCCCCCAGCACGGAAAGCGCTTTGGCTTTGTTTTTGTGCTGGGAACGTTCGTCCTGGCACTCCACCACAATGCCGGTTGGCAGGTGGGTAATACGGATGGCGGAGTCGGTGGTGTTAACGTGCTGACCGCCCGCCCCGGAGGAGCGGAAGGTGTCGATGCGCAGATCGGCCGGGTTGATGTCGGGCAGTTCCGCTTCCGGCAGCTCCGGCATCACCGCCACCGTACAGGCGGAGGTATGAATGCGACCCTGAGATTCGGTAGCCGGCACGCGCTGTACGCGGTGACCGCCAGATTCAAACTTGAGACGACCGTACACGCCGTCGCCGCTGATCTTGGCGATAACCTCTTTGTAGCCACCGTGTTCGCCTTCGTTGGCGCTCATGATCTCCACGCGCCAGCGGCGTGACTCGGCGTAGCGGCTGTACATGCGGAACAGGTCCCCGGCAAACAGGGCCGCTTCGTCACCGCCGGTACCGGCGCGGACCTCTACAAAGGCGTTACGCTCATCGTCCGGATCTTTCGGCAGCAGAAGCACCTGAAGCTGCTGCTCCATCTCTTCAGAACGCGCTTTCGCATCCTGCAACTCTTCCTGCGCCATCTCGCGCATTTCAGGATCGTCGAGCATCATCTGCGCCGTTTCGATATCTTCCTGAACCTGTCGCCAGTCGGTATAGCATTTAGAAACATCACTTAACTGCGCGTATTCACGTGAGAGCGCGCGAAAACGTTCCTGGTCCGCAATGGTCCCGGCATCGCCGAGCAGCGCCTGGACTTCTTCATGGCGCTCGTGCAGAGCTTCCAGTTTAGCGACGATAGAAGGCTTCATAGGCGTAAGTGCACCTTGTCTTAGAAAATGGGTATAGGGCGCTATTCCAGCCCGAGGCTGTTGCGCAGAATAGTCAGGCGTTCATCATCCCCGTCACGGGCAGCCTGCTGAAGAGATTTGGTTGGTGCATGGATCAGGCGGTTGGTCAGTTTCCATGCCAGATCCTGCATAATCGCGTGTGCGTCGCCGCCCTGGTCAAGAGCCGCTAACGCTTTGGCAGTCAGGTCATCACGCACCTGCTCCGCCTGTCCGCGGTACTCGCGGATGGTCTCGCTGACGCTTTGCGCGCGCAGCCAGGCCATAAACTCACTGGTTTCCTGCTCGACAATGGTTTCCGCCTGCACCGCCGCCGCTTTACGCTGAGCGAGGTTATGCGAAATGATGCTTTGCAGGTCATCCACGCTGTAAAGGTAGGCGTTAGCCAGCTTGCCGACTTCTGGCTCCACATCGCGCGGAACGGCGATATCCACCAGCAGCATCGGCTGATTACGACGGGATTTGAGCGCGCGCTCCACCATCCCTTTACCGATGATCGGCAGCGGGCTGGCGGTCGAGCTGATAATAATATCCGCCTCTTTCAGGCGCTCATCGATGTCGCTCAGGGCAACCACCTCTGCCCCCACTTCATCCGCCAGCACCTGCGCACGTTCGCGGGTACGGTTAGCGATAATCATCTTTTTCACTTTATGCTCGCGCAGATGGCGCGCCACAAGTTCGATGGTTTCGCCCGCGCCCACCAGCATCACGGTGACGGTTGACAGGGATTCAAAGATTTGGCGTGCAAGGGTGCAGGCCGCGAAAGCAACAGAAACCGCACTGGCACCAATGTCGGTTTCGGTTCGCACACGCTTTGCCACGGAGAATGACTTCTGGAACATGCGTTCCAGCTCGCTGGCCTTCAGATGCCCTTTTTGCGAATCCGCAAAGGCTTTTTTCACCTGACCCAGAATTTGCGGCTCGCCCAGCACCAGCGAATCCAGCCCGCTGGCGACGCGCATCAGATGGCTGACGGCGTCGTTATCCTGATGCCAGTACAGGCTGTTGCGCAGCTCGTCTTCATTGAGGTTGTGGTAGTCGCATAACCAGCGGATCAGCGCTTCGTGCAGGTTATCCTGCTCTTCCACGCTTAAATAGAGCTCGGTACGGTTGCACGTCGAGAGCACCACGCCACCCTGCACCATCGGCTGGGCAAGCAGGCTGTCCAGCGCCAGGTCAAGCGTATCCGGCGAAAACGTAACGCGTTCTCGCAGCGAAACCGGGGCTGTTTTGTGGTTGATACCGAGTGCTAATAGGGTCATGTTGAGCGGGAGTAGTACCAGCGTTAATAAGGTTAGCAGAACGCATCATACAGGATGCGCGAGATCAATAAAAGGGACTGCCCCCTTTCGGAGTAATAGGTTACACAACGCTTTGAGATAATTTGAACGTAGACGGTGGGGACCATCAACGCTAGCATTAACAGTTATAACTGCAACGTATCTCAAGGATTTGTCCTCATTATGACCCGACTGATTCGCCTGCTGCCGCTGGCGGCACTGGTTCTGACCGCATGTACCGTCACCCAACCAAAAGGCCCGGGCAAAAGCCCTGATTCACCGCAGTGGCGTCAGCACCAGCAGGATGTCCGTAATTTGAGCCAGTACCAGACCCGCGGCGCCTTCGCTTATCTCTCTGACGAGCAAAAAGTTTATGCGCGCTTCTTCTGGCAGCAGACCGGCCAGGACAACTATCGCCTTCTGCTGCTGAACCCGCTGGGCAGTACCGAACTGGAGCTTATTGCAAAACCGGGCGAAGCGCAGATCACCGATAACAAAGGCCAGCACTACACCGCGACCGATGCCGAAGAGATGATTGGCAAGCTGACGGGAATGCCTATTCCGCTCAACAGCCTGCGCCAGTGGATCCTTGGCCTGCCGGGTGAGGCGACCGACTACACGCTTGACGATCAATACCGTCTGAGCCAGATCAGTTACACCCAGAACGGCAAAACCTGGAAAGTGGTGTACAACGACTATGACAGTAAGAGTAAACCGGCGCTGCCATCCAACATGGAGCTGACTCAGGGCAGCCAGCGCATCAAGCTGAAGATGGATAACTGGATCGTTAAATGATGACCCACTGGCCCTCTCCGGCAAAACTGAACCTGTTTTTATACATTACCGGCCAGCGCGCTGACGGGTATCACACCCTGCAGACGCTGTTTCAGTTCATTGACTATGGGGACACGATCTCCATTGAACTGCGCCAGGACGGACAAATTTGCCTCCTGACGCCGGTCGACGGCGTGGCACATGAGGACAACCTGATTGTGCGCGCTGCGCGTCTGCTGATGAACGCCGCGGCGCAATCCGGTCGCCTGGCGGCGGGTAGCGGTGCGGACATCCGTATCGAGAAGCGTCTGCCAATGGGCGGCGGGCTGGGCGGAGGCTCCTCTAACGCTGCCACCGTGCTGGTTGCGCTGAACCATCTCTGGGGTTGCGGACTGTCGCAGGACGAACTGGCGGCCTTAGGTTTGACGCTGGGCGCAGATGTCCCGGTGTTTGTGCGCGGGCATGCGGCGTTTGCCGAGGGCGTGGGTGAGATCCTCTCTCCGGTTGAACCGCCGGAAAAATGGTACCTGGTTGCCCACCCGGGGGTGAGTATTCCGACCCCGGTCATCTTTAAAGATCCTGACCTGAAAAGAAATACCCCGGTGCGGTCAATAGAAACGTTATTAAATTGTGAATTCAGCAACGATTGCGAGGATATCGCAAGAAAACGTTTTCGCGAGGTTGATGCGGTGCTTTCCTGGCTGTTAGAATACGCGCCGTCGCGCCTGACTGGTACAGGGGCCTGTGTCTTTGCTGAATTTGACACCGAATCCGCCGCTCGTCAGGTGCTTGAGCAAGCGCCGGTTTGGCTGCATGGTTTTGTAGCGCGCGGGATGAACACCTCCCCCCTACAGCACGCCATTCTGGCGCAGACTGAGTTTCGGTGACAACGTCACCCTGTTCCAGACGTTGCATCGCGCTCTTTAATACACCGCCTGGATAGCCTTTGCCTGGCCCGCACAGTTTACGGCGAACGCTATCCACCACTGGACGCATGCCTGAGGTTCTTCTCGTGCCTGATATGAAGCTTTTTGCTGGTAACGCCACCCCGGAACTAGCACAACGTATTGCCAACCGCCTGTACACTTCCCTCGGCGACGCCGCCGTAGGTCGCTTTAGCGACGGCGAAGTCAGCGTACAAATCAACGAAAATGTACGCGGTGGTGATATTTTCATCATCCAGTCCACCTGTGCTCCAACAAACGACAACCTGATGGAACTGGTTGTTATGGTCGACGCCCTGCGTCGTGCTTCAGCAGGCCGTATCACTGCTGTAATCCCTTACTTCGGCTATGCCCGTCAGGACCGTCGCGTTCGTTCTGCGCGTGTGCCAATCACCGCTAAAGTTGTCGCTGACTTCCTGTCCAGCGTTGGCGTTGACCGCGTACTGACCGTTGACCTGCACGCAGAGCAGATCCAGGGCTTCTTCGACGTCCCGGTTGATAACGTATTCGGCAGCCCAATTCTGCTGGAAGACATGCTGCAGCTGAACCTGGACAACCCAATCGTGGTTTCTCCGGACATCGGCGGCGTGGTACGCGCTCGTGCTATCGCTAAGCTGCTGAACGATACCGACATGGCGATCATCGACAAACGCCGTCCGCGCGCTAACGTTTCTCAGGTGATGCACATCATCGGTGACGTGGCTGGCCGTGACTGCGTACTGGTTGACGACATGATCGATACCGGCGGTACGCTGTGTAAAGCTGCTGAAGCGCTGAAAGAGCGTGGTGCCAAGCGCGTGTTCGCTTACGCGACCCATCCGATCTTCTCCGGCAATGCAGTGAACAACCTGCGCAACTCCGTTATTGACGAAGTGGTGGTATGCGATACCATCCCACTGAGCGACGAGATCAAGGCACTGCCAAACGTGCGTACCCTGACCCTGTCCGGGATGCTGGCCGAAGCGATTCGTCGTATCAGCAACGAAGAATCCATCTCTGCAATGTTCGAACACTAATCGGACACGGCCAAAAAACCCGCTGCGGCGGGTTTTTTTGTCTCTGGGTTTTATTTGTATGATTAATGCCTCCTTCACCTGCCATTCACATGACAGATGATGCGCATACGGATGATAGATAATTGTGAAAAACGTAACTTCCTCACATGTTCTGCCCTTTCGCGCCCTCATCGACGCCTGCTGGAAAGAGAAGTACACCTCATCACGCTTTGTGCGTGACCTGATTGCCGGGATCACCGTCGGCATTATCGCCATCCCGCTGGCGATGGCGCTGGCGATTGGTAGCGGCGTTGCGCCGCAGTACGGTCTGTACACCTCAGCCGTGGCAGGGATCGTCATTGCTCTGACCGGCGGTTCACGTTTCAGCGTTTCCGGCCCGACTGCCGCTTTTGTGGTGATCCTCTACCCTGTTTCACAGCAGTTTGGTCTGGCAGGCCTGCTTGTCGCCACCCTGATGTCCGGGCTCTTTTTAATTCTGTTTGGCCTGGCCCGCTTTGGCCGCCTGATAGAGTACATTCCCCTTTCCGTTACGCTGGGGTTCACCTCCGGGATCGGTATCACCATCGGAACGATGCAAATCAAGGATTTCCTTGGCCTGCAGATGGCGCACGTTCCGGAACACTACCTGCAAAAAGTGGGCGCGCTGTTTATGGCGCTGCCAACTGCCAACCTGGGCGACGCCGCCATCGGGATTGTGACGCTGGGGACGCTGATCGTCTGGCCTCGTCTGGGTATTCGTCTGCCGGGCCATCTGCCCGCGCTGCTGCTGGGCTGCGCGGTGATGGCTGTCGTGAATATGTTCGGCGGCCATGTCGCCACCATTGGCTCGCAGTTCCACTATGTTCTGGCGGACGGTTCACAGGGTAGCGGCATACCGCAACTGTTACCGCAGCTGGTGCTGCCGTGGGACATGCCCGGCTCCAGCTTTACCTTAAGCTGGGATTCCCTGCGCGCCCTGCTTCCGGCGGCCTTCTCCATGGCAATGCTCGGGGCGATTGAATCCCTGCTCTGCGCCGTTGTGCTCGACGGCATGACCGGCACCAAGCACAAAGCCAATAGCGAGCTGGTCGGCCAGGGGCTAGGCAACCTCATCGCACCGTTCTTTGGCGGCATTACGGCCACGGCGGCCATCGCCCGTTCTGCGGCCAACGTGCGCGCCGGGGCCACCTCGCCGGTTTCAGCGGTCATCCACTCTGTGCTGGTGATCTTAGCCCTGCTGATCCTCGCTCCGCTGCTTTCCTGGCTGCCGCTTTCCGCCATGGCCGCCCTGCTGCTGATGGTGGCCTGGAACATGAGTGAGGCGCATAAGGTGGTAAACCTGCTGCGTCGCGCCCCGAAAGACGACATCATCGTCATGCTGATCTGCATGTCGCTGACCGTGCTGTTCGATATGGTCATCGCCATCAGCGTCGGGATCGTGCTCGCTTCCCTGCTGTTTATGCGCCGTATTGCGCAGATGACGCGCCTCTCCCCGGTTAACGTGGAGGTGCCAGATGATGTGCTGGTTCTGCGCGTGATTGGTCCGTTGTTCTTCGCCGCGGCAGAAGGTCTGTTCAGCGATCTGGAGTCCCGCATTGCGGGCAAGCGGATAGTGGTCCTGAAATGGGATGCCGTGCCGGTGCTGGATGCGGGCGGGCTGGACGCCTTCCAGCGTTTTGTGAAACGTCTGCCGGAAGGATGTGAACTGCGGGTAAGTAATCTTGAGTTCCAGCCTCTGCGCACCATGGCGCGGGCGGGGGTGCAGCCGATCCCTGGCCGCCTTGCCTTCTACCCTAATCGTGATGCCGCGTTAGCGGATCTGTGAGCCCCCTGATGCAGAGAAGCGTCTCTGCATCATCACCCCAATCGCCTGCTGGAGCCATTCAAGCACGGCAGGCGTCATCCATGTTCCCTTCATCAGATGCGGCTCCTGCTGCATGGCCACGCGAAACTTTTGCTGCGTCTCCGGGTTCGTGCCCGCGTACGACTGGAACAGCGCCAGCCAGTTTTCGGCAAGCTTTTGCGCATCGTCAGAGGCGGGGTCGAGGTTTTCCTGCTGCGCCTGATGCAGTTTCGCCACCAGCGGCGGCCACTCCATCATGCGGTCAAAGTAATGTGCCCGGGTAAACGCCATCTCTTCGGCAGAGAGATAGTTCTCCCAGATAATGAGCTTCGACTCGGCAAACGCCCGCGTAATATAGTCGGTCATCTCCGGCGTGATGCCGGTTTGCGCCTGCATCTGCGGTTCTGCGCTGTGCATCTCGTTCAGCCGGGTCAGAAACTCTGGCTTGCCTGCCGTGTCCTGCTCCAGGCGTTCCATCCAGCGCGTGGCCAGATCCCTCGCCCGCGGGTCTGTAACGGGTACGTGCTGCTCCAGCAGGGTATTGACCTCTGCAACCAGCCCCGACCAGATAGCTGCCAGCGCATCCTTCTGCAGCGCAAACGGCAGCTGCTGTAACTCTTCTTTCGTAAACCAGCGATCGTACATATTCATTAACTCCAGAGTCTGTAGCCAGGATTCCAGATCGGGCGTCTCATCGGCGGTAAGCCCGGTACGCAAATCCACCAGCCTGTCACGCAGCGTGTGTATGCTGCGCAGCTGCTTATCCAGCAGGCTGATTTGCGCATCGAGGAGCTCCGTTAACGACAGCGACTTTTGTTCCAGAAAATCCCTGATTTCAGCAAGTTCCAGCCCCGCTTTTGCCAGCGCCTGAATCATGTGCAGACGCTGGACATCCGCCAGGTTATAAAGCCGGTAACCTGCCGCGCTTCTGGCAGAAGGCAGCAACACTCCTGTTTGTTCATAGTGATGCAATGTTCGCACGGTGATGCCGGCCCGCTTCGCCAGCTCACCCACCTGAATCAACATAACTGCTCCTTTTCTTTGCCAGTGCCGCCACTCTGGTGCCTTACGTTACGTGAGGGTCAACCCTTGATGCAAAAAAAAACGACTCCCTGGGGAGTCGTTTCGGTATTCTTTCGTCCTGGTACTAGCTGTGCTTATGCTGGTCGCGACGGCAGCGTTTATCGTAGTGGCGCACCCACCAGTATTTATCGCACACTTCCTCATGGCCGCTCACGCGTGCCCCGGCGAGCCACAATACCGCACCGAGGAAGATGCTCAGAACCGCGCCATGCGCGAAGTATTGCGGGAGATCAAGCTGCGGCAACTGGTTTAATATTGAATAACCTACGCCGACAACCATCACAAACAGCCCCAAACCCATCAGCACGTTACCGAGTAGCGAAGCGTTTTTGCGTTTCATATGTCACCTCCGGAACTTTGGGTTGTCAGGGGAAAAGCCCCTAATCCTTGTGTGTAAAGTATAGACAACGCCCCTTTTATGAGTTGCGTGAATGATCACAATTACAGATAACTCCCAAACAAAAGTTTACAAATAAGGCTTTGAACAGCTTGAAATTCTAATTGTTCAAATAAGAAATTATTCGTATTTCGCTGAGACGATCGCAGAATTTTGTCAAGCGGCGCGCCAGACAGTAAACTACGCGCCAGATCTGGAACCCATTAGGAATTGAATCGTGACGATTAAACTGATTGTCGGCCTCGCCAACCCCGGCGCAGAGTATGCGGCCACCCGCCACAATGCCGGAGCATGGTACGTCGATCTGCTGGCCGAGCGGTTACGTGCACCCCTGCGTGAAGAACCTAAATTCTTCGGGTATACCTCACGTATCAACCTCGCAGGCGCGGATGTTCGCTTACTGGTGCCCACCACCTTTATGAACCTGAGTGGTAAAGCGGTGGCAGCGATGGCAACGTTTTATCGTATTAATCCGGATGAGATTCTGGTGGCCCACGATGAGCTGGATCTTCCGCCAGGCGTAGCGAAATTCAAGCTGGGCGGCGGGCACGGCGGCCACAACGGTCTGAAAGACATCATCAGCAAGCTGGGCAATAACCCTAATTTCCACCGTTTACGCGTGGGAATCGGCCATCCGGGCGATAAAAACAAAGTTGTCGGTTTTGTGCTAGGTAAGCCCCCGGTTTCAGAGCAGAAACTGATAGACGAGGCGGTAGACGAAGCGGCGCGCTGCACCGAAATCTGGCTGAAAGATGGCTTAACCAAAGCGACAAACCGCTTGCACGCTTTTAAAGCGCAATAATCCATCCAGTACGGCTTTTTTACCGCGCGTGATGCGGGTTACGTGTATAATAGGCGTAGTTATTTACTTTTCATCAATCGGTTATCGTTAACGGATTGATTATCAAGATATTAAGGTGATTTAGAAATGGGATTCAAATGCGGTATCGTCGGTCTGCCAAACGTGGGCAAATCCACCCTGTTTAACGCGCTTACCAAAGCGGGTATCGAAGCGGCGAACTTCCCGTTCTGTACCATCGAACCTAACACTGGCGTGGTGCCAATGCCTGACCCGCGCCTGGATCAGCTCGCGGAAATCGTGAAGCCGCAGCGTATTCTGCCGACCACCATGGAGTTCGTGGACATCGCGGGCCTGGTAAAAGGCGCATCCAAAGGTGAAGGCCTGGGTAACCAGTTCCTGACCAACATCCGTGAGACCGAAGCGATCGGCCACGTTGTACGCTGCTTCGAGAACGACAACATCATTCACGTAGCGGGTAAAGTAAACCCGGCTGAAGATATTGATGTCATCAACACCGAGCTGGCGCTGTCGGATCTTGATACCTGCGAGCGTGCGATCCACCGTATCTCCAAGAAAGCCAAAGGTGGCGATAAAGATGCCAAAGCCGAGTTGGCGGTGCTGGAAAAATGTCTGCCACAGCTGGAAAACGCGGGCATGCTGCGTTCTCTGGATCTGAGCAAAGACGAGAAAGAGCTCATCCGCTACCTGAGCTTCCTGACGCTGAAGCCAACCATGTACATTGCCAACGTGAACGAAGACGGTTTTGAAAATAACCCGTACCTCGATCAGGTGCGTGCTATCGCCGAGAAAGAAGGTTCTGTCGTGGTTCCGGTTTGTGCCGCAGTAGAAGCCGATATCGCCGAACTGGATGACGAAGAGCGTGATGAGTTTATGGCAGAACTGGGCCTGGAAGAGCCCGGGCTGAATCGCGTTATCCGTGCTGGTTATGCCCTGCTCAACCTGCAGACCTACTTCACCGCTGGCGTGAAAGAAGTGCGTGCCTGGACCATTCCAGTGGGTGCAACTGCGCCTCAGGCTGCGGGTAAAATCCACACCGACTTCGAGAAAGGCTTTATTCGTGCGCAGACCATCGCGTTTGAAGATTTCATCACCTACAAGGGTGAGCAAGGCGCGAAGGAAGCCGGCAAGATGCGTGCGGAAGGGAAAGAATACATCGTTAAAGATGGCGATGTGATGAACTTCCTGTTCAACGTCTGACTTATCCGCCTAAACCTCACTGAACCATGGTGAACAATCAACAAGCCGCAGCCCATGATTTTCCCAGGCTGCACAAGGGATTGAGAAATGCCATATTGCTCATGGTGGTTCAGTAGAGTTCATGGAATTCCAGAAAAACATGGGGTAGGATTCGGGGTATGTGATGTTATGAGTGGGGGTATCCCACTCGCTAGCAGGATACCCAGATGCCCAAAGACCTTCTCTCTGACGCCAAGATCAGGACAGCCAAGCCCGCAGCCAACCGATACAAACTCGGCGATGGCGGCGGGCTTTTTCTCTCCGTCGAAAAGACGGGTAGCAAGCTCTGGCGCTGGAAGTTCCGACTCGACGGGAAAGAGAACCTTTTTGCCATTGGCTCCTACCCCGAAGTAAGCCTTGCTGAAGCCAGAGCGGCCCGAGATGCAGCCCGCGAACTCGTCAAGCAAGGAATCAATCCCTCTCAGCACCGGAAAGATGAACGGCAGCGGAACATCAAAGCCGCAGCAGCGCGAAAGCATGCAGAGGCACTGGCTCAGGAGTTGTCCTTCGCCAAGGTGTCAGCAGCCTATCTGGCCAAGGTGAAGCCCGACTACACCCCCGGCTCCTATCGGTCGAAGGAATCACGGATCAGAAAGTACCTGTCCCCCAAGCTCGACACGCTCCCGATCACCGAGATCGGTCCCAAGGAAATCCGCCCGATCTTAGAAGCGTGCGAAGACCACGGGGCGTGGGCAGGCATCCACGTCAAAGGCGACCTATCGGCTATTTTCCAGTATGCGGTTATCCGCGGATTGGTCGATTCCAACCCGATTCCGGGACTTCGCGGCCTGCTGAAAATTCCGGTCAGCAAAAGCAAAGCCGTACTGACCGCTGATCAAATCCGCGCCTTCTACCGCGCTCTTCGCGCCTATCGCGGCTATCCCGAGACCGCTATATGCCTGCGCCTGATCGCATTCACAGCCTGTCGCCCCGGAGAAGCTGCCGATGCCGAGTGGAGCGAGTTCGACATCGAGGCGAAGCTCTGGCGACGGCCTGCGGCCAAGATGAAAGCACGCCGCGACCATGTGTCACCGCTGTCAGAGCAGGCTTTGGAACTGCTGGAAACACTGCGACCAATCACAGGGGCTGGACGCTACCTCTTCCCTCATCGCAGCGGGGAAGGGTTCACGACGCCGAATAGGCTCACTTACGCCATGCGTGACATGAAGCTCGGAGAGCGCACAACACCTCACTGCTGGCGTACCACTTTCTCGACGTGGGCCAATGAACAGGGGTTCAGGCCAGATGCCATTGAACGCCAGCTCGCCCACGTCGAAAGCAACAAGGTGCGAGCTACTTACAACAAGGCCCTGCTGCTGAATGAGCGGCGCGAGATCATGCAGGCATGGGCCGATTATCTGAGAGCTGCTGATGACATCAAGAGCGCAGACGATGATGGGAAATGACGACGCGCGGTTCCTTGAGGGCTTGCGCTATGGGCAGGCCCTATTGAACGAAGGCCGTAGCCGACTGCACAAAAGCGTACCCGGAGCGCTGGTTGCCGAAGTTCTTCGACATATCGAGAATTCGATGGCGGGAACTTCTCAGTATGAACTGGAGCGAATGTTGCTAGGGAGCGACCACGCAGGTGCAGAATGGCGCGCTTACGTGGCTCACCGACATCGCAGCGTCACGGAGAAAAGGCTGTGGCGAACATGGTACGGAAGACATGGAAAGAAAGACACCATCCCTCCAAGACCGGTAGAAGATGCTTTCGGCATTCAGGCTCCGCCGCTGCCACCGACGGAAGCCGCGCCACCAATGCCGCCCCCCTCCGAGCCAAATCGACCGTTGATGAAGGCACTGCCCCATGATGGCCGAGCCATGAGCTTTGGATTATTGCGGGAAATAGTAAAGCGCTGGTCTGCGATACTCATTCAAAAGGCACTTGAAGACGCAGCAAGAATCAATGACGAGCAGAATCGTGGCCGACAACTCGTCAGGGCCTTGCTAAGACATGAAATGGTCTTGATGCCACTTTGGTCGCAGATCAACGCCTGGGAAGCTTTCTGTGAGGTTTTGTCGGCTGGCGAGAGCTTTGCCTTGCTCGATGCAGCCAAGCAGAGCTTCTTCTCTGCACTGGAAGCAATTGAGCAGCGTGAGCATACGAGGTTGATGGCTTCATACGCCGCCCTGAGAAAGCGCTACCCAGAACTGGAAATCGGCCTTGGGCAGACATAATTTATACCAGTTTGGGGATCGGAGGCGGCGAAGAAAACAATTGAATCCCGCCCCTAACCTGACTGATTTTCGCCTTGGGGTAGACGGCCTGAACAGAAACAAGCGCCTTCAAAAACTTCGTCTTGAAGTTTTTCTTTCCATTGGTGTCAGTCGCATACTCCTGCCCGAACTGCTCGCGCAAATTTGCCCAATTCAACCTCACGGGTTTGCCTCCTGAGATTCTGTGCAGCCTTTCTGCGAGCATTACATAGATATCCATCGCCAGCGCAGAGCCGGACAGCGCGTGAAGAGCGCGGATATCTATGGGCACGGCGTGTTGCTCAGTTACGAGCGTATCAAAGTAATCTTCCGATAATACGATCCTTCCGGGCCACAAATTGTGCTGTTGGTCATCATTCGATAGCCACGCATGAAACTCTTTGACTGGCTGCCCCCTAACCGTGGAGGCTGTAGTCCCTGTATTGAATCCAATGGTTAAGGTGCATGCAGCCAGCGCCTTCATCTGCTTCTTGAACTCGGTATAGCTCCCGCGTTTGCCGCCATTCGGTTGAATGCCAAGCATCTTGAGAAATGCAGAGGCGCTGTTTCCAACCTCAATGTCTCTTGTCCGGTGGCGTACTGCGTATGTGTTCAAATAGGCAAGTATGAGTCGAGGCTTTGTGCCATACGGAACCGGCTGCTGCACAAACTGTTTCCCATCCCACAGTTCTCCGGCCTTGACAAGCAGCGATGCTCCTCCTGATCGTCGCTCAAATGAAGTGCCATCAACAGCGCGGCGCGGCAAGCCAACCTGGCAGAGAACAGTATGCATGAACACCGCGTTCTCAGACGTTGAGCCGAGAGCAATGTCGGCGGCAGAGTCAAGCAGCTTGCGGTCACGAATCGAGAGGACGCACTCCTTGCTGCGAGCAGAAGGCACACTCCTCGCTGCTTGACCACTGGGGCTAGGATCAACGATCCGTCGTAGCTCTGCCAGCGCAAGGCGGGCACTGTTGGAGGATGGGTTCGGCATGCGGAAACAACTCAACCCCGAACGACAATCGAGCGGTGGCTGGTCTTCTCGCGAAGCCAAGTCGTGATCTCCGACTCAATCCACCCGACAGCCCGCTTCCCCAACCGTACTGGGCGAGGAAAATCACCCTCTCTGATCAGGAAATAGATGCCTGATTTGGTAAGGCCGGTTCTCTTTTCAACCTGCAGTCTGCGAAGAATGGCAACCTCTTGCCCTTGCTGATCGTCCATCGTGCTCCTCACTGAACCTGAATAACCAATGAGGCGACAGTAGTGGCGCGAGGCGCAAATCAGAGAGAACGAGTTTTGAAGAGTGCCTGCACGACAACCTAGCCGCGCCGTAAGGGCTGTGTGCAAGGAGCCAGATATGCCTGTGGATAACGCACTTATTCATGCCGATTCGGCACCCCTGCTGTGTGCCGAATCGGAACCCCAAGCCCCCAGAAAGCGTGCCGAATCGGAACCCAGCATCATGCTGAATCGGCACCCCCCAAAACCTGTAGTTCTTGCCTTTAGTACTTTTCCTTTAAATGAGTAGCCTATAAAAGCCTTGCATTCTGTGGAAAAACCGGAATCTGGGACGCATCAACCACCTGCAGTCAGCGATTGGCAAGACGACTCCACCTCCACGCACTCACGGTGCTACACCATGTGGCCTGAGGAGACAACTATCTGGCATCGTAACGCTACGATGTTAGGGTGCAGGTTCCTGTCCAGCCGCCGGTGCCTCCATCAGCACTGAAGGCTCCACCCCCAGCGCCTCGGCCAGCTTGAAAATGTTGAGCAATGCGATGTTGCGCTGCCCACGCTCAACACCCCCCAGATAGCTGCGTGCCAAGCCACTTTCCAGTGCCAGGCGTTCTTGCGACCACCCTCTGGTCTTTCTGATTTCTATCAGCTTCAGGCCGAAGCGTAGTCGGGGATCAAGGGCCATATTTTTCTCTTCTTAAAGAGAAATGACTCTATAAGTACCACCTCTATAGGGCTACGCCCGATAAGTACCCGTACTATGAGTGACAATTGAATGCATGTGCCATAAAATGACCTCTATGAGTAGCAAAATGGAGGGAATGACGTATGGCAAGCGTCTGGAAGTCTGCGGGGATGGGCGCGGCGGCGGGGCTGGCAGTTCCGGTGGCGGGAATAGCTGGGCTGATGGCGGCGGTGTTTGTGCTCATCATCGTGCAGGCTGGGCTATCCAACATGGGGCCAGCTGGCTCTCTGTGGGGGAGGCCAAGTTGGTGGGCCTTGATGACCAGCGAATGGGCGCTGTATCTACTGATTTCGCTGGCGATCTTCACGCTGTCCTTCCGCTTTCTCGCGCGCTTGCAGGCCCGCTGCCAGGCCCTTGTCGCCAGGATCAACGGCCAGCAGGGCCTGTCATTCGATGCTGGACATCTCCTGGGTTATCCCGCACCGGCATTCCTTGTTTTTGACTCTCAGAATCGCAAGATCGCGGCCTGTGATGTGGTTAATGACGCATACAAACTGCACGACTTCTCCTGGCTGCTTGGTTGGCGGATGACCTGGCGCGAGGTCGAGAGCATGGAGATGAACGGCGGTAGCCGTCAGGTCAACGCCAGCGGCATGAGCGTGCCGACCTTCGAGCGCACGGTACGCGCCAAAGACTTCGCCATCGAGCTGCAAACCGCCGATCCGCAACGACCAGTACTCAGTTTTCCCATGAGCCGTCGGGCGGCGGAAACCTGGTGCGCCCGGCTCAATACCATCTTCAACGGATAACCTCGCGAGGAACTGCGATGAAACACTACCGGAGCTTATTGCTTCTGCCTTTTGTATTGACGGGTTGTGCCACAACTGACATGCAGGGAGCGCTGGGCTCCCTGAACGGACTGGGACAATCCATTGGGGCCAGTCTGTCGCAAGCGGCTACGCCCGCAAGCGCTGCAAACCGCAACAGCTTGCTGGGCACTCCACTGCATAACGCCTTGCGCCAGAATCTGTCTACCGACGGTCGCGCCCCGGAGTGGCCCAAGGTGGTGATCAGCAATCTGCAAATTCCGGCTGATCAGATGACCCTGACCCGTAGCCTCACGCTCAAAGCCAGTGATTGCATTCGCTTTGACGCAGTGCTCTGGCACGACGCCAAGCGCCCCGAGCGCTTCAGCAATCTGTCGCTTTGCGCGCCGGAGCTGCCGAAACAGTCGAATAATTTCGTGCTGACCTGGAAGAGCTTTTCCATCTCCGGCAAAACCAGCGGCCAGGTTCGCAGTGACGGGCCAATCCCACCGTACAGTAAGCTGCCAAGCGACCCGGCGATGGAGCGCTGGCTGATGAATCAGTTCGGCCTTTACTATGTCGGCTCGCTGCTTACACTGGTCGGCTACGACCCCAACTTCACGGTCGATGACCGCCGCTTCTGGATCAGGAATATCAAGGGATGAACGCACTGCTGCTGGCCGCTATGCCGGTGGTGCTGATAGATGGCACTGCCCCAGACCCCGACCACTGGTTGCGGATCGAGCCGGCCATTGCTGCCGCCGTGGAATGCCGTCAAGCCTTGCCAATACACGTGCTGGACGGCATTGCACCCAATGCTCCCGGTAGTTGGGCGCTGACACCGGCACGCAGCTTCACAGTGTTCGGGTTGCCGGTGACGCGTATCGAGCTGTTCATCGACCCGGATGGTGAATTGGGTGCGAGCTATACCGCAGTGATCGAAAAGCGCAGCCTGGAACAGGTGCGCAAGCAACTGAAGCTTGCCAGCCAGCGCGGGCGCATCGGCCAGCTCTCGGCAGATCAGCCCAGCGCAGAGGTTCAAGTGACTTGCACGGTCGCCGCAACGGAGCAAGGGTGAGCATTCAGCGCATCCTCTCCGGCGGCCAGACCGGCGTAGACCGGGCTGCGCTGGATTTCGCCATTGCCCGGCAGATTCCGCACGGCGGCTGGTGCCCGGCAGGCCGACGGGCCGCTGATGGCGTACTGGATGCTCGCTACCAGTTGATGGAGACCGAATCCAGCGGTTATCGCCAGCGCACCAAACGCAATGTGCTGGACGCTGATGCCACACTGATCATTTACCGGGACAGGATCGAAGGTGGCAGCCTGCTCACTCGCGATCTGGCGACGGGACACGGCAAGCCGCTACTGCTGTGCGATTTGCATGACCCTGCAGAAGAGCTGTTGGCGGCATGGCAAGACTGGTTGCTTAGCCATCCCGTCGCTATTCTCAACATTGCTGGCCCGAGTGAAGCACGCAACCCCGGTATCTACCTGCAGGCGAGCGCACTACTGGAGCTTTTTTGGAGCAAGGAACATGAGCCGATCTGATGCCCGTTGCGCGACACCCTATATCTACTCGGGTGAGTTGCAGATCCGTCCCGAAGTGGATGCCGCGCTGGCTGCGCTGAAAGACAAACCCTACACCGCCATCCCTAGCTGGAAAAATGACGGAACCTGGGAGCTGTGGACGGTGGAAGGCGACGGCGAAACCAAGCCCTGCATCATCAGCGGCCCATCGACCACTTACCCCAGCGAGGCCGATGCACTGGCCGCCGGTGCGGCCTGGCTATCCGGACAACGCTGAGCAACCTCAATTCCAGCCCTCGCTGACAAAGCCAACGCCACGGCGGTTGATCTCGACCGGCGGCCTGATGTCTTGCACTTGGACAACACCCCGGCCATCACGAGCTGCCGAGCCCAAGGCCCGCTGCAGAACCAGACGCACACTGCGCGGCGGCAAGGCTTGCAGACGGGACAGGACATCATCACCCAGTCGATCGGCAAAAGCTGTGTCCCAGCTGGACTCGTCGCGGAGCCGGTTGTAGATCGACTGCGCAATGCTTCTGACCTGCTCCGGCTTGGGCGGTTGAATGTGCAGCACTGTCAGCCGTGAGCGCAGCGGCCCTGGAATCGCTTCCAGCTCATTCGCGGTCGCCATCCAATTGACATGACTGGCGTCGATGGAGAAATCACGGATCGACAGGTCGATGAAATTCCGCGCACTGCGCGGTTCCAGCAAGGTATAGAGCGCCGCCAGCGGATCGTATTGCGGTCGCCCGTTGCTGGCCTTATCCAGCTCATCGAGCACCACCACCGGGTTGGCCAGCGGCTGGTAGGCCAGCAGCTCGAAAAGCTGGCCTGGCTCGGAATTGCTCCAGAACGATTCGGAACCTGCGAGCGGCGAACTCGATTGCGTGCTCGCCATATCGAAGACCCGAAACGGCAGCACGAGCTGATCGGCCAGCCAGCGTGCCGCCTCGGTTTTACCAATGCCCGCCGGGCCGACCAGCAACACGGCAGGCCAGGACACGCGGCCATCGCCCAGACTAGACAAGGCGAAGTGATCACGCAGCAGCTCGGCCAGTTCATGGAAGTTTGGGAAAGCCTGCGCGAACTCATCCAGCAGGGCTTTCCAGTCCGGGGGTAGCAGGCCCAGTTGGCGGCTGCCATGGCCCGCCCGCTTGATCCGCTCTGCCATCGCCTGTGCGCGCTTGAACTTGTCGTCGCCTTTTGGTCGGTGGCGATCCACGAACGCCTCCAGCCCGGCTTCATCGAGAAAGACGATGCTCGGCAAGGGCATTGATTTAGCGGTTTCTGTCGGCTGCTCCTGAACCTGCTCCGGTTTGGCTTCACTCGGGACGGGCTCATCCTCAACAGCCATGGCGGCGCGTACATCTTCGGTCGTCACCTTGCCCAGATCGTGCACCACCTGCTGTACCCCCTGTTCGACGATGAGCTGGCGGCTGCGGCGCACTTCTTCGGCAAACAATCCTTGGATGCCGTCGTGTTGCGGGCAGCGTTGCGGACGTATGCCGTCCCCGACAACCTGCGCACCGCAAACCGGGCATTGTTGCTGCGAAAGATGCTTGGTCTGGGCAATCAGATCGAGCACGGCCGCTGCACGTTCGCTGTGGTGTCGCGGCGGCTGGTAATGGATGGCCAGGCGATCCCGGTTGCAGCTCACTGACAGTGAGCCCTTGCGTGCGAGCACTGTGGGCGGCAGCAGGTATTCCAGCTGAGCAAACAGATGTGCCACCACGGCCAGATGCCCTGGCGCGGGTTCGACGATCTGCCGGGCAAGCCAGGGGCGCTGCTCCTTGAGTGCAGCAATGGCGGCTTCGTATTCCCGCAGGCGCAACGGACGGGCTTGCTTTGGCTTACGCATGATGGCCTCCCAAATAGCCTAACTATAAATTACTATAACAGCGGCTTGCGCGAATCGCCAAACTCCGCACGCTCGTCTTGTCGGCCAATAAGTCTTATAGTGATTTACAGTGAATTCACAGAGCCCGACATGCCAAGCCTTACCAACGAACAATTGCCAGGCTTTGCCGCCGCCTTGATACGACTGCGCGGGGAAACGCTGGGGCGGATCGCCGAAGCCACCGGCATCCGTACTGCCAACCTCTCGGTCTGGCTGCGTGGCAAGGAGCAGGTGATCTCCGCCAAACGACTGGTCGGCCTGCTGCACCACCTCGGTGTGGAAGGCGGTCGCCTGCGTACCGACGTGTTGCACCAGTGGCAGGATCGCGGGGCACTGGATGACAGCAGGCTCGTGCTAAGCCTGCTGCAGGGTAACAACCAGCCGGTGTGGTTGTTTCAGGATGAGCAGCCCGGGCTTATCAAAACCCGCTTTCTGTTGGCTGGCGATGTGCTGATCCGCATGGAGATCGAGCCGGGCGTCGATCAGGCCCTTGATCTGGCGACAGTCGTCAGGGTGGATCGTGTCATCACTACGCCTACGGCATTGGCCGGGGTGCCAATCGACTCGTTGGCATCTGCGCGCAACGTCCTCTTGGCACTAGCGGAGCAGACCGCATCGGACGTGGGTGACGAAGAGCTGCTGGAAGGGCTGATGTTCCGTCTGACCGAAACGGTTGGCAGCAATGTCACGTCATCACAGGGCTGGCAACAACTGGAGCAGGCGCTGCGTTTTGCATTCAACGCAGGAGCCCAGCCTGCTGACATCGCCCGTGTGGTTGACGCCTATTTCCGCAGCGGCGCCAACGCGGACATGCCGCCAATTGGGTAAGCAAAAAATGTGCTGTTTTCAGTCGCCGGGTTTCCAAATCCTGCTGCGCTGATCGCATGACTTTTAGCTGGTCACATGCCCCGTTACTCCCCATCTGGCGCAACGTTCTTTCTAACGTCACGCTACGTTCTTCCTAATGGCGTTGTGTTGGGGCGCAAAAAAAATGATGTAATGACCAACATAATACTACGTTATATCTAGTGTGCTTAACGATCTTTCTAACGTCGCACAACGTACATTCCAACATTGCGTCGTATCATCAAACACACTGCGTCATACATGTCGCGCCCAAATGTGATGGGGAGTAACGGGGCATGGGTCTTTGTGACCAGCAAAAAATATCTGTGCGATCAGATCGGGCTGCCGGCCGACTGTGTAAACAGTGTGGCGGCATGTTGGCAACAACGTGGCAACCTTGTGCGAACAATGTGTTGAAAGAGTGGCAAGGATGGTGGCGACAATGTGGTCACCTTGTGGTGGCAGCGTGTCACCATGGTGGTGACAGTGTGGCACTGCGCCCCGTGTTACCACATTCAACTCACAAGGGCAGTAGCCAAGAACAATCTTGCTGCTTCCGCAGCATTCAAATGATAGACTCCAAACGACTTAAGACGACTTTCAACTGCAACCTTCGAGCGCCATCGACATGAGCACAGAACCGTGGGTTACCGCCGATCACGTCGCCCAGCACTTGGGCGTGGCCAAGGACACCGTGTACCGCTGGCGCGAGCGCAAGGGTCTGCCCGCACACCGCGTGGGGCGGCTGTGGAAGTTCCAGCTCTCCGAGGTGGATGAATGGGTGCGTGCAGGCGGCGCAGATGAAGATGTCGGTGAGCCGGGGAGTCGGCATACATGAGCTCCATGGCATTCCCCCCGCCAGAACAACGGCGGCAGTAAACCGTTTGGGTCTTTGAGGCAAGGTTCATGACGACCACAGAACAACAAATCGAACTCGATCTGATCGCCAAGCTCGGCGACCTCAAGTACACCTATCGCCCCGACATTCGCGACCGCGCCGCGCTCGAAGCCAACTTCCGAGCCAAGTTCGAAGCGCTGAACCGCGTGCATCTGACTGACAGCGAGTTTCAGCGCTTGCTCGACGGCATCATCACGCCCGATGTCTACGGCGCTGCCCAGCGGCTTCGCAACATCAACAGCTTCGAGCGCGACGATGGTACGCCGCTGAACTACACCCTGGTGAACATCCGGGACTGGTGCAAGAACGACTTTGAGGTCGTCAACCAGTTGCGCATGAACACTGACAACAGCCATCACCGCTACGACGTGATGCTGCTCATCAACGGCGTACCGGTGGTGCAAATCGAGCTGAAGACCTTGGCGGTCAGCCCGCGCCGGGCCATGCAGCAGATCGTTGATTACAAGACTGACCCCGGCAATGGCTATAGCAAGACACTGCTGTGCTTCCTGCAGCTCTTCATCGTCAGCAACCGCACTGACACTTGGTATTTCGCCAACAACAACGCACGGCACTTCAGCTTCAACGCAGATGAGCGCTTCTTGCCGGTTTACCAGTTTGCCAGCGAAGACAACAAGAAAATCACGCTGCTCGATAGTTTTGCCGAGAAGTTCCTAGCCAAGTGCACTCTAGGGCAAATGATCAGCCGCTACATGGTGCTGGTGGCCAGCGAGCAGAAGCTGCTGATGATGCGGCCATACCAAATCTATGCCGTCAAAGCCATCGTGGAGTGCATCCACCAGAATTGCGGCAACGGCTACATCTGGCACACCACCGGCTCAGGCAAGACGCTGACTTCGTTCAAGGCGTCCACCCTGCTCAAAGACAATCCGGACATCGACAAGTGTCTGTTTGTGGTGGATCGCAAAGACCTGGATCGCCAGACTCGCGAGGAATTCAACCGCTTTCAGGAGGGCTGCGTCGAAGAGAACACCAACACCGAGACCCTGGTGCGCCGCCTACTGTCGGATGACTACGCCGATAAAGTCATCGTCACCACCATTCAGAAGCTGGGCCTGGCTCTGGATGGGGCCAACAGACGCAACTACAAGGAGCGGCTGGAGCCATTACGCAACCAGCGCATGGTGTTTATCTTTGATGAATGCCACCGCTCACAATTTGGCGACAACCACAAAGCCATCAAGGAGTTCTTCCCCAACGCCCAGCTTTTTGGCTTTACCGGCACACCCATCTTCGAGAAGAACGCCAGCTACCAGCAGATCGAAGGTCAGCAGGCCAGTTACCGCACGACCGACGACCTCTTCCAGCGTTGCCTGCATCAATACACCATCACCCACGCCATCGAGGATCGCAACGTCCTGCGCTTTCACGTGGATTACTTCAAGCCCGAAGGCAAGAATCCTCCCAAGCCTGGTGAAGGTGTGGCCAAGCCCAAGGTCATTGAAACCATTCTCGCCAAGCACGATGCAGCGACCAATGGCCGCAAGTTCAACGCGGTGTTGGCAACGGCCAGCATCAACGATGCCATCGAGTATTTCGAACTGTTCGCGGAGATTCAAAAACAAAAGACCGAGCAAGATCCTGAGTTCCGTCCGCTGAACATTGCCTGCGTATTCTCTCCACCTGCCGAGGGAAATAAGGACGTACAACAGATTCAGGAAGACCTGCCGCAAGAGAAAGAAGATAACCAGCAAGACCCCGAGGGCAAGAAGGCTGCGCTCACGCGCATCGTGGCCGACTACAACGCCCGCTTCGGTACCAACCACCGCATTGGCGAGTTCGACCTGTACTACCAGGATGTGCAAAAGCGCATCAAGGATCAGCAGTATCCCAACAGCGATCTCCCCGCCGCGCAAAAGATCGACATCACCATCGTGGTGGACATGCTGCTCACCGGTTTCGACTCCAAGTACCTCAATACCCTATACGTGGATAAGAACCTCAAGCATCACGGCTTGATCCAGGCGTTTTCGCGCACCAATCGCGTGCTGAACGACAGCAAGCCCTATGGCAACATCCTCGACTTCCGTCAGCAGCAAAGGCCGGTCGAAGAGGCGATTGCACTGTTCTCTGGCGAGAAGATCGACAACCCGCGTGAAATCTGGCTGGTAGACCCTGCGCCCAAGGTCATCGATAACCTGCAAACCGCCACCCAGAAGCTGGCCGACTTCATGCAGTCGCAAGGCGTGGGCAATGCGCCGGAAGAAGTGGCCAACCTGAAAGGCGATGCCGCACGGGCGCAGTTCGTCAATCTGTTCAAGGAAGTACAGCGCCTCAAGACCCAGCTCGATCAATATACCGATCTCTCGGATGAGCAGAAGGCGCAGATCACCCAGATTGCGCCACCCGATCAGATGCAGGGCTTCAAAGGTGTGTACCTCGAAACGGCCAAGCGCTTGAAGGAACAGCAGGATCGCGACCAGACCCCGCCAGAAGTGCAGCAGCTTGATTTCGAATTCGTGCTCTTCGCCTCAAGCGTGATCGACTACGACTACATCATGAGCCTCATCGCCAAGCTGACCCAGCAGAAGCCCGGCAAGCTCACCATGAACCGTGAGCAGCTCATCGGCCTGATCCAGTCCGATGCCAAGTTCATCGACGAGCGTGAGGACATTGCCGAGTACATCCGGGGCTTACCGGTCAACGAAGCATTGGATGAAAAGCAAATCCGCAGCGGATTCGACCGCTTCAAGGCAGAGAAAAAAACACGGGAACTCACCGATCTCGCCAACCGCCACACACTGGACGCATCAGCGCTGCAAGCCTTTGTCGATGACATTTTGCGCCGCCGCATTTTCGATGGCGAACGCCTCTCCGAGTTGATGGCCCCGCTGGAACTTGGCTGGAAAGCCCGCACGCAGAAAGAGTTGGCCCTGATGGAAGAGCTGACACCACTGCTGCACAAGCTCGCCCAGGGTCGAGAGATTGCTGGTTTGGCTGCCTATGAGGAGGGGCGATGATGGGAACCGTCTTTACACAGGGGGCGCAGTGGGTTCGTGCGGACTTCCATCTGCACACCCGCGCAGATCGTGAGTTCAAGTACACAGGCGATGACAACTTCTACAACAGCAATTATGTGAACGCGCTGGAGAAAGCAGGTATCCAGCTGGGCGTCATCACCAATCACAACAAGTTCGATTTTGAGGAGTTCAAAGCGCTGCGCAAGACAGCGCAGAAGAAGGATATTGCGCTGTTGCCCGGCGTCGAGCTGTCGGTCAATGACGGGGCCAATGGCATCCACACCTTGGTTGTTTTTTCCGACGACTGGTTGGCCGATGGTCATGACCATATCAACCCCTTCCTGGGCGTTGCGTTTGAAGGAAAAATCCCTGCCCAGTACGAGCAGGAAAACGGGCGTTCCTCTCTGTCACTGTTGGAAACCATCAAGAAGCTGGAAAGCTATCACCGCGACTTTTTCCTTGTCTTTGCCCATGTCGAAGCACCGAGCGGACTGTGGGCCGAATTGGACGGGGGGCGTCTTGCCGAGCTGGGCCAGAACGAATTCTTCCGCCGTCGCACGTTGGGCTTCCAAAAGGTACGCACGTACAACAAGCTGCAAGAGAAAAACAAACCCTGCCGGACTAAAACGCAGCAGCATCTAGGAGACTGGTACCCCGCCGAGCTCGAAGGTTGCGACGCCAAATGCATCGAAGAGATTGGTCAGGGCAAAGCCTGTTACCTCAAATTGGGTGAACTGTCCTTTGATGCGGTCAAGTTTGCCTTGAGCGATCCTGCTTCGCGGGTCGTCACGGAGCCGCCCAAGCATCTCGCATCGCACATCCGCAGCATTCACTTTGACGGGGGCATCCTTGACGGGAAAACGCTGCATTTCTCGCCTGAACTGAACACGTTGATCGGCATCCGGGGCAGCGGCAAGTCTTCCATTCTGGAAGCAGTGCGCTACGCGCTTGATATTCCTCGCGGGGAGAAAGCGCAGGACACCAAGTACAAGGATGAACTGATCCGCCACACTCTGGGCAGCGGCGGCAAGGTGACGCTGACGGCCTGTGACGTATACGGACAGGAATTCACCATCTCCCGCATTTTCCGCGAAGCGCCGAACGTCTATCTGGACGGCAAATTGCAGCCCGGTGTATCGATCCGGGAAACTGTGCTGCGCCGTCCGATCTACTTCGGGCAGAAAGACCTTTCCAGCACCGGCGAAGGTTTCGAGACCGATCTAGTGGAAAAGCTGGTGGGCGAAAAGCTCCGCACACTGCGAGACGAAATCGAAACCCAACGCCAGCATGTGCGTGATGCTGCGCAACGCTGGCTCAAGCTCAGCAATACTGCCGAACTCAGGCGTGATTACCAGTCCCAGCTCACCGATGCCGAATTCCGGCTGAAGAAATTTGAAGAGTACGGGGTTGCCGACAAGCTGCAAAAGCGCCTTGGCTTCCAGCAGGATGCCAGTGCACTGGCACGCATGAAGGAGCGGGCAGACAGCTTTGTGCTCGCCCTCGGGCAATTGATCGCCGAGCACGAAGACGATCTGCGTAATGCCACGAGCTACGTCTCCAAGCAGAACCCCGACTTCTTCACGGCTTATTACGCCGAATTTACCAATCTCGTTGCCAAAGTCGATCAGCTCAAGCAAATCGAGCAAGAGGCCCGCGCTGTTACCTCCCGGCTTCAATTCAAACAAGGCGAGTTCGATGCCGCGCGCCAGAGTCTTCAGGAAGAGTTTGCCCAGGTCGAACGTCAGCTGGCTCAGGAACTCAAGCAGACCGGCATGACGGCCATCCAGCCGGATGACTTCCTGACCCAACAGCAGCGTAAAACCAAGGCGGAGCAAATGCTGGAGGCGCTCGCCAAGCAGGAAAGCCAGCAGAGCAGCATCCGCGACGCACTGTTTGCCGAGATCGACAAGCTCAACGGCCTGTGGCTGCGCGAGTTCAACGCCATCAAGGCCGAACTGGATCGGGTGAACGCTGGCCATACCGCCCTGCAGATCGAAGCCGACTTCAAAGGCGACAAGGAAGCCGCCATCAGTTTCATGCAACAGCTCTTCAAGGGCAGCAACATCCGCGAAACCACCCTGCGCGCCGTGATGGAGGATTACGCCGATTTCGGCGGCCTGCTGCGTGATTTGCCAAACGCCTTGAAAAAAGCGGGCAGCACGCCGGAGGTGTTCGAAAAGACCTTTATGCAGAACCTGACGGAGTTCGTCACCTGGCAGGTGCCTAACCGTTTCGTCATTCGCTATCGCGGCAAGGAACTCAAGCACCACTCGCTCGGGCAGCGTGCTTCCGCGTTGCTGCTATATGTGCTCAGCCAGCGCCAGAACGACGTGATCATCATTGACCAGCCGGAAGACGATCTGGACAACCAGACCATCTACGACGACGTGATCAAGCTGCTGCGCGAGATGAAGCCTCACGCCCAATTCATCTTCGCTACCCACAACGCCAACTTTCCGGTGCTGGGTGATGCGGAGCAAGTGCATGCCTGCCGCTATCAGGATGAGCAAGTCGCCGTACAAAGCGGCAGCATCGACGCTCGTCCGGTGCAGGACGCCATCATCAACATCATGGAAGGAGGCCAACAAGCCTTCAACCGACGCAAAGAGGTTTACAACCTATGGAAACCACAGAACTGATCGACTGCTTGAGCCGTGGCGAAGACAGCCGCCATCAGTTCAAAGAGAACTTCACCAATGCCGACGCGCTGGCGGCGGAGATCGTGGCCTTCGCCAACACCGCTGGCGGGCGGATTTTCATTGGCGTGCATAACGACGGCACGGTGCTGGGCTTGTCTCACGCGGACATTGACCGCCTGAACCAGCTCATCTCCAACAGCGCCTCGCAAAATGTGCGGCCTGCGGTGAACCCGCTCACCGAAAATGTGCCGCACCCCAACGGCACCGTGATGGTGGTCACCGTTGTGGAAGGCGTCAGCAAACCCTACATGGACAAGAACGGAGCCATCTGGGTGAAGAACGGCTCGGACAAGCGCCGCGCCACCTCGCGTGAAGAAATCCAGCGCCTGTTCCAGCAAGCAGGGCTGGTGCATGCGGATGAGACGCCTGTGGCGGGCTTGAGCGCGGGCGATGTGGACCTGCCCTATTTCGAAACTTTCTTCGAACAGCAATTTGGCGAACCGCTCGCCCAGCACAAGCAACCGCTGCCGCAGCTCTTGACCAACATGAACCTGATGAACCAGGGGCAGCTCAATGTGGCGGGCAGCCTGCTGTTTGCCAAAGCGCCGCAGTACGCACTGCCTGCCTTCATCGTCAAGGCGGTGGCTTTTGTCGGCAATGAGATCGAAGACCAGCGCTATATCGACAGCCGCGACATCACCGGTAAGCTAGCCGATGTGTTCCAGCAGTCGCTGGGTTTCATCGTCGCTAACACCCGTGCCACTCAGGGTGAACAGGGCTTCAACTCCCAAGGCCAATCGGAGATTCCGCGCATCGTCTGGGAAGAGCTGGTCGCCAACGCGCTCATCCACCGCGATTACTTCATCAGCGCGCCGGTGCGCGTGTTGGTGTTTGCCGATCGGGTCGAGATCATCAGCCCTGGTCATCTGCCCAACAACCTGACCATCGAAAACATCAAGGCGGGCAACTCCAATATGCGCAACCCGATTCTGGCGTCCTTTGCCGCCAAGCTGCTGCCGTATCGCGGACTGGGTAGCGGTCTGCTGCGCGCCTTGCGGGCCTGGCCGCAGATTGAACTCATTGACGACCGGGCTGGGAACCTGTTCAAGGCCATCGTGAAACGGCCGCAGGAGCAAGCAGCGTGAGTGAGAATAAAAAACAGCAGTTGGTGCCACGGTTGCGGTTTCCGGAGTATCGGGCCGAGGACGGATGGGGCTCTGAATTTGGAAATATGATCTTTGATCAAATTTCCAATAAAGATCACAACTCCGACCTCCCTGTTCTTGCCATAACCCAAGAGCAAGGAGCAATCCCTCGGGAAATGATTGATTATCATGTTTCCGTAACTGACAAAAGCCTAGAAAGCTACAAGGTGGTTGAAGTCGGCGACTTCATCATTAGCCTGCGTTCTTTTCAAGGCGGCATTGAGTTCTCTAGATATAGGGGGATTTGTAGTCCTGCTTATGTAATTCTACGACTGCGACATGGCCACTCTGAAGATTACTTTAGGCATTACCTAAAAACTGATCGTTTTATCGCTCAAATGATCAAAAATCTTGAGGGGCTTCGTGATGGAAAGATGATCAGTTACAAGCAGTTTTCCGAGCTTGAACTGCCAATCCCTCCACGCGATGAACAACAAAAAATCGCCGACTGCCTATCTTCGCTGGATGATCTGATCACGGCGGAAACCCAAAAGCTGGACACCCTCAAGACCCACAAAAAGGGCCTGATGCAGCAGCTTTTCCCCCGCGAAGGCGAAACTGTGCCCGGTCTGAGGTTTCCGGAGTTTCGAGACGCGGGTGAATGGGAGAAAAAGGCACTCGGTACGGTTTGCGATATGCAGGCAGGAAAGTTCGTTGCAGCGTCGGAGATTTCCGAAATACAAGCGAACGGCTATTTTCCATGCTTTGGCGGCAATGGTTTACGTGGCTACACCAAGACCTATAACCAGTCCGGTCGACATTCACTCATCGGCCGTCAAGGAGCACTTTGTGGCAATGTAAATCTCGTAGATGGTGATTTTTACGCAACTGAGCATGCCGTAGTAACAACGCCAAAAGCAGGCATTAGCACTGAGTGGCTTTTCTATAACCTCTGCAGGCTTAACTTGAATCGATTTGCCACGGGCCAAGCTCAACCCGGACTGTCCGTTGAAGTGCTTGAGAAGGTTGATTGTGCAGTCCCTCTTGACCAAGACGAACAACAAAAAATCGCCGACTGCCTGTCTTCCCTCGACGATCTGATCACCGCCCAAACCCAGAAAATCGATGCCCTCAAGACCCACAAAAAGGGCCTGATGCAGCAGTTATTTCCGACGCTGGATGAGGTGGGCGCATGAAGCCCGCCCAATCCTTCGCCGACTTGCCCGCGCTGGCCGCTCATCTGCGCAGCGAGCTGGAGAACAAGAAAGCCATCCTGCTCTATGCCTACAACGGCACGGGCAAGACGCGGTTATCCATGGCCTTCAAGGACATGGGCAAGCAGGCCGAGGCTCGCGATACCCTGTACTTCAACGCATTCACTGAAGACCTGTTCCACTGGAATAACGATCTGGCAGGCGATGCGGACCGGCGCTTGCTGCTCAACAGGGATTCGCGATTCTTTCAGGGGCTGTTCGATCTGGAGATGGATAACCGCATTCGCCCATTGCTGCGGCGTTACGCGGATTTCGACTTCCGGATCGACACCGAGGGCCCAGAGTGGGCGGTGCGCTTTTCCCGCCTGGTGGATGGTCAGACCGTTGACAACATCAAGGTGTCACGCGGCGAGGAAAACATCTTCATCTGGTGTTTTTTTCTGGCTGTGGTCGAACTGGCGATGGACGCCGATATCGAGGCGTACCAATGGGTGAAGTACCTGTATATCGACGATCCGATCTCGTCGCTGGATGAACACAACGCCATTGCCGTCGCCAATCACCTGACGCAGTTGCTCAAGCGGCAGGACAACCGGCTCAAAACGGTAATTTCCACGCACCACACCTTGTTCTTCAATGTGCTCTGCAATGAGCTGGGCAAGGCGCGCCGCTATGTGATCAACAAGCACCCGCCCAGCGGCGGCTATCTGCTGCGGCCCGAAGAGGGCGATACGCCCTTCTTCCACCACGTTGCGGCCTTGGCGGAACTCTATCTGGCGGCGCAGGAAGATCGTTTGTTCACGCACCATTTCAACATGCTGCGCACGATTCTAGAGAAGACGGCGAGTTTTCACGGCCACAAAAACTTTTCTGCCTGCATCAAGCAAGAGGATGATGATCCGGACGGCATTTTGCACGCGCGCCTGATCAACATCCTCAGTCACGGCAACTACTCGCTGTATGAGCCGCAGCAGATGCTCGATGAGAACAAGGCTTACTTTAAGAAGATTCTGAACGACTTCCTGAATCGCTACCCCTTCAACCCCGATTTGTTCCCTCAAGTTCCTGAGGCCGCAACAGCAGGTACACCATGACCGAATCCGAAAAGCAAAAATTGGGCAAGACCCTCTGGGCCATCGCCGACCAACTGCGTGGCGCGATGAATGCGGACGACTTCCGCGACTATATGCTGGCTTTTCTCTTCCTGCGCTATCTGTCGGACAACTACGAGGCCGCCGCGCAGAAGGAGCTGGGATCGGACTATCCAGACCTTCCTTCCGATGTGTTGAGGCAGACCGGCGTGAATACGCCGCTTCAAGCGTGGTACGAGGAAAATCTGGACGACGTACCCGACTTCGAGAAGCAGATGCGCCGCAAGGTGCATTACGTGATCGAACCCCAATACCTGTGGGGCAACATCGCCGAGATGGCGCGCACGCAGGATGCCGAGCTGCTGCATACCTTGCAGAAGGGCTTCAAGTACATCGAGGAAGAGTCCTTCGCCAGCACCTTCCGGGGCCTGTTCTCGGAGATCAATCTGGCGTCGGACAAGCTGGGCAAGACCTACAGCGAGCGCAATGGCCGCCTGTGCAAGATCATCGCCGAGATCGCCAAGGGGCTGGGGCAGTTCTCTACCGATAGCGACACGCTGGGTGATGCCTACGAGTACCTGATCGGCCAGTTTGCGGCAGGCTCGGGCAAGAAGGCCGGCGAGTTCTACACGCCGCAGCGTATTTCAGACATCTTGTCGGCCATCGTCACGCTGGACAGCCAGGAGCCAGCCACCGGCAAGCGCCCGCATCTGGATAGCGTCTTCGACTTTGCCTGCGGCTCGGGCTCCTTGCTGCTCAATGTGCGCCGTCTGATGGGGCCGCATGGCATTGGTAAGATTTACGGCCAGGAGAAGAACATCACCACCTACAACCTGGCGCGCATGAACATGCTGCTGCACGGGGTGAAGGACTCGGAGTTCGAGATTTTCCATGGCGATACCCTGCTCAACGAGTGGGATATGCTGCGCGAGACCAACCCAGCGAAGATGCCGAAGTTCGACGCGGTGGTGGCCAACCCGCCGTTCAGCTATCGCTGGGAGCCGAGCGAGGCGCTGGGCGAAGACGTGCGCTTCAAGAATTACGGCCTGGCACCGAAGTCCGCCGCTGACTTTGCCTTCCTGCTGCATGGCTTCCATTTCCTCAAGCAAGACGGTGTGATGGCAATCATATTGCCCCACGGTGTGCTGTTCCGTGGCGGTGCCGAGGCTCGCATTCGTACCAAACTGCTCAAGGATGGGCATATCGACACCGTGATCGGCCTTCCGGCGAACCTGTTCTTCTCTACTGGCATACCGGTGTGCATCCTGGTGCTGAAAAAGTGCAAGAAGCCGGACGACGTGCTGTTCATCAACGCTGCCGAGCATTATGAGAAGGGCAAACGCCAGAACCAGCTCTTGCCGGAGCACATCGACCAAATCATCGACGCCTACCAGTACCGCAAGGAAGCGCCGCGTTACTCTCGCCGGGTGAGCATGGAAGAAATCGAGAAGAACGATTTCAACCTGAACATCTCGCGCTATGTGAGCACCGCGCAAGCTGAGGAAGAGATCGACCTGGCAGCGGTTCATGCCGACTTGGTTGCCGCCGAGAACAAGATTGCAGACGCCAAGGCGCGCCACAATCAGTATCTGGCTGAGTTGGGGTTGCCTCCGCTGCCTTAACAAAGGCAAAGCCGATTGGTTTGCAACGTGATGCCATCACGGTTCACTTTGCAAACCGTAATGGCGAGAGTCGATCCCTTGGTCGGCCCATTACTTGTGACGCGGGCGGTACAACCGACTTTCCGCACCTGATTCTGGATTTTTTTCGGCGACGTTCGCTACACGTTTGACGAAGTTTGCTAGGTTCCGCGATTCTCACCGTTTGGCTCCAGCCTGCGGTAGGTATGCCGATGATGGTTAAGACATCTGTGATCTGGTCATACCTTGGCAACTTAACCGAGCAACACTAATGCAAGACACCATTGGTGTCAGGAAGTTATTTATCGGCCTCTCGGTCACGCGACATTCGTCACATAAAGTATTCTCGAAATTAGGTGCGGAATGACGGGTACAATTACTCCCTGAGGCTGATCACCGACCAGCAGCACGCTTCCGCGCTCACGGCAGGCCGGCACGCAGTTTGAGGGGTTGCTGCGAGTGTCTTGGGGTATCGTCGTAGAATGGGGGTATCTCTGGGGGTATATTATGTGCGCGGTAGAATGATCCGTTGCGCAACGCCCCGCAAGAATCGGATTTTTATGGGGATTTTAGGTTCAACGTGTAACTTTTTAGTTTCAACGTCTGAGTCGTCTTTAATGAAAAAAACCACGCCCTGGCGTGTTTTTTTTATTGCGGGGTCAAAACACATTGTCTAAGAGTTCTGTCTTCATACTGGGTTCAAAGGGAATGATCTCAACAGTCGCAAGCTTTAACCTCTGAAAAGGATCCTCGCGTAAGAGCTCTTCAAGAGAAGCAAGACTCTCGCATTTAGCGAGAATGACACTACCGTTTCTTGGGATCCCTCTACCGGATGTCAGGAAAATCCCCTCTGCGTACCCCTTTTTAAGCCACTCCACATGAGCAGGTATCGCTTCGTCGATTTCTTCGAGTGGTTTTATATAGGGCTAAAATAACTTCGTAAACTGTGCTCATCCTTTGCCTCTCAGTTTGTCTTATCGCAAGTAATAATTAAATCTTCCGTTGGTTTTACAGAGACGAATCCACTTATAGCATATGATTACATTATAATTCTTAGCGGAGCTTTAAGTCTTAACAAGGGATCGCTACGAGATATTACTATATGCCTCAACATAATAATGCCATAACATACAATAAAACTGACAAGATATTACTTCTTAAATTTTTTATTTAACTTAATCACTAAAAATAAAGTTATCTTCTGCCAGATTATTTTTTTTCCTGTATTCTTTTTCCCACTCAAAGTATCCGTCAGGTTCATCTGGAGAAACTCCCTTTGTCCAATATTGATCATCATAAGCAATTAACATTGCCCAATGATACTCACTTTCATGACTGCGCAAAGCGACAGACATGTAGTCATTTTCCTTAATACGAACAAGTGGAGAGGCTAATACTATACGTTCAGCCTCACTCTCTGTTTTATTCGCATATTTAACAATAATCGCTTTAATCAACTCAACCCAACTATAGTAATTAAAAATAACACTTTCATTAGAATTACTGAATTGAATACCATCGATAATATTCATTGACCTTTACACTTTTTTTTACTTTATAACGTTCAAACACGGCTGCTGCTTTATTTGAGAAAATAGCAAGCTGTGAACCTATGGGCTTAGCCTTTCCTCCTTTTTTTACAGCACCTGGGTTTGCTAACATTGGTCCACTTACAGCATCATAACTATGTGCAAGTGTGTTGGCTCTACCCTGAGTTACAAATTTAGCCCATTCATTATCAGCAGACTCAAATACTTTTATATTTAGTTTATCGAGTTCTGAATTCGGTATATCAAATTGCGTTATAGTTGGATGTCCTCTCAGCTCTGCCCATTTAATAGCCTGTGATTTATCAGTAGTTACGTAAAAACCACCTTGATTAGAAGGATTAAAATCTAATCCATGCCTCCCCATAGAAGGATTAATCTCGCCCCGAATATCACTAGCATGATAGAAAGTCGTTGATGATAAGCCAAGAGGATCAATATATTTCAGCGCATTCGGCGCATACTGGTAAAGGTTTATCCCCCCCGCCACCCCTATCGGGTCATCGGAACGATCCCGACGCCATCATACTTTTTAACACGCTACCGCCCGCGCCGTTTCTGGCTTCCCGGCTATCACCTTTTACTTATTTAACAGCACGTTAACTCAACTTTCCCGACGCGCCTTTTGAAGCCCGTTCACCATACCACCGCCGTTCCTCCCTGTCATTACCGGTTCTGCTCCGGGATCACACTGTGCCTCCCACGGCAACCCGTGACAGACGCGCAGCTTGCTGCGTGGCTGGCGCGGGTTCTGCGGGGGCGGGCGGCACAGAGCCCGCAGGCGACGGCACGGCGCCCTGTGGCACCGCTGCCTGACCGGGGGTTGACCCTGCATGACCACACAGAACCAGGGCGGGTGGCGGAAGCTGGCGAGGCGGGAACGAGTGACGCGCGGTCTTTTGCGCGGCACGAGCCGCCGCAGCCAGACGACGCCGGGCGGGCATTAAGCCCTTCAGCGGAGGCCGCAGGCCGACAACCCTTTTCAGCAGGCTTTCACACGACACCGCCGCCGCAGAACCGCACCGGAGCCGCCAGGGAAGGCGGCGACCTGCCGAAGAACAACGCCGCCGCCGACAGCAGAGCGAACGTCAGTGAGCTGTGCGCAGCTCCGGGCTGCGGGGCCGAACGCGGGGGCGCCCGACATAATGCAGATTATGCGAACACGAGCCGCGCACAGCGGGTCGGGTTCGCCTTTGTGGCCGCCCGGCGAGAGTGCGCATAATCTCCTGCATTATGTTTAATGACCGGGGCCCGGCCGCACCGCACTTCCATATGCCACCGCAGCCACTGCCGGGACGCGGGCATTTACCCCCGCGCACACCAACCGTAAAACCAAAGTCCCTACCGGATATTCGCGCAGCCCCAGCCTGCACCTTAAGGGTAACTGGCTCGCAGAGGCGGGATTTGAGACAGGGCGGGGCGTGACGGTGAAGATTTCGGAGGGGTGCATTGTGCTGATGGCGGATAATAACGAGATGCAGGAGCTGCGCGAGCAGCTTTATCAGGCTAAACAGGTGGTCAGGGGAATTAAAGACGGAATGTTTAGCGTACTGAACGGGAATTAAATAATAAAAGTGCCGGGAAGATTTAAGTTCTTGCCCGGCTTGGTAACTTCTAATAACTTTGAATTATTTCTCCAGCTATACCCGTGTCTACATCGAATGAAAACCGATAATCACAACCATTTACATTAATAAAAAAGAAAAGAATATCAGATATATAATAAACATCATGGAAAATGATATCTTTTATTTTTTTATCAATAATACCTTTAACATTCCACATAATATCACCTGCCGGATTTAAAATATAAGCCTGAGATTTATCTTTATCAAACGGCGCTCTAACTAAGGCTACTCCAGTATCACCCAACAATAAAAGTGGAATTATTTTATTGTCATCTCTGATTTCTATCTTTTTAGTACCATACAACCATGATACTCCTGTTGGCAATAAATCAAATACGCTCAACTTATTGGGATTTGACTCTTTATCATATTTACCAAGCTCATCTAACACACTAAAATTGACAATAGTATTCATATCAGCCACCACATTTACCACTATAGATTTTTCTTGGTTTGCCAACAGGTACAAGCTTTGCTCTATCTTTATAATTAAGTATTTGTACCTGAGTTCCTCCTCCAGGGTAAATCTTACCGCCAGAAACTTGGGGTCCTACAGGACCCGTTTGAATTTGAACACCTTCAGGTATATAGAATTTTTGAACATGCGATATTTCTGGTTTAAATTCGGGAATTACAGCCAACTCATTTCTAACATAATTCACATTAGGTATATGATCTAATGTAGCCCATCCACCTGGGGTAGATTGCCCTGGTGACATAGCCATTTCAACTATTATTCCACCCTTCGGTACTGGAATAGAATTTAAAGTAGCACCAGTTCCCCATGGATCTAAAGACGTAGGTGCAGGTAAAGCTAAAGGATTTAACCCAAGCGGATCAATATATTTAAGAGGATTTGATACATAACTGTATAAGTTTAACCCGCCTCTTAGCCCTATCGGGTCCTGCTGCGTAAACCGTCCGCAGTCCGGGTCGTAATACCGGAACAGATTGTAGTGCAGCCCTGTCTCACGGTCCAGGTATTGCCCCTGCATCCGCAGGTTCTGAGAATATCCTGATCCCTGCGTCTCGCTTTCCCGCAGCAGCTTACCCCAGGCGCCGTTCACCCCTTCCCAGCGCACCTGCCCTTCGCTATCCGTCATCCGCTCCGGCGTGCCGTTGGGCTGACAGTGGAACCAGAAGATCTCCGGCGCTTCCACGCCGTCAATTCGCGCCAGCGGGTCGTAGCTGTCCTGGTCGCTGTAGACATAGGTCAGAGGCACGTCTCCGTGCAGCTCCTGCAGCAGACGGAACCCTTCCCAGACAAACCGGGTGGTCACCGGTTTGCCGGTTGGCTGACCGCCCAGCATCTGCTGGCGCGTTTTGCTGATGCGGCGTCCGAGCGGGTCGTAGCGGAAGCTGACCTGCATCTGCGGCCTGTTGCGATCCCGCGGCTGGCTGATAACCTCCGTCAGGCGGTGTTCGCCGTCGTACCGGTAGTGCCAGCGCGTCTGGCCGTTATCCTTCTCCACGGTGCGGCCGTGGATGTCATAACGCCAGCGAATGCCGTTCAGCTGCGTCAGGCGGTTGTGCGTGACCTTCTCAGCAGAACCTTCCAGCGGGTTACCGGCTGCATCCCAGCGCCACTGCTCCTGGCCAGGCAGCGTGCCGTCCTGAACGAGCAGGCGCCCGGCGCTGTCGTACTGCCAGCGGTACCAGCTGAACGGGTTATCGTCCCGCTCTTCTCGCACCAGGTTATTGCGGTAGTCGTAATCCCAGCGGCGGGACCAGCGGCGCGGCGACGGGCGCTGGGCATTGCCGGTAAAGACGTCCCGGCGGTGCAGTCGGCCGAGGCGGTCGTACTCGCTGCGGGTGGTCAACAGCCCCTGGGTGCGGCTGGTCTCACGGTGGAGTTCGTCGCGGGTAAAATCGGAGACCGACAGCTTGTCGAGAGCAATGCTGAGCAGATGCCCGCTACCGTAGTAGAACTGCTTCAGCTCGCGGCCATCGGGCAGCGTGACGGAGGTGCGGTTGCCCAGCGCGTCATACTCCCACGCCAGCTCACCGTGCTCGCCCGCTTCGCGCGTCACGCGACCGAGTGCGTCATATTCGAAGGCAAGCTCCTGCTCTGCCTCGGTGCTCCACGCGTCGGCTGCAAGCGCAGGATGCAGCCCAATCCGGCTTAACAGCCCGGACGGAGTGTAGTGGTAGCGGGTCTGTCCTTCCGGCGTGGTGCGGGCGACCAGCTGGCCACTCGCGCTCCAGGCGAAGGCGTGGGTGATGGCCTCCGGATGCCCGGCGGCAAAGGTGCGAGCAATCGTGCGCCCGCAGGCGTCATAGCGATATTGCGAGGCCACGCCATCCAGCCCCACCTCTTCCAGCAGCAGCGAGTCTGGCCCCCAGCGGAACTGATACGCTTCGCCGTTTTCGTTTTCAAGGGCAATCAGACGCCCGCGACTGTCCCAGCGGCGGCGAACTTCCTCACCCTGCGTATTACGCGTGGTGGTTAAGCGTCCTGCCTCATCGTATCTGAACTCCCTTTCTTTACCATCAGCGCCGGCATGCTTCACCGGCAGGCCGCGTGCGTTCCATTTGAGTGACTCCGTCCAGCCTTCGGGACGATCGAGCTGCACCGGGCGCCCTGCGGCGTCGTAGCGATAACGCGTCTCTTCGCCGTCAGCACCCGTCTCGCTCTCCAGCCAGCCCAGCGGATGATAGCGATAGCGGGTTGTGCGGCCAGAGCAGTCCGTCGCGCGCACCACCTGTCCCGCCTCGTTGTACTCCTGGTGGCGGCTGTTGCCGGCGGCATCGACCTCCTCAACGACCTGACCAAACGCGTCCCGGTGCAGCAGCATCGTCTGCCCCATCGGGTCCACCACGCGCTGCAGGCCGTGATGTTCGTCGTACCAGAACCGGGTAGCGCTGCCGTCGGCTTCAATGATGGCTGACGGCAACGCGCGATGTTCCAGCCAGGTGGTGGTGCGGGCATTACCGTCGGCGTCGATCTCCTGCACCCGGTTGCCCATCTCGTCATAAACAAAGGTGACGGCGTTACCCAGCGGATCGATGCGACGCGTCAGAAGTTCGTTGTCATCCCACTCGTAGCACCAGTTTTCACCGCGCTCGTCTACGTAGCGGACAATCAGGCTCTGCGCATTCCAGTAGTGCTGACGCTTCTGACCATCATAGTGCTCGACGGTCGTCTGCCCGGCGGCCAAATCGTAGCTAAAGCGGCAGCCGTCGCCGGTGCTGGTGCGGTTTTCCACCACGCGCCAGTGGTCAAATTTTTGCCAGCGGTACTCGCTCTCCAGCCCACCCGGCAGGCGGTGCCAGACCATCAGGCCGTGGTCGTTATAGCGGTATTCGCGGGTGACGACGCCAGATGCATCCGTCGCGCTCGCCAGCTGACCGCGTGCGTCGTAACCCCACTGCATTAGCGGCCAGGTACGCTCGCCGTCGAAATGGCTGGCTGCGGTCACGCGCTGCGGGAACCGTTCGTCCTCATAGCGCAGGGTGACATCTATCGCCCGTGGCTCATCGTGAAGACCAACCAGACGTCCGTGCTCGTCCCACTCGGTCAGCAGGGCGTTGCCGTATTCATCGCTCAGCGAGGCCAGACGCAGGATGGAGGGGTTGGCGCGGGTCGGTTTGTACAGACGCCACACCGCGCCGTCATCGTCGGCAATTGCCACGTCGCCGCTCTCATTGCGGCGGATAATAATGCCTTCGCTGATGCTGTAAAACGCCCGGTCGACAGGAGGCAGTTCAAAGCTCAGCTCGCGTCCGGTTTCGTCGAACCAGGTCGCGCTGTTCTCTTCCAGCCTCAGATAGCTGTCAAAAGAGGTAGCCCAGCCCAGGCCAAACAGCCCTTCGCGGGTGGTCAGGCTGTTGTAGCTGCGCTGCCAGCGAAGCGGGAAGCGCCCCGGCAGCGAGAAATCGAGTTCATCATCGTCGTTCAGCACCTTCACGCCGGTGGCGGCGTGAACCGGGTGCGAAGAGCCAAACACGGCATTGACGGCCATATCGGCCAGCATCCCGCCGCCGGCTGCCGCCAGCGCGCAGGGCATGTTTTTCAAAATCTTGCCCGGACGGCCGCGCAGCAACGAGAGCGCAATCATCCCCAGCGCCAGGCCTGGGGTTTTGCCGCTTTTGATATCGCGAACCGTGAGCGTGTCGCCGCCAATAATCACGTTCGGGGAAACGTCATCGGAAACGGTCCCTTCACAGGTGGTGCGATCTTTCGCACGCACCGCAGGCTGGCCGTTGATGAAAACGCTTTTTGAACCTTCCGCCAGGTACTGCGGTCCGGAGTGCTTTTCGCACGCCACCTTGTCTTCTTCCAGCGGCGAGGTCCCCGCGGCGGCTGACGCCACGCTCGGCTGCCACATTTCGCTGCCAAACTGTCCGGCAGCGGAAAGTAGCATGCCTGCGTAATCGGCAAAGCTGCCCGGTGACTGCGGCTCAGGTGACGGGGTATCTGCTGGCGTCAGCGTGCCTGCCGCGCGCGCGGCAGGGAGCGCATTGGTCAGAACGTTGCTGGAGCCGGTGGTGATTTTACCCGCAGGCGACGGCGGGAAAAGCGCGTTGCCTAACCCCTCTGCGGCGTTGCTGATATCGTCTGTGATCCCCGCCACGTTTGCCAGAACGCCGCCAATGATGCCGCTGAGCAAACAGCTGGAGCCAATCGCCGCCACGCCTGCGGCTGCCGCACCGGCTCCCAGCAATGGCGCCGCCACGGTAGCTGCTGCCCCCACCGCCGCGCCGATCACCGCATAAGCGGCACCTTCCGCCACAATGCTGGTGATATCCGCAAAAATGCTGGAGTGAATAATCTCGTCGCCCTTACGGGCCGCGTTGTTATCGCTCATGCCTTACACATTCCGGTTGTCGTTTAGCGTCAGACTCTGCTTAAGCGCGCTCCAGCGCTCCTCGTCCTCTTCGGTAAATGCTCTGAGTGCTGAGAGAGTGAAAATCATCAATACCGGTTTGCCCGGCGTCTGCACGGCCAGCTGTTTTTGCCACAGGCGCTGCCCGTTATGGTCAAAGTGGGTTTCAACTTCCAGACCGGTGATTTTGCCGTCAGGCCCGGCTTTCACGTGCCGGAATTCGCTCTGGGCAATCTCACCCATTTGAGGTCGCAGGACATCCCACTGGCGGTGAAACTCTTTCTCATAATCGCTGCCATCCGGGATAGCGCCGCGGCTGACCACCACGGACAGCCCGCTTTCGTCATCGCGAATAATGTTCATGCTGTTATCCTGCCAGGCCGCAGGAAAAAGGGAAAATGAACCTTCCTGGAGGGTGTATTTCATAGGGGATCCGGGATAATTGATATTGAGAGAGATACGTTGGACTTTTGACTGGCTATTTTATTATTTAAGCCAGTGACCTTGCTGCTCAACTAAAATATGGCTGCCTTTGCTGACAACCAGTTTCAGTGGTGCATAGGTCACGGTATAGGTAACTTCACTATTCTTATAGCTTGAGCCGATTATTTTACCTGTGGGATCCTGCAGTGTTTTTCCTTTTAAGGCGATCGTACTGTTATCACTTTTACGTACACCGAGATAATACATCTGGCTACATTCACTCTCGAAACGCCCACATTTATTTACCAGAGAAATAGTGAACTTATCGGTATCGAGCTTTCTGGTTTCAGCGTTACGAACGGGATCAGCTTTATTTAACGTATAACGCAGTGGCGCATAATAATTCCCTTTCTGAGGAGGCGTCACTAAACGCCATTCCATTTTGCTTGCGTTAATTTCCAGAACTGCTTGTCCATCTACGCCGCCAAACGTGGAGTCGAACTTAACGTTCGCCCGATTGCCTGCAATCGTACCGCTTAGGTTGCGTTCATCCTCTGCAGGACAATCGATGCGGTTTCCTCTCTGAGAGATATAGCAATAAGACCCGGAAATACGGTCGCCTGATTCCACTAACCGCAGGGTTAACGTCGAGTCGGTTCCCGATTCGCCTGTCCATACCCCGTCAAATGCGCGTCTTGCCGGGCTGTTCGTTGCAAAATGCATCGCTTTGAATCTGGTCGCCCACTGCTGAATATCGGGATTCACCACCTGACTACGATCGGATGACTGATAATGAACAACCTCTGACTCAGGAACGACCCAGGCCGTATAGAGTTTGCCGTCAGGTTCAACGACCAAAGCGGACGCATTTTCCAGATAAAGATCTTTTAGCCAGCCTTCAACAAACAGCCCTCCGTCTGAGGTGGCATGGGGTTCGCCAAAGACATCGAAGTTGCTAATAAACGTCTCGTAATCGCTACCCAGCGTCTTCCTGAGCGTCTCTTTCACTTCGCTGTCGTTCACGATACGGCTTACGGTATCGAGCGCATTATATTGCGAGAGCTCAGGCGCGGCTGATGTTGCAACTGAGCCCAGTAATAGCGCTGTGAACAATGCGCATGCCAAATATCTCCTGGTCACAAATTACTCCCGGGCGCCATTGTCGTAATTCATTGTTATTGTCACAACCTTGTCGTCTTTAATCTCGAAAGAGAGCAGCCTGTTACTCAATTGATAAAAACACCATTGTTCCCCGGCATCATTTTCAATCTGACCATGGCCATATGCCCTGCTGAGTTCCCCGGCAGATGAACCCACATGAATACCGCGCGGCGTTTTACCCTCCCCTGCGGTCAGCGTAATCTGCGACACGATATAGTCATCAATACTGCGTTCGGCTTTATCCCACCAGAGATTGGAAACATAAATGCCGAACCCCGTCTTTTGATGCTGGTAGAATTTATAGTGGGTTTCGTCAAAAGGAACCTCACCGACAAAATGGCCCTCTACCGGCAGCTCAAATTTACGCGCAACGTCATCTGTCCATCTTTCGCCCAATGAAACCGTCTGGTCTTTCAGCTGCACAGTAAAATCCTGTTTAACTAAAACCGGTGGTATATCGTGTGCAAGCACCTCATAGCAGTTCAGAGAGAGACATATCACGGTAAAAGCGAGAAATGTTGGGGTGTGAATTTTCACGTTAATCATTTTTCATCGAATTTTTATTACCCGGTTCTCCGAAGGAGAAAAAGGCCTTTTATGACAATGAGATGTCTTAGTCCGCACTAATGACAACCGAGTCCAGACAATCAGGTTTATTTACGGTGAAACTAAAGCTTATTTTCTCTCCATTTTTGTCTTTTGACGCAGTGTAGCTGGTCACTTCATTCCCGGAGCGGCCTCGGGGATAGTCAGTTAACTCCAGATGCGGGTAGTGCTTTTTAACGGCATCAAGCGTTATGCACCGGCCGGAGGGCGAAAAACTGAGAAATGGTGCAACGCCGTCGCGTTCTTTACTTAAACGTAAGTCAATCGCGGTTATGTTCGTTCCGTCAGCGAGAGTGATATCCTCAGTAGTGTAGAAGTTAATATATTCATTATTTTTGATCATTTTAAACGGCAGCGGCGCGTCGCTCAGATTCCTAACGGATAACGTTTTGAGTGATGCACTCATCCTGGAAACGAAGATCCAAAGATCGTTTATTTTTACGTCTCCGCCACCCATCCCCGTCGTTAATAACGCGACAAACACCGCTCCCGCTTTACTCACCTTTGGTCGTGAATTTCGCCTGAACGGCCGCATCAATGTCTCCTTTGTGTCCCGCGCCCGGTGCCGTGGTACCCGGTTTTGTGCCAGAGGTATTCAGGTGTAGCTTACCGCCCGTCGTAATATGGCCATCCCCTTCCACAAAGAAGTTAAACTCTTTGCCGATCAGGCTAATTTTGCCGTTCGCGTTAAGCTCAATGGCGCTTTCACCGGAGACCAGCCTCAGCTTTGTTCCGGAAGCAATAACGTACTGCTCCACCGCCGCGTCCAGCTTGCCTTTCCCCGTCAGGATCTCAGTCCCGCCTTTCACCGCCTGGATCTGATTCGCCTCCACGCGATGCAGCTCATTTTTCTTCACGTAATGGCTACGCTCGCCGCCGACGCTGTGCGTTTCGTCATTCTTGATGCTGGTATCCATATTCCGCTCGGCCTGGATCCATACCTGCTCCGCGCCTGCCTTGTCCTCAAACCGCAGGGCGTTGGCGTTGTCGACCGAGCCGTCTTTT
>NZ_POVL01000179.1 GCF_002939185.1 Enterobacter sichuanensis | reverse complement strand
TTTTCGTGTACGGGACTATCACCCTGTACCGTCGGACTTTCCAGACCGTTCCACTAACACACAAGCTGATTCAGACTCTGGGCTGCTCCCCGTTCGCTCGCCGCTACTGGGGGAATCTCGGTTGATTTCTTTTCCTCGGGGTACTTAGATGTTTCAGTTCCCCCGGTTCGCCTCGTTAACCTATGTATTCAGTTAACGATAGTGTGTCGGAACACACTGGGTTTCCCCATTCGGACATCGCCGGGTCAAAGGTTCATATCACCTCGCCGGCGCTTTTCGCAGATTAGCACGTCCTTCATCGCCTCTGACTGCCAGGGCATCCACCGTGTACGCTTAGTCGCTTAACCTCACAACCCGAAGATGTTTCACTTC
>NZ_POVL01000178.1 GCF_002939185.1 Enterobacter sichuanensis | reverse complement strand
AGTTTCAACCGATCCTGCGGGTAACGACGTCACGTCTCCGTCCTTTGATATCTCTGTCGATACCATGGCACCGGAAAAACCGGTAATAGGTGTTGCGACGGATGATGTCGGGTCCAGCCGTGGCGATCTGAGCAGCGGCAGCACCACCGATGATGCGAACCCGACCTTCAACGGTACCGCTGAGCCGGGCAGCCGTGTCGATATTTATGACAACGGCGAACTGATTGGTTCTACCGTTGTGGATGAAAATGGCGGCTGGCAGTTCACGCCAACGACACCTCTGCCAGAGGGTGAACACCATATCACCACCACCGCAACCGACAAGGCCGGTAACACCAGTCCGGAATCAGATGATTTTGTGCTGATCACCGACTACACCGCGCCTGACGCCAGCAAA
>NZ_POVL01000177.1 GCF_002939185.1 Enterobacter sichuanensis | reverse complement strand
AATGATTATAACGCTATGATTATTCAGAAGCAAATATTATATTGTGTTAAATATTTTTATTGGGCACCTATCACTTATAGAATAAATTGAACGTTCTTATTCCAATACCATTTCTCAGTCAAGTTCAAATGTTGTAAAGATGCTTTGTTATTTCTTTATTCTTTGAATCTGATCATGCATTTCTTTAACCATGTTCTCTAATTCAAAATCTGAAGAAGTAATTTCTGTCATCATAGCTTGTGCTGATTGAGAAAGTTGTGCGTTAACTGTTTTTTCCGTTAAGATCTCAACACCTTGTTTAAGGTGCTTCATCTTATATGAGCTTGAACACTTCAACAACGTATGATGAATGATTAAAACACGTAGATTATCTAACCACTTTGCAATATACCCAGACAAAATAACCAAAATTATCAGAACTTGATAATAAACCTGCTCTGATAAAAAT
>NZ_POVL01000176.1 GCF_002939185.1 Enterobacter sichuanensis | reverse complement strand
CCGGTGTTGCCTGACGGATCGGTGACGGTGGTGGTCAGGTCGTGTGCGCCGTTCGCCAGCGGCTGGTCCGGGGTGTAGCTCCAGGTGCCGTCCGGGTTCACCTTCGCGGTGCCGATGACCTGGCCGTTGTCGATGATGTTCACCGTGCTGCCCGGCTCGGCCTTGCCGCTCAGGGTCGGGGTGTTGTCATCGGTGGTGTCGCCGCTCACGACCGGGCCCTGGTAGGCGCCGACGTTGTCGGTGACCAGCAGGTCAGAGGCCGCGTCCGGGGCTTTTGTATCGATCACGATACCGAAGCCGCCGGTTGGCTCACTGGTGCGGCCCACGCCGTCGGTGACGGTGGCGGTGAAGTTATGGCTGCCGTCAGAGAGCGCCGTATCCGGCGTGAAGCTCCAGCTGCCGTTGCTGCCCACGGTGGTGGTGCCAATCAGACGACCGTTGTCGTAGATACTGATGGTGCCGCCCGCCACGCCGCTGCTGCCGCTCAGGGTCGGGGTGGTGTCGTTGGTGAC
>NZ_POVL01000175.1 GCF_002939185.1 Enterobacter sichuanensis | reverse complement strand
CGGGATAAGCGCGCTGATTTTCTTACGCCGCAGTTCATCGTGACAGAGCCGGGTGTCGTAAGCGCCGTCTGCCGATGCTGCCCTGATTTTTCTGTGAGTCTGCCGGATAAGACCCGGGAAGGCTTCTGAGTCCGTCACATTATTCAGCGACAGGTCTGCACAGATGATTTCATGTGTTTTGCTGTCAACTGCCAGATGCAACTTTCGCCATATACGACGGCGTTCTTTGCCGTGTTTTTTGACTTTCCATTCGCCTTCACCAAAGACCTTCAGCCCGGTGGAATCAATCACCAGATGCGCGATTTCACCCCGGGTGAACGTTTTGAAACTGACATTAACCGACTTTGCGCGCTTGCTGACACTGGTGTAATCCGGGCAGCGCAACGGAACATTCATCAGTGTAAAAATGGAATCAATAAAACCCTGTGCAGCCCGCAGGGTCAACCTGAACACGCGTTTAATGACCAGAACGGTGGTGATGGCGAGATCAGAATAGCGCTGAGGTCTTCCCCGTGATGAAGGCGTTGCC
>NZ_POVL01000174.1 GCF_002939185.1 Enterobacter sichuanensis | reverse complement strand
AGCAACACCTTCTTCACGAGGCAGACCTCAGCGCTATTCTGACCTTGCCATCACGACTGTGCTGGTCATTAAACGCGTATTCAGGCTGACCCTGCGCGCTGCGCAGGGCTTTATTGATTCCATTTTTTCTCTGATGAACGTTCCGCTACGCTGCCCGGATTACAGCTGTGTCAGCAGGCGGGCAAAGTCGGTTAACGTCAGTTTCAAAATGCCCACCCGGGGTGAAATCGCACACCTGGTAATTGATTCCACCGGGCTGAAGGTCTTCGGTGAAGGAAAGTGGAAAGTCAAAAAGCATGGCCAGGAACGCCGCCGTATCTGGCGTAAGCTGCATCTCGCCGTTGACAGTAAAACACATGAAATCATCTGCGCTGACCTGTCGCTGAACAACGTTACGGACTCAGAGGCCTTCCCCGGGTTAATCCGGCAAACCCACCGGAAAATCAGGTCAGCCGCCGCCGATGGCGCTTACGATACCCGGCTATGTCACGATGAACTGCGGCGTAAGAAAATCAGCGCGCTTATCCCA
>NZ_POVL01000173.1 GCF_002939185.1 Enterobacter sichuanensis | reverse complement strand
CGTCAGCGGCATGGAGGCGCCAGATGAGGTTACATGTGTCTGTGGAGTCAAATGGCGCCGAAAGCCTGGAGTAGCCGTTTCCGGACTGTAAATTTTGCCAGTTCATCCCCTGCCCTAGTTACGTTAACGGCTCTGAAGAAGCTAAGGTACTCCCATTCCCCCCCGGTAAGCGGGCTTTACGGCGTTTACAAGGAAAAGGGCCTGATTCCCGGAACCTTGAAGTCGCAGCTTGCTGCTGACGCTTATGGGGATGTTCTTCAGTTATACCAAGGAGCTTATGACCTGCCTCCAGAGTTAGATACAACCGTCAGTTAGTAAGGTCGGTCTGTTTACCTTCACATTTTCCATTTCGCCACCGTGCTGCAAACTCTGATGGCGTCTGATAATTCAGTGCTGAATGTGGACGACACTCGTTATAATCCTGCCGCCAGTCATTAATGATTTTCCTTGCGTGAACGATATCGCTGAACCAGTGCTCATTCAGGCATTCATCGCGAAATCGTCCGTTAAAGCTCTCAATAAATCCGTTCTGCGT
>NZ_POVL01000172.1 GCF_002939185.1 Enterobacter sichuanensis | reverse complement strand
GCCAACGAGCATGACCTCAATCAGCTGGGTAATCTGCTTCATGGAGAGGAGCAATTTGTCTCAGCCGATGCCGGCTACCAAGGAGCGCCACAGCGCGAGGAGCTGGCCGAGGTGGATGTGGACTGGCTGATCGCCGAGCGTCCCGGCAAGGTAAAAACCTTGAAGCAGCATCCGCGCAAGAACAAAACGGCCATCAACATCGAATATATGAAAGCCAGCATCCGTGCCAAGGTGGAGCACCCGTTTCGCATCATCAAGCGGCAGTTCGGCTTCGTGAAAGCCAGATACAGGGGGCTGCTGAAAAACGATAACCAACTGGCGATGTTATTCACCCTGGCCAACCTGTTTCGGGTGGACCAAATGATACGTCAGTGGGAGAGATCTCAGTAAAAACCGGAAATAACGCCAGAAATGGTGGAAAAAATAGCCTAAATAGGCTGATTCGATGTGTTTGCGGGAAAAAAATCGGCCCAGATCCGCGAAATTTTAATCAGCGAGTCAGCTTGGGAAGAAATGACCTGCTTATTCGCACCTTC
>NZ_POVL01000171.1 GCF_002939185.1 Enterobacter sichuanensis | reverse complement strand
CCTAGGTCAATAGCATCAATAAAGGTCGATTTTCCTGAATCTCCAGGCCCTATCAGACAATTCAGCCCTGAACCTGGAAACCATTCTGCCTGCCGTATTGAGCGAAAATTCTGAATGCTGATGTGGCGGATAACAGCCATGTTTCCTTCCTAGTCCACGAATGTTGTATTTGCGCCGTAATGGCTGGAATTATGACACACCCTTTCTTATTTAATTTTGATATTGCGGGTATACACGCTGACTCAGCTGAAAGTAAACACTTCAATCAAACAAAGGTCCGCTGTTCGCTCATAGCGGACTGCGCTCACTTATTGCAGTGAGCGTTACCTTGAGTTTAATGTCAGCCTGGTACAGTCAGGTTGACATTACTTGTTTCAGGCTTTCGTCATTAAAAACGGTTCCGGTCTTCAGGACGCCATAACACCAGTGCACCAGTTTCCGCATCAGCGCGCCAATGGCCACCATTTTAGGTTTACCCCGCAGGCACATCTCATCGTAAATATTACGCATTCGCTTATTGTAGATTTTTCCGCACAGGGCGGCTTTGTTGAATAAATCAGATTTCGGGTAAGTCTCCCCCGTAGCGGGTTGTGTTTTCAGGCAATACGCAT
>NZ_POVL01000170.1 GCF_002939185.1 Enterobacter sichuanensis | reverse complement strand
GGCTTTGTTAATGGAATGGTCGCCTCCCATCTCTTGTGCCACAGTGGGACGATAAATCGTCACTCATTGAACGGAGCGCTGCTATCATGAACGTTAAAACTATTGGAATCGATTTGGCAAAAAACGTTTTCCAGATCCATGGGGTTGACGAGCACGGAAAACGGTTGTTCAACAAACAACTCAGACGGGCACAAATGGCCTCCTTTTTTGCCAACATCCCACCCTGTTTGATCGGCATGGAGGCCTGTGCATCTGCTCATTTCTGGGCCAATAAACTGATATCGATGGGCCATAATGTCAAACTGATGGCCCCTCAGTTCGTCAAACCCTATGTTAAAACCAATAAGCATGATGCTGCAGACGCTGAAGCTATTTGTGAAGCCGTCACTCGACCTAACATGCGGTTCGTGCCGGTCAAAACCGCTGAGCAGCAAGCCGTATTGGCACTTCACCGGAGTCGTCAGAGCTTCATCAAACAGCGAACCGCACAAGCCAATCAAATCAGGGGGTTATTGGCCGAATTTGGCATTGTCGTCCCCCGAGGTATCCAGCAGCTACAGCGACGATTACCTGAGCTCGTGGAAGATGCGGATAACCCGTTACCCGTCCTGTTTCGTACACAGCTGAGTCTACTA
>NZ_POVL01000017.1 GCF_002939185.1 Enterobacter sichuanensis | reverse complement strand
AACACAACAAGATGAGGTCTACGATGGGAAGCAATTCTTCTTTTTCTGCCCGTAGAACGGCACTGGCCATGGCCGTTGCGCTGTGTTGCGCCTGGCAATCCCCTGTTTTCGCCCACGGCAGTGAGGCGCATATGGTCCCGATGGACAAAACGCTACAGGACTTCGGCGCGGACGTTCAGTGGGATGATTACGCACAGATGTTTACCATTGCGAAAGACGGTGCCTTTGTGAAGGTCAAACCGGGTGCCAAAACCGCCATCGTCAACGGCAAAACCCTCAAGCTTGAGGTGCCGGTGGTGATGAAAGGCAAGAAAGCCTTTATTTCAGACAGGTTCATCAACGATGTTTTCCAGTCCGGTCTTGACCAGACCTTCCAAGTTGAAAAAAGCCCTCACCCGTTAAACGCGTTAACGGCGGACGAAATTAAGCAGGCCGTCGAGATTGTGAAAACCTCTGCGGATTTTAAACCCAATACCCGCTTCACCCAGATTGCCCTCGCTGAGCCAGAGAAAGCCAAAGTGTGGGACTTTGTGCTTAACGGCACGCCAGTGGATGCCCCCCGCCAGGCGAAGATCGTGATGCTGGATGGAAAGCACGTTATCGAAAGCGTGGTGGATCTGAAGGATAAAAAAATCCTGCGCTGGGAACCGGTGAAAGACGCGCACGGCATGGTGCTGCTGGATGATTTCACCGCAGTGCAGCAGATCATCAACGAGAGCACCGAGTTTGCTGAGGTGCTGAAAAAACACGGCATTACCGACACCAAAAAAGTGATCACCACGCCGCTTACCGTGGGCTATTTCGACGGTAAAGACGGTCTGAAGCAGGAAGATCGCCTGCTGAAAGTGGTGAGCTATCTCGATGTCGGCGATGGCAACTACTGGGCGCACCCGATTGAGAACCTGGTGGCCGTGGTGGATCTTGAGCAGAAAAAAATCCAGAAAATTGAAGAAGGCGCCGTGATCCCGGTGCCCATGACCCCGCGCCCCTACGATGGCCGCGACCGGGTAGAGACGCCGAAAAAGCCGCTCGACATTACTGAACCGGAAGGCAAAAACTACACCATTACCAGCGACAGGGTTCACTGGCAGAACTGGGATTTCCACCTGAGCCTCGACTCCCGCGTCGGCCCGATGATTTCGACCGTGACCTATAACGACAACGGCAAAAAGCGCCAGATTATGTATCAGGGCTCCCTGGGCGGGATGATCGTCCCGTATGGCGACCCGGACGTGGGCTGGTACTTTAAAGCCTATCTCGACTCCGGCGACTACGGTATGGGCACCCTGACCTCCCCGCTGGTACGCGGGAAAGACGTCCCGTCCAACGCCGTGATGCTCAATGAAACCATCCCGGATTACACCGGCGCGCCGATGGAGATCCCCCGCGCGATTGCCATTTTCGAACGCTACGCCGGGCCGGAATACAAGCATCAGGAGATGGGCCAGCCTAACGTCAGCACCGAGCGCCGCGAGCTGGTGGTGCGCTGGGTGAGCACCGTTGGCAACTACGATTACATTTTCGACTGGGTGTTCCATGAAAATGGCACCATCGGCATTGACGCTGGCGCGACAGGAATCGAAGCGGTGAAAGGCGTGCAGGCGAAAACCATGCACGATGCTACCGCCAAAGACGACACCCGTTACGGCACGCTGATCGATCACAACATCGTGGGCACCACGCACCAGCACATCTATAACTTCCGCCTGGATATGGATGTGGATGGCATCAACAACAAGCTGGTGGCCATGGATCCGGAAGTGAAACCGAATACCGCCGGCGGCCCGCGCACCAGCACCATGCAGATCAATCAGTATGATATTGATACCGAGCAGCAGGCGGCGCAGAAATTCGATCCAGGCACTATTCGCCTGCTGAGCAACACCCGCAAAGAGAACCGCATGGGCAACCCGGTCTCGTATCAGATCATCCCTTACGCGGGCGGTACGCACCCGGTGGCGACCGGCGCGACGTTTGCCCCGGACGAGTGGATTTACCATCGCCTGAGCTTTATGGACAAACAGCTGTGGGTGACCCGCTACCACCCGGATGAGCTCTACCCGGAAGGGAAATTCCCTAACCGCTCGATCCATGATACGGGCCTGGGACAGTACAGCAAAGATAACGAGTCGCTCAACGACCAGGATGACGTGGTCTGGATGACCACCGGCACCACCCACGTGGCGCGCGCAGAGGAGTGGCCGATCATGCCGACGGAATGGGTGCATACCCTGCTTAAACCGTGGAACTTCTTCGACGAGACGCCAACGCTCGGCAAGAAAAAAGACAATAAATAACTCCCCCGCCGGGCAATTGCCCGGCTTTTTTTTGCCGCAACATTTGAGGATCGTCCAGGCTTGCTTATAGTTACTGATATCTCAGCCGCATGATTTATCCCCCGGACGGGAAAGGATTTTATGGAAAAAAGAAAAAAACCGCCCCTCGAACGGGCGACCTGGCCGACACGCCATGCCATGGTCATGCATGGCCTGGCGAAAAACCTGCCGTGGCTGGCCTTCGTCAACGTCAGTTTCGCGGTAATGATCCTGCTGCGACACGTCCTGCTTAAACCCGGCGATCCCCTTTATCCGACCTCTCCGCATCTGACAAAAATGGTCGATGCCTCAATGCTCGGCATTATTATCCTCTCTGCGGCACTGGTCCTGATGGCATGGCGACGTATCGCCGGTATCAGCGTGGTGCTGTTTTTCTGTAGCGCCATCTGGTCAGTCGCCTGTTTCTGGTTTGTGACCCAGCTGCTGCTGCCCCATGTCTGGCCGCTGTGCGTCATTCTGTTACTCGCCGGTTTGACGGCGCTCTACTTTTACCCCGAGGGGTTGCTCGCCTTTGAACTTCCGCTCTGGATCACCCTGCTGATTGCTAGCTGGAGGCTCAATGACGGTCTCAACCTTCACTTCGTCATCATCTGGAGCGTGTTTACGCTGATCCTGATCTGCGGGCGTTTCATCCTGTTGAGCTGGTTTGACGAAGCCTGGCGACGCAACCAGCAAAATCAGCTGCTGATATCCCGGCTGGACGCACTGGCGCATCAGGATCCGTTAACCAAAACCGCCAACCGCCGGAAAATGGAAGTGGTGCTGGAAAACGCCGTTGAGCAGAAAAAAACCTTCTCGGTGATCATGCTGGATATCGACTATTTCAAGCGCTACAACGATACCTACGGGCACCCGGCGGGTGACGAATGTCTGACGCGCGTAGCGCGGGTGCTGAAGCAGTCGGTGCGCACCCCGGAAGATGTGGTGTCACGCTACGGTGGCGAAGAGTTTCTGGTGATTCTGTTTAATTGCCCTGAAGCCATCGCGGAAAAGGTTGCCCTGCGTATTCAGGACGGCCTGCGCGCAGAGGCCATCCCGCATGGGGCCTCAGCGGTCAGCGACCATGTCACGGTGAGCATGGGGATTACGAGTATGGCGGAGGGGCTAGCCGGCACCGAGATCATCGCCCGCGCCGACGCGGCACTGTACCGGGCGAAAGAGGCCGGGCGGGATCGGTGGTCGCGGTGATAAAGCCCGGTGCGGCCTGATGCCCTCACCCTGACCCTCTCCCACGGGAGAGGGAACAAACACTAAAAAGGCAACCTCCCGGTTGCCTTTTGCTTTTACTAGTAGCGCACGCACACCGATTTGGTTTCGCACCAGCCGTCCAGCCAGTCCGGACCAAAATCACGTCCGGTGCCGGACTGCTTCATCCCGCCGAACGGCAGGTTGGCGTCAATCAGCGTGTGGCTGTTTACCCAAACGGTGCCCGCCTGCAGCCTGTCGGTATACTCCAGCGCCTTGCTGATATTCTGCGTCCAGACGCTGGCCGTCAGGCCATATTCGGTGTCGTTTGCCAGCTGGAGCGCCTCTTCCCCGTCGGAGACGCGCACCAGGTTGACCACCGGGCCGAACACCTCTTCGCGGGTCAAGCGCAGCCCGGCGTCCGGGTTTATCACCAGCGTAGGCGAAACGTAATAGCCTTTGCCTTTCGGGCCTCGGTTGCCGACGATCAGCTCCGCCTTGCGAGTTTTCGCTTCATCAAGGAAGGTTTGCACCTTGTCGCAATGCACGCGCGACACCAGCGGGTTGATAAACGCCTCCGGCGACATGCCCGGCCCAACGCTCAGGGATTTCACCGCCTGCTCAAAACCGCTGACCAGCGTGTCGAAGAGCGGCGCCTCAATGTAGATACGGGAACTTGCCGCGCAGACCTGCCCCTGGTTCAGGAAGCTGCCGGTCATCAGGCCTTCGATCACCCAGGCCGGGTCGGCATCCTTCAGCACAATGGCCGGGTTTTTGCCCCCCAGTTCCAGCGTCACCCCGGTTAGCGTGTCCGCCGCCGTGCGGGCAATCTGCTTGCCGGTCGCCGTTGAGCCAGTGAAACTGACCTTGGCAATATGCGGATGCGCGGTCAGCGCTGCGCCACACACCGCGCCGCTGCCGGTTACCACATTGAATACCCCGTCCGGGATCCCCGCTTCGCTGGCCAGTTCCGCCACGCGCAGCATGGTCAGCGGCGTGGTTTCCGACGGTTTAATGACGATGGAACACCCCGCCGCCAGGGCAGGCATCACTTTCCACATCCCGATCATCAGCGGGAAGTTCCACGGGACAATCCCGGCCACCACGCCAACCGGCTCTTTGCGCGTCCACGCCTGGTAGCGTGCGCCCTGCGGCAGCGGAATGGAGAGGTCGAGGGTTTTCCCCGCAATCTTTGTGGTCAGCCCGGCGGTATAGCGCATCCAGTTGAGGGTACAGCCGACTTCAAAGGCGCGGGAAATGTTGATGGACTTGCCCTGCTCCAGCGTTTCAAGCTGGGCCAGCTCCTCGCCGTGCTGTTCCACCAGATCGGCGAAATGGAGCAGGATCCGCTCGCGCTCCGCCGGTAATTTTCCGGCCCAGCTGCGGGCGACAAAGGCGCGCCAGCCGGACATCACGGCGCGGTCAACGTCATCGACGCTGGCATCGGCAGTCGAGGCTATCACCTCGCCCGTGGCCGGGTTATAGACATTGAGCCGTTTTTCACTGTCCGACGCGGCCTGACGCCCTTCAATCCACAGGCCATGATGTCGGTCTAAAAATTGCTGCACGGCAGGCTGAATAGCCACCTGTGATTCAGACATAGGATACTCCTTCGTTATTATTCGCAGGGTGTTTATCCAGTCTAAGAGGGGTTTCGCATTCCCGCTTTTGTCTCTGTGACATTCGCTTTGCCACCTGTGACAGGCTCCGCAAATCGTGATAATTCCGTCTTATAGCGCTGTCCCCGGTGAGTGTTCTTTCCTATAGTCAGCCTCAGAGCTCTGACAAAATGCAACACAAATGCAACAATGCGTAAACGTTGACGGTGCAGTGAGAAAAACGATGGCGTGTGCAAGCGAGCAGGAACAGTATCAGCAGTGGCTGGCGCAAATTAACCAGGTTTGCGGGCGTTTCAACGCGCGTCCTCTGGAGGGAAAATTCTTCGGTGAACTGGAGACCAGCTATGCGCGCAGCCTGAAGCTCAGTACCGTGACCGCTGGCGGCGTTACCCTGTTCCGCTCCCGCCAGGAGATCAGAGACAGTAACGATGCCTGGTTCTATACCGTGTTTCAGCTTGAAGGCAGCGCGCAAATCGAGCAGGACGATCGCCGCTCTGTGCTGAGAACCGGGGATATTACGCTGATTGACGCATCGCGCCCGTGCTCAATTCACTGGCAGGAAAAATCCCGCCAGATTTCGCTGCTGGTGCCCCGTCAGATCATTGAGCAGCAGTGCCGGTTTCAGGAGATCAGCTGCGCGCTGACGCTCTCCTGTTCGTTGCCGACGGTACAGTTAAGCCATCGTCTGTTGATGGAGAGTATGTGTAATGCCGACCTGAGCGACCGGGAAAGTGAAGCGGCGCTTGAAGCGATGGTGTGCCTGCTGCGCCCGGCGTTCCAGCAGCGCGAGTTGATTCAGCCACGTAAGGAACGCCAGTTCCGGCAGGTGGTGGCGCTGATCGACGACAACATTCAGTCTGACTCTCTGCGTCCGGAATGGATTGCCGCCGAAAGCGGAATGTCCGTGCGCAGCCTCTATCGCATGTTTGCCGAAAAAGGGCTGGTGGTGGCGCAGTACATTAAAAACCGTCGTCTGGATCTCTGCGCGCAGGTGCTACGCTCCGCCGGAGATGATGAAAAGCTGGCGGGGATTGGCTACAGCTGGGGGTTCACCGACCATAGCCATTTTTCAACAGCGTTTAAGCAGCGTTTTGGCGTCTCACCGGGTGAATACCGCAGGCGCTATCGCTAGCTACTTTTTGAGCCACTTTCCGTTAATGCCCTTCACGTACTCGCCCGGCTGCGCGCGGGCAACCAGCTTTTGACCTGCCATTTTCGCCACTTCATCAACCGGCAGATTGTTGCTGTCCGCCAGTTTCTGGTAGTTTTCCGTGCGCGCCGCGTTGATGCGGCTGACCAGTGCCAGCGTTTCCGCGTCCTGTTGAATCGGGGCCAGATAGCCGCTGAGGGTTTCCCCCACCCGGCCCTGCGCCCGGGCGTCGTTCAGGGTCAGCGCAGCCGCCTGCACGTTCATCCCTAATGCCAGTAAAATCAGAGCTAATCGATTCATAGCATCCTCAGAACAGATCGCTGCGCGATTTCAGCAGATTTTCAACGTCTTTATCGACCTTTATATGGATCTCATGTTCGATTTTGACGTTCATATTGATGGTAATCGGCTCTTTTGGCGCGGCGACTTCAATACGCGGCGTACAGCCAGTCAGTAGCGCGGCAGCGGCAACGGTGAGCACACCAGCCCTCGTTTTCATTGTTGTTCCTCACTTTCCTTGCCAGTCGAACTGCGGGGCGCAGGTATCGCCGTATGTTGCTCAAACCAGGTTTGCAGGTTGTCGCCAAAACGCAGGCTGCGCCAGAGGGTAAAGACATTCTCGTCATGGGTATAGTTCAGATTGACGGAGCTGCTTTTGCCCTCCACGCGGCTGGTCCCCTTGATGGTCGCCTGCATGGTTAATTCACCCAGGTTATCTAAATTGATTCTCGTCCACGAACGTGAAATTTCCATATAGCGGAGCCAGTTAATCGCGGCACCCGCCACCATATTATCTTTAACGATGGCGTCTGCCGTATCTTTGTCGATGCGCAGCGTCATGGGCCCCGGGTTGGTCAGCCAGCCATCTTTAATGATCCACTTTTCATTGTCCAGCCAGAACGGCAGCGCTCCGCTGACCGGGCCAGACATGGCAAACTGTTTCGGATTGACGGCACTAATCAGCTCGCTGGAGGAGATATTGTCCACACGCAACAGGGCCGGATCGTGCTGCGGCATCCGCAACTGCTGCATGGTGATCTTCCCGCCGAGGGTTTCCACCTTCACGTTGGTGAGCAGCAGCGGATTGTCCTCGGTCCAGGGATAGTCCCCCTGCAAATCCGCGGTAATGTTGCGCGCGGTTACCAGGTTTTCCACTTCGCCAATGCGCAACGTCACCGGTCCGCGGGTCCCCAACGACCAGGTCCCTTCGCTGAAGCGGAATGGCAGCACAAAATCGACGCCATTAATCTGGTTATCCGGCATCCAGGCGCTGCCGGATTTCAGTACGCCGTGCCCGCCGGCCTCAAAACCCTGATCGGCCGCCGCCGAGAAGGCAACCTGGGCATAGAGCTCCCCGTCGCGCAGGGTCATTTTCCAGTCTGGCGGGATCAGCGGCTGGAAGACGGTGAGCGACTGTTTCGGCCACCAGGCCTGCCCGCGAAGACGCTCCCCGTCCCAGCGGCCGTTGACCTGTACCGGGCCGATGTTGTCCGCGCGGAGATCGCCTTTGAACTGGAAAATCGTCGGATCGGTACCGTCGACGCTTAAGGTCAGAACCGACGGCGGCAACACGCTGCCGCCGGAGAAACGGGTCTGTCCGGCATTGAGCGACAACGCGCCGCTGAAGGACGGTTTTTCGGGGTCACGGAACCAGCGCACCGGTTGGTCGAGCACCATGCGTGGCTTGCTGACCTCCATCGTGCCGTACTGAAGCTTGTCAAAACCGGTGGAGAGCGCCGTCAGCTCGATAAGGTTGTCGCGCCACTCGCCTTTCCCGGCGACATCCCAGCGGGCATGCATCGGCGTAAAGCCGCCTTTCCCCCAGTAGCGCCACTGCCACAGGCCGTTATCGGGTAAAAAGTCGTTTGCCTGACCGTCGAGGTGGAGCTCAAAATCCCCCATTTCGTTTTCATGGGCGCGCAGAATAGCCTGTAAACGGCCGTCCACGCCCTTTTGCGTGAGCTTCACGCCCGCCAGCGGCCAGCGAATTTCATCAATATCGAGCGAGTCAATGATGCGCCCGCGCGAGCGGAGCAGCGCGCCAGGCTCAAAGGCGAGCTGCGGTTCATACAGGCTGCCGGTCAGTTTTGCCGGCAGCCTGGCGTAGAGAATAAGATCGTTCTGTTTCGCCTCACCGCTCAGGTGCAGCGGCATGTCGCTGTTTTCCATGCTGAGCCTGCCGGGCCCAATATTCAGTACCGCGTTGCCTTTCCCGGCATCGCCGTGGGTCAGCACATTCAGTCGACCGGTCAGGGTGGCCTTCTCCAGCCCCTGCTGCCAGTTGTCGGCACGAAGCGAAACGCGTCCGCTCAGCGGCATGCCGGAGAGCGCCCAGTTCCAGCGTCCGTCGCTGATGTTCAGCTGCTCCGCGGTGATCTGCCACGGCAGGTCAAGGAGCGGTTCGGGGTTGTCCCGCGCCATCACCACCAGTTGCCCCTGATTGTCTTCCCAGTCCAGATCGGCATCGACCAGGGACGTTAGCTGTGGAACGTTAAAGGTCGCCACCGCATGGCCCTTCACCGGCACGCCATCCGGCACCAGCGGCAGCGTGAATTCGCCCACCAGCTTAACGGGCTGCGGCTGGTCAGGAAGCTGCACATCGAACTGGGTAACGGAGAGCGTCTGCCCGCGAAGTGTCCCCTTAATGCTGACCTGCTCGCCTTTATAGGCGATCTCCTGTCTTGCCGGGGTCAGCGACGCGTTAAGTTCCCCCTGCCACTGCTGCCAGGGTGAAAGCGTCAGACGGTGAACCGTAAGCCAGGTATTCGGTAACACCGCCTGCCACTGGGCCAGCGTTTTCGGGGCAACCGTTGACGGTGCGGACTGGGGAATCTTGCTCAGACAGACGGCGTTGAGATCGAGCGTGCCGATATCCAGCTTCCAGCGGCTGGGATGTGACAGCGTCACGTTATCGATGCGGGCTATCTCGCAGTCTTCCACCAGATAGCGGAGATCGGGGATCACTAGCGCGTGACGAGTGAGCTTCGGGCTCTCTTCGAACGCGATACGCGTCCCAACGGGCAGCCAGATCCCGGCTAGCGTCGGTACCCACTGGGCGAGCGTCATCAGCAGCGTCAGCGGCAACAATATGAACAGCAGTAAAAGCGCAAGTGCGGCTTTGTATTTACCCTTCATGGGCAGTTAATATCCTGATTTAGCGAAAAAATTAAGCCGGCAGTGCCGATCATTGTCGCATGTTTGGCCAGTCAGTTGAAGGAAATGCCATTTTTAAGGATAGATGCTCTAGAATAATTAACAGAACTTATTGAATTCAATAATATTTTAGAAATTGTAAGATAATTTTAATCATGCTAACGTGAATGCAAAATCACTGGAGAAAGTCTTATGAAACTCGCGGTATATAGCACAAAGCAGTACGACAAAAAGTATCTGCAACATGTTAACGAGGCTTACGGGTTTGAGCTTGAATTTTTCGACTTTCTGCTGTCCGAAAAAACCGCCAAAACGGCGCACGGGTGTGAAGGTGTCTGCATTTTTGTAAACGATGACGGCAGTCGTCCGGTGCTGGAGGAGTTAAAAAAACAGGGGGTGAAATACATCGCCCTGCGCTGTGCGGGCTTTAATAATGTGGATCTCGATGCAGCCAAAGAGCTGGGTCTGAAGGTGGTTCGCGTGCCGGCGTACTCCCCGGAAGCGGTGGCGGAACATGCGATTGGCATGATGATGTCCCTCAACCGTCGTATTCACCGTGCTTATCAGCGTACCCGTGACGCCAACTTCTCGCTGGAAGGCCTGACCGGCTTTACCATGTACGGCAAAACCGCTGGCGTGATCGGGACCGGTAAAATTGGCGTCGCCGCCCTGCGGATTCTGAAAGGCTTTGGCATGCGTCTGCTGGCGTTTGATCCGTACCCAAGCGCGGCTGCGCTGGATCTGGGCGTGGAGTACGTTGACCTGCCAACCCTGTTCTCGCAGTCTGACGTAATCTCCCTGCACTGCCCGCTGACGCCGGAAAACTACCACCTGCTTAACCAGGCGGCATTCGACCAGATGAAAGACGGCGTAATGATCATCAACACCAGCCGCGGCGGGCTGGTTGACTCTCAGGCCGCTATCGAAGCGCTGAAAACCCAGAAAATTGGCGCACTGGGGATGGACGTCTATGAGAACGAACGCGATCTGTTCTTCGAAGACAAGTCGAATGACGTGATCCAGGACGACGTGTTCCGTCGCCTCTCCGCCTGCCATAACGTGCTGTTTACCGGACACCAGGCGTTTCTGACCGCCGAAGCGCTGATCAGCATCTCGGAAACGACGCTCGGGAATTTGCAGCAGCTGGAAAAAGGTGAAACCTGCCCTAACGAACTGGCTTAAATCTCACGCCGGGTGGCGTATACACTTCACCCGGCGCGTTCGTTTCCCAGCTACGGTGGGCAAAACGCCACCACAGCAGTACGCCCATCAGCGCAATCGCGCTTAATACACTGAATGCCGTCGCAAACGAGTAATGCCCGGCGATCGTACCGGTTAATGCCGGACTCATGGCTGCCCCCACACCCTGCATCAGCATCACGACACTCTGCCCGGCATTGACGTGCCCGCTTCCGCGCAGCAGCACCACGATAAACGACGGTACCACGACCCCCAAAATGCCGGCGGCCAGACCGTCGAGAATTTGTACCGGGATCATCATGAACGGTGCGTCCGTGCTTGCTGCCAGCGCCGCGCGTACCGGCATCACCAGCAGCGCCAGCATAATTAACCGCCAGTAGCCGTAGTGTTCTATCCGGCGTGCGCTCCAGATGGCGACGGGGATCATCACGGCCTGTGAGATGATGACGGTACCCGCCGCATACAAACCGGGGTTGATCGAGGCGGGTGCCGCTGCAACCCGCATGCTCAGCATCGGCAGCAGCGCGGCATTCGCCAGGTGGAACAGCAGAAGCGTCAGTCCGGTCACAAAAAGCGCTCGGTTTTTCATCAGCACCGCAAAGCCGGGAACCGGCACGCTCCCTGAAGATGACAGCCCCCGCGCGGCATTGTTGTCGATATCGCCGTTGCGAATGGCCAGCAGCGCACAGAGCGTGAGCAGCGTCGTACAGGTCATCAGCAGGAAAATCCCGCCGACGCCCCAGTACCAGGCAATGCCGCCTGCCATCAGCGCGGTGACAAAGTTTCCGCCGTGATTGAACGCTTCATTTCTGCCCATCTGCGCGCTGAAGCCGTTCTGGCCGGTCAGCCCCAGCGTAATGCCGGCGATCAACGGCCCGACAAATGCCGCACAAATACCGGTGATAATTTGCGAAATGGCGACCACGCTGCTCTGCTGGCTAAACCAGAGCAGAAGCGTGCTCAGGGTGATCAACAGGCAGAGCAGCGCCAGCACGGCACGTTTGTTCCTGGAAGTGTCAGTAATAAATCCTGCCGGGAGCGTGGCCAGTAATCCTGCCAGCCCACCGGCCGTCATCAGTATGCCGATATTGTCCGGGGTCCAGTGACGCTCGGTCAGAAAAATACCGAGAAATGGCCCAAGGCCATCGCGAACATCCGCAATAAAAAAACTGGCCAGGCATAATGCCCGCAGCGAACGAAGAGACATACTTCCTGCCTTTGTCTGTTATCGCCTGAAAAAATGAAAATGTAGTATAGCGGGTATTTTTGACAATCAGCGTCACGCGGGTTGTTCAATACTATCAATTCACTGTATGGCCCAGGCTATACGCACTTAATACCACTGCGTTTAAATTTAAGTCCGCAATGGCAGACGGTTTCCCGAGTAAGTACCCCTGCACTTCATCACACTTATTTTTCATGAGGAAAGTGAGCTGTTCGAGAGTTTCCACCCCTTCTGCGGTGATCTCCATGGAATAGGCCTTGCCCAGATCGATTATTTTCTCAACGACAGCCTGGTTCTGCGGTGAATCGCCTAACGTAAAAATAAAGCTTTTGTCGAGCTTGAGCCCATCAAACTGAAACTTCCGCAGATAGCTCAGCGAGGCATAGCCGGTACCGAAATCATCAATCAGAATGCGAACGCCCATTTTTTTGAGGGCCTTCATGGTCTGCAGGGTTTTTTCTGGATCGGAAAGCGTGACATTCTCCGTCACTTCGATTTCCAGCCGCTGGGCTTCGAGCCCGGTGTCATGAAGAATATCTTTAATCCTTTCGGCGAGATCGCTTGCCTGGAATTCAATCGCAGAAATATTGACCGATACCGATAATCCTGGCAAGAACGCTTGCGCATCCAGACACGCTTTGCGAATAACCCAGTTGCTGAGACTAATAATAAGCCCGGTTTCTTCAGCCAGCGGGATAAACTGATCGGGCATCATGTTTCCGCGTTCCGGGTGCTGCCAACGAACCAGGGCTTCCACGGCCTCGATTTTAGAATATCGGAGGCTATAACGCGGCTGATAAACCAGAGAGAGCTGGTCCTCGCGAATCGCAGTTCTGAGCTCTAATTCCAGTTTTCTGCGTTCAGTCAGCTTTTCCGACATATCCGGGCGATAATAAACCCACCGGTTTCTACCGGATTGTTTCGCCTGATAAAGGGCAATATCCGCAAAGCGTAAAAGATCGTTTGCGCTGCTGCTGTCCTGTGGCGCCATTGCAATCCCCATGCTGACGCCTATTGCCACATCGTTGCCATCAATGGTGAAAGGACGGTTGAGTTCTTCCACGATACGTTGACACACCTCTTCGATCTGCTCTTTTTGAGTGATGTTGCCGAGGAGCAGCATAAATTCATCGCCCCCCTGTCGGGCGACAAAATCCCCGCCACGAACACAATGTTTAAGACGCGAGGCGACCTCGCCAAGCAGTGCATCCCCCGTGGAATGGCCAAAAATATCATTGACGGGTTTAAACTTGTCTAAATCCAGGCAAATCATGGCGAAGGGGTAATGTTTAACGCCTTCTTTCGCTAACTGGCCCGCCAGAAACTCCTTAATATGGTACCGGTTCGGGAGGCCTGTTAATTCGTCATGCCGTGACAGGAACTCCACGCGTTTTGTGGCCTCCACTTCCAGAGAAACGTCGGTTGCCGCGCCGCGCAATACAACAGTGCCATCCGGCTGAGTCGAAAATTTAGCCAGCAGCGTGCAATACGCGGTGGCATGTTGATAGTTCGTATAAGGGCAGTTCTTAAATTCGAAGCGCCCAGTTAACGCATGGCCCGTTACAGGCTTATTAAAACTGCCTCTGGTCGAAGGAAAGAGTTCATCCAACCGGCGACCGATCCATTGACTCTGATCGTATCCTGTGACGGTGGAAAAACGGCCGGACAGCCATGTTATTTTTAACGATAAATCGGTTTCCCAGAACCAGTCGCTGGTGGTTTCACTGACGTCCCGGAAGCGTTTTTCGCTCGTGATAAGATTCAGTCTTGCCTGTTCAAGCAGAAATGTATTTTCGTCATGCATTCTCGCCTTGTGCATAATATGGCGCATGAGGATGACCATCATCGAAATTGTCAAAAGTACTGACAGGATCATTAACGGCAGAAAATAGATGATCAACGCCTGACCGGGGTTTTCACTGTCCCAGATAATGTCCACATCACCATTTTGGGTGCGCAGAGTAAATGCCGTCTGGTTATTTGCCTGAGCATTCTCTTTATTAATGGAAGCGCGTACATTATTTATTCCGGCATCCTGCCCAATCGTCAGCAGTTTTTTAGCCGTTAATTTATCAATAAAGACCATGACTGACGGCTTACCCGGTGAGGGTTGTACACTCGGATCATCGCCCGTTGTTATCCATTCGGCTGAAACAATGGCGGGGACGGAATGGATAAGCGTGAGCATGGAGACCGGCAGTCCATTTTTCAGGCTAAGCTCATGGAGTAAACGCGCTTTCGTAGGTTTATCTAACCAGCTTTCCAGTTCTTCACGTTTCAGTTTCCCGTCAAGCACGCTGTAATGCGTGGTCCCTTCCGCTGAGATAACAAACACCCCTTCGTAACCAAAGTTGTCGTACAGGGACTTACCCAGATTCTGCTTATCCCATGCCCAGTGAAGGTCAATTTTCTGATGAAGATGTTTATAGACATCGCCCCACTCGGCATTGTCTTTAAGATGACTTCGCATGCTTTCCTGGCGAGTCTCTAACGCTTTTTTTAATAAATATTCATCGTGTTGGTCGCTGATTTGGTTAACATTGTTTTTTATTATTAGCAAGGAAACGATTGCCGCAATGAAAATACTTATCAATAACGTAACGACATAGGTAAAGGTTTTATTTATCAGCCTTTTAGAATTTTCGGTATCCGTAAAGCCAGGAGTGTTCAGAGGTAGGGTCATCATTCGCCTTCTTAACTGCTCTTACGTCATGTTTTATGCCATCTTCGGTTATCGGCATAAAACAAGAAAATTTTAGCGTTAAAACCTGACACTAAAGAATATTTGTTTTCCCTAATCAAGATCAAATGATTAATCATTAACTATTTTGCAAACTCTACACTGTTTATAAAACATGCCGTGCAGAATGACTTTATTTCGCATAAATTTAATTTAAATATAAGGTTTGTTGGCGGGAAATAGGATATTACTTTGTCGGTGCCATTCCAGACTTCAGACCCGGTATAAAAAAACCGGGCGTAAAGCCCGGCTCTGTTTTCAGGCAACCCGGGTTCTACGCACTCAACCCGCGATTCTCCAGCATCGGTTCGATCTGCGGATCGTGTCCGCGCCAGTTACGATACAGTTCCGCTAAATCCGTGCTGTTTCCGCGAGACAAAATCGCCTCGCGGAATTTTTGCCCGTTCTCACGCGTTAAGCCGCCCTGTTCGACAAACCACTGGTAGCCATCATCCGCGAGCATTTGCGTCCACAGGTAGGCGTAATACCCCGCCGCGTAGCCGCCGCCGAAAATATGGGCAAAATAGCTGCTGCGATAGCGCGGCGGTACAGCGGGCAGATCCAGCCCCTCTTTTTGCAACGCCGCCGTTTCAAATGTGTCAACGTCCGAAACGGCCTCACTGATGCCGTGCCAGTTCATGTCCAGCAGCGCGGCGCTCAGCAGTTCCGTCATATCATAGCCCTTGTTGAAATGCGTCGCGTTGAGCATGCTTTCCCGCAGCGCGTCCGGCATCGGTTCGCCGGTTTCGTAGTGGCGCGCATAGTGCGTAAACACCTGCGGATGGCTGGCCCAGTGCTCATTGATTTGCGACGGGAATTCAACAAAATCACGCGGGGTATTGGTGCCGGAGAGCGTGGCGAAACGCTGGCTGGCAAACAGGCCGTGCAGCGTATGGCCAAACTCGTGGAAGAGCGTTATCACATCATCCCAGGAGAGGAGCGCGACACCGCCGTTCGCCGGTTTTTGGTAGTTACAAACATTATAGATAACCGGACGGGCCGCAAACTCGAACGATTGTTCGACGAAATTGCCCATCCAGGCGCCGCCCTGCTTGGAATCGCGCGCGAAGAAGTCGCCGTAAAACAGCGCCATGCCCTCACCGGTGTGGTCGAAAATTTCCCATACGCGAACGTCCGGGTGATAAACCGGGATATCGAAGCGCTCGACGAAGCGGATGCCAAACAGCTGGCTGGCCGCCCAGAACACGCCATCCTGCAGCACGGTATTGAGCGCAAAATAAGGCCTGATTTGCGACTCATCGAGGGCATATTTTGCCTGGCGCACGCGCTCCGCATAAAAGGCCCAGTCCCACGCCTGCACCGTAAAACCAGCCTGCTCGTCATCAATCACTTTCTGAATATCGGCCTGCTCGCGCTCCGCGCGGGCGCGGGCGGCAGGCACAATACCGCGCATAAAGGCCAGCGCGGCGTCAGGGGTTTTCGCCATCTGATCCGCGGTACTCCAGCTGGCGTAATCCTCAAAGCCCAGCAGGCGAGCCTGACGGGCACGCAGCGCCGTGAGACGAAGGATCAGCTCGCGGGTGTCGTTTTCATCCCCTTTCTGGGTACGTGTCCAGCCAGCCCTGAAGAGATTTTCACGCGTCTGACGATTGCGCAGCGCAGCCAGCGCGGGCTGCTGGGTAGTGTTCAGAAGCGGGATCAGCCAGCGATCGTTAAGCCCTCTCTCTGCGGCTGCCTGTGCCGCGTCCGCGATCTCCGTTGCGCTGAGCCCGTCAAGCTGGTGCGCATAATCCACCACCAGCCCACCGGTCTTATCGGCAGCCAGCAGACGTTGATTAAACTGGCTGGTCAGAGAGGCTGCCTCAGTATTCAGCGCCTTTAGCTCGGCTTTTTCTGTCTCATTCAGACGCGCCCCGGCCAGTATAAACCGCTGATACGTCTCCTCGACCAGCCGCCGGGATTCGGCGTCCAGCGCGGCACGGTCCTGCCAGACGCTCTCGACGCGGGCGAAGAGGGTATCATTCAGCCAGATATCGTTCGCCAGCGCGGCAAGTTCGGTGGAGAACTGTTCTTCCAGTTCCTGCAGATACGCGTTGGTGTGCGCAGAGGTCATGGCGAAGAAAACGCTGCTGACGCGCGTGAGCATAACGCCACTTTTTTCCAGCGCCAGCACGGTGTTATTGAAATCTGGCGCAGCGTGCTGAGCGACAATGGCCTCAATGTCCGCCCGCTTCTGGCGAAGCGCTTCATCGAAAGCCGGGCGATAGTGGCTGTCGTTGATTTCATCAAAACGAGGCGCCTGGTAAGGCAACAGACTGATGTCAAAAAAAGGATTGGTGGCCGCCATCTTTCACTCCTGAGTACGGGTTTCTTCCCAGAGTAGCCCCTGCAACGCTGTCATACAAATGTTGCCTTAACGCTCCCTCTGCGACCATGCTATGTTAGTACAACACAAAAAGCGTTGAGGAACAGTGAGATGATTATTTTAGTTACCGGGGCAACGGCAGGTTTTGGTGAAAGCATCACGCGTCGCTTCGTCGCCAACGGGCACAAGGTTATTGCGACCGGGCGCCGCCAGGAACGTTTGCAGGAGCTGAAAGACGAATTAGGCGACAGCATCCTGACCGCGCAGCTCGATGTGCGTAACCGCGCTGCCATTGAAGAGATGATTGCCAACCTGCCCGCTGAATGGCGCGCCATCGACGTGCTGGTCAACAATGCTGGTCTGGCGCTGGGCATGGAGCCCGCCCACAAAGCCAGCGTAGAAGACTGGGAAAACATGATTGATACCAACAACAAAGGGCTGGTCTACATGACCCGCGCGGTGTTGCCGGGGATGGTTGAGCGTAACCGTGGCCATATTATCAATATCGGCTCAACGGCCGGGAGCTGGCCTTACGCGGGCGGCAACGTTTATGGCGCGACGAAAGCGTTTGTACGCCAGTTCAGCCTTAACCTGCGCACCGATCTGCACGGCACCGCCATTCGTGTGACCGATATCGAGCCGGGTCTGGTGGGCGGCACCGAATTTTCCAATGTCCGTTTCAAAGGCGATGACGCGAAGGCGGATAAGACCTACGAAAATGCTAACGCGCTTACGCCGGAAGATGTCACCGAAACCGTCTGGTGGGTGGCGACGCTGCCAAAACACGTCAATATCAATACTGTCGAAATGATGCCCGTCAGCCAGAGTTTTGCCGGCCTGAACGTCCATCGCGGCTAACCGTGCCCTTCCCGGCCTGCGGGCCGGGTCTGTTTCGGGTTATAAAAGAATGGTAGTATGTTCGGGCTAACTCTCTGAGAAATGACAACTCATGGCCGCTGAATCGCAACTTAATCCCACCCAGCCCGTCAACCAGCAAATCTATCGCATTTTGCGACGCGATATTGTTCATTGCCTGATCCCACCGGGAACACCGCTTTCCGAAAAAGAGGTCTCCGTGCGGTTTGACGTCTCCCGGCAGCCGGTGCGTGAAGCGTTTATTAAGCTTGCGGAAAACGGTCTGATTCAGATCCGTCCCCAGCGCGGCAGTTACGTGAATAAAATTTCACTTTCTCAGGTTCGCAACGGATGTTTCGTTCGTCAGGCCATTGAATGCGCGGTGGCGCGTCGTGCTGCAACGCTTATCAACGACAACCAGTGTTACCTGCTGGAGCAGAATCTGCATCAGCAGCGTATTGCGATTGACCGTAAACAGCTGAATGACTTCTTCCAGCTCGATGATGAATTCCACCAGAAACTGGCGCAGATTGCGGATTGCCAGCTCGCCTGGGACACTATCGAAAACATCAAAGCCACCATCGATCGCGTGCGGTATATGAGTCTCGATCACGTCTCGCCACCGGAAATGTTGCTCCGACAGCATCACGATATTTTCAGCGCGCTCGAAAAACGCGACCCGGACGCTGTGGAAAAAGCAATGACGCTGCATCTGCAGGAAATTAGCGAATCGGTGCAGCTTATCCGTCAGGAAAATAGCGAGTGGTTTAGCGAAGAGTAACATTCGCCGCCCCTTACGGGTGCGGCGAGTCATGCGTTCTCCTGCCCGATTTTATTCCATCCAATGACGTTCGCGCTATATTCCCCTCTCTGCGATCGCTGCTCCTGCGAAATAAAGAAAAAAGTGTGAGTTTGATCAAAAACAAAAAACTGACCTGCGGACAGGCGTATTTATATGCCCCGTGAACGGCGTGCCTGAAATAACGCCGTAACGACCAGGTTAGAGAGGAGAAAATACCATGATGACATACGACCGTAACCGCAATGCAATCACTACTGGCAGCCGCGTCATGATTAGCGGCACAAACCAGTTCGGCGTGATTAAAGCGATCCACAGTGACGGCCTCAATGCCGAGCAGGTGCGTCGTAGCAAAACCGTGGAAGTGGAAGGATGTGAAGGTAAGTTCGAACCGATTGAGCTGATTCGTCTGGGGATGCACTAACCTGTGTCCCTGCATGCCGCCGCGAACGGCGGCATGTGCTGAACTACCGTTGCGACACGAACTGCGCCACGGTCGCTTTGGCGCCCTTCTGCAGTAACGTCTGATATGCCTTCATCACCGCATCCACAAAGTCAGCGTCCTGCGGTAACGCTTTACCGAAGATAGCCTCAATACCGAGCAGCGCATGCACCCGGCTTTCCCCTTCTGCACTGCCCTTCACCGCCGCCTGAATGACCGCCAGCTGCGGATCGCTCACCTCAATGGCCTTGCCCTGCTCATCCACGCCGCCGACATAGCGCATCCAGCCGGCAACACCCAGCGCCAGCAGCCGGAAAGGCTTCCGGTGCGCCAGATGCCAGCGCACAGAATCAAGCATCCGCTGCGGGAGCTTCTGGCTACCGTCCATCGCGATTTGCCACGTACGGTGACGCAGGGCCGGGTTGCTGTAGCGGGCTATCAGCAGATCGGCATAGCGACCTAAATCGACGCCTTTCACCTTCAGGGTTGGCGCCTGTTCGCCGATCATCAGCGCGTGCGCGGCAGCGCGGTAGTTCTCGTCTTCCATACACTCGTTGATATGTTGATACCCGGCCAGATACCCCAGATACGCCAGGAACGAGTGGCTGCCGTTGAGCATGCGCAGCTTCATCTCTTCAAACGGAATGACGTCAGCAACCAGCTCGGCACCGGCTTTTTCCCACTCAGGACGACCGGCGACAAAGTTATCTTCTATTACCCACTGGCGGAACGGTTCGCAGGCCACCGCTGCAGGATCGCGAACGCCGGTCAGCTGCTCGATTTTATCCAGCGTATCGGGCGTGACTGCGGGCACGATGCGGTCCACCATCGTTGACGGGAAGGTGACGTGGGTTTCGATCCAGTCCGCCAGCTCAGCATCAACCGCCCGGGCGTAAGCGCAGGTGACGCTGCGCATCACATGGCCGTTCTCCGGCATGTTGTCGCACGACATCACGCTAAATGCTGGCAGACCCGCCGCTTTGCGGCGCGCCAGCGCTTCCACCACCACACCCGGCGCGGATTTTGGCTGGTGCGGGTTTTGCAGGTCGGCGACGATAAACGGGTGATCGAGCATCAGTTGTCCGGTCGCCGGGGAATGGCAGTACCCTTTCTCGGTGATGGTCAGTGAGACAATCGCCACCTGCGGTTCGCACATTGCTACCAGCACGCTCTCCAGCCCGTCAACCTGCGCATGCAGCGCCTTTTTGACTACGCCAACCACGCGGGAGGTCCATGCATCGGCGGACATTTCCGCCACCGTATAGAGGTTATCCTGCGCGTTCAGATCGGCGATCTGCTGCTCGCCGCCAATCAGGTTAACCTCGCAGTAGCCCCAGTCGCTGCCCTGTTCTGCCGCGAGTATGTCGGCATACACCGCCTGATGCGCCCGGTGAAAGGCGCCAAACCCTAAATGAACGATGCGTGCTTTGAGGCTGTCGCGATCGTACTGAGGCAGCGTCGCGTGGGCCTGCAATAACTTGTTTTCCATGATTAAGACTCGTTAATTAGAACGCTGTGGAACGCTGCCGCATGTTGTTAAACGGCAGCGTCTGCTGACTACACCAACTAGAATGGCAGTTGGGGTAAACCATAACTGCCATCAACCATACTGATACTGCCGTTTGAGGTTTTGATTTATATTAACTTTTGCGCACGTGGTGTGACATAAAGAGAAAGTTGTGTGATATCTCACGGAAGATATAAACCACTAACGGCGCGAGGAGAGCGCTCCGTAACCAACAGTCTCTTCTGGCACCGTCTCCGCCGCGTCTTGCGGCGCGCTCAAATCACGGTCGCGCACCTCTGGCATCAGGATCGCCGAGACCAGCCCGATCGCGGAATAGGCCACCAGCATGGCAACAATCGGCCACCAGGAGCCGGTCATATTACAGAAGATCCCCGCCAGCACCGGACCAAAACCTACTGCCACCAGACCACCCGCCTCTTTTGAGATAGCCATGCGGGTAAAGCGATTTCGCGAGCCAAACATCTCCGCCATGGTGATATTTTCCAGCGCAAACAGCCCCAGTACGGCGAAATTGTGGATAACGATAATCGAGAGCATGATCGTCCCCGGCGCGTAGCTTTTGTCGACGATGATCGACAGCATCGGATACGCGAGAAGAATGGCGGAGATATTGAGGATTATGTACGGCAGCCGGCGGCCCACTTTATCGGAAAGCCAGCCCAACAGCGGAATGGAGATAAACCCAAGAATGGAGCTGATCATCAGCGCATCGGTCGGGATGGCTTTATCGAACAACAGCGTCTGAACCAGATAACCCGCGAGGAACGTCTGAATCAGGCCTGAATTCCCCGCCTGTCCAAAGCGCAGGCCGGTCGCCAGCCAGAAGGATTTGCTTTTCACCATAGAGCCCAGCGAGGTGTCCGGCATCGCGGTTTCTGCGTCGTTGACTTTCTCAAACACCGGGCTCTCTTTCAGGTTCATACGGAGCCAGATGGCGAAGATCATCACCACAACGCTTGCGAGGAACGGCACGCGCCAGCCCCAGGCGAGCAACTGTTCACGGTCAAGGGCGAAGAACATAATGGCCCAGATAGCCGTTGCGCTCAGCGTCCCGCAGTTGGTGCCCATCGCCACCAGCGAGGAGATAATGCCGCGTTTACCTTTCGGCGCGTACTCCGCAAGCATCGTCCCCGCTCCGGAGATCTCCGCCCCGGCACCCAGTCCCTGAATAATGCGTAGCGTCACCAGCAGAACGGGGGCGAAAATCCCTATCTGGGCATAGGTCGGCAGTACGCCAATCAGCGTGGTGCAGATCCCCATCATGGTAATGGTGATAAACAGCACCTTCTTACGGCCAATGCTGTCGCCCATGCGTCCGAAGATAAAGGCCCCGACGATGCGCGCAATATAACCTGCGCCGTAGGTGCCCATCGCCAGGATCAGCGCCATCGCGGCAGATTGTTCCGGGAAGAAGATCTCATGGAAAACCAGGGCGGCTCCCAGTGAGTAAAGCTGGAAGTCCATAAATTCGAGCGCGGTGCCCAGCCAGCCGGAAACGGCGGCTTTCACCAGATCGGAGGTGGTTCTTTGAGGTTGTACTTGCGTCATAATGGCTATCTCTGAAAGGTAAGATGCGTACCACTTAGCGCCTGTCTGCGCAGGCGCTTAACCGCGTAAATGATTATTGCCCGAACGTGAGCAAGACTTTGCAGCACTGCCGCTGGTCTTTTTCAAACAGTTCAATGGCGTCTGTAACGTGGTGATAGTCAAAGGTATGGGTGATCAGTTTTTCCGGGTCGATCAGCCCTTTTTCCAGCCAGTCGATGACGACCGGGAATTTGTTGGCATTCAGGCGCGAGGAGAAGATCGCCAGCTCTTTGCCGGTAATGCCCTGCTGCACAATCTGGCTCGGCTCGCTGGAGAAGCCCATCAGCACAATGCGCGCCGCCGGAGAGGCCAGGGTTATCGCTTCCTGCAGAATCGACGGATGACAGGCAGCATCAATGATTAACGTCGGCCTGATGCCTTTTTCGTCCAGCGCGACCTGCAACGACTGCTCGCCGTTATTGAGGACCCAGTCCGCGCCGCTGCGCTGCGCCATGGCAAGGCGTTCATCTATACGGTCAACCACGATAACCTGCTTCACCTTATAGACGCCCTTCAGCGCCTGTACGGTGACCAGCCCCATCGGGCCTGCGCCATAGATCAGCGCAACGTCCTGTTCAGTGGGATTGGCCTGCCCCGTCACGTTGGCAGCAATGGTGAAGGGCTCAACCATGACGGCATGGTTATCCGGGATCGCATCCGGAATGGGCCAGGCATTTTTAGCGGGCACTGTCGCATATTCGCTAAAACCGCCGTCACGGTGTACGCCCAGTACCACCAGCGAGGTGCAGACGTTCGGTTTCCCGACGGAGCACGGATAGCAGTGCCCGCAGCTGATCACCGGGTCGACGGAGACGCGCTGGCCCAGGCGGGCGCTGTCGACACCCTCGCCCACGGCGTCGATCACGCCGAAAAACTCATGGCCGATCACGCGCGGATACTTCGCAAACGGGTTGTGCCCGCGGTAGATGTGGCTGTCTGAACCACAGATGCCGGCCAGCCGGATGTTAACGCGGACCTCACCTGCGCCCGGCTCCGGGAGAGGACGCTTTTCAAGCACCAGTTCGTTCGGCTGTTGAATCACTACGCTTTTCATCGTTAGCTCCTCCATTACCAGTTCCACAGCGTACCGTCTTCGAGACGGGCCACCGGCAGATAGGCGGGATCGTAGGGGTATTTCGCGGCCAGTTTTTCATCAAATTCGATACCCAGCCCCGGCTTGTCGCCCGGATGCATATAGCCGTTATCGAAACGCCAGCTGTGCGGGAAGACTTCCAGCATCTGTTCGGAATAGCCCATGTACTCCTGTACGCCAAAGTTCGGCACCCACAGGTCGAAATGCAGCGCGGCGGCATGACACACAGGCGACAGATCCGATGGACCATGCGAACCGGTACGGACCTGGTAGAGCGAGGCGAAGTCCGCGATGCGACGCATCCCGGTGATCCCGCCCGCATGGGTAAGGGTGGTACGGATATAGTCGATAAGCTGCTCTTCAATGAGCTGCTTGCAGTCCCAGATGCTGTTAAACACCTCGCCCACCGCAATCGGCGTAACGGTATGCTGGCGGATAAGGCGGAAGCAGGCCTGATTTTCCGCGGGCGTAGGGTCTTCCATCCAGAACATGCGGAATTCTTCAATGCTCTTGCCAAAACGGGCCGCTTCAATCGGCGTCAGGCGGTGGTGCATGTCGTGAAGAAGATGTTCATTAAAGCCGAACTGGCTGCGCACCGCATCGAACAGCTTCGGCGTGAAATCGAGGTATTTCTCGGTGGACCAGAGCTGCTCTTCCGGCCAGTCGCCTTTGGTCGCAGGCTCGTAGGCCAGCCCTTTCCCTTTGGCCATGCCGTAGGTGGTTTTCATGCCCGGCACGCCGCACTGCACGCGGATCGCCCTGAAGCCCATCTCTTTATGCCGGGCGTAATCTTCCAGCACGTCGTCAATGGTGTGCCCGGTGGTGTGGCAGTAGACCATGACCCCTTCCCGGGACGCGCCGCCCAGCAGCTGGTACAGGGGCATGTTGGCGGCTTTGGCTTTGATGTCCCACAGCGCCATATCCACCGCGGAGATGGCCGACATGGTGACCGGGCCGCGACGCCAGTAGGCGCCTTTATAGAAAAACTGCCAGATATCTTCAATGCGGTGCGCATCGCGGCCAATCAGCTGAGGGCACAGGTGATCTTTCAGATAAGAGGCCACGGAAAGCTCGCGTCCGTTCAGCGTGGCATCGCCCAGACCGACTATCCCCTCATCAGTGGTGATTTTAAGGGTGACAAAGTTACGTCCCGGACAGGTCACAAATACTTCAGCCCCGACAATCTTCATAATTCCTTTCCTTACATCGCGTGTTGTGATGTGGGAAATTTACGCAACTGAGCTACTACCATACAAGTATGATGATCAAAATATCCGCGAAGGATCACAAAACTGGGGCGCTCAGGCGCGCCCCCATCCTGCGACAATAATCAGCATGCCGCAAAGGGCTACCAGCGCCCCGGCCCAGTCGTATGCGCTGAGTTTGACGCCATCTACCACCCGTAACCACAGCAGCGCGGTGCAGACATAAACACCGCCGTAAGCCGCATAGACGCGACCGCTGGCCGCCGGATGCAACGTTAATAACCAGACAAACAGGGCCAGCGCGACCCCGGCCGGGATCAGCAACAGTGCGCTTCCCCCCTTCTTCAGCCAGAGCCAGGGCAGGAAGCAGCCGATGATTTCGCACAGCGCGGTGGCAAAAAAAAGCAGTGTTGTTTTGAGCATGTTTCACTTCAGGTGAGGATCCATTTAGACATGATACCTGATGATGCCCTTTACTTTTCCATACTTGCCCCGCGGGTATGCCGTCATTTCGCTTTAGTGTAGAATCTGTACGGGGTAACTTGATTATCTGCACCCATTTAAAAGGAAACGCTATGACCACATTAAGCAAACGCCTTTGTCTGACAGCCCTGCTGGCGCTGTCATCGTTCGCCTTTGCCGCCTCTGCGACAGCGGAAACCAGCAAACTCATCATTGAGTCTGGTGACAGCGCGCAAAGCCGCCAGAACGCCGCCATGGACAAAGAACAATGGAATGACACCCGCAGCCTTCGCCAGAAGGTCAACAAACGTGCCGAAAAAGAGTGGGACAAAGAAGATGTCGCCTTTGACGCGCGCGATAAGTGTCAGCAAAGTGCAAACGTCAACGCCTACTGGGAGCCTAATACCCTGCGCTGCCTGGATCGCCGCACTGGCCGTACGGTAGCCCCATAATGTCGGCGCCCTGTGACGTAAAACTTCGTCCGCTGGAGCGTGAAGACCTGCGCTTTGTCCACCAGCTCGACAACAATGCCAGCGTGATGCGCTACTGGTTTGAAGAGCCCTACGAGGCGTTTGTCGAGCTGTCCGATCTTTACGACAAGCACATTCACGATCAGAGTGAGCGTCGTTTTGTGGTGGAGTGCGAAGGCGAAAAAGCCGGTCTTGTGGAGCTGGTTGAGATCAACCACGTTCACCGCCGGGCGGAGTTCCAGATCATTATTTCCCCTGAGCATCAGGGTAAAGGCCTTGCCTCACAGGCGGCGAAGCTGGCAATGGATTACGGATTCAACGTTCTGAATCTCTACAAGCTTTACCTGATTGTGGACAAAGAGAACGAGAAAGCGATCCATATCTACCGCAAGCTGGGCTTTATGGTGGAAGGCGAGCTGATTCACGAGTTCTTTATCAACGGTGAATACCGTAACACCATCCGCATGTGCATTTTCCAGCATCAGCATCTGGCCGGGCACAAACCGTCAGGCGCCAGCCTGCTGAAACCGACCGCGCAGTAACCTGCGCGGTTTTATTCTCAGTAGTATTCAATCGTATTTTTGATGGTGTATTTGCGCTCAACGGCGGGCTTGACGCTATCGTCCGTGATGATCAGGTCGCAGCTTACCGGGTTGTTGTGTCGGTCGTAGTCACAGCTCTGCTTCACGTTACCCAGCGGTTTGTCGTTCAGCATGCTGACTGCCGAGTAGTCCATTCTTTTGCGCAGATCCTTAGACGGCGTCGACTGGACGGACAGATGCTGATCCCCGGAAATGGTGGTTTTGCCCAGCGGGTAGCCATCAGCGTCGTAGCGATACTTCACTTCCATCTCTTTGCCGTGGGCCGCCACCACAAACCCGTTGTCGTCGGTATCCCACGTCACTCCTGCTGACGGCAGTTCGGCCAGCTGGCATTTTCCCTGCAGCTTCACTTTTCGCTGCTGGGTTTCCGCATCAAGGTAGTAATTGGCATCCAGTACCAGCGCCACGCCGGTATTGGCCTCCAGGTCGTGCAGCTCCAGCGTATCAAAACACCCTTCTGCCGATACGGTGCCGGTGACCCGTTTGGACACTTCGCCCTTTTCGTTGAACAGAGTCTGGGTAAAGTCTTTAACCGGGCCGCGCAGGGGATCAAAATCAAACTCGTTGGAAAAACTCGCCATCTCGGGCGTAAACGACAGCGGCGCGGAGTTGTTATCGCATCCCACCAGTGCTGCTGCCAGTAGCGTTATCGCTGCGTATTTCTTCACATTCATTTCCGTACAGGGAGATTATTCCCAATCATATTAGCAAATACAGTTGTTTACACGAAGCCTGCTAAAATTAATCTCTACACAGAGAAAAGGAGCTACAGATGAAACGGTTACCCTGGATTACCGCCCTGCTGTTAATGAGTGCCTCAACGGCCGCGCTGGCGGCACCGGATTCCTGCGAGCGTGTGAAAAGCGACATTCAGCAAAAAATCATCAACAACGGCGTGCCGGAGTCCGGTTTTACGCTGAACATTGTACCGAACGATCAGGCCGACCAGCCGGATGCACAGGTGGTGGGTCATTGCGCTAACGATACCTTTAAAATCCTTTATACCCGCACAGGCAGCGGATCGGCGGCAGGCGGCCAGGACTCCACGCCGACTGAACCGCAGTAATTTTCCTGCAATTCCCGTTGATTTGATGAGGATTAAGATCTAATCCCCCCAAATCAGTAACACTCACCCCATCATTAGCCCGGTTGTAATAACGGGAAAAATAATACGCAATTATAATGATGGGGTGAGCCATGTCCGATAGTGAACATCACGGCGGTATTAGCCGTCGAACACTCGTAAAATCTACAGCCATTGGTTCTCTGGCGCTTGCCGCCGGCGGTTTGTCGTTGCCCTTTGGCGTGAAACGTGCCGCCGCGGCCATGCAAAACGCCATGAACGCTGCCGAAGATAAAGTGGTCTGGGGCGCCTGCTCGGTTAACTGCGGCAGCCGCTGTGCATTGCGTCTGCACGTCCGTGACGACGAAGTGTACTGGGTTGAAACGGATAATACCGGTGACGATATTTACGGTAACCATCAGGTGCGTGCCTGCCTGCGCGGACGTTCTATTCGCCGCCGTATTAATCATCCTGACCGTCTGAACTACCCGATGAAACGGGTGGGTAAGCGCGGTGAAGGCAAATTCGAGCGCATCACGTGGGACGAAGCCCTCAATACCCTCACTGCCAGCCTGAAAGACGTCGTGGCCAAATACGGCAACGAAGCGGTTTACATCAACTACTCCTCCGGCATTGTCGGCGGCAACATCACCCGCTCCTCCCCTTATGCTTCACTGGTGGCGCGCCTGATGAACTGCTACGGCGGTTTCCTGAGCCACTACGGCACCTACAGCACGGCACAAATCGCCTGTGCGATGCCCTACACCTACGGCAGCAACGACGGCAACAGCACGTCTGACATCGAAAACACCAAACTGGTGGTGATGTTTGGCAATAACCCGGCGGAAACGCGCATGAGCGGTGGCGGGATTACGTACTATCTGGAGCAGGCTCGCGAGCGATCCAGTGCGCGCATGATCGTCATCGACCCGCGCTACACCGACACCGCCGCTGGCCGCGAAGATGAATGGATCCCCATCCGTCCGGGTACCGATGCCGCGCTGGTAGCCGGTATTGCGTGGGTATTGATCGCCGAAAACCTGGTCGACCAGCCGTTCCTGGATAAATACTGCGTGGGCTATGATGAAAAAACGCTGCCGGAAGGCGCACCCGCTAACGGCCACTACAAAGCGTATATTCTCGGTCAGGGCGATGACAAGACCGCGAAAACCCCTGAGTGGGCTTCCCGCATTACGGGCATACCCGCCGATCGCATTGTTAAGCTTGCCCGTGAAATCGGCTCCGCCAAACCGGCTTACATCTGCCAGGGTTGGGGACCCCAGCGCCAGGCAAACGGTGAACTGACCGCCCGCGCGATCGCGATGCTGCCTATCCTCACCGGAAACGTGGGGATCAACGGCGGTAACAGCGGCGCGCGTGAGTCGACATACACCATCACTATCGAACGTATGCCGCTGCCGGACAACCCGGTCAAAACGCAAATTTCCTGCTTCAGCTGGACGGATGCCATCGCTCGTGGACCGGAAATGACCGCCCTGCGCGACGGCGTGCGCGGGAAAGATAAGCTGGACGTGCCGATTAAGTTCATCTGGAACTACGCGGGCAATACCCTCATCAACCAGCACTCCGATATCAATAAAACCCACGATATCCTGCAGGATGAAAGCAAGTGCGAAATGATTGTCGTCATCGACAACTTTATGACCTCATCGGCGAAATATGCCGATATCCTGCTGCCAGATCTCATGACCGTTGAGCAGGAAGACATCATTCCGAACGATTATGCCGGGAACATGGGCTACCTGATTTTCCTCCAGCCCGTGACCGCGCCGAAGTTTGAGCGCAAGCCCATCTACTGGATCATGAGTGAAGTGGCGAAACGCCTTGGACCGGATATTCATCAGAAATTCACCGAAGGACGGACGCAGGCGCAGTGGCTGCAGTATCTGTATGCCAAAATGCTCGAAAAAGACCCCACACTGCCCTCCTATGACGAGCTGAAAAAAATGGGCATTTATAAGCGCAAAGATCCGAACGGGCACTTTGTAGCCTATAAAAAATTCCGCGAGAACCCGGAAGCCAATCCGCTGAAAACGCCGTCGGGCAAGCTTGAAATATACTCCAGCAAACTCGCGGAGATTGCCGCCACCTGGGAGCTGGAAAAAGATGAAACCATCAGCCCACTGCCCGTCTACGCCTCGACCTTTGACGGCTGGGACGCGCCCGAACGCGAGCAGTTCCCGCTGCAGCTGTTTGGCTTCCACTTCAAAGCCCGTACCCACTCAAGCTATGGCAACGTCGACGTGCTGAAAGCGGCCTGTCGGCAGGAGGTATGGATTAACCCGGTCGATGCCGAAAAACGCGGCATTAAGAACGGCGATACGGTGCGCGTCTTTAACGAACGCGGTGAGGTGCGAATTGAAGCGAAAGTCACACCGCGCATCATGCCCGGCGTGAGCGCCATGGGCCAGGGCGCCTGGCACGACGCCAGTATGAATGGCGATCGTATTGACCACGGATCATGCATCAATACCCTGACCACGCACCGCCCGTCACCGCTGGCAAAAGGCAACCCGCAGCACACCAATCTGGTGCAGTTCGAAAAGGTTTAGCACGATCGTGGTTTATTATACGGTCAGTATTCTTGGTTAACACAGCCGCGCGGGCGCAATCCGCGCGAGCAAGGAAGGTTTAATGAAAGACGTCACACCGCGTGAATCGTTCGCGTTCAGCGCCCGCGTACTGGGCGCGCTGTTTTATTTTTCACCCGACAGCGAGCAGGCCGCGCCGCTGGTGCAGGCCCTTACCGCGGGTGAATGGGTTCAGGACTGGCCGCTGCCACCGGAAACGCTGCAGCCCCTTGCCGAAACCTTTGCCACCCCAGCCGATGAGCCGCTGACGGACGCCTGGCAACGGCTGTTTATTGGCCCTTATGCTCTGCCCGCACCGCCGTGGGGCTCCGTCTGGCTGGATCGCGAATCGGTGCTGTTTGGCGACTCGACCCTCGCGCTGCGCCAGTGGATGCGAGAAAACGGCATTGCTTTTGAGATGCAGCAAAATGAACCGGAAGATCATTTCGGTACCCTGCTGCTGCTGGCGGCGTGGCTGGCCGAGAATGGCCGCGAAGCGGAGTGCGATCGGCTTCTGGCGTGGCATCTGCTGCCGTGGAGTACCCGCTTCCTCTCGGTGTTTGTCGACAACGCCGGGCATCCGTTTTATACCGCGCTGGGCAAGCTCGCGCAGCGGACGCTGGCGGACTGGCGTTCCGCGTTGCTTGTTCCGGTTGCGGAAAAAACGCTGTATCGCTAAGGGGTGCGGCTTGCTCGTGGCTGGCGGGCAAGCCAGGGTTTGGTTTATACCTCTCCACCTGATTCACTCGCACTCTCTTTGCTTTGAATGAACCGGAGTGCCAGATAGAGGTCTGGTGCCAGAATCATGTCATCATCATTCATTGTTGGCCGACTGTCTTTAAACCAGCGCGTTAATTCCGTTTTCCTGCCCGCCAGGATTAACGTCACCTGCCGGGCTTTGAGGTCGCGCTTTAACTCATTTATGGTTGCCAGAACACTGATGTCTGAATAGGTGAAGCAAGCCACGGCATCAATAATCACCCATTTAGGCTGTAATGCAGCACCATCAACTAAGTTCAATACCCGGCGTTTAAAATAAGCCACATTAAAATAGGTCAACGGTGAGTTAAACCGATACATCAGCACCCCCGGGACCATTTTAATATCGGTTGTATTGCCTAATGAGTGAATCATGCCATCTTCGTCAGTGCCCAGTAAGTGCTCGGAGGGACGAAAGACGGTACGCAGGAACTGTAACAGGCCAAGCAACACCGCGAGGCCGATCCCCTGGATAACGCCGATAATTAACACACAGCCAAACGTGAAGAAAGCCAGGCGAAAGGCCTGTTTATTTCGCCGTCTCAGGTTCCAAAGCCCACGTAAATCAATCAATGACCACGATGCGTACATTAGAACAATCCCTAACGCCGAAACCGGAATAAATTGTAATGGCTGAGTGAAAAATACCACGACGATACCGATGATTAAGGCGGCGACCACGGAAACCAGCTGGCTTTTCCCTCCAACTGAATCATTCACCGCGGTCCGGGAATCGGCGCCACTGATAGCAAACCCCTGAGATAATCCCGCCATCAGGTTCGCAATACCCAGCGCTCTGAATTCAGCATCCGCATTAATTTCATAACCATTTTTCGCGGCGAAACTGCGCGCGGTCAGCATCAGACTCACAAAACTGACCAACGCCAGGTTCAGCGCCGGGATCACCAAATCACGCATCGGACCAGGCTGAAACGTCTCCCAGTGAACAACGGGCAAACCAGGCTGGAAACCGTCTCCCCCAATGGTGGCAATACCGTACTGTTGTGCAGATGTCCCCCAGACCAGTAACGTTGTCAGAACAATGGCAATCAAAGGTGCGGGCCAGTGGCTGCGATACGTTTTGATAGCCATTAAAATAGCGAGCGTTAAAAGTGATATTCCTGCGGTTAAAAAATGGCTGTCTGAAATACGGCCTGGTAATGCGATGATTTTCTCGATCACCTGCGCTTCATCAAGCTTGATCCCTAAAACCTTGCCGATTTGTCCGACGATAATCGTCACGGCTACGCCATTCAGCAAACCGGTAAGAATGGGATGAGAAAGCAGATCGGCAAGCGCGCCGAGGCGGAATTTACTGGCAAGCAGGCACCATCCGCCCATCATCAACGTCATGACGATCGTCAGTTGCCAGTGCAGTTCAGGATTTCCCGCCGAAAGAGGAAACACCACGGCCGCAATCACCGCACAGGTCGTGGCATCAGGGCCGACAATAAGCTGACGTGAAGAGCCAAACAGTGCATACGCTATCATCGGTAAAACGCAGGAGTACAGCCCGACTATGGCCCCAACACCCGCCAGCTCCGCATAAGCAATCGCAACCGGTAGCGCGACAGCCGCGACGGATAACCCGGCTTTAACATCATGTTTTAGCCAGCTTTTATCGTAGGCTAACAAATTTTGCAGGCCCGGCATGTAGCTTAAAAAATACTTTCCGAACACGTTATTCTCCGGAGATTAATATTACCCGCGAAATGTTGGCACACTTTTAAGTGAGGTTCTGGCTTTCAAATGCTCCGGACGGAGGCCCCGCCGCTCGGGCCATATAAATACTTAACTATTTTGATATTCTGACTGGTGTTAAACATAGTTCAAAAACTACTGCTTAGCCGGGGTGGTCCCTGCCGGATGCTGCCGTGCTGCACGCGGACGACGGATGGGTGGAATCGACAGCCCGGGAGCCGATGATCTTACAGGTTTGTGGTTCGGTATGAGGAGTCTTGAGAAAAAGTTAAGCCCAGAAGATTGTCTGCTTAGTGCCAAAAGCGGACGTTGCTAACATCAATTCAGAAGTTCACCATAGAAAAAGTTGTGATAATTTGATTGGCTTATAGTGGTAAACCACGCCAACATATCATCATGGAGGCTGTTTAATGAGTTGCGATCGGTGCTTGGATTTATGTGTTAAATACGTTATCCGCCAACCTGAACAATTACGTAAAGCAATCCGTATTGCAAAGAATGCGCTCAGCGAAGGGGTTCTTGCCGAAATTGATGCAACGGATGACTGGAATCAATACAGCTTTCAAGAGTGTGCTGAAAAGATGATATGGGGCGATATCGTCGATTACCATTTTGTTTGTAGGCACTGTGGAACTAAGTTTGTATTAGGTGCTGAAACTTACCATGGCAGCGGTGGGTATTGGTCGCCCGAGAATGAAAAACCATCGAAAATAATTGACTAACTTCCGCTTCTCGCTCACACCAGACCTTCACCCCTCGCAACTTCCCTCTTCTCTCATCCCTCTTCTTTCCGACAAACCTTTAATAAAATAATGTCCATCCAACACACAGACTTGCTACAAAACATCGACGATGATCAGTGATGTGCTGCAACTGAGGATAACGCGCTAGCCAACGTTTCTCATCTACTCGTCGCCTAAAGACATCATACTTTTCCCGCTCAAATACGGGCGTCGGTCTTAAACGCAGCTCAAACCGGTCATTAAGAGCATAGGGTGCAATGACCTCGATGAGATCGTTATCGCCCAGTCTGACGGCCACGGCCGTCGCGGTTTCAGGCCAGTACAATATCGCATTTTCTGTTGTGTGATAGGCCGCCCCGCCATCGAAACCGGAGCGGCTTAAATTACCGTATTGCGCCCTCAAAACCACAAGCCGCCACAACCCACACTCAAAAACTGTACGTCACCTTCAGACTCCCCGTAGGCGACGTCTTACGATGCACAATCGGGCTATCGGCAGCATCTCCCGTCAGTTGCGTCACGCCTGCGGCGGCAAGCACGCTCCAGCGCGAGGTGAGCCTGTGGGTCCAGTCAAGATTCAGCGAGTACGCATAAATTCCGGCGCCAGCGTCATGGCGGGCAAACCCGGATGCCGCCGACTGGGCGGCACTGACGCCGTAGTAGGTCTGCATATATTTGTCAGATCCCCAACTGCCGGTCAGCGCCAGCGTGACTGTGTTATTCGGTGATGTATAGAGCGGGCTGGAAATGCCGAAGTGTACCGCCTCACCGTTGTCTCTCTCAGAAACCGGCATCTCACCCTGCACCTGCAGATTAAGCCAGTCGGTTACCTTGTAACCCAGACCGGGCACGACGATAGCCGAGCCTTTTATCTCGCCCATTCCACGTAGCTCGTCGCTGCCGGAGCTGATCGAATCGCTGCTCACGTCTTTATCTTTACGGCCTGTGCGGTAGCTGAGCGCTGCGCTGTAATCCAGGTTGCCCAGATTGTTGCCGTAACCGATACCCCGCGTGGTGCCGATAAAAAAGCCGTTGGCCATGGAATAATCCACCACCTGAGCCGCACTGACGCGGGTTTTATCCGAACCCGAGTAGCGTGGCGCGACGTCCACCCCGCCCCCCAGAGTTAAGACGTTACCCTGGCTCTGCTCTGCCGCCAGTAGCGGTGTGGCCAGTAACGCCAGCACGACGCCCGGCACGATGTTTTTCAGGCTGCGGCCCGGGAATAAATGGGGGAACGGATGACGCAGTTCGATGTTTCTCATTAAGGACGTCCTTATGGATGCAAATGATGACGATGAAGCGGTTAAACGCCAGAACGCCCATTTTGAAGCGTGACCCTAAGGTTCTTATGAGCCGAAAATGAAGAAACGCTGAAGCGCGCGGGTGCTGTAAACCGGACAAATTTACTGATACCGTTTTTTTCTTAAGATGTTCTTCATTCACTGCCGATACAGTTACCACTGTGAAAATTCTACTTATTGAAGACGACCTGGATCTCGGCAATGGCGTACGTATCGCCCTCTCCGATCAAGGCTTTGACGTTATATGGGTTCGCCGGAAAGAGGATGCGCTGCATCAGCTTGACGTCTGCGTGCCTGAGCTTGTTTTACTCGACTTAGGGCTGCCCGATGGCGATGGCATGAGCCTGATGACGCGTTTGCGCCAGCAGCTTAAGGGCATCCCCGTTATCATCCTGACGGCGCGAGGAACGCTACAGGATCGCCTTTACGGGCTGGATGCGGGTGCAGACGACTATCTCGTCAAGCCCTTTGTTCTCGCCGAGCTGCTGGCAAGAGTGAGAGCCCTTGCGCGACGCAGTTACGGTTTTGAAAATGAGGCAATAGAAATTCGCGGGCTGTCGCTTCATGTGCCGACGCGTCGCGTGACGGTGAGCGCGCGCCACGTTGACCTGACGGCCAGTGAATACGCCCTGCTTGAAACGTTGATGCTGCGCGCTGACCGCGTGCTAACGCGCCGGTTCCTGGAAGAAAGGATCTTCGGCAACAAAGAAAACCTCAGTAATGCGCTCGACGTGCATATGGGTAATTTGCGGCGAAAAATTGGCGACGGTTACGTGCGAACGGTGCGGGGCGTCGGGTATGTCATTGATACCGTCTCTGTCCAGAGGGTGACCGGTTAATGCGAAACTTTTGGTCCCACCTGCGCCACGCCACGCTGGTGCGGCGAATTATCATCGCCCAGATGCTGTTGCTTACGCTGCTGTGGTGTCTTTTTTTAACCTTCATTCTGTGGGAGGACCTGCGCAGTCCTCCCATCCTCACGGGCAGTAAAACCTACGAAACCCTTTTTACCCTGGTTGAGCGGATGGACGAACGCCCGCAGGATCGCACCGCGGTGCTCGAAGCCTTTAGCCAGGCGCTGCGCGAAGGCTATGGCGGCGGTGAAGATCCCGTGCTGTCGATTAACCTTATCGTGCGCAAGAACAATGCAGTTATTTTTGCCTCCGACGGCGCGCCTGCGGGGATAACAAACACCCGGTTCGGAGAACTGGATCGCGTTCAGAGTGACGATCGTACCTGGACCAGCCGCACCCTTAAATCCCCTCATTCCGACGTGGAGGTCACCCTCTTCACGCCAGCCAGTGGCTGGAACTTCTTTATCTACCTGAACTCGCGGGGTTACTACATCCTGCCGCTGCTGGTCTGCTTCCCTTTTCTGCTGTTTCCCGCGTGGCTGTCGATCCGCATTGCTATGCGCCCCTGGAACAGGGTGGTCAATGAAATTACGTTACGCACGCCTGACGATCTCTCGCCCCTAAAAGCCGTTCCCAGGCACAGGGAGCTTCGCCAGATGGTGGATGCGATCAATGATTTCCTTGCCCGGGTGCGTGAAAGCGCTGAGCGGGAACGGGTTTTCATTGCCGATGCGGCGCACGAGCTGCGTACTCCCCTCGCAGCGATGCGCATCAACGTGGAGGCGCTGCAGTCCTGGGTCATCAGCGAGAACCAACAGGAGCTGCTTGCGGGGGTAATTCGCAGCAACAGCCGTGCTGCACGTCTCGTCAATCAGCTGCTGCTGATGATGCACAGCGAAGCACGCATTGACACCGAGATGGAGCCAGTACCGCTGACAACACTCATTCAGGAGCGAATGGCCGAGCTGGAGCCGTTAGCCTCTGCGCGCAGGATTGAGCTGGAGTTCTTCTCGCAGGATGACATCTGGATCGCGGGCGTCAGGGAACGTCTGGTGTCGCTGATTGATAACCTGATTGAGAATGCGGTGAAGTACAGTCCTGAAGGGGGGCGGATTCAGGTCGACGTACGCGCACTCGATGGCTGCACGCAGCTGCGTGTCTCGGATGCGGGGCCCGGTATTCCGCCTGAACTGCGGGAACGCGTGTTCGACCGTTTTTTCCGCGACCCGAATCAGATGCAAAGCGGAAGCGGTCTGGGGCTTGCCATCGTCAAAGCGGTGGCGCAGCAGCACAACAGCCGCGTTAACCTGAGTACATCCGCTGAAGGCGGCCTGATGGTGACGGTTGACTTCCCCAACCGCACGTTTAGCTAAACCAGAACAGGGTGTTTGATCGCAAATGCCGCAGATTGCTTCAAAAAAAAAACCGTATTTGTTATATTGTTGTTTATTGCTTATTCACCTCTGCGGTGCCAAAAAGAACAAGATTCACCGCAACCCAGGATACAAAAATGTTAGATTACCGCTTCCCGACAGCTTTGCAGATGGTTCTCAGCGTAGCGATGGCGGAGCAATTGGGCGAACGTTCAACGAGTGCGATTCTGGCCTACGGCCTGGAAGCGAACCCGAGCTTCATCCGCAAATTAATGGTTCCGCTCACGCGTGACGGCATTATCGTCTCAACGCTTGGCCGCAATGGCTCCATTCATCTTGGTCGCCCGCCGGAAGAGATCACCCTGCGCGATATCTACCTTTCGGTCATCGAAGATAAAAAACTGTGGGCGTCGCGCCCTGACGTGCCGGCCCGCTGCGTGGTCAGCGCTAACGCGTGCTGGTACTTTAAATCAATTTCCGAAGAGGCCGAGCAGGCGTCGTTAGCCGTACTGGCCCGCCACACCGTAGCAAGCGCGCTGGAAGCGGTGAAAAACGCCGACAGCAGCGGATGGGATCCGCTCCCCGATCTTATCGCCCAGTATCAAAAAACGTCGTAATAATTTACCTGGTACAAAAAAAACCGCCTTCACTGTGAAGGCGGTTTTTTATTAGCTGCAACGTCCTTACGCTGGCAGAACGTCCCTTTCCTCTTTTTTCCCGCGCGTCACGAACTTACGCAGCGTCACGTAGAACACCGGCGTCAGGAACAGGCCAAACAGCGTCACGCCCAGCATCCCGGAGAAGACGGTGATCCCGGTCACGCCGCGCACTTCTGCCCCCGCGCCGTGGCCGAGGATCAGCGGAATGGTCCCGGCAATAAAGGCAATGGAGGTCATCACAATCGGGCGTAAACGCAGGCGGCACGCCTCCAGCGCGGCCTCCATTATCCCTTTCCCCTGGATTTCCAGCTCGCGGGCAAACTCCACGATAAGGATGGCGTTTTTACAGGCCAGCCCCATCAGGACCACCAGCCCCACCTGCACGAACACGTTGTTATCGCCACCGGTCAGCCAGACGCCAAACAGTGCGGAGAGCATCGTCATCGGCACGATGAGGATCACCGCAAGCGGCAGGGTCCAGCTTTCGTACAGCGCAGCCAGCACCAGGAACGCCAGCAGAACCGCAACCGGGAAGACGATCAGCGCCGTATTGCCCTGCGTGGCCTGCTGGAAGCTCAGGTCCGTCCATTCAATGTTCATCCCGTTCGGCAGGATCTGCTTAGACATACCCGCCAGCTGCGTCATCGCCTGCGTGGATGAAAGCACACGCGGGTCGGCATCGCCAATCAGATCCGCCGCCGGGTAGCCATTGTAGCGAATCACCGGGTCCGGCCCGTAGGTGGTCGTGATATTCACCATACTGCCAATCGGCACCATTTCGCCCTGGCTATTGCGGGTGCGTAAGTTCGCGATATCTTCCACGCTGTCGCGGAACTGCCCGTCCGCCTGCGCCATCACGCGCCAGGTACGGCCGAACTGGTTAAAGTCATTCACGTACGACGAGCCGAGATAGGTTTGCAGCGTCCCGAAAAGATCGGTCAGCGACACGCCCTGCGCTTTCGCCTTATCACGGTCAACCTGCACTTCCAGCTGCGGAACGTTTGCCTGGTAGGTCGAGATCGGGAAATGCATCCCCGGCGTCTGCATAATCGCACCGGACATGGTGTTCACCGCGTTTTGCAGCGCACCATAGCCCAGACCGGCGCGATCCTGAATGTACAGGGAATAACCCGACCCCTGACCCAGCCCTAAAATCGGCGGCGGCAGGATGGAGAAGCCAAAGCCCTCCTGGATTTGCGCGATTTTCGCGTTGATCTCCGCGTTAATTTCCGCCGCGGAATGCTTACGCTGGTCGAACGGCTTCAGGCCAAAGAACACCGTCCCGGTATTCGGCGTGTTGGTGAACTGCAGGGCATTCAGCCCTGGGAACGCCACCGCATAGTCCACGCCTTCGGTATTCATCCCGATTTCGCTCATTTTGCGGATCACCGCGTCGGTGCGCGCCAGCGAAGAGCCTTCCGGCATTTTCACACCGCCAATCAGGTACAGCTTATCCTGCGTCGGAATAAACCCGCCGGGTACCGCTTTAAACATCACGCCCGCCGCGCAGAGCAGCAGCAGGTAGACTGCGAACACCGCGCCGCGACGTCCGAGGGTTTTACCCACCAGCCCCTGATAGCCGTTCGAGCTGCGGTGGAAGAAGCGGTTAAACGGACGGAAAAGCCAGCCGAACAGTCGGTCGATAAGCCGGGTCGGCAAATCTTTCGGCGCGCCGTGCGGTTTTAACAGCAGGGCCGCCAGCGCCGGAGAGAGCGTCAGCGAGTTGATGGCGGAGATCACCGTGGAGATGGCGATCGTCACCGCAAACTGCTTGTAAAACTGACCGGTCACGCCCGAGAGAAACGCCATCGGCACAAACACCGCGCACAGCACCAGCGCAATCGCGATAATCGGCCCGGAGACCTCACGCATCGCCTGATGCGCCGCCGCAAGCGGTGCAAGCCCCTCTTCAATATTTCGCTCGACGTTTTCCACCACCACGATGGCGTCATCCACCACGATACCGATGGCCAATACCAGCCCGAACAAACTCAGGGTGTTGAGCGAGAAGCCCAGCAGGTAGAGGATGCTGAAGGTACCCACCACCGACACCGGCACCGCGATCAGCGGAATGATAGACGCACGCCAGGTTTGCAGGAACAGGATCACCACCAGCACCACCAGCACGACCGCTTCCAGCAGCGTTTGTACGACCGCCCGGATGGAATCACGCACAAAGACCGTCGGATCGTAAGGTGCCGCCCACTTCATATCGTCCGGGAAACGCGTGGACAGTTCGTCCATTTTGGCGCGCACCGCGTTAGACAAGTCGATGGCGTTCGCCCCCGGCGACTGGAAGATACCAATCCCGACCGCGTCTTTATTGTTCAGCTGAGAACGCAGCGCATAGCTGCCGGAGCCCATCTCAATTCGCGCCACGTCGCGCAGGCGGACAACCGTACCATCCTGCGTGGTTTTCAGAACGATATTGCCAAACTCTTCTTCAGTATGCAGACGGCCCTGGGCGTTAATGGAGATCAGGAAATCGCTCTCTTTCGGCAGCGGCTCGGCGCCAAGCTGACCGGCGGACACCTGAACGTTCTGCTCCTGCATCGCCGTCACCACATCCGAGGCGGTCAGCCCGCGCGCCGCCACTTTATTCGGATCCAGCCAGATGCGCATCGCGTATTCGCCCGAGCCGAAGATCTGGATCTGACCCACGCCAGGCAGACGCGCCAGCTCATCCTTCACCTTTAGGGTGGCGTAGTTACGCATGTACAGGGAGTCGTACTTACCGTTGGGCGAAAACAGATGCACCACCAGCGTCAGCGTCGGCGACTGTTTCTGGGTGGTAATGCCCAGACGACGCACGTCTTCCGGCAGACGCGCCTCGGCCTGCGCGACGCGGTTTTGCACCTGAACCTGCGCCTGATCCGGGTCAGTCCCCGGACGGAAGGTCACGGTGGTGACCAGCACGCCGTCCGAGCCCGCGACGGATTTCATGTACATCATATTCTCAACGCCGTTGATCGCCTCTTCCAGCGGCGTCGCCACGGTCTCGGCAATCACTTTCGGGTTGGCGCCCGGGTACTCCGCGCGCACCTGAACGCTTGGCGGCACGACGTCAGGATATTCGCTCACCGGCAGCAGCGGGATGGCGATCAATCCTGTGATAAAAATCAGAATCGACAGGACGGCGGCAAAAATCGGCCTGTCGATGAAAAAGCGGGAAAAGTCCATGGGTTGGATTCTCAGGTCAAGGGATCAGTTGAGGGCGGCGCTGGCGGTCATGGCAACGGTTTTGGCGTTAACCGGCATTCCCGGCATAAACACTTTTTGTAAACCCTCGACGATGACTTTGTCGCCAGGGTTCAGCCCCTGCCGCACGATGCGTAAACCGTCTGCCAGACGCCCCGGTGTAATGTCACGGCGCTGGGCTTTCCCCTCTTTATCCACGATGTAGACGTATTTGCGGTCCTGATCGGTCAGCACCGCTTTGTCGTCGATAAGCGTAGCTTTGAATGCCGCGCTGCCCGGCAGGCGTACGCGGGCAAACAGCCCCGGTGTGAACTGACGTTGGGAATTATCCAGCAGCGCGCGCATACGGATGGTGCCGGTACTCGGCGTGAGCTGATTGTCCAGGAAATCCACTTTGCCCTGATGGGGATAGCCTTCTTCGCCCGTCAGGCCAATCTCAACCGGCAGCGCCATATGATTGCTGGACGCCCCCTGTCCGCTGCGGGCGAGGTTTTGATAGTGAAGATAGGTCGACTCATCCACATCGAAATAGACGTAAACCGTCTTCTGCGAGACCAGCGTGGTGAGCACGCTGGCGGTATCGCCCGCGGTGACCAGATTACCGCTGGTGATCAACGCCCGGCTGGCGCGGCCATCGATAGGCGCGGTCACTTTAGTGAAGTCCAGGTTGAGCTGCGCTGCGTCTACCGCCGCCTGCGCGGCGCGAATGTCGGCCTGCGCCTGAACGGCGGCCGAGCGACGCTGCTCCCACTCTTCCCGGGAGACCAGGTGAGAAGCGATAAGCTTATCGGTACGGTTAGCCTCACTTTGCGCCAGGCTGGCCTGCGTTTTGGCCCTCGCCAGGTTCGCCTGCGCCTGTTCCAGCGCGGCGCGGTAGGTTCGGTCATCAATGGTGAATAGCACCTCGCCCTTTTTCACTTCCTGGCCGTCGGTGTAATTCACTTTATCAATGTAGCCGGAGACGCGCGGGCGCAGCTGAACGCTTTCCACCGCTTCAATCCGGCCGTTAAAACTATCCCACTGGCTGATGGATTTCACGACCACGTCAGCCGCACTGACGGAAGGCGCAGGTGGCGCGGCGTTTTGCGCGACGCTGTTATCACATCCGACGAGCAGCGCGGAGATCAACATCCCCCCCAGCGCGCTCAGATAAACGTTTCCCCAGGTTTTTTGCAGGCTCATTATTTTTATTCCGGTAATTGTAGCTGCCGGGCAAGACGCAGCGGGAGGCGCCGCGCCACTTCCTTTGTCCGGTAGCTGGCTGAAGGCCATTTGTGTCGTTCATCGCCACAAAACTGTAACAGTTGCGAGTACACTATCGCGGCGATTGTAGGAAGGCGCTTAACTAAGTGCAAGAATAATTGTTGCACTTTATGTGCTATTTGCGTCGATGTGAAAAGACCCGTTTCGGACAGGGATTTAAATGCAACAATAAAACTTGCAATTAACGGAAAAACACGCCACCTTTAAATGCAACAGATAAAGTTACTTTTTTCTACGCTGCGTGGGGGTAATCAGATGAACACTGGCGCATTTATGCACGATTTACTCGACTGGATCGACAACAACCTGGACAGTCGTCTGGACATTGAGACCGTCGCCAGGCGATCCGGCTATTCAAAATGGCACCTGCAGCGCCTGTTTAAAGAACATACGGGCTATCCCCTCGCCGGGTATATTCGTGCGCGGAAGCTGCAAAAATCGGTTGAACGGTTAACCCACAGCGACGAACCGATTTTGAACGTGGCCATCGCCCTGGGCTTTGACTCCCAGCAGTCCTTCAACCGCAGCTTCAAGCGTCAGTATGGCCAGGCTCCTGGGGCATGGCGGCGCAGCATGGGTGGCCCGGAAACACAGCAATTTCGCCAGTAATGCATATTTTGCTGCAACGTCGATCTGTTGCTGCTATACTGTATATAAATACAGTATAGAGAGGTGCACGATGGCTGTTGAAACAAAATTTGTTGTCGTAAGGAAAGGTGAAGAGAAAATGACATTTGCCAGTAAGAAAGAGGCTGACGCTCACGACAAGCTGCTCGATATGGCCGACGCGTTCACCGACTGGCTGTTGCAAAGCGGAATGCAGATGGACGAAACGCAGGCTGAAAATCTTGGTCTGTATCTCGCCGAGCAGAAAGAGACCGTGCAGCATATTCTGCGTACCAGCAAGCTTCCCGATGTCACTGCCCCAGCTGCAGCGGATAAACCAGAATCCGATGCGGCGGAAACGAAAAAAATCAGGGCCGTGAAAGCGGCCTGATTGTCAGAGAATCATCACCTATCCGAAAGCCGTAAGCAGATAACTGCTTACGGCTTTTTTTAAATCAGCAAATGAAAAGAGTTAAGGAGATGGCGTGCGGCAAGGAATGAAGGAAAAGATCATCAGGATCTGTGATTCAAAAATAGCCTCTAAGGGAAGCGATGTTGGGCTTTCGTTTTATGCTTTTTTTGCTAATAAAAATGACGATCCTGAACTGCTTATGGAAGTTGCGCACTGGTGGATTATGGAAATGAAATTGTACCATTTTGAAAAGGCAGAAAAGATCAGAAAGCTTGTTTTAGCTATGTAACACCTGTTTCAAAAAGGCAATGTTACAATCATATCCATCCCAAAGATACGAATATGTTGTAAAGCCGATGATTCTGACCTCAGCAGTATCTCCGGATCACCTTATAATTTATCTTCAGCCTCTTGGATCAGTTTTAAAAGCAGTTTCATATCCAGACAAATATGTCCGTATGTAAAGCTTGTCTCGACAACATTTTTTTTAGATTTACGCAGATCGAAATGTACATGATCAGGGCCGTAAGGGACTTGGTGATGATCGGCTGAATCGACCCTGGACAACTGCTTTCCTTCAGAGGTCATTATTATATAGGCATAATTCGACGGAGATTGGTGTCTGATTACTACGGTGATCCCCGACGGTCTTCGGGCGGTTACAGTTTCCCCTACAACTTTCATGATAGTGCAGTTGAAATTTACCTTAAGTATTTCGCAGGTCTGCTCAAGCATCTCTTCAGTAGTCAGTGGACGCATATTTGAGAACATAACTTTTCCACCCAAATGATTCGAGAGATAATTGAGAAGAATTGATTGCTTCTGAGATTCCTCTTCGTGTGTCAAACACAACTGCATACCAATCATCATGCCTGACTTCCCCCATACAGTAGTGGTCGCCATGCGATCGGTTTTTTCTCCACAAACCAAGCACTTTCCATTGGAGGACAGCCATATAGCTTGATCTACAGCAGTATTCTTAAGCCGCCCTCCCAGCAGACCATCGAATAATCTCGAGTCAGCTTTCCTTTTTTCGTACCACGGCTTATAACGTTGTACATACCCCGTATCATCAATGAGCTTTGAGAAGTTGGCATCATCTACTGGAGTGAGTTTGATTCCGTGTTGTTCCAGATAAACGCCAATATGGCCAACCCAGAAAAGGTCTTTTGATTTCATAAAATAAATTCTGGCTGCTGGAAAGCGGACAGTTGGTGCATACATTGCATTTACATGAAAAGTACCTGCGCTGATATAAACATGTACATCCGTTGCTCCTTGCATCATCCATAGCAATATTTCTTTGCTCGAAACTTCAATTGCCAAAACTGGCTTTTCTTTCCTCAGTATATTGCCACCGAAGCATTGAATAACATTATCTGTTGCAGTTCCACTTAATTTAAGATTAATGCAGTCAGTAATTACATCATTAAGTCTCAAAGTGTCATCCTTTATTATTCCAAACGGGGCTGCGCCTAAGTTTACCGGCCACTGATACACCAATACCACCTTGTTACCAGATAATTTTTTATACCGCAAGGGAGGCATGTCCGCTCCTCGCTCACCGCAGACCAGGCGTTAACTAAACCCAACGCTACCAGCCATAAAACCTGGTAGCTATACAAACGCGCCGAGCTGTTACGTTAATACGCGTTCCCCCTTCCCCGAGGAATTGCGTATGACCCGACATCCGCTACGCCAGATCATCGAATCCTGTGACCACGCCATCACCACCAAAAACTATGACGCGTTGATGGAGTACTACGCCGAAGACGCGGCTCTGGTGGTCAAGCCCGGCATGACTGTTAAAGGCAAAGAGAACATCCGCAGCGCATTTATTGCCATCTCTGATTATTTTCAGGGCCAGTTAGCGGTCGAACAAGGGGAGATGCAGGTGATCGAAGGTGGGGATAACGCCCTCGTTATCATGGAAACCGTTCTGCGCTTTCCTGATGCTCAGGGCGGGATAACAGAAATATCCCGCCGCGCGACCTATGTTTTTCGACTGGAGAGCGACGGTCGCTGGCGTTGTACTATCGACAACTCCTACGGTACGTCGCTTCTGGATACCGGGAACTGATCACGCTAATCACGGTTACAAAGGGGCGCTACCCCCTCTCCACGCCAGCCCCTTAATGCGCAGTAATGCGCGGCTCCTTCACAAACTCAGCCAGCAGCCACACCATATCGTGCAGCAGGCCCGTCAGTTCTTTTGTTACGTGAGCGGGCAGCGTTTCCCCCTTCACCGCTTGCGTCAGCGCCAGAACATAGTCCACCTGCGTTAAGGTGTCCTGCCAGCAATCGGGCACGCAGGAATTCAGTTTCTCACCGATGATCAGCTGTTCAATCAGGTATGGTGGAAGATCGACATCGCAGAGTTCACGCAGCCTGCGCAGAGCCTGAAGGAGACGCTCGCAAAGTGCAGTACGGCTCCCGACATCATCGGTTTCGACCAGTACGCTCACCAGCGCGGCGCAGTTGTCGGCGACGTCAAACAGATCGGCATCAGCCGGAAGCGGCCGGGAGATAAGTTGCAGAATGACGTTTTCGTCAGACGGGAGATAGGTCAGGGTTGGGATAGTAGTCATATCCAGCATCCTTCTATATGTAATCCATGTTACCACCCCTTGAGTTCCTACGCTCGGGGGGTAGCGCTGACAGAGGTAGGAATACCGCCCATATAGAAAAACGGCCAGCCTTACGGCTGCTCCGCCAGCGCCACCGCAATTGTAACGGGATCGGTGCTGCCGCGACATACGAAATGTCACTATATGGTAGATGCGGGTTCCTACCCCCGATTGTGGATATGCCGCAACGCAGGCACTTTACGACCCCGAACGATTGTAGAAAAGACATAACCCTGAATTTCACACGGTTACTTTGCGGTTTGCGAGGCGTCTTCCAGAAAGACAACGCTGCCCTAAATTTTAAGGGTATCAATCACCGCTCTCAGCGCAGGCGACACGTTGCGATGGGGATAATAAAGATACAGCCCGTCCATGCGCAGGCTGTAGCGCTGCAACACCCGGATAAGCGTTCCGCGCTCCAGATCGTCAGCCACCAGCTCCAGCGGAACATAGGCCAGCCCAAGCCCCAGCCGGGCGGCTTCGGCTTCCATGTAGCTGTCAGACAGCGCCCATTGCCCCTCTGGCCGATGGGTGATTCTCTTCCCGTCCTGAACCAGCTCCCACTGGTAGTCACGCCCGTCGGCAAACTGGTAGGCAATGCAGGGATGAACCACTAAATCCGCAGGCGTCTGGGGAAAACCGTAGCGGCGAAAGTGTTCCGGGGTAGCCACTACGGCCATTTCCATATCAGGGGTAATGCGCACGGCGATCATTCCCTGCCCTACCTCTGGCCCCAGCCTGACGCCCGCATCAAACCGCTCAGCGATGATGTCAACGAAGCGACTTTCGTTTATCAGCTCCAGCCGGATATCCGGGTAACGCTGTTTAAAAATAGCGAGCTTTGGCAACAGGCATTTGTCGATGGCGTGCTGGCTGGCATTAATGCGTACCGTACCGGACGGCGTCTGGCGGTAGTGCGCCAGCGTCGCCAGACCCGTATCAAGCGCATCAAACGCAGACTCGGCGGTCTGATAGAGCTGCTCCCCGGCGTGGGTCAGCGACAGCTTGCGCGTGGTACGGACCAGAAGCTGAACGCCCAGCCGCTCTTCCAGCTCGCGAACCGAGCGGCTGATCCCGGACTGCGCCAGGCCGAGCCGCTGTGCGGCCGCCGTGAAGCTCCCCTCCCTTACCACCTGCATAAACAGGTACAGCTCATTGTAGTTTTCCCGCTTTGCCATCGTGACTCGCCATTTATAACAATCTGGTATTAATCCTAGCAGTTTTCGGGCCCTAATCAGCACTATTTTTGCTAACTATAATGCCTGCATCACAACAACACAGGGCACCTGTTCATGAAAACATTCACCCAAAAACTGTCCGTTGCGATGCTGCTATGTGCATCATTAAGTGGAGTGACAACAATGAGTTATGCGGAGACAACCAATCCAAACGCCCCTGTTTCCATGGTGACCACCTGGGACAAAACCTTCGCCGAGAGTGATAAAGTCGACCACCGTAAGGTGACTTTTCAGAACCGTTACGGAATCACGCTGGTGGGCGATCTGTATCTGCCTAAAAACCGCGGCGACCGCAAGCTGGCGGCCATTGCCGTGAGCGGGCCGTTTGGCGCGGTCAAGGAACAATCCAGCGGCCTGTACGCCCAGACCCTGGCGGAACAAGGGTTTGTCACCCTGGCATTCGATCCGTCTTACACAGGCGAAAGCGGCGGCCAGCCACGCAACGTCGCGTCTCCTGATATCAACACCGAAGACTTTAGCGCGGCGGTTGATTTCCTGGGGTTACAGAAAGAGGTTGATCGTAATCGCATTGGTATTCTCGGCATCTGCGGCTGGGGCGGCATGGCGCTGAATGCGGCCTCCATGGACACCCGCGTGAAAGCGGTCGCCACCAGCGTGATGTACGACATGAGCCGGGCGATGGGTCACGGGGTGGGCGACGGCAAAGATCGTTATTCAACGTCCGATCGCCGTGCCGTCCTGCAGTATCTGAACGAGCAGCGCTGGAAAGATGCCGAGCGCGGCACATTCGCGCACGGCGGCCATGACATCTATGTCGATGCCAACGGCAAGGTGACCGCTGCGGAACGTATTCTGCCGGACGCATTACCCGCCAACCCAAATCCGGTACTCAAGGAGTTCTTTGATTACTACCGGATGCCGCGCGGCTTCCATGCCCGTTCCGTCAACTCCACCGGCGCATGGACCGCGACAATGCCGCTGTCGTTTATGAATATGCCGCTGCTGAGCTATGCCGACGAGATCGCTATCCCGACGCTTATCGTGACCGGTGAAAAGGCGCACTCTCGCTACTTTGCAGAAGATGCGTTTAAAGCAGTCGGCAGCAAGCAGAAGGAACTGGTGATTGTTCCGGGCGCAAACCATGTCGATCTTTACGACAATGCTGCCGGGAAGATCCCGTTCGCCCGGTATGCGCAGTTCTTCAAAGCCAGCCTGAAATAAACCCCTACGCCACCCGTTCTGCGCGGGTGGCTCTTCGCGAAAATAGACTATGCCCTCACTGAGCCATACCCCACCACAACACGCTGAACATGCGCGCTGGAGCGGCGTTTTTGCCATGACCCTCTGTGTATTTGTTCTGATTGCATCTGAGTTTATGCCCGTCAGCCTGCTTACCCCTCTCGCCAGATCGCTGAATGTCACAGAGGGGCTTGCCGGCCAGGGAATTGCCATCTCCGGCGCGCTGGCGGTTCTGACCAGCCTTTTCCTTTCCCAGCTCGCCGGGAATATGAATCGTAAATACCTTCTGCTGGGCATGACCCTGCTGATGGCACTTTCGGGGTTGGTTATTGGTTTCGCCCCGAACTATCTGACGTATATGCTCGGCCGCGCCCTGATCGGTATTGCCGTCGGCGGGTTCTGGTCCATGTCTGCCGCAACGGCCATTCGCCTTGTTCCCCCGCACCAGGTTGCACGCGCGCTGGCCATTTTCAACGGCGGTAACGCGCTGGCAACGGTGGTGGCCGCCCCGCTTGGCAGCTACCTTGGAGCTACCATTGGCTGGCGCGGCGCATTTCTTTGCCTGGTGCCGGTGGCGATAGCGGCGTTCATCTGGCAGTGTTTTAGCCTGCCGGACATGCAGGGGCGTAAAAACGGTGCGTCACAGGGAAGCGTTTTTCGGCTATTCCGCCAGCCTGCGGTTTCCGTCGGTCTAATGGCCTGCGGCCTGTTCTTTATGGGTCAGTTTGCGCTGTTTACCTATTTGCGCCCGTTCCTTGAAACCGTCACCCAGGTCAGTGGAACCGGGCTGTCGCTGATTTTGCTCACCATCGGCGTCGCGGGTTTTGTGGGGACCCTGTTCGTTGCCGTGGTGCTTAATGCCGCGTTTTACGTGACGCTGATCGCGATCCCTTTGCTGATGGCCGCCATCGCAGTCGCGTTGATTCTGACGGGCCATAACGTGTGGATCGTCGCCCTGCTGTCAGGCCTGTGGGGGATGCTGGCAACGGCGGCGCCAACGGGATGGTGGACGTGGATTGCGCGAACGCTGCCGGAGGATGCCGAAGCCGGCGGTGGTCTGATGGTCGCGGTGATCCAGCTCGCCATTGCGCTCGGTTCAACGGCGGGCGGTATAGCGTTCGATCGCTACAGCTGGCAGAGCACGTTTGCACTGGGTGGCATTGTGCTCCTCTGTGCGGCTGCGCTGACGTTTCTGCTTTCGCGTCTTCACAAATAACGCACCGGAGGATTTTTGACGCTTTTCTGCCTCGCAGGTGTATTATTTTTAAACAATAACATCCATTAAAGGACACCTGCGCAATGATCAACATCCTCGGCAAAACCACCTCCATCAACGTGCGTAAAGTGCTCTGGACCTGCGAAGAAGCAGGCCTCGAGTATCAACAGGAAGATTACGGCAGCGGTTTTGCCTCAACGGAAACGGATGCCTTTCGCGCCCTGAACCCCAACGCCATGGTGCCGGTGCTGATTGATGGCGATTTCGTGTTGTGGGAGTCCAATTCCATCTGCCGTTATCTGGCGCGCAAGGCCGGACGTCACGATCTGCTGCCCGCAGAACCGCAGGCCTGTGCCAACGTTGAGCGCTGGATGGACTGGCAGGCAACCGAATTCAATAACGCCTGGCGCTATGTCTTCCCGGCGCTGGGGCGTAAAAACCCGGACTTTAACGACCCGGAGCGCATTGCGGCGGGGATTCAGGAGTGGAACCACTGCATCACCATTCTGGAAAACCAGCTGCAGCGCACCGGTGCCTTTGCGGCGGGCGAGACGTTTACCCTTGCGGATGTGGTGCTTGGGCTGTCGGTGAATCGCTGGAAAATGACGCCCTTTGATAAGCCAGACGTGCCCGCTATTGAGGCCTGGTTTGAACGTCTCAACCAGCGCCCGGCGTTTTTGCGCCACGGCAATAACGGCATGGTATAAATCATACTGTCAGAATGAATATCCGCAGCGAGGCTGTTTTATTTAATTACGAAACCCTGATTGTTGTCAGAGGGAATAATAATTAAGCCATATCCTGGACAGCCCGTTGCACCGCTTTGCTAGCCTGAATAGTCAGGCAAAGCTCAACCCGGAGGTATTCTTGCTGATTAAACTCAAGAAAGAACGAACGCACCAGGAGGATCGCCGGCTTGCTCTCTGGCTGGCGACCTCTGCAGGTTTGCTGAACGCCATCGCCCTTGGGGCATTTGGCTTTTTCCCCTCACACATGACCGGCAACACCTCGCAATTATCCAGCGAAGTCTCTTCCACCGACCTGAGCGACATTATTTTCTTCGGCTCGATTATTCTCTCTTTTGTGGCCGGCGCCATTATTGCGCGAACGATCGTGATATGGGGCATTATCCATAATGTCAGGCTGGTTTTTTGCCAGATCCTGTTTGCCGAGGGGATATTACTGACCGGCGTTTCCTTCTACGAAATGTATTTTCATGCCCTCACCAGCAACCGCGTGATTATTCTTTTTCTCTGCTTTTTGATGGGCATTCATAATTCCACCTCCACGCAGCTTTCCGGCGGTCGGGTGAGATCAACGCATATTACCGGCACGCTGACGGACGCGGGGATCGCCCTGGCCTCTGTCATGGTGGCGATGCTCCGCAGGGATTACTCCAAAGATACGGCGGCGCAAAAAAGTCAGTTGAAAACCCACTTAACCACCCTTTTCTCGTTTATTTCCGGCGGTATCGTGGGGCTTATGTTGTTCAGATGGATTGGCTTCAACGCCATGTTGATACTCGGGGTGATGCTCGCCGTGGTCGCCACCGTCTCAATTATCACTGTCTCAACGCGCGTTCGACGGGTTCGTGCTTCCGTCTGAGTGCTGCAGCTGCCCCAGCAGACGCTGCATGTTGTCGTCACAGGTGATGCCCTCCGGCCGGTTGCTGAGACTGGCAACCAGCGTCAGCAGCTCTTTACGGTTTTCCTCAAGCTGCTTCTGCATCGCCTCTATCTCAGCAATACGCGTCTTAAGGGACTGGATCAGGCCCTCATGATCCCAGCGCTGTTGCGGCTGCGGCAGGAAGCGGCGTATTTGCTCGAGGGTAAACCCGGTACGCTGCGCATTGTCGATGATGTTCAGCAGCGTTGCCGTATCGGTGGAATAGGCGCGGTATCCGTTCTCCTGCCTGACCGGGCGCGGCAGTAAACCTTGAGCCTCATAGAACCGAATGCGCGACGGGGCAATGCCCGTCATTTTCGACAGTTCGCCAATTTTCATTTCGTTCACTCTGGCATATTGACCTTAAAGTTTACTTTAAGCTTAAACTTTTTATACGGTCAACCGGATCGTCATCTCATCAGGGAGCTAAAATGCAAACTATTCTGGGCGCCAGCGGGCAAATCGCCCGTGAACTGACCCGCGAGCTCAAACGCGGCTACACCGACGATATCAGGCTGGTCAGCCGCCATCCGCAAAAAATCAACGACAGCGATGTCACCGTTTCGGCCAATCTCCTTGATGCCGGGCAGACGCAGAACGCGGTTAACGGTAGCGACATAGTCTACTTTACTGCCGGTCTGCCGCCTGATTCCGCGCTGTGGGAACGTCAGTTTCCAGCCATGCTGGAAAATGCCCTGGAGGCCACGCGGCAGGCGGGTGCAAAATTCGTCTATTTCGACAACACCTATATGTACCCCCAGAACGCGGTGCCGCAGACAGAAGAGACGCGCTTTGCCCCCCGGGGACGGAAAGGACAAGTCCGGGCAGAAATGGCCAACCGTGTGCTTGATGAAATGAAACGGGGTGACATTCCCGTGCTCATCGGTCGCGCGCCTGAGTTCTATGGGCCCGATAAAACGCAGAGCTTCACCAATACGCTTATTATCGACAGGCTGAAGCAGCATAAGCGTCCGCGCGTTCCGGTCCGTGACGACACGCTTCGCACCCTCATCTGGACGCCGGATGCCAGCCGAGCGCTTGCCCTGCTGGGCAATACCCCTGACGCCTTCGGCCAGACGTGGCATTTACCCTGCTGCGACGAAAGGCTGACGTACCAGCAATTCGTCGCTCTCGCCTGTAAGATCTTCGGACAGCCAGCAGACTACGCCATACTCGGCAAGCTGGCCTTCGCCGCGACGGCGCTGTTTTCGCAGGGCGCCCGTGAAATACGGGAGCTGTTGCCCAGGTACGACGACGACAACCAGTTTGATTCGACGAAATTCAAACGCCGATTCCCTGAATTTGCCGTCACCACCTACCGGCAAGGGCTGGAAGAAATCTGGCGGGAGTGGCAACGTAAAGCGGCGAAAACGGCGTAATTTTTTGCCTCTCTGCATTGCGAGCGCCCCGCAATACGTGACAACGTCACACTTCAAGCTCTTCTTTAGGACTATTCTGCCCGCCTCACAATCAGGCCTTATGCCATAAGGCCTGATCTGAGGTTGCCACTAGTTTCATAGGGTTACTGATTTTCCCCCTTCGCTGGAACCCTTCCCAAACGCTTGCTATAGGTCAATTACCCCTGCCGAAACATGGCATAACAACAGGCAACCGGTGGTTGCTATAACGCATGCGCACAGGGAGACACACCGCAATGCACCCATTACTCAAACGTTCGCTGCTGTTTGTCGGCGCCATTCTGGTGGTCCTCGCCCTCCTCGTCTGGGGTATTGGGCTGGAGACAATCCGGGCGCGCCAGGTAGACCTGCTCTATCTCGGGCAACAGCACATGATTCTGGTTTTCTCGTCGATGTTTTTTGCCCTGCTGGTGGGTATTCCGGCCGGGATCCTGCTGAGCCGCCCGGCGGCGCGGGGGATCGCCGAATACGTGATGCAAATCTTCAACGTCGGCAATACGCTGCCGCCGCTGGCCGTGCTGGCGCTGGCGATGGTGGTGATTGGTATCGGCGATACGCCCGCCATTATCGCCCTGTTCCTCGCCTCGCTGTTGCCGATTGTGCGCAATACCTACGCCGGGCTGTGCGCGGTCCCGGCGTCGTTACTGGAAGCCGCAAACGGGATTGGGATGACCCGATGGCAGCGTCTGCGTCAGGTTGAACTGCCAAACGCCTGGCCGGTCATGCTCTCGGGGATCCGCATCGCCACCGCCATTAACGTCGGTACCGCGCCGCTGGCGTTCCTGATTGGCGCCAGCAGCTACGGCGAGCTGATTTTCCCCGGCATCTATCTGAACGATTTCCCGACCCTGATCCTCGGCGCGGCGGCCACCGCTCTGTTCGCCCTGATCCTCGATAGCCTGCTGGCGGCGCTGGGTCGCGTGATGAGTCCCCATCTCCCCCGATAACAATAACAAGGAGCTTTTATGAGACTGATTTCCTGCCTGGCGGCGCTGTGTGCCGCGGCGTTGTTTACCGGCCAGGCGATGGCGGCCCCGCTGATTCTGGCGACCAAGAGCTTTACCGAGCAGCATATTCTCTCGGCGATGACCGTGCAGTACCTGCAAAAGAAAGGCTTTCAGGTGCAGCCGCAAACCAATATCGCCACGGTGATTTCCCGTAACGCGATGATCAACAAACAGATTGATATGACGTGGGAGTATACCGGCACGTCATTAATCATCTTTAACCACATCAACAAGCGCATGTCGCCGCAGGCGTCTTACGAGACGGTGAAACGCCTGGACGCGAAACACGGTCTGGTATGGCTCAAGCCCGCCGACATGAACAACACCTATGCCTTCGCCATGCAGCGCAAGCGCGCCGAGGCGGAACATATCAACACCATGTCAGAGATGGTGGCGAAAATTGAACAGATCCGTAAAACCAACCCGGATAAAAACTGGCTGCTGGGTTTAGACCTGGAATTTGCCGGACGCAGCGACGGCATGAAGCCGCTGCAGGCGGCCTATCACATGACCCTGGACCGCCCGCAGATCCGCCAGATGGATCCCGGTCTGGTCTATAACGCGGTGCGCGACGGTTTTGTTGATGCGGGACTGGTCTACACCACCGACGGACGTGTGAAGGGATTTGACCTGAAAGTGCTGGAAGATGATAAAGGCTTCTTCCCGAGCTATGCGGTCACCCCGGTGGTGCGTAAGGAGACGCTGGAGGCCAACCCGGGCCTGGAAGAGTCGCTCAACACCCTCTCCGCCCAGCTCAATAACGACGTTATCACCGAACTGAACAAGAAGGTGGATATCGACCATCAGTCACCGCAGCAGGTCGCCCGAGATTTCCTGCGTAGCAAACAGTTGCTGTAGGAGGCGCTATGGAGACGATTCACTACATTCTCGACAACCGGGACTACCTGCTGACCCTGACGCTGCAGCATCTGTGGCTGGTGGCGCTGGCCGTGGGCTTAGCCATTCTCATCGGCGTCCCGCTGGGCATTTTGATTGTGCGTCACAAGTGGCTGGCGACGCCGGTGCTGGGACTCGCCACTATCGTGCTGACCATCCCGTCTATTGCCCTGTTTGGCCTGATGATCCCGCTGTTTTCGCTGATCGGTCAGGGAATTGGCGCCCTGCCCGCCATCACGGCGGTGTTTCTCTATTCGCTGCTGCCGATTGTGCGTAACACCCACACCGCGCTCGACAGCCTGCCGCCGGGCCTGCGCGAAGCCGGGCGTGGTATCGGCATGACCTTCTGGCAGCGCCTGCGCTGGGTTGAAATTCCGATGGCACTGCCGGTGATTTTCGGCGGGATCCGCACCGCCGTGGTGATGAACATCGGCGTGATGGCAATTGCCGCGGTGATCGGCGCGGGCGGTCTCGGCCTGCTGCTGCTCAACGGTATCGGCGGAAGCGATATTCGCATGTTGATTGCGGGCGCGCTGATGATTTGTCTTTTAGCGATTGTGCTCGACTGGCTGCTGCACCGTCTGCAGGTGGTTCTGACTCCAAAGGGGATTCGATAATGATAAAACTGGAAAACCTCACCAAACACTTTTCACAGAAGCACGGCCAAACCTTCAGGGCCGTCGACAACGTCAACCTGAACGTGCCCGAAGGGGAAATGTGCGTCCTGCTCGGCCCGTCCGGCTGCGGGAAAACCACCACCCTGAAAATGATTAACCGTCTCATCACTCCCAGCAGCGGGACGATACTGATTAACGGCGAAGATACCAGCGGCATGGACACCGTGACCCTGCGCCGCAACATTGGCTACGTGATCCAGCAGATTGGCCTGTTTCCGAACATGACCATTGAAGAGAACATCACCGTCGTACCGCGCATGCTGGGCTGGGACAAAGCGCGCTGTAAAGCACGCGCCGAAGCGCTGATGGATATGGTGGCGATGGATCCGCATAAGTTTCTCCACCGTTATCCGCGCGAGATGTCCGGCGGGCAACAGCAGCGCATTGGCGTCATTCGCGCCCTGGCGGCAGATCCTCCGGTACTGCTGATGGATGAACCTTTCGGCGCGGTGGACCCGATCAACCGCGAGGTGATCCAGAACCAGTTCCTGGAGATGCAGCGCAAGCTGAAAAAAACCGTCATGCTGGTCAGCCACGATATCGATGAGGCCCTGAAGCTTGGCGACCGTATCGCGGTATTCCGGCAGGGGAAAATCGTCCAGTGCGCCAGCCCGGATGAACTGCTGGCGAAACCGGCGAATGAGTTTGTCGGCTCGTTCGTCGGCCAGGACCGCACCCTGAAACGCCTGCTGCTGGTCTCCGCGGGTGACGTGACCGACCAGCAGCCGACCATTACGGTACGCGGCGCTACGCCGCTTCCGGAAGCCTTTGCCACCATGGATGATAATGATATTCGTGCCGTGACGGTGGTCGACGAGCACGGCAAACCGCTGGGCTTCGTGAAGCGTCGCGAAGCGCGTAACGCCAGCGGTACCTGCGCCGATATTCTGCATCCGTTCCGCATGACCGGCAAAGCGGAAGATAACCTGCGCGTGGTGCTGTCACGTCTGTATGAGAGTAATACCAGCTGGATGCCGATTGTGGATGAGGACGGGCGCTACAACGGCGAGATTTCCCAGGACTATATTGCTGAGTACCTGAGTTCCGGCCGTACGCGTCGGGCGCTGAATATTCACAGCGACAACTAACCTTTCCGGCCGGGCTTTGCCCGGCTTTTTCGCACGCAGACCTTTTGCTAACCCCGCGATTTCCCGCCACAATATCGTATCGTCCCCGTTTAATTACGACTCATGCAACGTCTTCATACGTATCCCGACATCCGCGCGATGTTTCGTCGACTGCTGATTGCCTCCGTCACCGGCGTGCTGGCCGCGCTGGCCGTTGCGGTGTTCCGTCACAGCATGTACCTGCTGGAGTGGCTGCTTCTCAGCAACGACAGCGGCAGCCTGGTGAATGCTGCCGCGTCGCTCTCTCCCTGGCGGCGTGCGCTGACGCCCGCGCTGGGCGGGCTGGCTGCCGGGCTGCTGCTCTGGGGATGGCAACGGCTGACAGCCCAGCGGCCTCATGCGCCCACCGATTATATGGAAGCGCTGGAGACGGGCGACGGCCAGTTTGATTACGGCGCCAGCCTTGTGAAATCCCTGGCGTCGCTGCTGGTCGTGGCCAGCGGCAGCGCCATCGGGCGTGAAGGGGCGATGATCCTGCTCGCCGCTCTCGCCGCCTCCTTCTTTGCCCGGCGCTTTACGCCCAAATCCGAATGGAAGTTATGGATCGCCTGCGGTGCCGCCGCCGGGATGGCCAGCGCTTATCATGCGCCCTTAGCCGGCAGCCTGTTCATTGCAGAGATCCTGTTTGGCACCCTGATGCTGGCCTCGCTCGGCCCTGTAGCGATCGCCGCGGTCGTGGCGCTTCTCACCACACAGCTCCTCGCACCGGGTGCGGGTACGCTCTACGCCGTGCATCTGAGCGGTATGCTCACCGCGGCGGATTATGGCCTGCTGGTCGCCATGGGTCTGCTGGCAGGGCTCTGCGGACCGCTGCTGATGTGGCTGATGGACTGCAGCCACGGGCTGTTCCTGCGTCTTAAACTTTCTCCGCCGTGGCAGCTGGCGCTCGGCGGTTTGATCGTCGGGCTGCTGTCCCTGCTCACGCCTAAGGTCTGGGGGAATGGTTACAGCGTGGTTCAGGCTTTTCTGCTCGCCCCGCCGGTCCTGACGGTGATTGCCGGGGTGTTTATCTGTAAATTGCTGGCGGTGCTGGCCAGCAGCGGCTCTGGAGCGCCGGGCGGAGTATTTACGCCCACGCTGTTTGTCGGCATGGCGACAGGCATGCTATTCGCCCAACTCTTCGCGCTGTGGTTACCGGGGTCTGAGACGGCGATTTTGCTAGGGCTGGCGGGGATGGCAACGCTGCTCGCCGCCACCACCCATGCGCCTATTATGTCGGCGCTGATGGTCTGTGAAATGACCGGACAATATTTTTTACTGCCCGGCTTGCTGGTCGCCTGCGTGCTGGCGTCCGTGCTGTCGCGAACGTTACGCCACGACTCGGTCTACGGTCAACACGCCACCGAGGGCCGGGAGATCGATGTATTGCGCTAGCTCGCGCTGTTCGGCGCGGGGCAGATAAGGCAGTTCCCCCACCAACGGCCCCGGCAGCTTGGTGCTCAGCACGTCGATGATTTCAGCGTAGTGCGCCAGGCCCGGGTTGATTCGGTTTGCCACCCAGCCAATCAGCGGCAGGCCGTCATTGGCAATCGCCTGCGCGGTCAGCAGCGCATGGTTGATGCACCCTTCCTGGATACCCACGACCATAACCACCGGAAGCTGTTCCTGCACCACCCATTCAGAGAGCGGACGCAGGTCATTCATCAGGCTGCGCCAGCCGCCCGTGCCTTCAACCACCACGTGATCGACCTTCTCGCTGAGGTTCGCCAGCCCGTCGGACAGCAGCGGATAATTGATCATACCGCTGTGCGCCACGCTGCTCTCCTCTTCGCTTAACGCAACAGGATTGACCGCGTGATAAGGCAGTTCCAGTGACGAGACGCTTTGCAGTACCAGGGCGTCTTTATTACGCAATCCCTCTGGCGTCTCTTTACTCCCTTTTGCGACCGGCTTGTACCCTGCCACGCGTTTACCGCTTGCTGCCAGCGCCTGCAGCAATGCGCGGGATACGACGGTCTTGCCGACAGAGGTATCTGTACCAGTAACAAAGAAACGCTTAAGCATGACTCACTCCACCTCTTGGGTATGCTTCGAAAATATAAACCAGGTAAATAATTCAGTGGAGGAAGTCTACGGGATGCGTGCGCTACCCGGCTTGAGATAGCGCAATTTTTCTTACATCTGCGGAAAAGAGTTAGCCCTGCAGCAGGCGGATCAACAGCGAGCCGTTATACATGGCGTCCTTGACCAGCGCTGCGCCGGCCATCGTCCCCTGGTTGGAAAACTGGGTGCTTTCTACCGCAATATTTTTGCTGTACGCGGGAAGCGACTGCTGGTGAATGCAGGCCGAGATCGCCGGAAACAGGATCTCCGCCGCCTGGCTGAGCGGCGAGCCAATGAGGATTTTTTGCGGGTTAAAGAGGTTCACCATGATGGCCAGAATGCGGCCCACGTTATTCCCCACGCCGGTTATGATGTCCTTCGCCAGCAGATCGCCCAGGCGCGCCGCGGCGCAGAGTGAATCTACCGTCAGGGGTTGTCCGTGCAGCGAAGAGCTCATGGACTGGCCGAGCCTCACCTGCGCCAGCTCCAGCACGCTTTCCACGCTGGCAATGGTCTCCAGACAGCCGTGGTTGCCGCAATAGCAACGCTTACCGTAAGGGTCGACCTGAGTATGGCCAATCTCCACGAGGCTGCTGCTGCCAGCGTGGAGAAGACGCCCGTCGGTGATCACGCCCGCCCCGACGTTATGGTCGATGACCACCTGAATCACATCCCGCGCACCGCGCGAGGCACCAAACAGCGCCTCCGCCATTGTCCAGGCGCTGATGTCATGCTGAATATAGACCGGCACGCCGGTATGGTTTTTCAGCACTTCACCCAGCGGCATCTCTTTGACGTCGTCGTAAAACGGCATGCGGTGAACAATGCCATTTTCGGTATCAATGATGCCCGGCATGGTGATGGCAATCGCCGTTAAGCGTTCCAGCCGCTGTTGATGACGGATAAAGAAGCGATCGATATGCGACACAATCGACTCGAGGAGCGGTTGCTCAGCGTTGAGCGGCAGCTCAAGCCGGTCTTCCACCACCAGCTTGCTGCTCAGATCCCGCAGGGCAAGGAAGATCTCCCCGCGGCTGATACGCAGTGACAAGTAGTGCCAGGCTTCCGTCTCGACCACCAGCCCGACTGCCGGACGGCCACGGCTGCCCGGCTCCTGAATTTCCGTTTCCTGAACCAGGTGCGCTTCCAGCATTTCGCGGACAATCTTGGTGATACTGGCAGGTGCCAGTTGTGCCAGGCGCGAAAGATCGATACGCGAAACCGGACCAAGCTGATCAATCAGGCGATACACCGCGCCAGCGTTGGTCTGCTTAATCTGATCAATGTGCCCTGGCTGACTATCAGCAACCACCTCGTACTCCCTTATTTTCGAGCATCGAAATAAACTTTTGGCTATGGTGAAGCACTTCCATGGCCGGCGTCAAATATTTACTTAGCCATGTGATTTACCGCACGTTTTTACCCCCTTTTGCCACAAAATCTCGCCCCGATGAGGCGTTAATGAGCTGCTGTTTGAAACGCTGCGCGGCATGACTCTGTTCACGATGTTTTGACCAGACCAGCCACATCTCTGACACGGCATCCTCTTGTGCGAGGGGAACCCAGCGCATTTCGCGCAACTGTACCCGCTTAAAGGAGGCCGGGAGAATAGAAACCCCCAGCCCGGCGGCGACCAGGCCAATAATGGTCATTGCCTCCCCCACTTCCTGAGTAATAACCGGGGCAAGATCGTAGCGGCGCATCAGCCCCAGGATATCGTCATACAGCCCCGTCCCGACCTGCGGGTCAAAAAAGACAAACGGCTCTTTTGCCAGGTCGGCCAGTGAAACCGTCGGACGCGAGGCCAGGGGGTGATCGTGAGGGATCATAGCCATCAGCGGCTCGCGCAGAATCACCTGCCATGCCAGCGTGTCCGGCAGTTGGGTATTGCGCATCAACCCCAGATCCAGCGTACCTTCATTGAGCGGCGCGATCTGCTCGCGGGTATTGATTTCACGCGTCTGAATATGAACATCGGGGAAATGGCGGCGAAATGACGACAAGGTCTCCGAGACGGCGCTGATAAACGGTGCGGATGAGGTAAAGCCAATTCGCAGCTCCCCTGTTTCACCGAGATACAACCGTTCAGCCCGGGCGGCGGCATCCTCAACCATATTCAGGATCTGTCGGCTGTCGACGAGAAACTGTTTCCCCGCCGCCGTCAGGCTCACGCTGCGGTTGGTGCGGGCCAGAAGACGCGCTCCGACCTGCTGCTCCAGGATCTGAATCTGCTGGCTTAAGGGCGGCTGAGAAATATTCAGCCGTGCCGCCGCACGGCCAAAATGCAGCTCTTCAGCGACAGCGACAAAATAGCGAAGGTGACGCAGTTCGATATTCATATTTTTAAAGTATCATTTGAGATTATTAATATATTAGACAGAATATTCACATTTTCCTACCCTGAAGGTGTGGTCATACCCGTCACCAGAAATCACGGGGATGTTTAAGCAAGGAAACTGTGTGAGTCGTACAACTACGATTGGTATCGATCCGGCAAGCGATATCAATGATTTACCTGCAGCATCGCAGCCGGTTCAGTTCATTAAACGTGGTACCCCCCAATTTATGCGCGTCACGCTGGCGCTCTTTTCAGCCGGTCTGGCAACCTTCGCCCTGCTCTATTGTGTTCAGCCGATCCTGCCCGTGCTTTCGCACGAATTTGGCGTATCGCCTGCCAGCAGCAGCGTATCGCTCTCCATTTCAACCGCTATGCTGGCGATTGGCCTGCTCTTTACCGGCCCGCTGTCCGACGCCATCGGCCGTAAACAGGTAATGGTGACCGCCCTGATGCTGGCCTCGGTCTGTACATTACTCTCGACCATGATGACCAGCTGGCACGGTATTCTGGTGATGCGCGCGCTGATTGGGCTCTCGCTCAGCGGCGTGGCGGCGGTCGGGATGACCTATCTCAGCGAGGAGATTCACCCAAGCTTTGTTGCCTTCTCTATGGGGCTTTACATCAGCGGGAACTCGATTGGCGGAATGAGCGGACGCCTGCTGAGCGGGGTCTTTACGGACTTCTTTAGCTGGCGTATTGCGCTTGCGGTCATCGGGTGTTTTGCGCTGGCATCAGCCCTGATGTTCTGGAAAATTCTGCCGGAATCGCGCCATTTCCGCCCGACCTCTTTGCGCCCAAAAACGCTGTTTATCAACTTCCGCCTGCACTGGCGTGACAAAGGGCTGCCACGCCTGTTTCTGGTCGGCTTCCTGCTGATGGGCTCCTTCGTCACGCTGTTCAACTATATTGGCTACCGCCTGATGCTCTCGCCATGGCATCTGAGCCAGGCGGTGGTGGGTCTGCTTTCCGTAGCGTACCTGACCGGCACCTGGAGTTCGCCGAAAGCCGGGGCGATGACCGCACGCTATGGGCGCGGTCCGGTGATGCTGTTCTTCACGGCGGTGATGCTCGTCGGTCTGCTGCTGACCCTCTTCTCCTCCCTGTGGCTGATTTTTGCCGGCATGCTGCTCTTCTCCGCAGGGTTCTTTGCCGCCCACTCGGTTGCCAGCAGCTGGATTGGCCCGCGCGCACGGCGTGCCAAAGGACAGGCATCGTCGCTGTATCTGTTTAGCTATTATCTGGGTTCCAGCATCGCCGGGACGCTCGGCGGCGTGTTCTGGCATCACTACGGCTGGAACGGCGTGGGCGGCTTTATCGCGCTGATGCTCTGCGCGGCGCTGCTGGTGGGGGGAAGTCTTCATAAACGTCTGAGGTAACACGCTTGCGGGAAGATATCCGGTAAGACGAGCGCTCCAGATAAACGGCACCAGCGTACTGGTGCCGTTTTACGTTCAGGAATCCCAGGCCTGCTCTATCTTACCGGCTTCAAACTGCGGAGGCGGTTTCCGGAAACGGCGCGTTAGCCACGTCAGGTAAAGGATCCCCAGAGCCGCCCAGATGAGGCCAAGCGTCAGGGACGTCGCTTCGAGGTTTATCCACAGCACGCCGACCGTTACGGCACCAATGAGTGGCAACAGGAGATAGTGGAACCGATCTTTCCACGTTTTGTTCAGCCCCTTACGCCGCCAGAAATGGTTGTACACCGAGAGATTAACAAACGTAAACGCCACCAGCGCGCCAAAGTTGATCAGCGCCGTCGCGGTCACGAGATCAAAGTACAGGGCCGACAGCGCCACGATCCCCACCATAATGACGTTCAAAGCCGGCGTACGCCATTTCGGATGCACGTAACCAAACACCCGCTCCGGGAAGACGTTGTCACGCCCCATGACATACAACAAGCGTGAGACGCTGGCGTGCGAGGCCAGGCCTGAAGCGAGCGTATTCACAAACGTGGTACACAGAAACACCGACTGGAAGAGCTTGCCGCCCACGTACAGCGCAATTTCCGGCAGCGCGGCGTCCGGGTTTTTGAAGCGCGCGATCGTCGGGAAAAAGAGCTGCATGAAAAACGAGGCAATGATGAATATCAGCCCGCCATACAGTGCGGTCAGGAAAATGGCTCTGGGGATCACCCGCGCCGCGTTTGGCGTCTCTTCCGACAGCGTGGTGACCGCGTCAAAGCCGAGGAAAGAGAAGCAGACGATAGTCGCGCCGGTAATAATGGGGATCAGGTGTGCGTTTTCGCTGATAAACGGCTGGAGCGACCAGACGGTGCCGACGCCCTCCCCCTTGTGCAGGCCATGCACCACGAGTATGACAAATACCACCATGATGGCGATCTGCACCAGCACAAACAGGGTATTAAAGTTGGCGACCAAATTAACGCTCTTCAGGTTCGCCAGCGTCAGGATCGTCACAAACCCCACCACCCAGACCCACGGCGGGACTTCAGGGAACAACGCGGAAAGGTAGATCTTCGCCAGCAGCACGTTGATCATCGGCAGGAAGAGATAGTCCAGCAGCGATGACCAGCCGACCATAAAACCCAGGTGGGGTCCGATCGATTTCTGCGTGTAGGTGTACGCAGAGCCCGCTTCCGGGAACTGTCGTACCAGCTTGCCGTAGCTGATGGCGGTAAACATGACGCCAGCCAGCGCCAGGAGATACGAGGCGGGCACGTGGCCATTACTGATACCGGACACAATGCCGAAGGTATCAAACACGGTCATGGGGGTGAGGTAAGCCAGCCCCATCATGACCACCTGCCAGAGCTTGAGGGAGCTGCGCAGCCGGGTTCTTCCGGCCATGCCCGGCGAGTCAAGAGACGTGTTAGTCGCCATAAACCGTCCCCCCCATGCTTACCGTGGTTTGCAATCGCGTTGTCCTTAACGCAAACCTGCTTAGCAAAGGGGGAAGTTGTAAAGAACACACGCGATCGGACCAGCACACCGTCTCTGGCTCGCACTCACAGCAGGAGCCTGACCGCCCCCCTTCGCCCTGCGGATAGTTGAACATCTGCATCATTTCCTACCTCGTCACACAGTGTCGTTAAGAAAATCCCTGTGCCGCCTGCGCTCCATAACGCGACGCCCGGGAGATAGCTGGCGTGCCAGCGAACAGTTCGGCCAGGCTCCGCGCAGGCCGTTTGGTGATACGTACGCGATGAAACAAAGCGGCCCCTTACCGGGGCACGTCATCAGGCGTTTTTCAGCATCCACTCGATTTCCGTTTCGGTAATCAGGCGTTCAAACTGCAGTAATTCATCATTTTTGCAGGCGTGATAGACGTGGCAGAAACGTTCGCCCAGGCGCTCGCGAAGGTGATCGTTTTGCATAAATTCCCACAGCGCATCGCTCTGACGAATCGGGAACGGCAGTCCGTCCTGCTCCAGACCATTACCTTCAACTTCTTCCTGCAGGGGTAAATCGTTATCCAGACCATGTAAAATCCCGGCAAAAATCGCCGCCATCACCAGATACGGATTCGCGTCTGCTCCCGCCACCCGGTATTCGACCCGATGGTTATGGCGATCGCCGCAGGGGATACGCAGGGCAACGGTGCGATTATTGTGTCCCCATGACGCCTGCGTCGGCACGTACATTCCCGGCTGGAAACGGCGGTAGGAGTTGACGTTCGGTGCCAACAGCGCCATGGATGCTGGCATCAGATCGATCATCCCGGCCAGCGCGCGTTTCAGCAGCGCGGAATCCTCGCCGCTGGCGTCTGCGAACACGTTCTCGCCTCTGTTGTTTTGCATGCTGATGTGGATATGCATCCCACTGCCCGCATGCTCTTCATACGGCTTTGCCATAAACGTGGCGTGCATCTTATGTTTTTCCGCCATCTGCCTGACGAGACGTTTTAGCGCCAGCGCATCATCGCAGGCATCGAGCACGTTTTCCGTATGGTGCAGGTTAATCTCAAACTGGCCCGGGGAGGCCTCAGCCACTGCCCCGTCGGCGGGGATCAACTGCAGCTGCGCCAGTTCGTCAATGTCATTCAGCACGTCAGCAAAGTGGTTCAGATTATCAACCGAGTAGACCTGACTCTGGGTGTTACGCACGTCGGTGCCCGGCGCGCAGGGGGGCTGCAGATAGCCGTCGGCATCGCGTTTACGGTCAAGTAAATAGAACTCCAGCTCTACCGCTACCACGGGGAACAGACCGCGCTGGCGCAGCTGCTGCCAGAGTCGGTTGAGTACGTTCCGCGGCTCAACGTCAAAGGGAGCGCCATCTTCATCGACCATGGTGAGCTGCACCTGACCAATGTATTCCGGGTCGGCGGCGGACGGTGTCAGGGTGCCCGGCACCGGCACACAGATACAGTCCGGCTCGCCGAGCTCCTGCCCCAGGCCCGCCTCTTCCACTACGTTACCTAAAATGTCCATGGCGAAAACCGATGCCGGGAAATAGCAGCCTTTTTCAAGTTTGCTCAGCCCGGCAACCGGGATGCGTTTGCCGCGAAAACAGCCGTTCAGGTCGGTCAGGAGGACATCAATAAACTGCGTGTCAGGATACTTTTCTAAATAGCGCTTCACTTCCTGTGTGAAGGCGCTGCCCCGCCTCTCATCCGTGTGCTGCACAAAGTTCTCAACTTCTACGATATTGGTTTCCATGATTTACCACCGTTTTTGGGATTTGCGTTCGCTGCTCTGGACTGTCAAATATAATGTCCACCCTATCGAATCTGTATGCAAATAATTTGTTTGTCAAATGTTAAATTAAGTTTGCAAAAGGCAGATCCCGTTGCTAGATTGAGAAAATATTGAACGAAAAGGCCGTTTAACAGGCGATAATGGCCTAAATTTAGTCCACTTTGTGAGGGCGATCATGGAAAATATAATGAACAAGCCAGTCATTGGCGTGGTGATGTGTAGAAACAGGCTTAAGGGTCATGAGACCCAGACCCTGCAAGAAAAGTACCTGAATGCCATTATTAACGCGGGAGGCTTACCTATTGCCTTACCGCATGCGCTGGCGGAGCCAGAGCTCATTACCGCTCTGCTGCCCACCCTGGACGGGATTTACCTTCCGGGCAGCCCCAGTAACGTGCAGCCGCACCTGTATGGTGAAAACGGCGATGAGCCTAACGCCGATCCCGGGCGAGATCTTCTGAGTATGGCGTTGATAGCCGCCGCGCTCGAAAGGCGCATCCCCATTTTCGCCATCTGCCGGGGGCTGCAGGAACTGGTTGTTGCGACGGGAGGGACGCTGTATCGCCGCCTGTTCGAGCAGAACGACCTGCTTGAGCACCGGGAAGATCCTGAACTGCCGGTTGAGCTACAATACGCCCCGTCTCATGAAGTTCAGGTTCAGGAGGGAGGACTGCTGTCTCAATTAATACCAGGCTGTAACACATTTTGGGTAAACTCGTTACACGGGCAAGGTGCTCGAACGTTAGGACCACGGCTCCGCGTGGAGGCCCGCTCGACGGACGGGCTGGTCGAAGCGGTTAGCGTTCATGACCACCCTTTTGCCCTCGGTGTGCAATGGCACCCCGAATGGAACAGCAGCGAGTACGCCCTGTCCCGTATGTTGTTTGAAGGTTTTATCACCGCCTGTCAAAGCCACATTGCCGAGAAGCAACGGCTTTGACCACTACCGTAAAGGAAATGCAACTATGAGCGATGACGGACTGGCGCCAGGGAAACGTCTGTCTGAGATCCGCCAGCAGCTGGGTCTCTCGCAGCGGCGTGCCGCCGAACTGTCTGGGTTAACACACAGTGCCATCAGCACCATTGAGCAGGACAAAGTCAGTCCTGCCATCAGTACGCTACAAAAGCTGCTGAAAGTCTATGGGCTGTCGCTCTCGGAATTCTTTTCGGAACCGGAAAAACCTGATGAACCGCAGGTGGTTATTAATCAGGAAGACCTTATCGAAATAGGCAGTCAGGGGGTTTCGATGAAGCTGGTTCATAACGGAAATCCGAACCGTACGCTGGCGATGATTTTTGAAACTTACCAGCCTGGAACCACGACCGGAGAGAGGATCAAACACCAGGGTGAGGAGATCGGTACGATACTGGAAGGTGAAATATTGCTGACCATTAATGGCCAACAATATCACCTGGTTGCGGGGCAGAGCTATGCCATCAATACCGGCATACCGCACAGCTTCAGCAACACCTCGGCAGGCATCTGCCGCATTATCAGTGCCCACACCCCCACCACGTTCTAATAACCACTCAGTCCCGGTGTAAGCACGCTTACGCCGGGACAAATAAAAACGATCAATGTCGGCATTCAACGGGTTAATTCCCGGGATGCCTCACGGCTTCGTATTGCCTGAAACGGCCATGCCTTTATTTATCTGATTGCGAAAGAAAGGAGTGAATATGCATTTTCAGCACCTGACTTACTGGCAGGATAAAGCAAAAAACAGCGCCATTGAGACCCGGTTATTTATTAACGGTGCTTACTGTGACGCCGCCGATAATGCCACGTTTGCAACCGTCAATCCCGCTACCCAACAGACGCTGGCGAACGTGGCCCGGGGCAAGCAGGCGGACGTGGACCGCGCGGTTCAGGCCGCGCGTGAGGTATTTGAGCGCGGTGACTGGTCGCAGGCGTCGCCGGCGCAGCGCAAGGCCGTGCTAAATAAGCTCGCCGATCTGATGGAACGCCACGGCGAAGAGCTGGCCTTGCTGGAAACACTGGACACCGGTAAACCCATCCGTCACAGCCTGCGCGACGATATTCCCGGCGCGGCTCGCGCCATTCGCTGGTACGCCGAAGCGGCGGATAAAGTCTACGGCGAAGTGGCGCCTACGGGTCCGGGCGAGCTGGCGATGATCGTGCGCGAGCCGATCGGGGTTGTCGCGGCCATCGTCCCCTGGAACTTCCCGCTGCTGCTGGCCTGCTGGAAGCTGGGCCCGGCGCTGATCGCGGGCAATAGCGTGGTATTGAAACCGTCGGAGAAATCACCGCTCACCGCCCTGCGGCTGGCCGGGCTGGCGAAAGAGGCGGGTTTGCCGGACGGCGTGCTGAATGTGATAAGCGGTTACGGCCACGAAGCAGGCCAGGCGCTGGCACTGCATCCGGAGGTTGAGGTGCTGACGTTTACCGGCTCAACCCGTACCGGCAAGCAGCTGTTAAAGGACGCGGGAGAAAGCAACATGAAGCGCGTCTGGCTGGAGGCCGGCGGCAAGAGCGCCAACATTATCTTTGCCGACTGCACGGACCTGGACAAGGCCGTGAGCGCGACCGCCGCCGGGATTTTTTACAACCAGGGGCAAGTCTGTATCGCCGGTACCCGCCTGCTGCTTGAAGACAGCATCGCCGATGACTTTCTGGCAAGGCTGAAAGCGCAGGACAGTCACTGGCAGCCGGGCAATCCGCTCGATCCTGACAGCACGATGGGGATGCTCATCGACGCCGGGCACGCCGATACCGTCCACACGTTTATTCGCGAGGGAACCCGGAAAGGTACGCTGCTGCTGGACGGGCGGGAACAATCGTGGCCTTGCGCAGTCGGTCCAACCATTTTTGTCGACATCGACCCTGACTCCCCGCTGTGCCGGGACGAGATTTTCGGGCCGGTGCTGGTCGTCACCCGTTTTAAAACCGAAGAGGAAGCGTTAACGCTGGCCAACGACAGTGAATATGGGCTTGGCGCGGCGGTATGGACCCGCGATCTCTCCCGCGCGCATCGCATGAGCCGCCGCCTGAAAGCAGGCTCGGTCTTCGTCAATAACTATAACGACGGTGATATGACCGTCCCCTTTGGCGGCTATAAGCAGAGCGGCAACGGTCGCGATAAGTCCCTGCACGCGCTCGAAAAATTTACTGAACTGAAAACCATCTGGATTGCCCTGGAGTCTCAATCATGACCGAACATACCACCAGCTACTACGCGGCCAGCGCGAACGCTTACGAACCTTTCCCGACGCTTAACGAGTCCATCAGCTGTGGCGTGTGCGTGGTGGGCGGCGGCTATACCGGCCTCTCCTCCGCGCTGCATCTCGCCGAAATGGGCTACGACGTGGTGCTCCTTGAAGGGGCGCGCATTGGCTTCGGCGCCAGCGGACGCAACGGCGGCCAGTTGGTTAACTCCTACAGCCGCGATATCGACGTGATTGAGAAAAACTACGGACACGATGCCGCCAGAGTCCTCGGGAGCATGATGTTTGAAGGCGGGGAGATCATCCGGGAGCGTATCCAGCGCTATCAGATCCAGTGCGACTATCGTCCCGGCGGGTTGTTTGTGGCGTTAAACCATAAGCAGTTGGAAACGCTGGAGGAGCAAAAAGCCAACTGGGAACGCTACGGCAACACGCAGCTGGAGCTGCTGGACGCCAACGCCATCCGCCGGGAAGTCGACAGCGAACGCTATACCGGCGCGCTGCTGGACCGCAGCGGGGGGCACATTCATCCGCTGAACCTGGCGATCGGCGAAGCGGACGCCATTCGCCTGAACGGCGGGCGGGTGTATGAACAGTCCCCGGTCACCGCCATTCAGCACACCAGCCCCGCCGTGGTGAGCACACAGCATGGTCAGGTGACGGCCCGCTACGTGATCGTCGCCGGGAATGCCTATCTGGGCGATAAGATAGAACCGGAACTGGCAAAACGCAGCATGCCCTGCGGCACTCAGGTGGTGACCACCGCCCCGCTGCCGGAAGAGGTAGCCCGCACGCTGATCCCCAATAACTACTGCGTGGAAGATTGTAACTACCTGCTGGATTACTACCGTCTCACCGCCGACAACCGCCTGCTGTACGGCGGTGGCGTAGTCTATGGCGCACGCGATCCGGACGATGTCGAGCGTCTGGTGATGCCAAAGCTGCTGAAAACCTTCCCTCAGCTGGCCGGCGTCAAAATCGACTACCGCTGGACAGGCAACTTCCTGCTGACCCTGTCGCGTATGCCGCAGTTTGGTCGTCTGGATAAAAACATCTATTACATGCAGGGCTACAGCGGCCACGGCGTGACCTGCACCCACCTGGCCGGACGGCTGATCTCGGAACTGTTGCGCGGTGACGCTGAGCGCTTTGATGCGTTTGCCAACCTCCCGCACTACCCCTTCCCGGGCGGCCGCAGCCTGCGGATTCCATTTACGGCGATGGGCGCGGCGTATTACAGCCTGCGCGATCGTCTTGGCGTATGATCGTTTTGACAAAAGGGTATCTGACATGAGTAACCAGGAATTTCATCAGCGCAGACTTTCTGCCACCCCGCGCGGCGTAGGCGTAATGTGTAATTTCTTTGCCCGCACGGCGGAGAATGCCACCCTTACCGACGTGGAAGGCAACGACTATATTGATTTCGCCGCCGGGATCGCGGTGCTGAATACCGGCCATCGTCATCCTGAACTGGTGGCCGCAGTGGAAAAACAGCTTCACCAGTTCACCCACACGGCCTACCAGATTGTGCCGTATGAAAGCTATGTTTCATTAGCCGAGAAACTAAACGAGCTGGCCCCGGTCCAGAGCCCGGCCAAAACGGCGTTCTTCACCACGGGCGCAGAAGCGGTGGAAAACGCCATTAAAATCGCCCGGGCCCACACCGGCAGACCGGGTGTGATTGCCTTCGGGGGAGGCTTTCACGGCCGAACCTATATGACCATGGCCTTAACCGGCAAGGTCGCGCCTTATAAGCTGGGATTTGGCCCCTTCCCGGGGTCGGTTTATCACGTGCCGTATCCCTCTGAGCTGCACGGCATCACGACACAGGATGCCATTACGGCGATAGAACGCCTGTTCAAAGCAGACATTGAGGCGAAACAGGTGGCGGCGATTATCTTTGAACCCATCCAGGGTGAAGGCGGATTCAACGTCGCCCCGCCAGAGCTGGTGGCCGCTATCCGCCGAATCTGTGATGAGCACGGGATCGTGATGATTGCCGACGAAGTGCAGAGCGGCTTCGCCCGTACAGGTAAACTGTTTGCCATGGAACATTACGCCGACAAGCCCGACCTGATGACGATGGCTAAAAGCCTGGCGGGTGGAATGCCGCTGTCTGGCGTGGTGGGTCGCGCCGAAATCATGGACGCGCCGGCTCCCGGTGGTCTGGGGGGGACTTATGCCGGCAACCCGCTTGCGGTGGCCGCCGCGCACGCGGTGCTGAATATTATCGACAACGAGTCGCTGTGCGAGCGCGCCCGTCATCTGGGCGATCGACTGAAAGCCACGCTGGAGGAGATCCAGAGCACCTTTCCTGCGCTCGTGGCGATAAGGGGAAGAGGATCGATGATTGCAGCAGAGTTTTTTGATCCCGAAAGCCGTGAACCTTCGGCCGCCATCGCGCAGGCGATCCAGCAAAAAGCTCTCGCTCAGGGCCTTCTGTTATTGATCTGCGGCCAGTACGGCAACGTGATCCGCTTCCTTTATCCGCTGACCATTCCGGATGCCCAGTTCACCCAGGCGCTGGCGATCCTGCAACAGGTTATGCGTGATAAGGCCTAAGTGCCCAGCGAAAACCGTCTGCCGGGATGCCGGCGACGGTTTCAGCGAAGGAAATCTGCAGAGATCTCCTCCGTGCGGGAAATGTTGGGGAATTTGGTCTGTTTCATTGTATGCTCCCTGAAACACATCCCTGGCAAGAGGAAAAACAATTGCAAAAAACATCCGCCTATCAGTCACTTGTGAAAACCTTCCAGCGCCTCTCCCGTTTCTCGCACCTCTCCTCCATCGCCAGCTGGGACATGTTCACCATGATGCCGCCTGGCGGCAGCGCCGCGCGCGGCGAAGCGCTGGCAGAAATGAGCGTCCTGCAACACCAGATCCTGACCGATAAGAAAGTGGGCGATCTGCTGGCTGCGGCAGCAGGTGAAGATCTGAATGACGTCGAACGCGCCAACCTGCGGGAAATGACGCGTCAATATCAGCAGGCCTCACTGCTGCCGGAATCGCTGGTGGAGGCCAAATCCCTGGCGGGCAGCAAGTGTGAACACGCCTGGCGCACCCAGCGCCCCGCTAACGACTGGCAGGGCTTTTCCACCAACCTGAAAGAGGTGGTCAAACTCAGCCGCGAAGAGGCTCGTCTGCGGGCCGAAGCCAAAGGGTGCACACCGTACGACGCACTGCTGGATATTTTTGAGCCCGACATGACCAGCGCCCGTCTGGACGTTCTGTTCGGCGATATGAAATCCTGGCTGCCGGACCTGCTGGCAAGCGTGGTGGAAAAACAGGCTCAACGGTCGTTTGTTCCCCCGCAGGGCCCCTTCCCAACGGCAACACAGCGCGAGCTGGGGCTGGAAGCGATGAAGATGCTCGGCTTCGATTTTAACGGCGGTCGCCTGGACGTGAGTGCGCACCCGTTCTGCGGAGGCGTACCGGAGGACGTGCGCATCACCACGCGCTATGACGAAGATGAACTGCTCAGCGCGCTGTTTGGCGTGATCCACGAAACCGGACACGCGCGCTACGAACAAAACCTGCCGCGCGCCTGGGCAGGACAGCCGATTGCCCTCGCCCGCTCAACCGCGATCCACGAATCCCAAAGCCTGTTCTTTGAAATGCAGCTTGGCCGTAGCGAGGCCTTCCTTAAACATCTTCTCCCTGCGGTGCACGCCCGCTTTGGCAGCCAGGCGGCGTTCAGCGAAGAGAACTTTATCGCCTGGAACCAGCGCGTGAAGCCGGGCTACATCCGCGTGGATGCCGATGAGGTGAGCTACCCGGCGCACGTGGTGCTGCGCTATGAGATTGAGCGCGCGCTGATCAACGGCGAGATCGAGGTAGACGACATTCCCGCCCTGTGGGACGAAAAAATGCAGGCCTGGCTTGGGTTATCAACCAAAGACAACTACCGCAACGGCTGTATGCAGGATATTCACTGGACCGACGGTGGATTTGGTTACTTCCCGTCGTATACGCTGGGGGCCATGTATGCCGCACAGCTGTTCCATGCGGCGAAAACGGCGCTTCCGGATCTGCAGTCCTCAATCGCTGAAGGTGATTTTTCGGCGCTGTTTGACTGGTTGCGCCAGAACATCTGGCAGCACGGCAGCCGCTTTACCACCTCGCAGTTGATTACCCAGGCGACGGGGGAAGATCTCAATATCCGTTACTTCCGCGAACATCTCACTTCACGTTATTTGTAATTCCCTTCTGCCGGAGCGCGCTCCGGCACTTTCCTTGCCCTTCTGCATAAGAAGATGATTTTGCACATTCCTTTCCGAGCGCACTTGAGGTATGTAGTTAAATCCTAGCTATATAAATACACCGCAATCAGGCCAGGGTTAACAATAAATAAAGGGATGAATAATGAAAGGCATAATGAAAACGATGGCGTTAGCCGTACTGTGTGCGACGAGTTTAAGCACCTTCGCGGCCGCGGATAACACTCCGCAAGAAGCATATAACGATATCACCCACTCTCTCGCTGACCTCCAGCCCATCACATTTCAGGCTCCCGCAGAAAAATACAAGCTACTGGTGTTTATTGATAACCAGTGCATCTACTGCAGCAACGTGGTGAAAAACGTCAGGCAGTATACGGATGCCGGTTTGACCATGTCGTTTTTGACCGTTGCCCCCGACGCTATTCGCGACTCGGTCATTGAGGATATGGGGCGCGTCTGGTGTTCAACCGACAGGGTCAAAAGCCTGCAAAAAGCGATGACGGGTTTTTTACCGGATAACGACACAACGCAGGCCTGTTCCGACCGGATCGCTCGCCAGTCTGCGCTGGCTGAAAGGCTGGGCATCAACATCACACCGTTCATGGTGGTCATTGAGCCTGAATCACGCTCGATTGTTGGCAGCCAGCCACCGGCTGCAATTCTGGCTGCGTTAAAGAAATAGCCCTCACGTGTACGAACGGGCCTGTTCGTACACGCTTCTCCCCCTTTGTACATTCCGTTACACGCCGATACCAATCACTCACGGAAACCCCGAATTTACAGGGATATAGTTATTTCAACGGCCCCGCAGTGGGGTTAAATGAAAAACCAAATTCGAGGGTATGAACATGAATAAAGTATTAGCTCTGGTTGTTGCCGCTGCTATGGGTCTGTCTTCTGCTGCGTTCGCTGCTGAGACTACTGCAACTGCTCCAGCTGCCGCTGCGCCAGCTGCAACCACCACCGCTGCGCCTGCAAAAGCGGTACACCACAAGAAACATCATAAAGCCGCTAAACCTGCTGCTGAGCAAAAAGCGCAAGCGGCTAAAAAGCACCACAAAAAAGCCGTAAAACAAGACGCGACTAAACCTGCTGTAGAGCAGAAAGCGCAGGCCGCTAAAAAGCACCACAAAAAAGCGACCAAACCAGCTGTAGAACAGAAAGCGCAGGCTGCTAAAAAGCATCATAAAAAAGCAGTAAAACACGAAGCTGCTAAACCAGCTGCACAGCCAGCTGCGTAAGAGTACAAGCTTAACCGTGCCCTTCGGGGCACGTTGGTAAACCGGCGCTGAACCGGAAAAGGTTCCGCGCCGTTTTTTTATCTGGAGGGCGTATGCTGCGACGCTATCGGTTTGAGCTGATTCTGATCCTGCTTATTTTATGCGCGCTCATCGCCAGCCATTTTTATCTTTCCTGAATGTAGCACGCTGATTTTACTCCCACTTTAGCGCTGTCCCGTCTATAGTATTTTCATAGGGTTCACTTTTAATAATCATAATTACCCCCACCAGAGTGTGATATGCGTAAATCTGTTGTGTTGTTACTGGGAACGTTTGGTCTTTTTTCTGGATTCTCACATGCGGATGATGGCGGTGATGACACCATTAGCGCGAAAGAGCTAAAGACGCTTTTTTTCGGTCATGACGATCGCACGCGCGTCGCCGATCCCACCCAGGCCCCCTGGGATGCTATAGGTCAGCTGGAAACCGCCAGCGGTAACTTATGTACCGCCACGTTGATCACCCCGCAGCTTGCCCTGACGGCAGGCCACTGTCTGTTAACGCCGCCAAACGGCAAGCCGGATAAAGCGGTTGCCTTGCGCTTTGTGTCGCAAAAAGGCACCTGGCGCTATGAAATCCACGGCATTGAAGGCCGGGTAGATCCCTCTCTCGGCAAACGCCTGAAACCGGATGGTGACGGCTGGATTGTGCCGCCCGGCGCCGCCTCATGGGACTTTGGCCTGATCGTTTTACGCTACCCGCCTTCAGGTATTACGCCACTGCCGTTGTTTGACGGTGATAAAGCCGCCCTTACCGCCGCGCTGAAAGCCGCAGACCGGAAGGTGACGCAATCAGGCTATCCTGTCGATCATCTGGATACGCTTTACACGCACACCGACTGCATTGTGACCGGCTGGGCGCAAACCAGCGTACTCTCTCACCAGTGCGATACGTTACCAGGCGATAGCGGCTCACCGCTGATGTTGAAAACGGAAAACGGCTGGCAGTTGATCGGTGTTCAGAGCTCCGCCCCGGCGGCGAAAGACCGCTGGCGTGCCGATAACCGGGCCCTGTCCGTCACCGGGTTTCGCGACCAGCTGGAAGCGCTGGCGCAGCAGTAAATCAGCACCGTCTGACCTGATGTAACGCCTTGATTGACTCTATCGGCATGGGCTGGCTGAACCAAAAACCCTGCAGCTGATCGCAGCCAGCCAGCCGCAGGAGTTTCATTTGCTTTTCGGTTTCGACCCCTTCTGCAACCACCGCCATGCCCAGCGCATTGGCGATCCGCACCGTGCCGCTCACCAGCGCGGCCGCCTGTTCATCATTGTCTACCAGCCCGGCCAGCGACTTATCGATCTTGATGGTGTCAAAGTTGAAACGCCGTAAATAGCCAATGCTTGAATAACCGGTGCCAAAGTCATCCAGCGCTACCGCGATACCCAACGCTTTCAGGTTGGCTATTGCCATACGGGCACGCTCCGGGTTTTCCAGCACATAGGACTCGGTGACCTCAAGCTGCAGTCGGTTGGCCGGAAAATCGGTGATCTCCAGCACGCTGGCGACTTTTTCTTCGAAGGCAGGATCGCGAAATTGTGCGGGGGAGATATTAACCGAGAGCGTTAAGTCACTGTACGGCTGCAGATCCTGACAGGCACGCTGCAACACAAACTGCCCCAGTTTGTAAATCAGGCCACTGGTCTCCGCGATGGTGATAAAGGTATCCGGGCCCAGGGGCCCTTCCGGACGCCGTGGCCAACGGACCAGCGCCTCGACGCTGCTCATTTTCTGGCTGTGGGCGTCAATAATCGGCTGATACCAGACCTCGAACTCATCACGCTCCAGGCCGTTACGGATCTGATTCTCAATCGCCAGCTTGCGTTCACGGGCGCTGTTCAGTTCGGCGTCGTAGTGGGTAATCCGCCCTTTCCCGCTCATTTTGGAATGATACATGGCAATATCGGCGCGACGAAACAGCTCGGAGCTGGTGCATTCAATCAGGGTTCCGCTGGCGATACCGATGCTGGCCCCCATATGGATTGTGCGTTCCCCCAGCTGAATCCGGGTGGCGAACGCGTCCAGCACCGAAACGGCAAACGCGGCGGCCCGGGCTTCCGCGTTATCTCCGCCAATGGTCATGGCAAATTCATCCCCGCCCATTCGCGCCAGCATTCCGCCCGGCGGCACGCGTTCATTCAGTGTTTTCGCAATCGCCACAATCAGATCGTCACCCACGCTGTGACCGTAGATATCATTGACGTCTTTAAAGCCATCCAGATCGATGAACACCACGCTTTTGACGTCGATATCCCCCCGTAAACTCACCCGGTCCAGCGCTTCAATGAGCGCACGCCGGTTCGGCAGACGGCTTAGCCAGTCCGTTCTGGCGACCAGACGCGCCAGACTCTCTCCGCGGGCAAGCTTGTACAGCCCCACGCTGCTCACCAGAATAAAAAGCAGGATCAGAGCCGAGGCCAGCACCACAATCTGTCTGATGTCAGAAGAGGCCGCCCGGGCGGCCTGCGCACCCGGAAGCCGCGCCTGCCAGTTCAGATAACCGACCAACTCCCCTGCCGCGCTGCGCAGCGGCATGCTCAGCGCGTTGATTTTTTCCGGCGTAAAGTTGAGGTTCTCAATCTGAAAGGTCGCCCCCAGGTCAGACAATATTCGGGCATTCAGGTGACGGGTAATCACCAGATAGCGGCGCGTTCCATCGGTCACCCGCAATCGTCCAACCATTGGGCGTATCAGCCCAATCCCCACAAAGGCGACGCCGCTTCGCGTTTTGCTGATCCCGGCATAGATATTTTTCTCGCTCGCTAAGGCGCGCGCATGCTGGTCAATGAGGGCTTTCAGGCCTTTGCCGAAAAAATCGAGCGTCGTCTCCTGAAAAGGCTGACTTTTAAACGATCCCCAGATGACATTGAAATGTTCATCCAGCACGAAGGTGCCGTCATAGAGGTTGTTGATTTTAAATCCGGCGCCCCAGGTGTTGTACAACCACTCGGTATCCAGCGTGGAGCGGTAAGCCTCCCGCACCGCATCGTCCCAGACGGCGTTATCAAGCACCAGCGAGGAGACGCGATTTACCGATGTCTGAATGGCGCCCTGCACGGAAAGCGCCGTGCGGTGTTCATCAATTTCATTGGTTTTGGTACTGATAAGATGCAGGGAAAGATAGAGAAGTGCGACGATGGAGATAATTAAGCCGATCCCCGCCATGAAGACCATGGCAAACAACGTTCTCGCATTGGGAATATTGCGCCAGCTTAATGTGCGATACATCAGCCATCCTCTTCACGGTTTTGCTTTTCTAAGCGTAATACAGGCAGCGAATTTCGCTGCCTGTAAATCATGGCGTGAAGTCTGTCAGGCGAGTTTTATCATGATCATGCCGGCAAGCAGCAGTATAAGCCCGATCCAGCCTTTGTTATTTAAACGCTGCCCGAAGAGTACCCAGCCTGCGGCCAGCGTGGCGGCGATACCAAAACCGCCCCACAGCGCATAGGCCACCGACAGGTCGATCCCTTTGACCGCCTGGGACAGGGCGCTGAATGCCCCCAGCACCGCGGCAATCGACAGCAGGCCATAAACTTTACGACGGAAACCGTCGGAGAATTTCAGCAGAACGTTCGCCAGAATTTCCAGCACGATGGCAAGCCCCAGCCAGGCCGCATGAACCCACTCAAACTGTTGCATGGTTTTGCTCCTTCAGCTGTTTAGTCGGTTTACGGGTACCCGATTTAATCAGCACAATACCCGCGACCAGCGTTGTTAAGCCAGCGATCTTCATGGTTGTTAATGTTTCGTCAAATATCAGCACGCTGAACAGCGTAATTAATAAAATGCCGATCCCTTCCCACAGGGCATATGCGACACCCAGCGCAATTTTCTTCACCGCAAACGAGAGGAAAATATAAGAAAGGGAAATCATCACCAGCATTAAAATAAATCCGGTATTACCCTCGCTGACGCTTGCCCATTTCATCGACAGCGTGCCGGTAATTTCCGCGATAATTGCCAGAGCTAAAAGGATCCAGTAAAACATGTTTTTCTCCTGCTTGAGAATATAATCCATCGTGGCTCGCTGTACGCAGCAAACCAAAAAATACGAATTGAAATCAGATAGCTAAGCGCTTAGCGCCAGCTCAGGCAGAAGATATGACTATAGTGCGGTGCGCCAGTGTTGCTCACCAGAAAGCAGGTAAAAAGAGGTGAAAAATACAGCAGTGTGGTTTGAAGAGTACGTCCTGAACATATTGTCCATAAAATTACAATTATCCGCGGTGTTGCTTCTCGTCTTTGCGGATCAAAATTGTCCTCGGTAGTTGAACACGCCAAATTTGTACCATAAGCCAGGATTTAACTCAAAGTCTTTGCAATTCTTTACTCATCCCGTTTGATTTTGGTTAGTTTATTGCATCGCCCTTCACCTTTATTATAAATAAAAAGAACATTGCGGAGTCACCATGGCCAAACCCATCATTACCCTGAACGGGTTAAAAACTGTCATCATGCTGGGCATGCTGGTGATTATACTGACAGGCGTTCGCGTTGCCGCCGACATCATTGTGCCGTTTATTCTGGCGCTGTTTATTGCGGTGATCCTTAACCCGCTGGTGCAGCGCATGACGCGGCTACGCATCCCGCGCGTGCTGGCGATCACGCTGCTTATCAGCATTATTATTATTGCCATGGTCTTGCTGGTGGCTTATCTCGGCACTTCGCTGAATGAGCTGGCCCGAACGCTACCGAAATACCGCTCTTCGCTGGCAATACCACTGCTGCAGATGGAACCCTGGCTGCAGCGCGCAGGGATCGAAGTCTCGGTCGAAGAGCTCCTTAAATATATCGATCCCAATGCGGCCATGACAGTTGTCACCAGCCTGCTGACGCAGCTTTCCAATGCCATGACCTCCATTTTCCTGCTGTTCTTAACGGTGGTGTTTATGCTGCTGGAGGTGCCCCAGCTGCCGGCGAAGCTGCAGCAGATCATGGTCCGGCCGGTTGAGGGAATGGGGGCCATTCAACGCGCGCTGGACAGCGTTTCCCGCTATCTGGTGCTGAAAACGGCTATTAGCCTGGTGACGGGCGTTGTCGTCTGGTTGATGCTGCTGGCGCTGGACGTCCGCTTTGCGTTTGTCTGGGGATTACTGGCGTTTGCGCTCAACTATATTCCCAACATCGGGTCGGTGCTGGCGGCAATCCCCCCTATCCTTCAGGTGCTGGTGTTCAGTGGGTTCTATGACGCGCTGGTTCTGCTGGCCGGATATCTGGCGATCAATCTGGTGTTCGGCAATATTCTTGAGCCTCGCATGATGGGGCGAGGGCTGGGGCTCTCCACGCTGGTGGTCTTTTTGTCCCTGATATTCTGGGGCTGGCTGCTCGGGCCCGTAGGGATGCTGCTCTCCGTCCCGCTGACCATCATCGTCAAAATTGCTCTGGAACAGACGGCGGGCGGGCAAAGTATCGCCGTGCTGCTAAGCGATATGAGCCATCAGTAGCGGTCAGTCCATCATTGACAGGAGGGGCTTGCAGGTCCTTCCACCTTCACGATAAGCACTGAGCGCCCTCTGCCATTCCGCCAGGGGGTATACCGCGACATCGCTGTACCGGCTGGCGGGCAGGCGAAGCCAGATGCGATCGAACGCCGTGCGCCACGTCTCCGCGCTGAGCGCATCCAGGCCGTTACGGATATGGAACCACGCCACGCGTGGCTCAGGACGCAGCTGTCGGAAAGTCTGGCCGGAGAGCAGTCCGTAGCAGACAAACATCCCCTGCCCGGGCATCACGCTGAGGATCGCTTCCGCAAGCGACCCGCCGGTGGCATCGTAAACGACGTCGCTGCGCGCGGCGACGGAGGCGATCCGCTGCGCGTCATGCTGCGCAACAGGAATGATCCCCATCGCCTCCAGCCGTTGCGCATGAACCGCAGAACGGTGAATGCCGTACACAGCTTCCGCCCCCGCCTGACGCGCCCACTGCCCCAGCAGAATGCCGCAATCGGATCCTGCAGCCGTAAGCAACACCCGTTTTCCCTGAGCGGGGTAGCGGGTCAGCATCATCTGCGCCGCCAGCGGATTGATATAGGCCCGCGCGGCCAGGCGCGAGTCGACAGCGTCCGGAACGGGTATCGCATACTCTGCCGGGCTGTCCACATAGCGCTGCCAGGTGCCTTGCCCACGCAGCGGCAGAACACGTTTACCCAGCAGATGACTAAACGACGCGGGAGCCTGAGTAACGACACCTACGCCTTCATACCCCGCTACCGCCGGTAACGGGGTTCTGTGCCGATAGGCGCCCGTGATGGGAATGAGATCGGACGCATTGACTGGCGAAAACAGCATCCAGACACGGAGATGGCCCGGTGCTAGCGCCCCCAATGACGCGGTTTCAGGTTGCAGAACAGATTCTGGCTCGCCAAACCGGCGATACCAGAGGGCCAGATTTTCCATAACGATCTCACGGCTGCTAGCGTAACAACTACTCGCGCCAGCCCATTGCCGGTGCGACATGTTTGAGAATGGACTCAATCACGTGCGCATTATAATCCACACCGAGCTGGTTCGGCACGGTCAGTAAGAGCGTATCGGCCTCGGCAATCGCCTCGTCCTTTTTCAGCTGTTCAACCAGCTTATCCGGCTCCGCGGCATAGCTGCGCCCGAAGATGGCGCGCGTTTTCTCATCAAGATAACCCACGCTATCGCTGTCGTTGCGGCTGGCACCGAAATACATCCGGTCACGGTCGTCCATCAGCGCAAAAATACTGCGGCTAACCGACACGCGCGGCTCGCGCGTATGCCCTGCGTCTTTCCAGGCCTGACGGTAGGCGCGGATCTGTTTTGCCTGCTGAATATGGAACGGCTCACCGGTTTCATCGTCTTTCAGGGTTGAACTTTGCAGATTCATGCCCAGTTTTGCCGCCCATACCGCCGTCGCATTAGAACCCGCGCCCCACCAGATACGCTCGCGCAGCCCTTCGGAATAGGGCTCCAGGCGCAGCAGCCCCGGCGGATTGGGGAACATTGGCTGCGGGTTTGGTTTGGCAAACCCTTCCCCACGCAGCACCTCAAGCAGCACCTCGGTATGACGACGCGCCATATCCGACTCGTTTTCCCCTTCCTGCGGGACATAGCCGAAATGCCGCCAGCCATCAATAACCTGTTCCGGAGAGCCGCGGCTAATGCCAAGCTGCAAACGACCGCCGGAAATCAGATCCGCCGCACCCGCATCCTCGGCCATATACAGCGGATTTTCGTAACGCATATCGATCACGCCCGTGCCGATTTCGATGGTTTTCGTTTTTGCGCCAATGGCGGCCAGCAGAGGGAACGGCGAGCTAAGCTGTCGGGCGAAGTGGTGCACGCGGAAATAGGCGCCGTCTGCCCCCAGCTCCTCAGCCGCCACGGCTAAATCAATGGACTGCAGCAGCGTGTCTGCCGCCGAGCGCGTGCCCGACTGTGGCGAAGGCGTCCAGTGACCAAAGGATAAAAATCCGATCTTTTTCATAACCATTTTTCCTGATAATACGTTGCGTTCTGTCCACTTTACGCATTACCCGATAAGAATAAATGCCGTTTATTTAACGGAAAGCATCAAATAAATTGACAGAATAGCGTGATTCTTCATTCCGCCCCATAATGGGATATAATCTTCCCCACTCTTTTCATGGCAGGTAAAACCGGCAATGGCTTTGATCCCCAAAAACTACGCGCGGCTGGAAAGCGGCTATCGCGAAAAAGCATTAAAAATCTATCCCTGGGTGTGTGGACGCTGCTCGCGCGAGTTTGTCTATTCCAATCTGCGTGAACTCACGGTTCACCATATCGATCACGACCATACCAACAACCCGGAAGATGGCAGCAACTGGGAACTGCTGTGCCTGTTTTGCCACGATCACGAACATTCGAAATACACCGAAGCGGATCAGTACGGTACTACCGTGGTTGCCGGGGAAGACGCGCAAAAAGACGTGGGCGTCGCCACGTTTAACCCCTTTGCTGATTTAAAGGCGATGATGGATAAGAAGAAGTAATCCTCTCCCTCTCGCTCACATCGTGATCCACGAATTTAGAATGTCCAGGTGATAGCGGCGGTTGCAGACCCCTCATTACGCCGCAGCACTATCGGGCTGTCATTTGCATGGTCGCCAAGCCAGGTATAGTCCGCTCTCAGGACCGTCCCCCAGTGGGCATCGAACTGATGGCTCCAGGTCAGGCTGGTGTCGACGCCGTAAAATCCACCCGGCGCAGCATAGCGGCGATAGCCGGTGCGGCGGCTCTGCTGCTCGCTGACCCCATACCAGGTATTCAGGTAACGGCTGTCGCCAAACAGGGCCGCAGACTGCAAGGCGATCGTGTCCTGGTTATTTTGTACCGGGATCAGCGTAACGGAGGCCTGATAGCTTGCCCCCTGGCTGTCGGTTAACGGCAGCGTCGCTTTGCCTTCCATACTCAGCCATGGCGCGGCCTGCCAGCCGACGGCAAGGCCGGCATTCAGGGTGGCATCAATGTCCCCCATCCCTTTCAGGTTGTTTGCACCCTCACGCCAGCCTGAATTTTTATCAGCCCTTCCGGGGTCGTAGCCCAGCGTGTGTTCGAAATACCAGCCGCTGTCGTTTTGCAGGTCATACCCCACCCCTTTTTGCGCATCAACGAAGAAAGCGCCTTTGCGTCCCTGCAGCACAGGAACCACCTGCCACACCTGCTTGTCTGAGCCTGAGTAACGCGGGGCGTATTGCCCTCCCAGCCCGACGGTTAGGGAATCGGAAGCGGTGCCATCATCCGCCTGCACGCCGGAAGTCACGATCATCAGAAGCGGGACGGACATATACAGGACTTTATTTATCGCTATCATACTGCTCTCCATACAGACGCTGGCGTCTCCTGATACAGGACGGCCACACAATGTTGGCGCAGTATGATTTGGCTGAATCAATGAATCGTCGGGATAGTGTTAAGAAATGGTCAAGGTGAACGGATGTTGTCCAGAAGAGTGCTGATTATTGAAGATGACGCCGATGCGGCTGGCGTGCTCGAAGCCTATTTACGGCGGGAAAATTACGACGTGACCATTACCGGGGACGGTCATTCCGGGCTGGATATGGCACAGCGGTGGAAGCCAGACCTCATTCTGCTGGACGTGATGCTGCCGGGGCTTAACGGCACCGAAGTGCTGGCTGGCCTGCGTCGTAAAAGCGATGTGCCGGTGATTATGGTCACGGCCATGGGGGATACTCCCGATCGCATTGGCGCCCTGCGGTACGGTGCCGATGATTACGTTGTGAAGCCTTATCATCCGGGGGAAGTAGTGGCTCGGGTGCAGGCGGTGCTGCGGCGCAGCAGTAAAAAAGA
>NZ_POVL01000169.1 GCF_002939185.1 Enterobacter sichuanensis | reverse complement strand
AATGTTGGCTGGCATATTAATAAATCGGGTTACGCTGTATTTAATAACGTCACTATCCGTGGAACAGTATATGCAACAAATGGAAGCTTTAAGGGTAGTGTTGAGGCCACGACTTTTGTCGGTGATATAGCGAATATTGGAGTTGGAGCAGACGTTGTCGTTTCAGGCGCTACAACAGCTACCAGAGCGATAACATTCACAGACTCCTCTAATTCCTCGCTTGCGAAATCCGCCCTTCTCGAAGGTCTGATTTATGTGTCATCGCTTACCGGAACAACGGTCGTTAACATCACGCTCAATATCAATGGGAATATACGTGACCTTGGAAATATTAACGTACCGTCAGGGAATACTGGGATGTGGATATCGGTAAGGCATGCATTGAGAAACATCACCGCAAATACAGTTACGGGAACCATTACAGTCACAGGAAGCGGAACAGCAAGTAAGTCAATTACATCACCGACGTTAACCATTACCCGAGGTACCGGGTCGTTCTCATAATCCAATTAGACATTCAACACGATTAATAACCCGTCACTTTTGGCGGGTTTTTTATTGCCTGGAGAAAACATGATTTATACCACTGGCACTATTGCCATCAGCGGAAACACCATTACAGGTACCGGCACAAACTTCACTGCAGCTGGCTCACTGATTCGTAACGGCTGTACCGTCATCGCGCTGACCAG
>NZ_POVL01000168.1 GCF_002939185.1 Enterobacter sichuanensis | reverse complement strand
TGAGATGATTTTTCAGGCATTGAGCGTCAGCAGAATATACAAAGTATTCTTCCCTGGTGCTTCCTCGCTCACTCGGGGCTTCGCCCTGTCGCTCGGCTGCGGCGAGCACTGCTGGCTCGAACACATCCGTGGCCGGAAGATACTAATCCCCCGAGACGCTCTCAGGTACCCACTACTGCGAGACAACCCCCACGAAGATTTCTATCGTCCCTGCAGACATACTCGAATCGTTTTTATTAACCCTGGCTCCCGTCGTGACAGAACACTACTTCCTGTAAAAGGGGGACTAAGGCCCCTGAGTCACACACCTGAAATTAATAATGCGGAGTTTTACGATAATGGTAAGCGTCGTCTGGCAGATCCTGATATTCCTGAGAGGATAGTGGACACCAAATATGGTGGACGCTATCCATGAAATCATTAACCGCAGTGCGTAAAAAAAGCCCTAATTATCCCGTTGTGTTCAAAATCAAAATGGTTGAACTCTCGCATCGACCAGAGATCTCCGTAGCGCAACTCGCTCGTGAGCATGGGATCAACGATAATTTGTTGTTCAAGTGGCGCCAGTACTGGCGCGAAGGAAAACTACGTCCTCCTTCAACAACAGAAAACAACGTGCCTGAGCTGCTCCCGATAACACTTGATGCCGAAGATGTTGTCCCTGCAACCTCCCCCCGGTCACAACCTGTAGCTGCTGCGGCAC
>NZ_POVL01000167.1 GCF_002939185.1 Enterobacter sichuanensis | reverse complement strand
GTCAAGGTCAAAAAAACACCAAAATGACGATTCGACTCTAGAGTCAAGTCGTCATAAGTTACTGATAGTCTTAAGTGAGTCGTCGATGACTCTATGACGAGTCGTCGGCAAGTCGTACACGAATCGCCGACGACTTGGATTCACCTTACAGAAAGTAATACTGCGTAATGTAATAACCCACAACTAACTGATATTAATGAGTTATCTTCAAAATTTTAATTTTGCGTGGGGTGTGGGTATTTTTAGTGGTGAGGAGCGTTCAGAGATCTGACGATTTTTGGGAAGGTTCAGGAACTCCCCGGGATGGCCGGAGAGGAAAACTGAAGCATGACGGGGTCAGGATTTTTTCCAGAATTTCCACCATGGCGCCGGGGATTCAGTTAATTTTGCCTGGTGATTTTCAAGAAGGAGCATGGCCTGTTTCAGGCTGTCAATGTGCGAATCCTTGGACAAAAGTAAGGTGTTCAGGTGTTCAATCTCCTGTTTCAGATGACGAATCACCTGTTCACTCTGGTCAGCAGAGGCTGTATCACGCTGTTCAGAGACCTGTACAGAATGGTGTTCACCCTTCGGTTGTTCAAAGGGACCAAAGACACGTAAAAGCTCTGAAGTATCTACCATTTTTGCATTGCGTTCACCGCTACAGGTGGACAGGTCACCTGCTTTAATTAACCTGTGCAGTGTTGTTCTACTCTTACCCGTCAGTCGGGCAGCC
>NZ_POVL01000166.1 GCF_002939185.1 Enterobacter sichuanensis | reverse complement strand
ACCACGGTCAAAAAAACGCCAAAGCGACGATTCGACTCTAGAGTCAAGTCGTCATAAGTTACTGATAGTGTGGAGTGAGTCGTCGATGACTCTATGACGAGTCGTCGGCAAGTCGTACACGAATCACCGACGACTTGGATTGACCTTACAGAAGGTAATACTGCGTAATTTAATAACAACCAACTGACTGATATTAATGAGTTATCTGCAAAAATTTAATTTTGCGTGGGGTGTGGATATTTTTAGTGTGAGGAGCGTTCAGAGATCTGGCGATTTTTGGGAAGGTTCACGAACGCCCCGGCATGGCCGGAGAGGAAAACTCAAGCATGGCGGGATCAGGATTTTTTCCAGAATTTCCACCACGGGGAATGGGGTGGTGAAGAAGGTTCGTGCTTGTGCTCCAGAAGCTGCATAGCCTGACGAAGGGAATCAATATGCTCATCTCGAGCCTTAACAGCCCCTTTAAGACCATCGTTTTCAGCTTCAAGTAAAGCGATTCTATGTTGTAAATCATGTAAACCAACGCTGTTAATACCTGTAGATTCTGCGTCACTTTTTACATCATGTTTTACAGCATCGATTACACCATCAAGAGAACCAAACACTCTAATAAGCTCTGATGTATCAATAACTTTAATACCCTTCCCGTGCTTTACAACAGAGGTGTAACTTAACTTACCACTGTTAATCATCTTGTAAATAGTAGGGCGACTAACCTTAACAAGCCGTGCTGCT
>NZ_POVL01000165.1 GCF_002939185.1 Enterobacter sichuanensis | reverse complement strand
CAGCACCACATGGCGTACCTGTTCGATGTCATCGCTACACTCGACAAGCAGATTGAGCAGTGCTATCGGCAAAATGCTCTCTGCCAGCGTATCGGCAAGATCCCTGGTATTGGCCCTGTTACCGCCAGCGCGCTGATTGCGACCATTGGTAAAGCCAACAATTTCGAGAATGGCCGACAACTGGCTGCCTGGCTCGGATTGGTTCCACGTCAGCACTCCAGTGGGGGTAAACAAGTCCTGCTCGGGATAAGCAAGCGAGGTGATACCTATTTGAGGACCTTGCTTATCCATGGTGCCAGGGCGGTATTGCAGTCGGCCAAACATAAACAGGATGCCGTATCGAGCTGGGCTAACCAGCTAATGGCGCGCCGGAATAACAACATTGCCTCGGTAGCATTGGCTAACAAGAATGCGCGGACTGTGTGGGCGCTCCTGGCCAAAGAGCGGGAGTATTGTGCACCAATAATAAGCGCTTAAGTTGCTTAATCAGTAAGACAGAAACAACACCACCGATTGCCCAGGCAAGCATGAAGTGATGGCAAGACAGGTCAGACCGCGATGGGGAAAACCCGGTTTATTCAAGGCTCCTGAAAGAGCGCTTTGTTGATAGAGGCCTCCATCAGCGTATTCCATCAGGGACAGAGGTATTTTACATCACCTCGGCAAAGTCCGGATCTATGGCTGCAATCGATGACCAGTAAAGCCACCACAACATATTTAGCTTGGCAAACAGGAGGCGACCATCTATGAATAAATCGAACTTTTGCTGAGTTGAAGGATCAGAT
>NZ_POVL01000164.1 GCF_002939185.1 Enterobacter sichuanensis | reverse complement strand
GGCACTGTTGCAAATAGTCGGTGGTGATAAACTTATCATCCCCTTTTGCTGATGGAGCTGCACATGAACCCATTCAAAGGCCGGCATTTTCAGCGTGACATCATTCTGTGGGCCGTACGCTGGTACTGCAAATACGGCATCAGTTACCGTGAGCTGCAGGAGATGCTGGCTGAACGCGGAGTGAATGTCGATCACTCCACGATTTACCGCTGGGTTCAGCGTTATGCGCCTGAAATGGAAAAACGGCTGCGCTGGTACTGGCGTAACCCTTCCGATCTTTGCCCGTGGCACATGGATGAAACCTACGTGAAGGTCAATGGCCGCTGGGCGTATCTGTACCGGGCCGTCGACAGCCGGGGCCGCACTGTCGATTTTTATCTCTCCTCCCGTCGTAACAGCAAAGCTGCATACCGGTTTCTGGGTAAAATCCTCAACAACGTGAAGAAGTGGCAGATCCCGCGATTCATCAACACGGATAAAGCGCCCGCCTATGGTCGCGCGCTTGCTCTGCTCAAACGCGAAGGCCGGTGCCCGTCTGACGTTGAACACCGACAGATTAAGTACCGGAACAACGTGATTGAATGCGATCATGGCAAACTGAAACGGATAATCGGCGCCACGCTGGGATTTAAATCCATGAAGACGGCTTACGCCACCATCAAAGGTATTGAGGTGATGCGTGCACTACGCAAAGGCCAGGCCTCAGCATTTTATTATGGTGATCCCCTGGGCGAAATGCGCCTGGTAAGCAGAGTTTTTGAAATGTAAGGCCTTTGAATAAGACAAAA
>NZ_POVL01000163.1 GCF_002939185.1 Enterobacter sichuanensis | reverse complement strand
CATTTTTTTTATCACCATCTAAAATGCAAATGGATTTCAAAGAGGTTTCTAATAAATAGGGGTCTTTAAAAATGGTTGCAAGATTGTCGGCACCAATTTTACAGGGGACGAAATGGAAAAATCTACTTGCCAATCTGAATTTTTTATCGCATTCACTAAAATATTCGAAAATTTGATTGATGACAAATCTGGCTTCATCATCCTCCATAAAAATAGGTATTCTTTTTTTATTGTATATATTATCTCTTGTGTCATTTTTTAAATGCATTTTGATGTCAACTATCGATGGATTCTCGATTAAATCAACATCGGTATAATTATTGAGCAAATAGATTACTTTGTTTTTATTTTCAATCGCATATTCTAACAGAGACAAGCTGTGTGTGGTCATGAATACTTGAATGCAATACTTTTCTGAATACTCATTTATTAGATCAAATAATTTTTCTTGCAGCGAGGGATGTAAAGTAGCATCATATTCATCTATTAATAATATAGATCTGCAATTTTCCTTGTTGATGCAACTTTCAAAGTAATAAGATAGTGAAACTAATGCCTTTAATATAATGAATAGATTATCCTCACCAGATGAAATTGTATTTGAATCAATTCCCTCAACTGAGCTTATAAATTCAGGGCCTGACTTGAAATCACTTACTTTTTTTATTTCAATATTTTCCATTTCGATGTTTATTAATTGGCTATACAGTTTTGTAAGCCGTTCAATATATTCGATTGGAAGATTGAACTTACCGCTTGTTAACAAATCATCATCAAGAATCTCTCCTGTTGGAAATAGTCTCGACAAG
>NZ_POVL01000162.1 GCF_002939185.1 Enterobacter sichuanensis | reverse complement strand
CCAGCGCGTCCGCATTCGCCCGCTCGCTGTCTTCCCACTGTTGCTGGTCATCCATCCGCCACACCGTCCGCACCCACCCTTTTACTGGCGACACGAAGGTGCACTCATTCTTCGGTGCCTAGTTGTTAACTGTCGTGCAGCCGTCCGGGCCAGCGGCCCGCCGGACAGAGCCTCCCTACCAGTTACCATACGGATAGTTTTTTCCCTTGATGAATTCGGGTGTCTTTCCGTAATAAACATACCCGTCAGGATGTTTCGTGACTCCTTTGCATATCAGCATTTCATTTCCTGTCAGCGTGAACTGCCGGGCGGGATGCTGGAGCACAACAGGATCGCCGTTATCCTCCAGCCAGACCCGCACCGTTCCACCCGGTGCCAGTCCGATAATCATATTATCCCGGTAATACGTCTTTCCCGGCTTATAGGCATCAGGATAGGCTGTGAGCATCTGCTGCCATGTCTCCCGACTGAACCAGATCTCCGTTTCGTACGCCTTTTTATCGATAACCGAGTCCCAGCACACCGTCATCCTTACAGGCAGCGCCTTGCTGATATTAAAATTGGCTGAAAAACCACCCACGCGCTGGCTCCATGTCCCCACGCTACTCTGGCTCGGTTCTGTGGGATCCAGTCGCCGGAAAATACTTTCCCGGATATCCGCGTCCTCCAGATACACCATGGTCACCAGTGCCGGCAGGTTGACGGGATAGAAAAAATTAAACTGCCAGTGATCGTAAGGCAGTTTCTGCCCCCACTGTTCCACGCCATCCCCTAACAAAGACTTCACTCCCTCCCGGCGATCGTGGCAG
>NZ_POVL01000161.1 GCF_002939185.1 Enterobacter sichuanensis | reverse complement strand
CTTAAGTGGCGAAGGGATGTTATTGGTTTTTAAAATACAGGCTCTTTGAGTCGTCATCCCTTTATGGCGATATATCCCGCATGCGGGAAAGCGTGCGGAAATTATGTTGAGGTGGTTATGTTTAGAAAATTGGCAGCAGAATGCTTTGGTACATTCTGGCTGGTATTTGGTGGCTGCGGTAGCGCCGTTCTGGCAGCAGCATTCCCGGAATTAGGTATTGGTTTTGTCGGCGTGGCGCTGGCCTTTGGTTTAACCGTATTAACCATGGCCTTTGCCGTGGGTCATATTTCCGGTGGTCATTTTAACCCGGCCGTGACGTTGGGTTTATGGGCCGGTGGTCGTTTCCCGGCGAAAGAGGTGATCGGTTATATCGTCGCCCAGGTGGTGGGCGGGATTATTGCCGCAGCCGTTCTGTACGTCATCGCCAGCGGTAAAGCGGGCTTCGACGCGGCAGCCAGCGGTTTCGCCTCTAACGGCTTCGGCGAACACTCTCCGGGCGGTTATTCCATGCTGTCGGCTATCGTGATTGAAATTGTGCTGACCGCTGGTTTCCTGCTGGTGATCCACGGCGCAACCGACAAACACGCACCTGCTGGTTTCGCACCGATTGCCATTGGTCTGGCATTGACGCTTATCCACCTGATCTCCATTCCGGTCACTAACACCTCCGTTAACCCGGCGCGCAGTACCGCAGTGGCTATCTTCCAGGGTGGCTGGGCGCTGGAGCAGCTGTGGCTGTTCTGGGTCATGCCTATCATCGGCGGTATTCTGGGCGGCGTGCTGTATCGCACCCTGCTGGAAAAACGCGATTAATCTTTCCCTCCCTCTCCCGATGGG
>NZ_POVL01000160.1 GCF_002939185.1 Enterobacter sichuanensis | reverse complement strand
TGGCTTGCCCGGCTGGATTAAGCGCAACTCAACACCATGCTCAAAGGCCCATTGATCCAGTGCACGGCAAGTGAACTCCGGCCCCTGGTCAGTTCTTATCGTCGCCGGATAGCCTCGAAACAGTGCAATGCTGTCCAGAATACGCGTGACCTGAACGCCTGAAATCCCAAAGGCAACAGTGACCGTCAGGCATTCCTTTGTGAAATCATCGACGCAGGTAAGACACTTGATCCTGCGACCGGTGGAAAGTGCGTCCATGACGAAATCCATCGACCAGGTCAGATTGGGCGCCGCCGGACGGAGCAGCGGCAGACGTTCTGTTGCCAGCCCTTTACGACGTCTTCTGCGTTTTACGCCCAGGCCACTGAGGTGATAAAGCCGGTACACGCGCTTATGATTAACATGAAGCCCTTCACGGCGCAGCAACTGCCAAATACGACGGTAGCCAAAACGCCTGCGCTCCAGTGCCAGCTCAGTGATGCGCCCTGATAAATGCGCATCAGCAGCCGGACGGTGAGCCTCATAGCGGCAGGTCGACAGGGATAAACCTGTAAGCCTGCAGGCACGACGTTGCGACAGACCGGTCGCATCACACATCAGCATCACGGCTTCCCGCTTCTGGTCTGTCGTCAGTACTTTCGCCCAAGAGCCACCTGAAGCGCCTCTTTATCCAGCATGGCTTCGGCAAGCAGCTTCTTGAGTCTGGCGTTCTCTTCCTCAAGCGACTTCAGGCGCTTAACTTCAGGCACCTCCATACCGCCATACTTCTTACGCCAGGTGTAAAACGTGGCATCGGAAATGGCATGCTTGCGGCAGAGTTCACGGGCGGGTACCCCAGCTTCGGCTTCGCGGAGAATA
>NZ_POVL01000016.1 GCF_002939185.1 Enterobacter sichuanensis | reverse complement strand
ATTTAGCCCGTGTAGTCACTAAGATGTCAATCAGGTATCCAACAAGAGTAAAAAAAATGAAAAACACTAATAAGGTACTGATACTGGGCGCAACGGGAGGGATTGGTGGCGAAATTGCCCGTAAATTGATCCGCGATGAATGGGATGTTCGCGCATTGTGCCGCAGAACTCCACAAAAGGACGAGCACAACTCACGTATCCGCTGGATTAGCGGCGATGCGCTAAATGCAGAGCAGGTAGAGGCTGCGGCGTCAGAGTGTGGCGTGATTGTCCATGCCGTTAACCCGCCGGGTTATCGGAACTGGGATCGGCTGGTCTTACCCATGCTTCATCACACCATCAGCGCCGCGGAGCGAAACGGAGCGTTAATCGTTCTGCCGGGCACGATTTATAACTACGGCCCCGATGCTTTTCCCTTCTTACGCGAGGATTCTCCTCAGCATCCAGTTACCCGAAAAGGCGCAATACGGGTGCAAATGGAGCAGGCTCTTTCAGACTATGCGCAGCGTGGCGGAAAGGTGCTGATTTTGCGTGCGGGGGATTTTTTTGGTCCCCGTGCAGGTAACAACTGGTTTTCACAGGGATTAGTTAAACCGGGTCACCCGCCGCTGATCGTTAAACAACCCGGGAAACCCGGAACAGGCCATCAGTGGGCATATCTGCCGGATGTCGCCGAAACGTTCGCAGCACTGCTGGCGCGTCGGGATGAGCTTGAACCGTTTTCCCGTTTCCACATGCGCGGGCATTGGGATCCTGATGGAACAACAATGGCCGCAGCCATAACATTAGCCGCAGAGCGTGCCGGTATAAAGGCGAAAGTGAAAACGTTTCCCTGGTGGCTGGTCTCTGCGATGAGTCCCTTTAACACCACACTGCGTGAGATGCAGGAGATGCGCTACCTATGGGAGCAGACGGTTGAAATGGACAATTCAAAACTGATTGCTTTTTTAGGCCATGAGCCGCAGACCCCCCTTATCGATGCCGTGCATTCCACATTAGCGGGTCTGGGGTGTATTTAACATAACTTCAACTTCCTCGTTTAGAGAGGATTGAAAGATGTCTGATATACTTAAGCTTTTGATAAATACTGCCCTGAACAAATGGAAATTGAACTGGATAAGAGTTTTAAAGAGCGAATCTTTCATGCCGTCATTTTTGAAGTGACGGCCAACGTTATCATCGCCCTGTCGCTTGCCTGGCTGATGAACGTGTCGGTTCTCCAGTCCGGCTCGCTGTCCGTGATATCTGCACTTACCGCAACGGCCTGGAATTTTGTGTTTAATAAACTCTTTGACTCCCTGCAGAAAAAACGCCAGTTTCAACGAACCTTCCTCGTTCGTGCAATCCATGCGGTTGGTTTTGAAACTGGACTGATCGTCACCTTAATCCCTGTCGCTATGGTGATGCTGAATTTAACAATGACTGAGGCATTTTTTGTTGAAATCGGTCTTGTCCTGTTTTTCCTGCCATACACGATGCTGTTTAACTGGCTTTATGACTACCTGCGCTGGATATGGGTCGGACGGAAACGCTCTGCCGTGTAGCGAGATATCCGTCACAATGACACGCTCCTGAAAGCATGCGACTCCACTCGCCTTCTATACTCTTAATTTCTCTACATCTTTTCAGGAGTCGACAATGTTTGATCATGTTAAATTCGGCGTGAGTGATTATGAAAAAAGTAAAACGTTCTTCCTGGAGGCGCTAAAGCCGCTTGGGGTGGAGCTCATTGATGAAGGCACGCCAGACTACGGTGTCGAAATGAGTTCAGGTGACGTTTCGCTCTGCCTTTACCAGACACCGGAAAAACCGGCGCCGCTTCATCTGGCCTTTGTTGCTAATACCCGTCAGCAAGTCGATGCGTTTTATCATGCTGCCCTGCGCGCCGGCGGACGGGATAACGGTGGGCCGGGATTACGCCCGTACAGCGAACACTACTATGCCGCTTTCGTCATCGCGCCTGATGGTCATAACATCGAGGCGGTGTGCCATGCGCCGCAGAGCGTGTAGCTCAACGCTTCTTCACTCATGCCCTGAGGCTAGCACCACGGATACTCCTTTATCCGATACCGCGCGGATCCAGTTCTTATCGGTATTGTCTTCAACGACGATAGTATTTACCGAAGACACGTCCCCGATGACGAACGATGAAGCAGCGTTTATCTTTTCCGGAGACGCCAGGACTACCGTCTCGGCGGCTCTGGCGGAAAATGCTCGTTTGATGCATGCCTCTTCAAAATCACCGGTTGTCAGTCCCGCGTCAGGATGGATACCGGTCACACCCATGAAAAACAAATCCGCGTGAATATTTCCGATACCTTCGATGGCCGCTGCGCCAACCGCGACAATAGAGTGTTTATATAAACGGCCGCCGATCAGAATGACCTCGATGGACGGATGATCGACGAGCCCCAGGGCAATACTCGGGCTGTGCGTGACCACTGTGATACGCAGGTCAGGCGGTAAAAAGGTAATCAGCGCCGACGTTGTGGTGCCACCGTCGACGATCACTACCTGGCCTGATGAAATCAGCAGCGCGCCTTTGCGGGCCACACGTTGTTTTGCATCCATTTTCACAGACTGGCGTTCAGCAAACGGAGCAACGGCGGAGGATGACGGCAGAGCGCCGCCGTGCACGCGCTGTAAACGCCCTTCTGCCGCCAGCTCGCGTAAATCGCGTCGGATGGTGTCTTCTGAAACATCGAAGAGCGCACTGAGCGCTTTAGACTGGACCTGTCCCTCGGCGGTGAGTTTTTCAAGGATCAATTGTTTTCGCTGACTGGTGAGCATCATGACTTCCCGAGGTTGCATGTTTTATCTTGAAACTGCACGATAATGCTGTTTATGATGATTACTCTACCTAAGGAGGAACAAACGTGCAATCAAAACGTGCAGATGTGCGCATCATCGGCAGTGAAACGCTGTCAGATAACTGGTACGTCCTTAAAAAATACACCTTCGACCTGCAGCGACGTGATGGCGAATGGCAGCGGCAGCACCGTGAAGTCTACGACCGTGGCAACGGTGCGACGATTCTGCTCTATAACCGCGATAAAAAGACGGTGATCCTGACCCGCCAGTTCCGCTTTCCTGTGTTTATTAATGGCCATGAGGATAATTTGATTGAAGCTGCGGCGGGGTTACTGGACAACATGGATCCCGAAAGCCGCATAAAAGCCGAAGCGGAAGAAGAGACCGGCTTTCGCGTGTCTCGCGTGCAGAAAATCTTTGAAGCCTATATGAGCCCGGGCTCCGTCACGGAAAAACTCTATTTTTATGTTGCCGAGTACCAGCCGAAAGACCGAACCGGCACAGGCGGCGGGATCAAGGCAGAGGGAGAAGATATCGACGTGCTGGAAATGCCCCTGGAAGAGGCACTACGCGGCATTGAAACCGGCAAGATAGTCGACGGGAAAACCATCATGCTGCTTTATCATGTTGCGCTGAAAGGCATTCTGTAACCGCCTGCTCTCCTGACGCCTGCCACGGTGCAGGCGTTTGCCTGTGCTATTCTTGCAGAAGCATGCAAAACGGAGAACCGAAGATGGCCGACTGGAACCCTGCTCTTTACCTGCAGTACGGCGCAGAAAGAACGCGTCCTGCCGCGGAACTGCTCGCCAGAATTCCTCTTGATGAGGCCGCCACCATTGCCGATCTGGGCTGCGGGCCCGGAAACAGCACAGCGTTGCTGAGGCATCGCTGGCCTTCCGCACACATCACCGGCGTTGACAACTCCCCTGCCATGCTCGAGGAAGCACGCGCCGCGCTACCTGACTGCCACTTCGTTGAGGCCGATATTCGCCAGTACAAACCGGCTCAGCCCCTGAGCCTGATCTATGCCAACGCGTCGCTGCAATGGGTTCCTGACCATTACACGCTGCTGCCTCACCTTGTCTCCCAGCTCAGGTTAAACGGCGTGCTGGCGATCCAGATGCCTGACAACTGGCTGGAACCCACGCATGTGGCAATGCGTGAAGTGGCGCTCGAGCAAGACTACCCTGACCGCGGCCGCGAAGCTCTGCCGGGCGTACATGCCTATTACGACATCCTGTCGGAGGCCGGTTGCGACGTAGATATCTGGCGGACCACCTATTTCCATAAAATGAATTCGCACCAGGCGATTATCGACTGGGTCAGCGCCACCGGTTTACGCCCATGGCTTCAGGAGTTGAATGAGAGCGAGCAGAAACGTTTTCTGAAACGCTACCATGAACTGCTGGAAGAGCAGTATCCGCTCCAGGAAAACGGGCAGATACTGCTGGCTTTTCCGCGGTTGTTTATCGTCGCTCAACGTCAGCCCTGAGCCGATTATGAACGGGCTTCTTTGAGCAACTGCTGAATAACCTTTTCCTGTTGCTCATAATCACCTTCGCCAAAGGCGGTATAGCGCAGCTGCCCTTTGGCATCAAAATAGTAATGTGCGGGCCAGTACTGATTGCCGAAAGCATTCCAGATTTGATAGTTGTTGTCCGTCACCACCCGATACGGCAGTTGCCATTTATTAACCGCATTTTTTACCGACGAAAGCGGTTTTTCCCACGGATATTCCGGAGTATGGACCCCAATCACGACCAACCCCTGAGACTGATATTTGATGGCCCAGTCCCTCACATGGGGGAGCGTATGCTGGCAGTTGATACAGTCCCACGTCCAGAAATCGATCAGAACAACCTTCCCCCGCAATGATTCAGACGTGACAGGGTCACCATTTATCCACCCTGTTCCACCGCTTAGCGAAGGCAACTGGCTGCTGGGTTCGGTCATGACTACCGGCTGGAGCTTCACCGGCGTGGTCGCAGGCTTCGCCAGATTTAAGAGCGCGGTCTCAAGACGGTCTGCGACGCCGTTTGCTCCTTTCAGCAGCGAAGTCATCCCTGTCGCGTTCAGGACGACTGCCGCTAACATCACCACACCCGCTCCCTGGCGCAGCTTCGCCATCAGTGCCGACTTTGCTCTTAACGGTGCCATCAGCGTGCGGCCGCCGAACACGAGCAAACCCAGCATCAGCGCGCATCCACTGCCATAGGCGGCCAACAGTGCGCCGGTGGCGATGGCCGAATGCCCCGCGATATTAATGCTGAAAATAGCGCCCAGAATGGGCCCCGCGCAGGGAGACCAGAGCAGCCCGACCGCCAGCCCGGCCAGAAACGCTGATGCCATACCGCGCGTTTGTCCGCTTCGGGTGTTGAGGACGTTTCCGGCGCTCACGGCAGGGCCCGCCATGCGCTGGGCGAAGGACGGGAAAATTAAGGCCAGCGCGGCGGCGGCCAGAATGACGAGCGCGATCCAGCGCCCGATAAGGGTGGCTTGCGTTATCCACTCGCTGGCGACAGTGACGACCATCGCGACCAGAGTGAACATCACGATCATCCCCGCGAGCAGCGCCAGAATATGGCGCCGCTGCCCCTGAAAACCGGCAAACAGGAGTGGAATAACCGGGAGCGTACATGGACTGAGCAGGCTGATCATCCCGCCCAGAAAAGCGATTACCAGAAACATAGTGACCTCACAAAACAAGTCCTGCGACGCTGCAGTGAGGCTATTTCATCGTACGGATGTGTTCCGGATGTGTGCAAACGCACGGGTTTTGTCTGGCTTTGTATCCTGGGAGCGGGAGATACAAAGCCGTACAATTAACGGCGCGGAAGCGTAATGGAGACCTGCAGCCCGCCCCCGGCACGGTTCGCCAGGTTCAGCTTTCCGGCAAGCTGAGCGGTGAGCTGCGCGGCGATCGCCAGGCCAAGCCCCGTTCCGCCGGTATCGCGGTTGCGTGATGTTTCAACCCGATAAAATGGCTGTAAAACCGCCTCAAGCTCGGCGTCGGGGATCCCCGGTCCGTCGTCCGCAATGTGAATAACTACCTCGCTCTCAGACGAATCATCTATCGCAATCGTGGCTCGCTCGCCGAATTTGAGAGCGTTATCCAACAGGTTGGTCATTACCCGTCGTAGCGCTTGCGGGCGCGTAACAATCGGCAGGCGGGTCTCGTTTGCCTGAAACTGCACGTTTTTACCGATATCCTGATAATCGCAGGCGATGCTGTTGACCCAGGCATTCAGTTCCAGCTTCAGCGAGGGCTCTTCCAGGGATTCTGATGACCGGGCATAGGCAATGCCCTCCCGCACCAGTCGCGTCATGCTATCAAGATCGTTCAGGAGCTTGTCGCGAAGTTCAGGTTCCCCGGCCATTTCGACGCGCAATTTCATGCGGGTTATGGGGGTCTGGAGATCGTGCGAAATGGACGCCAGAATCTGTGCGCGCTCACGCAGGTAGGACTGAATACGCGTCTGCATCGCATTGAAGGCGTGCGCTGCCCGCTGTACCTCCAATGGCCCTTTCTCGGTCATTGGCGTGCTGGACGCGGGATCCAGAGAATCCACCGCACGGGTAAAGTGCGAAAAAGGCCGCACCACCTGCCGCACGGCTATCCAGGAGCAGGCCGCCAGAAGCAGCAATTGCAGGATGAGCACCACCGGTAGCCAGCTGGCGACGGGCGGCATGCGTGGGATCAGGTCGATGGTAAGCGGTGCACCATCATGTAACGTAAGATGAGCCTGAATATGGGATACGGCGCCAGGAACCGCGGTAAAGCTGAGCGGGTACTGTGCCGTGAGCGTCGCGGTCAGGGTGCGGATGGCATCCTTTGAACGCTTATCCGTCGGCGCGGCGCCGGGCTCTCCGCGGCCCAGGATATACCGATAGTTACCCCGTTCGAGCCGCCCAAGCCAGGCGGCGCGTTCACTGGCCGGTAACCGGTCTAAAATGGCGACGCTCGTTGCGACATCGTTTTCCAGATTGCCGAGCATCACCGTGCGGGCGCTGTGCATGCGTTCAATCATGACCAGCGTCAGGCTCAGGGCGTTCGCCAGCAGCAGACCGGTCAGCACAACGATCAGTAAACGGGCCAGTAGCGAGCGTGGCCAGAGCCTCATTCATTAGCCTCTTTAATAATCACCGGCATGGTAAAGACATAACCTTCGCTGCGCACGGTTTTGATATAAGCGGGTGTGCGGGCATCTTCATTCAGACGCTGACGAACACGACTCACCAGCAGGTCGATTGAGCGTTCAAACAGCTCGGCGTCGCGCCCCTGCGTCAGGTTAAGCAACTGATCCCGGGTCAGCACGCGCTGAGGATGGTCCAGGAACACCCGCAGCAGGCGATACTCCGCCCCGCTGAGCGCCACAATCACCCCTTCAGGATCGATTAAGTGGCGGGCGACGGTATCAAGCTGCCATTCACCGAACATTACCAGCCGCCCTGCTTCCGTTACCTGTAAATTGGGCGGCATTGTGCGAAAACGACGTAAAATGGCTTTGATGCGCGCCAGGAGTTCCCGGGCGACAAACGGCTTCACCACGTAGTCATCCGCGCCCATTTCCAGTCCCAGGATCCTGTCCGTCTCTTCGTTGCGCGCCGTCAGCATCAGAATGGGCAGATCTTTATGTTTGCCGCTGCGCAACTGTCGGCATAGCGTAAGTCCGTCATCGCCGGGCATCATGACATCCAGCACCACCAGGTCGATATGCTGTTTATCCAGCACGGCACGCATCTCTTTGCCGTTGGCCGCGCCCGTCGCGCGGTAGCCAGATTTCCCGAGATAATCGACAATCAGTTCACGAATATCCCTGTCGTCATCGACGACAAGGATATGATCAATATGCTCCACCGAACTCTCCAGACTGAGGGGTAACGTATTGAAAATAGCACATATCACAGCTTATCCGCGTCGATAACCGCCTTGACGAAATCCTGCGGATCTTCCTGAGGCGGGTTGTGCCCCACGGTTGCCCCGAAGGTGCGGTGCTCATATTTACCGGTAAATTTAGCTGCATAGGCCTGTGGTGCCGGGTGCGGCGCGCCGTTGTTTCCGCCCTCAATGGTGATGGTCGGGACGGTAATGTTCGGCAAGGCGGCCAGTTTTCGCTCGTAGCTGTCGTATTTCCTTTCCCCTTTTTCCAGCCCTAACCGCCAGCGATAGTTGCTGAGCGTCACCGCGACGTGATCCGGGTTATCAAGGGATTTGGCGCTGGCGTTAAAGACCGCATCGCTAAATTTCCAGTCAGGCGATGCCTGCGACCAGATTAAGCGCGCGAAGTCATGCGTGTTTTTGGCATAGCCTTGTGCGCCGCGCGCGGTGGCGAAATAGAACTGATACCACCACTGCTGCTCTGCTTTTGGCGGCAGCGGCTGTTTACCAATCTGCTGGCTGCTGATGAGATATCCGCTCACCGAGACCAGAGATTTCACGCGCTCTGGCCACAAAGCCGCGACGATATCTGCCGTACGGGCACCCCAGTCGTATCCGGCAAATACCGCTTGTCTGATATTCAGGGCGTCCATCAGGTTGACGATGTCTTTCGCCATGGCCGAAGGCTGACCGTTGCGCGGCGTTTTTGGTGACAGGAAGCGCGTGGTGCCGTAGCCGCGCAGCGAAGGCACAATGACGCGGTAGCCTTTTGCCGCCAGCGCGGGTGCGACTTCAGCGTAGCTGTGAATATCGTAAGGCCAACCGTGTAACAAAATGACCGGTTGACCCTCTTTCGGGCCGATATCGACATAACCGACGTTTAGATCGCCGGCGTTAATTTGCTGCGGATGATCAAAGGCGGCCGCAAAATTTGTGCCGGTGACTTCGGCCTGACAGGACATCACGGTGCCAAGAGAAACGGTCAATGCGAGGGTTGAGTAAGCAAGTTTGCTGAACATGTTGGTATCTCCGGTTGAGTATAATTCACGGGGATATCACAACATCTCAATGTATAGCGGATATGTGCGAATGCGGGTTTATTGCAAGCCTGTGTAAGTATCAGCAACGCGGATACAGTGTGATACAAACCCAGGCGTTTTAGCGTTATAGCGAGAGGCGGTAGCGAACGTAGTCGTCAGCCTCAGCGTATTTGTCATAGAGTTTACGCGCCGGGTTGTTCTCCCGGGTAACCCAATACAGTTTTGACCACCCTTCACGCTTGCCTTCGCCAATCAGGGCATCAATGAGTGCTTTACCCGCTCCTGCCCCACGTTCGGAGGCATCCACAAACAGATCTTCAAGGTAACAGACTGGGGCCGTTGACCAGGTGCCTTCATGCAGGATGCACATCGCAAAACCGATGACCTTTTTGTCCTTCTCTACCACGCGGCAGAACATGGGTGAGCTTTCTGATAGCGCCCTTTCCCATGTCGATGCCGTGACCGACTCATCAAGGTAGCAGTCATAAAAATGGGTATAGCCGTCCCACAGCGGTCGCCAGTGGGAGTAATCGTCTGCGCGTAAAGGTCTTACCGTAACAGCCATGCGTTCCTCACATTACACATTGATTGCCATTTCAAAACAGCGTAAATCAGCGCCCGCCATGCGCGAGTGATGATATTTTTCGTTCAGCGTGACAAACCCCAGTTTCTGGTAAAACGTCCACGCGTTAGGCGTTGCATCGAGCGTCAGGCGGGTTATCCCCCGGCTGCGGGCTTCTTGTTTGAGCGCCTCGATAATTCGGGTCGCCATGCCTTTACCGGTTGCCGCGGGCAAGGTGAATATCGCCTCCAGACAGTGGGTATCCAGATCCAGATAACCGGTCGCCGCGACGTGGCCCTTTTCATCTTCCACCACGTAAAATGGGTATTCAATGACCATTTGCCGGTAGCTTTCGGGCATCAGATCGGGCGTCCAGCGCGCAATGACATCCGCGTCGTAGCTGGCTTTACAGCCGTGACGAATCGCCTGATTGCGAATATTCCAGAGTGTTTCGGCTTCCTGCGGATGCGCTTTTCGTAACGTCATATCACCTCTTTAATGGCTTTTTAACTGGATTTCACATGCAACGCTGGCAAGACGCCGAGTGCGACAATAGAGGGTAAACAGCGCAAAGCCGCTGCTATTCATCACCCTCCGACAAAGTATTAGCGCGAAGAATGCGGTGACCAGTGGCCAAAGGCTCCCGTCATGAGAGAACAGGAGAAGCAGCGCCTGAACGAAGGTCACGATCAGCAGAAGGATGAACACTGCCATAAACCCCAACAATCCTGACGTCACCCCTCGGGCCAAAAGCACGCTGATAACAATAAGCGCGCCTGTCATGAATAATGATGGTACGAAAAAACTCAGAGCATGCTGTAAAGGTGACAAACCGTGCAACGTGCTGAGAAAAGGCAGAAGGTTTAACGCAAACGCCACCAAAAACAGAGGTAATAATGCCGCGACCGGATAAGGATTTTGACGCGGAAGCTCGCTGAGGGGACGCGACAAAAACCGTTCCTCTTTACCATGCTGAAGGAGATCCTGAAAAACCCGTCCGACTAAAAAATCCAAAAAACGCATCTATATTTCGCCCATTTTTGGTAGTGAATAACCACAGCACGCCGCGACAGAATGTGATAGAGATGAAAATACCAGAACGCAAACAAAAGCATAACGCTTAAATATGGAGATAGGCGGATGACGATACCGACGCTCACGACAGAACGCTTGCTGCTAAAACCGCTGGTTGCCGAAGATGCCGCCCAGATACAAAAGCTCTATCCGCGCTGGGAGATCGTCCGCTATTTGGTCTCTTCCGTGCCCTGGCCCTACCCGGATGACGGCGCGGAAAATTATGTTAACAACGTGGCGCTGCCGGATATGGCAAAAGGGATTGCGTGGTTCTGGAGCATAAGACGTCGCGAGGTGCCGGATGCGCTGATGGGCATTATCTGTCTGTACGATATTGAGGATAACAACCGCGGGTTCTGGCTGGCGCCGGAATTTCAGGGACAGGGATATATGCGCGAGGCCAGCATTGCGGCAACGGATTACTGGTTCAATACGCTGAACAAACCGGTCTTACGCGCGCCGAAGGCCGCCGCCAACAGCCGCTCCCGTCGTATTTCAGACAGTAGCGGCATGCGGCTTATCAAAACGGAACAGAAAGCGTACGTCAGCGGCGTGCTGGATTCTGAGCTGTGGGAGATCACCCGCGACGAGTGGAACGCCCGTCAGGTCAATTGATAGTGCTTATCCGGCATCAGCCTTTCCGGAATGTGCTCTTCATCGTTCATCTGCAGCAGATCGCGCTCCATCATGTTGCAGATGGCGTCCAGCGGCAGGTCGTTATCTTCGGTGCCAAACGGATCTTCCAGCTCTTCCGCCAGGGTATCCAGCGAGATAAAGGTGTAGGAAATCAGGGCCGAGACGAAGGGCGTCATGTAGTGCAGGTCCACAACCAGCGCGAACGGCAGCATGATGCAGAACAGATACACCGTGCGGTGCAGAATCAGCGTATAGGCAAACGGCACCGGCGTTGTCGCAATCCGCTCGCAGCCTGAAAGGACGATGGACATGTCGTTGAGTCGGTTATTCAGGCTGTGAAACAGAATGTCTGAGAGTTGCCCGTTACGTCGCCGCACGGCCAGCCACTCCCCCATGATCAGCAAAATACGGTTCGCCGGTGAGTTGGCGTCCATGACTTTAGGTAAATCATCCGCAGCGAGATAGCGTGACAGTTGCTCAGCGTTCAGTTCCCGGCGCAGGGTCATGCGCAGACAGTTGGCAAAAGCAATTTGCAGTCGAACGAATTCGCCCAGATGCTTATCGTCGGGCAAGGTGTTTTTTACCTCGCGAAACAGCGAGCGTGCCGCTATCATCAGCTGTCCCCAGAGCAGCCGGGCTTCAACGTAGCGGGAATAACAGGCGTTGTTTCTGAAACCCAGAAAGATAGCGATCGCCACGCCGAGAATGCTGAATGGCGCCACGGTAAATTTAATACCCAGCGAGGTATACCACGGCAGCATCAGGATAACGGCGATAGAGAGCAGGAAGTTGAGCAGCAATCGGGTATAGATCTTGGGAAGTACCGAACCGTGCCAGACAAAAATCAGTTGTAGCCAGTGCTGTTTAGGACGAACGATCATAGTGAGTTTCAGGAAAGAAAAGAGCGAGGCTATTAAACGTGATCCCCGTCACCGTTGCAAGCTTGTTAACGGGACATTGCATTTTCTCCCCTGATTAGCGAAAACCGCACGGTGCTGCATGTGTTCTTTTAAAAAAAGGGTAAATAGTATGTTGTAACTAAAAAGGTCGTGCTTAAACCCGGCCGAAGCCGGGTGAATGCATTAGCAAAGCGGTTTAACGGCGGCGCGCATACCCTTCAGCAGAATGGCATCCAGATCCAGCGTCACCTGGTCGACAAGCCCGCTTACCTGTGTCAGGTCCTGTTCCCAGTGTTCGTGTACGCTCAGCACCGACTGCACCAGCGCACGGGTACTCAGCTGCCGATCGCGGTGCTGCGCCCAAAGCTGCTGGAAACGCGCCAGCCATGCGGCATCATCCTGCACCGGATAGCCCTCCCCGTTACGCTCCGCGCGGTAAAACGCGATCAGCGCCGCTAAGGCAAAGGTCAGGCGTGCCGGTAATTGCCCCGTTGCCTTCTGCCCTGCCAGCAGTTGCGGCAGGATGCGGGTGCGGTATTTAGTCATGCCGTTAAGCGCGATGGAGAGCAGCTGGTGCCTGATGTAAGGATTACGAAAACGCCCGGTTACCGCACTGGCGAAAGACTCCAGCTCGTCACGCGGCAGATCAAGCACCGGGATGATTTCCTGATAAATCGCTTTTTCGACAAACGCGCACACCTCAGCATCGTTCATCGCCTCGCCTACCGTATCCAGCCCGGCCAGGAAGGCGACCGGGACCAGCGCCGTGTGCGCCCCGTTCAGAATGGCAACCTTGCGCGCTTTATAGGGCTTGATGTCGTCGACAATCAGCACGTTCAACGGGTACTTATCCAGACGAAGCTCGCGGGCAAGGGATGCCGGGCCCTGGATCACAAACAGATAGAAATGTTCAGCCGTGTCCAGGAACCCATCGTGATAACCCAGTTCCGCTTCCAGCACGGCCGCTTCATCGCGTGGGTAACCGGTCACGATGCGGTCAACTAACGTTGAGCAGAAGCTGTTGGCGTCGTTAAGCCACTGAATAAAACCGGCAGGCAGTGCCCACTCCTGCGCATAGCGCATGACGAGTTCGCGCAACGCCTCCCCGTTGTAGTCAATCAACTCACACGGAATGATGACCCAGCCTTTGTCCGGCGCGCCGTTGAAGTGGCTGAAGCGCTCAAACAACAGCCGCGTCAGCTTCGCCGGATAACTCACTGCCGGGGCATCGTCGAATGTGTCACCCGCGTGGTAGCTGATACCGGCTTCGGTGGTGTTTGAGAATACAAACCGCATATCGGGATTGTGGGCCAGTTTCAGGAACGCGTCATAGTCGTCATAGACGCTGATTTCCCGGTTAACGGAGCGGATAAGACGGGCGTCACTCACCGCCTCACCCTGCTCATTCAGACCACGAATAATTGTAGTGTACAACCCATCCTGCGTATTCAATGACGGTGGGAAGTCGCTCTGAATCGGGCGAACAATGACGACGCCGGCGTTGAGGTCGGTATGTTCGTTAAGCAGGTCGAGTTGCCAGTCAATGAAGGCGCGCAGGAAATTGCCCTCACCAAACTGAATAATACGTTCGGGATAGCGCGCACCGGGAAAATCACGACGGTTGAGAGTGTTCACCTTGGGTTCCTTTTATAATCAGTCATACAGCCTGATAAGATTGGTACGATAACTTATCAAAACTTAACGACCAGAAACCCTGTTTTGATCAATCCGCGGTGCGGTTGTGTGAAATAATTATAAGAACTTATAGAACACGGAGGTGGCGGTCATGGCGCCGTCCGGCATCAGCGCATAACGCGGGATCTCGCCAACCTTTTGCCAGCCGGCACGCTGATAGAACGTTTCGGCCCCACTGCCGGTGGAGGTATCAAGCACCAGCACCGATATGTCTCTGGCCCGGGCCTCCACTTCCAGCGCTTCCATAAGCGCCATCGCGGCCCCTTTGCGACGTGCTTTTTCATGTACCAGCAGCTTCGCCACATCGCCACGATGCGGCTGGTTTTCAGGCTGGTCGGTGATGAGCTGAACGGTACCAATGACCCCGTCCTGCGGGTCGATACAGGCAAGCACGAGACGCTCGTTGCGCCCTGCGCTTTCTGCTATGCCGCGCCAGAAAGCGCGGGCCTTATCAAGGCTAAAAGGGAGCATAAAACTGACGGATGCTCCGCCGTTGACGCAGTTTTCGAGGATCGCTGCCAGCGCATCAAGGTGGAGGAGGATCGCTTCCCGAGAGAGGGTTTTGATTTGCGGTGAGGTATTCATTGTTGTTCCTTACGTTGAATACCCCACTTTGCATTTAACATCTTTTTAACGCAAACGGATCGAACATAGGTTTTTGTGATGTCACCGCGAGCGCTGGCGCTGCTGTTTCATGGCATACATCTTTTCATCAGCGTCCTTGAGCCACTGCTGGAGGTCATTACCATTATGATCGAACTCGCTCAGCCCCCAGGAGAACTGCAGCGACCAGGGGTGTAATTTGCGGGCGTTATAGTTTTCTACCTGCTCCACAAGATACTGCATGGCAATCCAGGCGCCTTGCTCGTCAGTATCCGCGAACAGCACCGCGAACTCGTCCCCACCAAAACGCACCAGCAGATCCGCCTCGCGGAAAGAGGCACGCATCAGCTGCGCCATGGTTTTCAGCGCCTTGTCCCCTTCTTCGTGGCCGTAACGATCGTTAATCTCCTTAAAGTGATCCAAATCCAGCCAGCCGAGCGTCAACGGCTCTGCCCGGCGTCTTGCAACGGAAAGGGTAAACCTGACAAGCTGATTAAAGCCCCGACGGTTGAATAATCCGGTTAACTCATCCGTGGTCGCCGCGCTGATTGCGGCAAATTCATCTTCCGCCAGCGCGCCCAGGTCTCCCAGCACGGCAAGATCGGCCGCGGAGAACTCACGAGGCGCGTAATCAATCAGACACAGCGAGCCGACACTTGCGCCATCACGCAAGCGCAGCGGAAAGCCCGCGTAAAAACGCACGCGTGGTTCACCGGCCACCAGCGGATTATCCGCAAAACGATCGTCCTGGAGCATATCCCCCACCACCAGCGGGGCCTCAGTCAGGATCGTATGGCCACAAAACGAGATATTACGCGGAACGGTGTCGGGTGCCTGCCCGTCGGCCGACTTCACGATGAGCGAATGCTCATCAATGAGATTGACCATTGCCAGCGGCACCTGGAAGAAGCGCTTCGCCAGGCGCGTGAGCCGGTCAAACGCCGGGGAACTGTCGATCTCCAGCAGACCCGATTCACGCAGGGAGTTCAGTCTGTCTGTTTCATTTTCAGGGGTTGCAGGTGCTTTCATAATGTCTCCTGACGTAAAGCGTTACTCAAAGCGTAGCTTAAACAGTGACATTGTCAGTGTTCTTAAGCCGCTTACTATTCACGTCAATGCCTTATGACGATTAACGCAGCTCTGTTTCATGCCCGGGGGTGGCCATTTGCGCGTCCGCCACCCGGGCGCTGGTACGATTTCGACCCGCTTTTTTTGAACGATAGAGATATTCGTCCGCTTCGGCCATCAACGTGTTGAAGACCTCGGTCAATTGCCATGCCTCAGCCTTTCCGCTTCCGAGGCCAATACTGACCGTCAGAGAGAGCGTTTGCTGCCGCCATGTAAAAGGGTGACTGGCCACGGTAGCGCGGATCCGTTCCGCCAGCGCATAGCCGTGTTGTGCGTCGCCGGAGTTAACCACCACCGCGAACTCTTCTCCCCCCATACGCGCGACCATCCCGTCTTCGCCAACCACCTGCTGAACCTGGCGGGCAAACGACGCCAGCACCCGATCCCCACACTCGTGGCCGTAGTTATCGTTAATGCTTTTGAAATAATCAATATCCAGCAGCATCACGGTCAGAAAACGTGAATGGCGGTGCGTCTCTTCGTTTTTTAACGCTTCATACAGCCCGGAACGCGAATAGACATGGGTTAAGAAGTCATAATCCGCCCGCAGTGAAACCTGGCGGATCAGGGAATTAATGGCCGCCATGCTCACGGAAACCATCACCGGACAGATCGCCATCGTGGCAATCCCCAGCCGGGCCGAGAACATCATGGGGGTGATAAATGGCGTCGCCACGGCAATATTGATCACCGAATTCGCGACCAGAATGATTTCCGTGGCACCGGTGATAAAGGTCAGCAGGCAGGTCACGGGCAACGGGTAACGGACCGCACACCAGATAAGCGCAGGCAGCGGAAAGGCGAGACTTCCCGCCCCGCCAATCACCACCGAGGCGGCCACCGAGATCATCAGCGCTATAACCGGCAGAATCTGCTCCAGACGGAACCTGAACTCACGCACGGGCATACCTACCGTCAGCATACACGGCACCACCAGCACGCCGGTTGAGAACTGCTCGCTGAACCAGTCGGCGAAAAGCGGCCAGAAGGTATGACTGTCTATCCCGACCGACCCCACCGCGCCGAGCAGCGCACAAAGCAGCGCGGCAACCAGGCAGTAGTTAAACAGGCGTAACGCGTTAAGCGGATCGGGGGTTTTCTTCATTAACCGCTTGTCGCGCTGAATCAGCACGGCAACCACGACAATAAAGATCATATTTGACAGGTTGATCACCACCGAGGCCATGCCCCAGTTGGTGGTCACCGCGTCGTACAGCAGCATGGCGACATAGCATACCGCATAGTAATGCAGGCGATTGAGGTACACATAACGGGCGAAGATCCCCGCCATGACGCCATTCAGCGGCCAGAACAGCGACAAAGCCTCAACCAGCCGTAATTCCGCCCCCACAAAATAGAACAAGGTGGTGAGTAGAAAGATCGTCGATGCATTTCGCAGCGGCGTGTCAACCTGGAACAGCCTGAAAGCGGTAAGAGCAGAACGCATTAAATATCATTCCCTATGATAACGCATGGCAATTATTGCGGTCGTCAGCATGATCGGGGCTCACTTAGGATGCATCTATAACACAATTACAACGGGATCATAACTCGTCAAATCTGGGCGTTCATCTGGCGCACCAGCCAGTGGTGGATCACGCTGACGATGTATTGCTGCTGTTGCGCCGTCAGCGGAACACCCGACGGAATGTTGTGCCACTTAGCCAGACAGCCCCGACAGCAGGTGGCCGTGGCATGCTGGGCGATAAACACCGGATGACCGCGCATGGGCGTCTGTTTGCCGTCGTTTGCGGGGTGTGCAGACGCAAGCCGCTTTTCGACAAAATCAGCGGCATGCTGGTCAATGGTTTCGGGGCCTTTGTCCCAGCAGTAGCGGCGTTCCTTCTCGCCTAAGCGAAAGCGCGAGCGAAATGTCGATCGCGCCAGGCGGGAAAAGAGAGGATCCAGGTCAGACATCAGTAAACGGAACGTCCCAGACGCTGGGTCAGCTTCTCCAGCACCGCCACACCGGCAAGGGAATTCCCCGTTTCATCCAGCTCCGGGCTCCAGACCGCAATCGCCATTTCATGCGGTACAATCGCGACGACTCCGCCGCCAACGCCCGATTTCGCCGGAAGGCCGACACGCCAGGCAAATTCACCGGCGTTTTGATACATCCCGCTGGTTGCCATCAGGGCGTTAACCTGACGCGCCTGAAGGGGCGAGACCACCTCCTGATCGAGATGCGGTGCGTGCCCCTCGTGCGCCAGGAACAGGAACGTCTGAGCCAGTTCAACACAGCTCATCTTCAGGGCGCAGTAATGGAAGTAGTTTTGCAGTACGGTGGCCACATCGTTATGAAAATTACCGAAGGATTTCATCAGCCACGCGATGGCCGCGTTACGGGCAGAGTGCTCAAACTCCGAGCGCGCCACCACCGTATCGTAGGCAATGTCTTCAACGCCTGAAAGCTGACGAACAATCTCAAGCATGCGCTGGCGCGGTGCGCTGAGGCGGCTTTGCAGCATATCGCAGACCACCAGCGCCCCGGCGTTGATAAAGGGGTTGCGCGGCTTGCCCTGTTCGAGTTCGAGCTGAAGCAGTGAGTTAAACGGCTGGCCGGAGGGGTCTTTGCCCACGCGCTGCCAGATCTCGTCTTCCTCATACTGGCGCATCGCCGCCACCAGACTCAGCACCTTAGAAATGGACTGAATGGAAAAACGCTCAGTCGCATCACCGGCCTGGTATCGCTGTCCGTCAATGGTACAGATAGCAATTCCCAGCTTATTCCCGCTGACCGAGGCAAGGGCCGGAATATAGTCGGCAACCTTCCCCTTTCCCAATAACGGACGAACCTGCGCCAGAATCTCGTCCAGCATCTCATTATGGATGACCGCAGCCACTCTTTGCTCCTTGCCCTCAGGCTAAAACGGGCTGCGAGTATAACAGAGGCTTATGTATTGCGTCAGGCACTAAGACGAAAACGCGAAACGGCCTGCAATAAAAGGTCGGATTGCTTTTGCAGACGTTCCGAGGCCTCCGAGGCGTCAGAGACCAGAATATCTGTCTGACGGAAGACGTGATTCAGTGCCTGAAGCTGACGCGTCATCTGATGAATACTTTCGCCCTGGCTGAGCGTGGCGGTGGAGATCTCATTCAGCAAACTGCTTAAATTACCCACCAGACCGGTGACCTGCTGCAGATTCTCTTCCATCAGGTTAACGGCGCGGGAACCGTCTTCAATACCCCGCAAAGAGCGGTTGATCAGTTCCTGGATGGTCTGCGTCGAGTGGCTGCTCTTTCTGGCCAGCAGCCCAACCTCCCGTGCGACGACGGCAAAACCGCGCCCCTGGTTTCCGGCATGGGCAGCCTCGATGGCGGCGTTCAGCGCCAGGATATTCGTCTGAAACGCCACGCTGTCGATCATCGCCACGATCCCGCGCATCTCTGAGGATCGGTCGACGATCGCCTGCATAGACGCATTCACCGTCGACATCATCTGGTCACCGCCCTCCGCCGCCTGACGCGCCTCATCCGCCCGCGAGCTGGCAAGCCGGGCATAGCCGGTATTGCCTTCTACATGGGTTTCCAGCGCCGCGATATGCGCCGTAACATCCTCAAGCTCTTTCGCCTGACGTGCCGACTGCTGATACAGCTTCTGGTTACCCTGCGCCAGGGCGTCAATATTCTCCACCATGGTGGCTGTGGCATGGCTAACCTGCGTCACCAGCTGCTGCAGACCGTGCTGCATCGTGGCGATGCTGTCGCTCAGCTGACAGACTTCCCGGTTAAAGCACCTGACATCCGGCGGCGTGCCACAGAGGTCCCCCGCCGCCAGCTGGTTGATATGTGCAATAAGCCGGCGCAGCGGCGTAATAACCCATCTGGCCATGCCAAACCAGACGGCAACGGCGATGGCCAGTAACAGTACCGGTGCAAACAGGAACAGCGTTTGCAGTCCGGAGAGCTGCGCCATTAAGGTCTGTCGGCCCTGTACGGCCTGCCTCTCGCTTGCCTGCTGATAGCGGGCAAAGTTGTCATTAAAGTCACTCTGAAAAGCCTGAGCCGGTACCGCAAAAAAGGCATCGATGGTGTTGGTTTTAAGCAGACCGTCAGCCTGCTCCTGGATCGCGCCGTAGAAGAGCTGATAGCTGTTCACCAGGGCGTCGTCTTTCGGCGGATTCAGCGCCAGCCAGGCTTTCCATGCCTGCTGCGAAACCGTCAGCGCCTTTTGCGCCTCATCCATCAGGCTGTGCCAGCTACCGTCGGAGCCGGTCTCTTTATCCTGCATAAACCAGACCCCGGAGCGGTTAAGCAGATCGCTTGCTGCGAGCAGTGAGACGCGAGCCAGATCCAGCTTGCTTTGCTGCTGCCAGGCCAGCAGATTGCGCTGCTCGTTGCGCTGGGCTTCGTTCAGGGAGGCGTTAAGCAGAAGTGACGAAGAGAGCTGCAGCGCGGAGAAAAGGCCAATGATGCAAAAGATACCCGTCAGCAGGCCAAACTGACGAGGGATGAGACGCTGCGCAATACGGCGGAAAATTTGCGTTAGGTTCATAATTTTCTTCATTAACAATACGTTAGACGCGAGCGAGTCTACGAGATGAAAATGACAGAACCATTGCAGAGAAATGACAACGGCCCTCGTGGTGAGGGCCGAAAAATTACACGCGATCCTTCCACACCGTCTGCACGTTGCAGAACTCGTGCAGCCCAAAGTGGGAGAGCTCGCGGCCAAAGCCACTTTTCTTCACACCACCGAAAGCCACGCGCGCATCGCTGGCGCTAAAGCCGTTGATAAACACGCCGCCGCACTCCAGTTCGCGGGAGAATCTCTCAGCCTGCGCATCACTGGCTGTAAAGACGGTGGCAGACAGACCAAAGTCGCTGTTGTTGGCAAGCATTAGCGCGTGCTCCGCGTCTTTCGCGACGGTAATGGCCGCGACCGGACCAAACAGTTCCTGACGGAAAGCCGTCATCTCAGGCGTCACATTGCCGAGTACGGTCGGGGCGTAGTAATTACCCTCACCGCTGATTTTCTCTCCGCCCAGCAGCAGCGTTGCCCCTTCGGCCAGCGTGGCCTGCACCTGTTGATGCAGTTCATCCCGCAGGTCATAACGCGCCATCGGGCCAATATAGTTCTCTTCTTCATGCGGTGCGCCCAGCTTCAGTGCAGCAACAGCCTCGACAAAACGTTGGGTAAAGGTCTCTGCGATACCCTCCTCGACGATAAAACGCTTCGCTGCGGCGCACACCTGTCCGGTATTCTGGTAGCGCCCCGCTACCGCCGCTTTCACGGCAAGATCGAGGTCTGCATCGTTAAGGACGATGAACGGGTCAGAGCCGCCCAGTTCAAGCACGCATTTTTTCAGCGCAGCTCCGGCCTGGGCGCCAATCGCCGCACCGGCACGCACGCTGCCGGTGACGGTCACCGCAGCAATACGACTGTCGTTAATCGCCTGGCTGACGCCCTCATTGGTGGCATTCACCCAGCCAAAAACGCCTGCCGGAATACCGGCCTCGGCCGCTATCTGCGCAATCAGTCTGGCCGAGCCGAGCACGTTTGGCGCGTGTTTGAGCAGATAACTGTTTCCTGCCAGCAGGATCGGCACCGCTCCGCGCAGCACCTGCCAGAGGGGGAAGTTCCACGGCATCACCGCGAGGATCGGCCCCAGAGGACGGTATTCGATAACCGCATTATCATTTTCCACCAGCGTGGGTTCCGCGCGCAGCATCGCCGGGCCATGCTCGGCATACCAGTCGCACAGCGCAGCGGATTTTGTGACTTCCGCCCGCGCCTGCAGGATGGGTTTGCCCATCTCACGGGAGATTGTCTGCGCCATCTCTTCCGCGCGGTTTCGCAGCGCGGCACCGAGATCGCGCAGCTTCTGCGCCCGGTGGGCAACGCTTTCACGACGCCACTGGCGATACGCCGCGTCAGACTGCGAAATGGCGCGGTCAACCTCTTCCGGCGTCGCCCACGGATACGCGGCGAGGGTTTCCCCGGTGGCCGGGTTAACAGAGAAGGCATGTGTTGCAGATGAATAAGTCATGGTGTTCTCCACGTATTTCGGTTGATTGATTGTGGCTCACTCTGCTATTTCTTAAAAATGAATAATACTAACCACCTTATTCACGAAACGAGAATGCCATGGACTTAACCCAGCTTGAAATGTTTAACGCCGTCGCGCTGACGGGCAGCATCACCCAGGCGGCGCAGAAGGTGCATCGCGTGCCGTCTAATCTCACCACCCGCATCCGTCAGCTGGAGGCCGACCTCGGCGTTGAGCTGTTTATTCGTGAGAACCAGCGTTTGCGGTTATCCCCCGCCGGTCATAACTTCCTGCGCTACAGCAAGCAGATCCTGGCGCTGGTGGATGAAGCGCGGATGGTCGTGGCGGGTGATGAGCCGCAGGGGTTATTTGCCCTCGGCGCGCTGGAGAGTACTGCCGCGGTGCGCATTCCGGAGACGCTGGCGCAGTTTAACCAGCGCTACCCGCGTATCCAGTTTGCCTTCTCTACCGGGCCATCCGGAACCATGATTGATGGCGTGCTGGAGGGAACCTTAAGCGCCGCCTTTGTTGACGGGCCCCTGTCGCACCCGGAGCTGGAGGGCATGCCGGTCTACCGGGAAGAGATGATGCTGGTCACGCCGGCCGGACAGGCGGAAGTCTCGCGCGCCGCGCAGGTCAGCGGCAGCGATGTTTACGCCTTTCGCGCAAACTGCTCGTACCGTCGGCATCTGGAGAGCTGGTTTCATGCAGACAGAGCCACCCCTGGCCGTATTCACGAGATGGAGTCCTATCACGGGATGCTCGCCTGCGTAATTGCTGGTGCGGGCATCGCGCTGATGCCGCGCTCGATGCTGGAGAGTATGCCAGGGCATCATCAGATTGAAGCCTGGCCGCTGGCGGAGAACTGGCGCTGGCTCACCACCTGGCTGGTGTGGCGACGCGGGGCGATGACCCGCCAGCTGGAAGCCTTTATAGCGCTGCTAAACGAACGTCTGCAACCAGCGCCTTCTCCATAAACAGGCTGAGCGGATCGTCAACGTACGGGGCAAACGCCGGGCGCATTTCGTATCCGCACTGTTCATAAAGACGCACCGCGGCGTGCTGTTTGATGCCCGTCTCCAGCCGTACCGTATGGCAATGACGGCTCAGAGCCTCATCTTCCAGGGCGGCCAGCAGCGTTTCGCCGAGATGTTGGCCGCGATGAGCCGGATCGATATAGACCCGCTTCATCTCTCCCGTGCCGTCACCGTTGAGCACGATGGCCCCGCAGCCGACGGCCTTCAGCTGCGGGTCGCGGATGATCATCAGGATAAGCGAGTCTTCCGCAAGCGCAGACAGGTCGAGCAGATGATTACTTTCGGCGGGATAGAGTTCGCTCTGATAGCGGTCAAGCGCCGCAATCAGTGTGAGGATATCCGGGTGATGCGCAGATTCAGAGGTAATGGAATACATGGCAGGCTCCTTGCTATTGTTCTTGCAATATAGCCTTTCAACATAGCGCAGGCCTGCCAGGGGGCTTCATAGTATTTACTTATCGCGTCACGCTGTTAGCGTAAAAAGATACGTCCTTTCAGATACAGGGTCGCCTGACCGCCAATCAACACCCGGTCGCCCTTCAGTTCGCAGCGCAGATCTCCGCCACGGTACGACACCTGGCGGGCGTTGAGTGTGGTTTTGCCCAGTTTTTCGCTCCAGTACGGGATCAGCATGCTGTGGGCGGAACCGGTCACCGGATCTTCAGGCACACCTTCCCCCGGACAGAAGAAGCGGCTGACAAAGTCATACTGGTCTCCCGGTGCCGTCACGCAAACCATTTTATCCAGCGGAAGCAGCGCGCCAATATCCGGTGTTAACGCTTCAACCTGCTGCTGGCTCTCCAGCACCACCATGTAATCGCGTCCGACGCGCACCTCTTTCGCCGCTGTAATGCCCAGCGCGCTAAACAGCGCCGCAGGTGGGTTCTCCACAACCTCAGTCGACCACGCCGGGAAGTTCAGCGTCAGCCAGTCGCCGCTGCGCTTGACGGTCAGCTCGCCGACAAAGCGCGTGGTGAAGGTGATTTCGGTATGCGGATAATCCAGGTATTCGAAAATAACGTGTGAGGCGGCAAGCGTTGCGTGTCCGCACAGGTTAATTTCATCCAGCGTGGTGAACCATCGCAGCTCAAACCCGCCGTCGGTGCGCACGAAAAAAGCGGTCTCAGACTGGTTGTGCTGCTGCGCCATTTTGAGCAGCGTCTCGTCCGGAAGCCACTCTTCCAGAGGACATACCGCTGCGGCGTTACCGCCAAAGGTTTTATCGCTGAAGGCATCCACCAGATAAAAATCAATTTCCTGCATTGTCTCTTCCTCTCTTGTTATGGCTATTTAGCGCAGAAAAACTGTGCCTTTCAGATAAAGCGTGGCCTGACCGCCCATCAGCACGCGGGAGCCTTTCAGCTCACAGCGCACATCACCGCCCCGGGCTGAAACCTGACGGGCAAACAGCCTGGTTTTACCCAGCTTTTCGCTCCAGTAAGGGATCAGCATGGTGTGGGCGGAGCCGGTGACCGGGTCTTCCGGGACGGAGACGCCCGGGGAGAAAAAGCGGCTGACAAAATCATATTCCCCTTCCCCACGCGCCGTCACGCTCACCTTATGCTCACCTGGCGTCATCGCCGAAAAGTCTGGCATGAGCGCTTCGACCTGCTGGCGATTGTCCAGCACGATAAGCCAGGCACGTCCTTTACGGGCTTCAACATAGTGCGTAATACCCAGCGCCGAGAGCATCTCCGGCGGCGGTGTCTCTTCATGGGTTGGGCATGCCGGGAAGTCCAGCGTCAGCCAGTCGCCCTCCCGGCTGACCGTCAGGCGACCGGAGGCGGTATCGAAATGGATCCGTGAATCAGGGTAGTCCAGCTCGGTAAACAGAACGTGCGCCGCCGCAAGCGTAGCGTGACCGCAGAGATTGACTTCGGTAAGCGTGGTAAACCAGCGCAGCTCAATACCCCCTTTGCTGCAGACAAAAAAGGCCGTCTCAGACTGATTGTGCTGCTGCGCCATTTTCAGCAAGGTTTCATCGGGCAACCATTCCCTGAGCGGGCAAACGGCGGCCGGGTTACCGCCAAACGAGGTCTCGCTGAACGCATCGACCAGATAAAAATCAATCTCCTGCATTGTCTTACCGCCTGTTTTTATTGTGTTGTTCTTTTATATTCAATGAAAAGCACGCTTGCGGCTACCGCTTTCATAAGGTAAATATTGAGATCTGCATCACATAATGGTTGAGTTTTCGCCTTTTGACGTTTTAAGATCGTCTCCTCTTCTTTTCAGCAACGAATCTCCGACATCCCTATGACAACGAACACAGTTTCCCGCAGGGTTGCGTGGCTACGCGTGGTCACGCTGGCCATTGCCGCGTTTATTTTTAACACCACCGAATTCGTGCCTGTTGGGCTGCTGTCTGACATCGCTGAAAGTTTCCAGATGGAAACCGCGCAGGTGGGCATTATGTTGACCATCTACGCCTGGGTGGTGGCGCTGATGTCCTTGCCGTTTATGCTGCTGACCAGCCAGATCGAGCGGCGCAGGCTGCTGATCGGCCTGTTCGTGCTGTTCATTGCCAGTCATGTGCTGTCGTTTATGGCGTGGAATTTTACGGTACTGGTCATCAGTCGCATCGGCATTGCCTTTGCCCATGCGGTGTTCTGGTCGATCACCGCGTCGCTGGCAATTCGCCTGGCGCCAGCGGGTAAACGTGCTCAGGCGCTGAGCCTGATAGCCACCGGTACCGCGCTGGCGATGGTGCTCGGCCTGCCGATTGGCCGCATCGTCGGGCAGTACTTCGGCTGGCGTACCACCTTCTTCGCCATCGGCATGGGTGCGCTGATGACGCTGGTCTGCCTGATAAAACTGCTGCCCGCGCTACCCAGCGAACATTCCGGCTCGCTGAAAAGCCTGCCGCTGCTGATGCGTCGTCCGGCACTGCTGAGTATTTATCTGCTCACCGTCATTGTGGTCACCGCCCACTACACGGCCTACAGCTACATCGAGCCCTTTGTGCAGGTGGTGGCGGGCTTTAGTGCCAACTTTGCCACTGTGTTACTGTTGATCCTCGGTGGCGCGGGCATTATCGGTAGCGTGCTGTTCGGTAAGCTGGGTAACCGACATGCCTCCACACTGGTGAGCAGCGCCATCGGCCTGCTGCTGGCCTGCCTGTTGTTGCTGATGCCCGCCGCGGGCAGTGAGATCCAGCTGGCGATCCTCAGCCTGTTCTGGGGCGTGGCGATCATGATTATTGGTCTGGGCATGCAGGTGAAAGTGCTGGCTCTGGCGCCGGACGCGACGGATGTCGCCATGTCGCTGTTTTCGGGGATCTTCAATCTCGGGATTGGCGCGGGCGCGCTGGTGGGAAATCAGGTCATCCTGCACGTGTCGATGTCGGCGATTGGCTATCTGGGTGCCATTCCGGCCCTGGTGGCGCTTGTCTGGTCGGTGCTGATTTTCCGTAAGTGGCCGGTGGCGCTGGAGGAACAGGGGCAGCACGGGTGAACCTTCTTGCCGGGTGGCGGCTTCGCCTTACCCGGCCTACAAAACCCGTAGGCCCGTGCAAGCGAAGCGCCGCCGGGCAAGACATCAATGATAGGTCTTAATAATCTCCAGCACGCCGTTAATAATAAACTGCACGCCCATACAGACCAGCAGGAAGCCCATCAGACGGGAGATCGCCTCGATACCGCCCTTGCCTACCCAGCGCATAATCGCGCCGGAGCTGCGCAGAGAGATCCACACGATAGCCCCAATAATCGCAAAAATCAGCGGTGGCGCCACCGTCAGCACCCAGTCCGGGAAGGTTGAACTGTCACGCACCGTCGACGCGGAGCTGATGATCATCGAGATGGTCCCCGGTCCCGCCGTGCTCGGCATGGCAATCGGCACGAAGGCGATATTCGCACTCGGTTCGGTTTCCAGCTCTTCAGATTTGCTGGCCGCTTCCGGTGACTCATGGGCTTTTTGCGCCGGGAACAGCATGCGGAAACCGATAAAGGCGACAATCAGCCCCCCGGCAATACGCAAGCCGGGAATGGAAATCCCGAAGGTGTTCATCACCACCTGACCGGCGTAATACGCCACCATCATGATGGCGAAAACATACACGGAGGCCATCAACGACTGATGATTGCGCTCGGCGCTGTTCATGTTCCCTGCCAGTCCGAGAAAAAGCGCCACCGTCGTTAACGGGTTTGCCAACGGCAGCAAGACCACCAGCCCAAGGCTGATTGCTTTAAGTAAATCCAGCATAGTGTGTTGTTGTCCTTATCCTTAGTTAACACCGCAATTATAGGGTGAAAATATGACATTCAGCCATCGTTGCAGCGTGACGATTATTTCCTGCCTGAAATGATAATCCTCAGTTATCTATCTGATTTGAAAGACCACAAAAAAAGTTCATGAAACGTTTTAGCAATTCGTGGCATCGGCTGATTCATTCAGTTGACTTATACTTGCCTGAGCAATAATATCTGCCGTGACTAACTACTTGCCAGGGCAACCATTGTGAAAAGCACCAGTGATATCTTTAACGACGTTGTTCCGCTGGGTCGTCTTATTCATATGGTAAATCAGAAGAAAGATCGCCTGCTCAACGACTATCTGTCACCGCTGGATATCACCGCGACACAGTTCAAAGTGCTGTGTTCCATTCGCTGCGAAATGTGTATCACACCGGTTGAGCTGAAAAAGGTGCTCTCTGTCGATCTGGGTGCGCTCACCCGCATGCTCGATCGTCTCGTCTGCAAAGGATGGGTAGAACGAAGCCCTAACCCGAATGACAAACGCGGCGTACTGGTAAAGCTGACCAGCGATGGCGCGGCCATGTGCGAGCAATGTCATCAATTAGTAGGACAAACACTGCATCAGGAACTAACAAAAAACCTAACGGCAGATGAAGTGGCAACGCTTGAGCTTCTGCTCAAGAAAATTCTGCCGTAATCAGAAAAAAAGAGGTATGACGATGTCCAGACGCAATACTGACGCTATCACCATTCATAGCATTTTGGACTGGATCGAGGACAACCTGGAATCGCCGCTCTCCCTTGAAAAAGTGTCAGAGCGTTCAGGTTACTCCAAATGGCACCTGCAACGGATGTTCAAAAAAGAGACCGGCCATTCATTAGGTCAATATATTCGCAGCCGCAAGCTGACGGAAATTGCCCAGAAGCTGAAAGAAAGCAATGAGCCGATCCTTTATCTGGCGGAGCGTTACGGATTTGAATCGCAACAGACCCTGACGCGTACGTTCAAGAACTATTTTGACGTGCCGCCTCATAAGTACCGCATCACCAGCGTACCCGGTGAATCCCGATACCTGTATCCGTTAAAACACTGTAGTTAATCATCGCCTGTAACAGACGTAACCGAGGAAATCATGAACGTTACCGCCTCCGCCGCCCTCGCCTTGCTGGTGCTCTTCTCCAGCCAGACCTTCGCGGAGCAAACCCCTCGTGCAACGCAGCAAAATAATCCTGATACGATGATTTTGCCGTCAGCACATGACCAGTCGCCTTATGATTTCAACCATATGGGTGCTGGTAGCGACAAATCCGACGAATTAGGCGTGCCTTACTATAATCAGCACCGCCTCTGATTCGTTTTTGCCCCGCCGATGCGGGGCTTTTTTCTTTCTTATCCCCGCACCCGCGCCGTCCGGCGCACGCGCAGGCCAAACACGTTGATGTACAGCCCGGCCATGATCAGCACCGCGCCAAGCAGCTGCAGGGCGCTCAGTTTTTCGTCCAGTAAAATAGCGGCACTGGCCAGCCCAACGACCGGCACCAGCAGCGACAACGGCGCCACGCGCCAGGTTTCATATCGCCCGAGCAGCGATCCCCAGATACCGTACCCGATAATCGTGGCGACAAACGCCAGATAGACCAGCGACGAAATGGTGGTGAGGTCGATTTCAACCAGGCTCGTCAGCATCACTGCCGGGCCGTCGAATATCAGGGACGCGACCATAAACGGTACCACCGGGATCAGCGCGCTCCACACGACCAGAGACATCACCTGCGGACGCGCCTCGTGCTGCATGATCAGTTTGTTGAAAATATTCCCGCAGGCCCAGCTCAGGCCCGCGGCCAGCGTCAGCATAAAGCCGAGCAGCGCCACGTGCTGACCATTCAGGCTGGCCTCAATCAGCACCAGCACGCCAAACACCGCCAGCGTAATGCCCGCCAGCTGTTTACCCTGCAGACGCTCGCCAAACACAAACGCCCCCAGAATGATGGTAAAGAACGCCTGCGCCTGTAACACCAGCGAAGCAAGTCCGGCAGGCATACCAAATTTGATGGCGCAGAACAGAAACGCAAACTGGCCAAAACTGATGGTCAGGCCGTAGCCCAGCAGCAGTTTAAAGGGGATCCTGGGACGGGCGACAAACAGCAGCGCCGGGAACGCCACCAGCATAAAACGCAAACCGGCCAGCATCAGCGGCGGCATGTTGTGCAAGCCCAGCTTGATGACCACAAAATTGAGTCCCCATACGATGACCACCAGCAACGCCAGCAGTCCGTCTTTACGCGTCATACCCTGCCCCTGAATTATTAATAATTTGTTAACAGTTCAAGGTAACAGAAAAAAGCGTGCCACGAGAAGATCATTAATTCTGGCAGTCAGGCGAAGCACTTACGGATAAATTGGGTGCTATACAAGGCCCTTATGTCGTGATACTCCTTTCAGGACACAACATAAAAAGCATAAGCATTTGTCGGGCAGGAATATGAAACCATCTCTCCGGCGCTCAACCGCAGCGCTGCTGGCATCGTCATTGTTATTAACCATTGGTCGTGGGGCAACGCTGCCGTTTATGACCATTTATCTCACGCGCGTCTACAGCATGAGCGTCGAGAATATTGGTTACGCCCTGACCGTGGCGCTGACCATTGGCGTGGTGTTCAGCCTGGGGTTTGGCATTCTGGCCGATAAGTTTGATAAAAAACGCTACATGCTGATCGCCATCGTGGCGTTTATCGCCGGGTTTGTGGCGATCCCGCTGGTGAATAACGTCACGCTGGTGGTGCTGTTCTTTGCGCTGATCAACTGCGCCTATTCGGTCTTTTCGACGGTGCTGAAAGCCTGGTTCTCCGACGTGCTGACCTCCAGTGAAAAAGCCCGCGTTTTTTCACTGAACTACAGTTTCCTGAATATTGGCTGGACGATCGGGCCGCCCATTGGCACCCTGCTGGTCATGTACAGCCTGCAGCTGCCGTTCTGGCTGGCCGCTTTCTGCGCCGCGCTGCCGCTGGGGTTTATCCATTTCTTTGTGCAAAAAAGCGTGGCGTTAGACACCGCCAAAGAGCAGACGGCGTGGCAGCCGTCGGTCCTGCTGAAAGACCGCGCGCTCTTCTGGTACACGCTCTCCGGCCTGCTCGCGTCATACGTCGGCGGATCGTTCGCGAGCTGCATTTCGCAGTATGTTCTGGCCGCACATGCGGACAGTGATTTCGCCGAAAAGGTGGTCGCGGTGGTGCTGCCCGTCAACGCCGCCGTGGTGGTGACGCTGCAGTACGCACTCGGTCGCAAGATCTCAGCCAGCAATATTCGTCCGTTGATGACCGCCGCCACACTGTTTTTTATCGTCGGTCTGGCTGGCTTTATGCTCTCCGGGGAAAACCTGATTTACTGGGGCATTGCTGCCGCCATCTTTACGCTGGGTGAGATTATCTATGCGCCGGGTGAATACATGTTGATCGACAATATCGCCCCGCCGGGGATGAAAGCCAGCTACTTCTCCGCCCAGGCGCTCGGCTGGCTCGGCGCGGCGGCCAACCCGATGATCACCGGTATTATCCTGACGAACCTGCCGCACTGGTCATTGTTTGTGATAATGATGGCCGCGATTATTGTGGCGTGGCTGATGATTTTGCGTGGGATGAGCGTCAAGGCATGGTGCGAGTCACCCAAAGTAGCGTAGCGAATATAGGCCGGGTAAGGCGAAGCCGCCACCCGGCAAAAGCAAAATCAACGGCCTAGTGGTGCAACATCTCCTCCACCACCTGCTGTTTGTACATCTCGTTCGGATAATAGGTCGGCCAGTTTTCCATCTCCTTCAGCAGCGCCTCGTGGGAAGTGTTGCCCATGAAAATGTGAAAGTGTGAAGAGGCCTTCGGCGCGATGGTGTGGTCGCTGAACTGCACAAACTTCGGCGCCTTGCTGCTGGCGTCCTGACACTCAAACAGATAGCGAACGCCCTTTTTGCCGGACGCGTAGGTCAAAATTTTGTAGCCGCTGTAGTCATAACGACAGCTGCTGACCGTTTTGCCTTTATGGAATTCCATCACGTTATTTTCGATGCCGATGGCATCCACATCGGTTGCATACCCCGTGCGGTAGTAGGCTTTCACCTCATCAAAGGTTTTGCTTTTATCCTGCTGCGCTTTCTTCCTGAAGACCGGATCCAGCGAGCCATCCAGCAGGAACGGATAGACGGACTGCCAGGTGCCGTCCCAGTCGGACAGTTTTCTGTCCTTAACATCGTTGTCCTCAAAGACGCCATTCGCCGCCTTCTGTTCCGCTTCGCTCATCGCGTGACCGTGCGAGTGGGCAAACAGCTGGCCGCTGACCAGCAGCGCCCCCAGCGTCATGGCAAATTTCCCAATATGTGCAGCCAAGATAACACCCTCATTCCGTTTTATCAGAGCGAGGATGTTATAATATAACATTTCAGATCGCAACCAGCCCGCGAACGCCCTCCTGCTCCATGTTTTCACCCCGTCCGCGCTGAATGATGGTGCCGCGTGACATCAGCAGGTAGCTATCCGCCAGGTCAGCGGCAAAGTCATAAAACTGCTCAACCAGCAGGATCGCCATATCCCCTCTGTCTGCCAGCTGGCGGATCACCTGGCCAATCTCCTTAATCACCGAAGGCTGTATGCCTTCGGTGGGTTCATCGAGGATCAGCAGCTGCGGACGGCTCGCCAGCGCGCGACCAATCGCCAGTTGCTGCTGTTGGCCACCGGAGAGATCGCCCCCGCGCCGGTGTTTCATCTCTTTGAGTACCGGGAACAGCTGCCAGATCTCCTCTGGTACCTGCTTCGCCTCGCGGGCGGGGAAGCGCGACAGCCCCAGCAGCAGATTCTCCTCCACGGTCAGACGCGGAAAAATCTCCCGGCCCTGGGGGACGTACGCCACGCCCGACTGCACCCGCTGGTGCGGCTTACTGTGGGTGATCGTTTTCCCCTGCCATATGACCTCCCCGGTTTTCGCCGGGATCAGCCCCATCAGGCACTTCAGCAGCGTGGTTTTCCCTACACCGTTGCGCCCCAGCAGGCAGGTAACTTCCCCGGTGACCGCCTCAAAGCTCACGCCTCGCAGGATATGGCTGCCGCCGTAATACTGATTCAGTTCGTTGACCTGTAACATTCCCTCTCCTTAACGTCCCAGATAGACCTCAATCACCTGCTCGTTGGCCTGCACCTCGCGAAGCGAACCTTCCGCCAGCACGCGCCCCTGATGCAGCACCGTCACGTGGTCAGCAATGGTTTCCACAAAGCCCATGTCGTGCTCCACCACCATCAGGGAGTGCTTGCCCGCCAGCGTCCTGAACAACTCAGCGGTATATTCCGTTTCCGCATCGGTCATTCCGGCGGCGGGCTCGTCCAGCAGCAACAGATGCGGGTCCTGCACCAGCAGCATACCAATCTCCAGGAACTGTTTTTGTCCGTGGGAAAGCAGTCCGGCCCGGCGGTCCCGCTCGTTGCTGAGCCGCAATAAAGCCAGCATCTCATCAATGCGATCGCGCTGCTCACCGTTGAGCGTTGCCCGCAGGCTGGCCCAGACGGATTTGTCGGTTTTCATGGCGATCTCCAGGTTTTCCCACACCGTCAGCGCTTCAAAGACCGTGGGTTTCTGGAATTTTCGGCCTATTCCCTGGCGGGCAATCGCCGCAGGCTCCAGCGTGGTGAGGTCGATCGACTGATCGTAAATGGCGCGCCCGCTTTTGGGTCGCGTCTTGCCGGTGATGACGTCCATCAGCGTGGTTTTACCGGCCCCGTTGGGGCCAATCACGCAGCGCAGTTCGCCCACGCCGATATTCAGCGAGAGATCGGTCAGCGCCTGAAAACCATCAAAATTGACGTTAATGGATTCAAGCTGCAGTACCGGGTCGGTCTGTTCGCGGTAACGATCGCCGGGCAACTGGCGGGTGAATAACCCTTCGGCTGGCTGCATTATTTCTCTCCCTTACGAAACAGGCCGTAGACGCCGCGGGGTAAAAACAGCGTGACGGCGATAAATATCAATCCCAGAAACAGCTGCCAGTATTCCGGCATCGCGACGGTGAAAAGGCTCTTCGCCCCGTTGACCAGCGCCGCGCCAATGACCGGCCCCACCAGTGTGCCGCGCCCGCCGAGGGCGACCCAGATGGCGGCTTCTATCGAGTTCGTCGGCGACATTTCACCGGGGTTAATAATGCCCACCTGCGGGACATACAGTGCGCCGGCCAGGCCGCACAGTACCGCGGAGAGCGTCCATACCAGCAGTTTGAACCCGCGCGGATCGTATCCGCAAAACGTCAGGCGGTTTTCGGCGTCGCGAACGGCAGTGAGAATGCGGCCAAACTTACTCTTCGCCAGCGCAAACCCGATGCCCAGCGCCAGGAGCAGCAACAGCACGGTGGCCAGAAACAGCGCAATACGCGTGGTCGTCTCCGTTACCGCAAACCCCAGCAGCGTGGTGAAGCCGGTAAAGCCGTTATTACCGCCAAAACCGGTTTCGTTGCGAAAGAACAGCAGCATCCCGGCATAGGTCAGCGCCTGGGTCATGATCGAGAAATAGACCCCTTTGATCCTGGAGCGGAAGGCAAACCAGCCAAACACCAGCGCCAGCAGCCCCGGGACCATCACAATCAGCACCAGCGCCCAGGCAAAATGCTGGGTACCCCACCAGAACCACGGCAGTTCACTCCAGGAGAGAAACGACATAAACGCCGGCAGACCGTCACCCGCCGCCTGGCGCATCAGGTACATGCCCATCGCGTAGCCGCCGAGGGCGAAGAAAATGCCATGTCCCAGGGACAACATTCCGGCGTAGCCCCACACCAGATCCAGCGCCACCGCCACAATGGCATAGCAGAGGATCTTGCCAGTCAGCGTCAGCATCCAGGTTGACAGCGCCAGCGGATGCGTCGCAGGCAGTAAGGCGAAAAACGGCAGTATCAGCAGGCACATCACCAGCAGGCTGCCGGCAATCTGCGTTGTGCGTGGCGCTTTGCGCGCCAGCGTTAAGGTCAGCGGCTGGCTCATCAGTCAATCACTCTCCCTTTCAGCGCAAACAGTCCCTGAGGGCGTTTCTGAATAAACAGCACGATCGCCACCAGAATCAAAATTTTACCCAGCACCGCCCCCATCTGCGGTTCAAGGATTTTATTAAAGATCCCCAGACCAAACGCCGCAGCCACGCTGCCTGCCAGTTGGCCTACGCCACCGAGAACGACCACGAGGAACGAGTCGATAATGTATCCCTGACCGAGCTCCGGCCCGACGTTCCCAAGCTGGGATAACGCCACGCCGCCCAGACCGGCAATGCCTGAGCCCAGCCCGAACGCCAGCATGTCGACGCGCCCCGTTGGCACCCCGCAGCAGGCGGCCATGCTGCGGTTTTGCGTCACCGCCCGCACGTTCAGCCCCAGACGGGTTTTATTCAGAATGAGCCAGGTGAAGAACAGCACCAGCAGCACGAAGCCCAGCACCACAATGCGGTTCCACGGCAGGGTCAGGTTGGCAAAAACCTGCACCCCGCCGGAAAGCCATGCCGGGTTAGCCACCTCCAGGTTCTGCGCACCGAACGTCATGCGCACCAGCTGGATTAGCATCAGGCTGATCCCCCACGTCGCCAGCAGCGTTTCCAGCGGACGACCGTACAAATGACGGATCACGGTACGCTCCAGCACCATCCCGATGCCCGCCGTCAGGCAGAAGGCGACCGGCAGCGCGATGACGGGATAGAGCGCCAGCCACTGAGGCGCCAGTCCTGCCATCGCCTGTTGCACCATCCACGTGGCATACGCGCCCAGCATCAGCATCTCGCCGTGGGCCATATTAATCACGCCCAGCAGGCCGTAGGTGATGGCAAGTCCCAGCGCCGCCAGCAGCAGCACCGACCCCAGCGACAGCCCCATAAACGCCTGACCCAGCAGATCGCCCCACATCAGACGGTGCTGGATCTGGCGAAGGCTCTCCTGCGCGGCTGCGCGAACCCCGGCGTCAGGCTCGGTCTGTGTCTGGGTAAACGGAGTCAGCCTGGACGCCACGTCCGGATCGTCGGACTGCCCGAGCCGTTCGACTGCCGTGCGACGGACTTCAGCCTGCGGGCTGGTCAGCTGGAGATTCGCCACCGCCAGCAACAGCGCCTGACGCGCCACCGCATCCGTTTCATCCGTCAACCGTTTTTCCAGAAAGGCGAGCATGCCTGGCTGGGCATCGCGCTGGAGCTGGCGCGCCGCTGCGCGCCTTTCGGTGACACTGTCACTCACAAGCTGATGGGTGGCGATAGCCGTCGCAGCGAGCACCCGCAGCCGGTTCGTCAGACGAACGGCTTTGGTTGGCCCTGCCGCCGCCTGGCTTTCGCCCAGCGGGATGATGTCGCCATTGCGTTGTGCAAAGGCGTGCTTTTGCGTATCAACAAAGAGGTTTTCCTGTTGCAGCGCCTGCAGCAGCGGCAACCTTGCCGCCTCCGGCGAGGCGGCCCACTGCGTCAGCAGTTCCGCCTGCTGGCTGCGGCTGGCGGCAACAAAACGATCGGCATCCGATGCCTGCACCATCCCTGGCAGCAGTCCGGTAAGCCATACAAGCGCGACGATCGTGCGTATGAAGTTCATGGCTCTCTCCCTGCGGGAATGGCTTAGTTGCTGGCGGTTTTCATCGGCTGATCGGGCTTTTTGTCATTCCCGGCGATGAACGGGCTCCACGGCTGGGCACGTACCGGCTGTTCCGTCTGCCACACCACGTTAAACTGACCGTTGCCTTCGATTTCGCCGATCATGACCGGCTTGTGCAGGTGATGGTTGGTGGCATCCATCGTGAGCGTAAAGCCAGACGGCGCCTTAAAGGACTGACCGGCCATCGCCGCACGCACTTTATCCACATCGGTGGTGCCCGCTTTCTCCACCGCCTGCGCCCACATATGGATGCCCACGTAAGTGGCTTCCATCGGGTCGTTGGTCACCACGGTATCGGCGTTCGGCAGCTTGTGCGCTTTGGCATAGGCTTTATAGTCCGCCACGAAGGCCTGGTTGGTTGGGTTATCCACTGATTCAAAGTAGTTCCACGCCGCCAGGTTGCCCACCAGCGGTTTAGTGTCAATGCCGCGCAGCTCTTCTTCTCCCACGGAGAACGCCACGACCGGCACGTCGGTCGCTTTCAGCCCCTGGTTAGCCAGCTCTTTGTAGAACGGAACGTTGGAGTCGCCGTTGATGGTTGAGACCACGGCAGTTTTACCGCCCGCAGAGAATTTCTTGATGTTGGCGACAATGGTCTGGTAGTCGCTATGACCAAACGGGGTGTAAACCTCCTCGATGTCTTTATCCTCCACCCCTTTGGAATGCAGGAACGCGCGCAGGATCTTGTTGGTGGTGCGCGGGTAGACGTAGTCCGTGCCCAGCAGGAAGAAGCGCTTCGCCGCGCCGCCGTCTTCACTCATCAGGTATTCCACCGCCGGGATAGCCTGCTGGTTCGGCGCTGCGCCGGTATAGAAGACGTTCGGTGACATCTCCTCGCCTTCATATTGCACCGGGTAGAACAGCAGACCGTTCAGCTCTTCAAAGACAGGCAGGACGGATTTTCGCGAGACCGACGTCCAGCAGCCGAACACCACCGCCACCTTATCCTGACTTAACAGCTGGCGCGCTTTCTCGGCAAACAGCGGCCAGTTTGAGGCCGGATCCACCACCACCGGCTCCAGTTTCTTACCCAGCACGCCGCCTTTCGCGTTGATCTCATCGATGGTCATCAGGGCGACATCTTTCAGCGGGGTTTCGGAGATGGCCATCGTGCCGGAGAGGGAATGCATGATCCCCACTTTGATGGTATCGGCCGCCTGCACGCCAAAACTCATTCCCATAGCAACGACAGACGCAGACAATGCAAAGGCTTTTAATAAAGTACGACGGTGCATATTTTCACTCCTGAAAAAGAACGCTGTGCGAAGACGTCCGTTACGGCGTGGACGCGGAAATAAATGTCTCAGCGAAGCAGGAGCAAAAAGGATGCCAGAATGGAGAAAGCGTGAATGCAGGGACTGAAGCGCAGGATGTAAAGAGAACGTCTCAGAATGGCACAGCGCTGCACTTTAATAATGCAGCGCTGAAGAACGGGTTTACCAGACTTCACTGGCGATCTGCGTCACCAGGCGGATTTTGTCCCACTGCTGGGTTTCGCTCAGGCTGTTGCCCTCTTCAGTAGAAGCAAAGCCACACTGCGGGCTGAGGCAAATTTGCTCTTTCGCCACGTATTTCGCCGCTTCTTCCAGACGCGCCTTCACCCCTTCCGGGTTCTCCAGCTCGCCATTTTTGGTGGTGATAAGCCCCAGCACCACCTGCTGTTTGCCGGGGCGGACAAAGCGCAGCGGCGCGAAATCCCCGCTGCGGTCGTTATCATATTCCAGGAAGAACGCGTCAACGTTAACCGTCCCGAACAGCACTTCCGCCACCGGCTCATAGCCGCCTTCTGAAATCCAGGTTGAGCGGAAGTTACCGCGGCAGACGTGCAGCCCGATGGTCAAATCGTCCGGTTTGCCCTCCAGGGCCTTGTTCAGCACGCGGGCATAGATACGCGCCAGCTCGTCGGGGTCATCACCGCGCTCGCGGATCTGACGACGCTGGTCATCCGAGCAGAGATAGGCCCAGACGGTGTCATCCAGCTGCAGGTAACGGCAGCCCGCGTCATAGAAGGCCCGAATGGCGTCGCGCCAGGTGGTCGCCAGATCGTCGAAATAGACGTTCAGGTCCGGATACACCGTGGCGTCTATGTCTTTACGACCGCCGCGGAAATGCAGCACGCTCGGGCTCGGAATGGTCATTTTCGGCTCGGCGCTCCCGCTGATGCTTTTCAGATAACGAAAGTCCTCCAGCATCGGATGCTCGCCAAAGCCCAGCTTGCCGGTAACGCGCACGCCGTGGGCTTTGGTTTGCACGCCGTTAAACTGAATGCCCTGCTGCGCATCGTAACGCTCTACGCCCTGCAGACCGTCGAAGAAATCAAAGTGCCACCAGGCGCGGCGAAACTCACCGTCGGTGACCACATTCAGCCCACACGCACACTGCTGCTCAACGACATGGCGGATAGCGTCGTTTTCAATGGCGCGAAGCTGCCCGGCGTCAATTTCGCCGCTGGCAAATTTCTGGCGAGCCTGTTTGATGGCATCCGGGCGTAAAAAGCTGCCGACTACATCGGCGCGGAACGGGGCGTGGTGTCGTTGCATGGAAATCTCCTCAGTCTGCCGGTGATAATTGCCCGCAGTAATAATTCATCTTTTGAAGTTTTAGACTTCTGGATGTCTAAATGTCCAAAAAAGATGTCATACCTGCTTTATCCCGGCAAACGAGAAAATTTCACGGGTGATGAAAAAAATTCATCTTCACAGCGCGGCAGCGGTTTCGCTGCTGGCAAAGGCGTACTTTTCATCTTCCCAGCCGGTGATCCCGCCGAGCATAATTTTGACCGGCAGCCCAAGACGCGCCAGCTTCAGCGCGGCTCTGTCCGCACCGTTACAGTGTGGTCCGGCGCAGTAGACGACAAACAGCGTGCCTTCAGGCCACTGGGCCATGCGCCCGGCGGTAATCTGACTCCACGGCATGTGCACTGCGCCGGGGACGTGACGGCGGGCAAACTGCTCCGGGCCGCCCACCACATGAAGCAGCACGAAGTCCTGCTCCTGGTTGACGATGGCATGATGCACATCGGCACAATCGGTTTCGACGCTCAGACGGCGCAGAAAATGGGTGACGGCTTCCTGCGGCTCAGCAGCCGGAAATTCAGTAACATAGCTCATGATCCTTCCTCATCTTTGGCGTTTGTGTTAACACTACTCTATCCACAAATTCAGCCGGTGAATGCGCTCACGTATGCCAGAAAACAGCAAAAAGATGACAAACTTAAGACAGCATCCCCGCCCGAAGGTGGTGGTGCTGGCCTATGACGGTCTGTGTACCTTCGAATTCGGCGTGGCGGTGGAGATCTTCGGCCTGCCGCGCCCCGAGCTCGGCGACAACTGGTACCGCTTTGCGGTGGCGAGCGTGGATAGCGGTGAACTGCGGGCGACGGGCGGGATCCGTATCATTACCGATGGCGATCTCTCCCTGCTTGAATCTGCCGATCTGATCGTGGTGCCGGGATGGCGGGGGCTGGAGTCACCAGTTCCGGAGCCGCTCTGCCACGCGTTACGCCAGGCCAGCGCGCGGGGCTGTCAGCTGCTGTCCATCTGTTCCGGCGTGTTTGTGCTGGCCGCGTCAGGGCTGCTGAACGGACGTAAAGCCACAACGCACTGGCGTTATATTGACGCACTTAAAGCCCGTTACCCTGAGATCGAGGTGGTTGAGGATGTGCTCTACCAGGACGAAGGCGATATTCTGACCTCCGCAGGCAGTGCGGCGGGCATCGATCTCTGTCTGCATGTCGTGCGACGGGATTATGGCATGGAAACCGCCAACAGCGTGGCGCGCCGGCTGGTTATTCCGCCACACAGGGATGGTTCACAGCCGCAGCAGCTGAGCCGCCCGGTGGCGCAGCTGCGGGAAAGCCAGCGACTTGGCCAGCTGTTTGACTTTTTGCACCAGCATCTTAATGAAGCGCACAGTGTCGACTCGCTGGCGCGTCGGGTTGGGATGAGCCAGCGCACCTTTCTGCGTCGCTTCGAGGCGGCGACGGGAACCACGCCAGCCCGCTGGTTACTCCATGAGCGCCTGTTGCGGGCGAAAGATTATCTGGAAAGCAGTCGGTTAAGCATCGACAGCATTGCTGAACAGACCGGGTTTGGTCAGGCATCGACGCTGCGTCATCATTTTCGTCAGCAGTTCGCGCTTTCCCCGGCCCAGTATCGCAAACAATTTTCACGTCCGGATGCTGTCCGCTAAAGAGCCAGTCCGGACATCGGCATTTACGATTAACAAGGGAGCACCTTATGGTCACCACCCACGTTTTTATCGCCGTCAGTCTTGATGGTTACATCGCCCGGGAGAATGACGATATTGACTGGCTGTTGCAGCGCGACGATCCGAGCGAAGACCATGGCTATACGGCGTTTATTGCGGACAAAGAGTGGATCGTCATGGGGCGCGGAAGCTATGAGAAGGTGGTGACCTTTGACACCTGGCCGTATGACAGGCCGGTGCTGGTGCTCTCCCGACAGCTGGCCGACACGCCCGTGCCGGAGGCGCTGAAGGGCAAAGTGCAGTTCTCCCGCCGTGCGCCAAAAGAGGTACTGGACGATCTGGCGGCGCAACATGTCCATCGCGTCTATCTTGATGGTGGGCGGGTCATACAGTCGTTCCTGCGCGAAGGGCTGGTGGCCGATATGGTGATTACTACCGTTCCTGTTCTGCTTGGCTCGGAAAAACCGCTGTTTGGCACCCTTCCACGGGATATCGATTTGACACTGGTATCCAGCCGCAGCTTCCCTTCGGGCTTGGTACAGTCGCACTATCGGGTCACGACATAACGCTGGTAGCGCCACTGCTGGCAAAAAAAAACCGCCATTATCTGGCGGTAAATGCTTGCATGGATAGATTTGTATTTTGGTCTCTACGTCCCGACACGTCATGGCCGGGCAGCGGATCCCATACAACCTATCACTCTTTATCTCAACGAACCTTAAACAGCCCTGTTAACCCGCCTGGGTATTGATTTGCAAATAACGCATCAGGCCCTGCTCAGCGCTCTGTCTGGCATCATCATTGATGGCCTCAAGATAAAACGAACGCGACACGCCATATGGCGCTTTTTCGGACGGATAGACCGCAAACTGGAATGTTTTTCCACGCGTCTTGTGGGTGCAGTCTAATTCCCAGCGTTCGTCGTTAATTTTGATGCTATTACAATCAACGCGTCCATAATCGCTGGTTAAATATGATCCTACGCGAGCTTCTGCAGAGTGAATATATTCAGGTGCGTCATTACTGACATAACGAGCGCCAGCCGCGGCCCCTGCTGCAACCACCACAAGCGCCAACACCATTATTTTTTTCATTTATTAAGACCCGTTCCTTAGCCAGAGAATTCTTATTATATAGGATTTATCTCTAAAATTATTGTCCAGTTTTATACCAGAAATGGCGGTTTATCGGCGGTATCTCAATTTTAAGAAAAGTCTCAATATGGTGTTAATTCGACAAAACCTGACAATGGCTTTGCGTTAATTTGAATTTTTGAATAATAACATAATGCAATTATTGCCATGATAGTCCGCGTTCTTATTCTGTGGTGAAGAGATAATGAGAAAAGGCCTGGCACTGGTGATGTTGCTCTGCGCCCTGTTTTCGGGGCAGCTTATGGCGGGGCACAAAGGACATGAATATATTTGGGTGAAAAACGTGGAGCATCAGCTTCGTCATGAAGCCGACAGCGATGAATTGCGAAGCGAAGCGGAAGAGTCAGCGGAGGGTTTGCGCGAGCACCACCTGTGGCAGAAATCGCGCAAACCGGACACGCACCTTCGGTGATTAGCCCTTGCGTTTCGGCAGGGTTTTCATCAGGTCGTCCGGGCTGACGGACGCCACAATACTGCCGGGCGGTGGCATTTTGAAGATGTGGTTTTTCATCTTGCCAATCACATGCATTTCGCACGGACGACAGTCAAATTTAAGGGTCAGGACTTCGTCTCCGTTCACCAGCTGCATCGGGGTGGCCTTCCAGCTTTTGATATTCCCTTTCGCCTGCTTCGGACACAGGTTGAAGGCAAAGCGCAGGCAGTGCTTGGTGATCATCACCGGCACATCGCCCTTCTCTTCATGCGCTTCATACGCCGCGTCGATCAGCTGCACGCCGTGACGATGGTAGAATTCACGGGCTTTATGGTTGTAGACGTTGGCAAGGAAGGACAAATGCGTATCCGGGTAAACGGGCGCAGGGACGGTTTCAGCTTTACGGCTGCCGCGCGGATAGTGCGCCAGGCGTGCCGCATCCAGCATCTCTGCCGTTTCACGGCGGAACGAATTAAGCAGGCTGTTCGGCACGAACAGCGCGTCCGGCAGATTTACCTCGATGGTGCGGGCGTAGTAAATTGTCTGCCCCAGCTTCGCCACGCCGTCCTTCAGATTGTTAAGCGCTTTTTCGGCGTTATTGGCCACCTCGAACAGACCGTCGAGCGTGTGGGTTACGCTGATGCCATCTTCACAGGTCATGGTCAGAATCAGCTGCTCTTCCCAGCCGCCCAGTTCAATATCCACCGCAATGCGGCGTTCGCTGGAGGTTTTCAGCAGCGCCTGCTGCCAGTTATGATCGAGGTTACGGTTAAGCGCCGCGTTTGGTCGCGCTTTGTAGAGATCGGCTGGCATTTCATTCGGCCAGACGCGGTAGCGATTTTCGCCGGTTTTCTCCACCGTATTGGCTCGGAAGCCCACCACTTCACGCTTGATCATCACGTTAAGGCCATCACCGTTCGCCAGCGGCTCCGTCACTTCAACATCCAGGTGATCCTTCGCCACTTTCAGCACTTCGCCGACCGGTAAACCGATAAACTTCGGGGAATCAAACGCGCCGATATCCCCTTTGCGGGCATTGACAAAATAGTCCGTACTGCCGCGGTGGAAGGTTTTGTCCGTCGACGGAATAAAGAAATGCTCGGTGCGGCCGGCCGACGCGCGCGCCAGGTCACCGCGTTCTTCAATAATCGCATCCAGCATCTGGCGATAGTGCGCGGTGATGTTCTTCACGTAGCTCATATCTTTGTAGCGCCCTTCAATCTTGAAGGAGCGTACGCCTGCGTCGATCAGCGCGCCCAGGTTGGCGGTCTGATCGTTATCCTTCATGGAGAGCAGATGTTTTTCGAACGCCACGACGCGGCCCTGATCGTCTTTCAGGGTATAGGGCAGACGGCAGGCCTGAGAACAGTCGCCGCGGTTAGCGCTGCGGCCCGTTTGCGCGTGGGAAATGTTGCACTGACCGGAATAGGCGACGCACAGTGCGCCGTGGATAAAGAACTCAATGGTTGCGTCTGTCGCCTGGTGGATATCGCGGATCTGATTCAGGTTCAGTTCGCGTGCCAGCACGATCTGCGAAAAGCCGACGTCGGAAAGAAACTTCGCCTTCTCTACCGTGCGGATATCACACTGGGTACTGGCATGCAGTTCAATGGGGGGAATATCCAGCTCCAGCACGCCCATGTCCTGCACAATCAGGGCATCGACGCCGGTCTGGTAGAGATCGGTAATCAGACGCTGTGCCGGCTCCAGTTCATCATCATGAAGAATGGTGTTCAGGGTGACGAACACCTTCGCCCCGAAACGGTGGGCGAACGGCACCAGTTCAGCAATATCGCTCAGGCTGTTGCTGGCGTTATGGCGGGCACCGAAGCCAGGGCCGCCAATGTAGACGGCGTCTGCGCCATGAAGGATCGCTTCACGGGCAATGGCGGCGTCGCGGGCCGGGCTTAAAAGTTCAAGATGATGGGATTGCAGGCGCATACTTCGTCGTTATCCGTTATGGTCAAAATGGCGGCTATTGTAGTCAGAAGTATGCGTCAGCGAAACAGTTTTGCGTAGCCTTAGCGGGGATAATGGATCAGCGAATGAAAATGCACCGGCCGGTCGCTGCTGTTACGGTATGCGTGCGGTTTATCACCGGCAAAACGCACGCCCGAATCGGCAGAAAGGGTCTGCCACTGTCCCTCAAGTTTCATCTCCAGCTCACCGCTGATCACCACCACATGTTCAATCACCCCCGCTTCATGCGGCGTGGACTCGCTCAGCGCGCCCGGTGCCAGGGTAATGGAGAAATGATCAAACTTCAGCGTTTCGTCCCACGGAAACAGCGGTTTCACCACCATCGCCTGCTGCTGCGGGTCAAAGACGGCCTGCCGGTCCGCCTCCGGGGTGATAAACGCGGAAAACGGTACGTTCAGTCCGGTGGCGATTTTCCACAGTGTCGACACCGTCGGGCTGGACTCATTGCGCTCAATTTGCCCGAGCATGGCTTTTGATACGCCGGTCTCGTCCGCGAGCTTCGACAAACTCCAGCCGCGCGCCTGGCGCAGCGTTTTCAGTGTTGTTGCAAGATGCAGTGTGATGTCCATGTTCCCTCCTGGTGAGGCCCAGCATACCACTTGTACGCTATAACGCACAGTGTTACCTTATTCCGGACGTTATAACGCACAACGGAGTTCCCATGCGCCCTTCCTCTCATTTCATTCCCGTCACGCTGGCGGGCTTCGTCGCCGTTCTGGTGGGTTACGCCAGTTCTGCCGCCATTATCTGGCAGGCCGCTGCCGCAGCGGGTGCCAGCGCACAGCAGATCGCAGGCTGGATGACCGCCCTGGGAATAGGGATGGGCGTCAGCACGCTGGCGCTTTCCTGGTGGTATAAAGCGCCGGTGCTTACCGCCTGGTCCACGCCCGGTGCCGCGCTGCTGGCCACCAGCCTGCACGGGGTCACGCTGGCGGAAACCATCGGCGTGTTCATCTTTGCCAACGCGCTTATCCTGCTCTGCGGCATCACCGGGTTGTTTGCCCGGCTGATGAAGCTGATCCCCCATTCCCTTGCCGCCGCCATGCTGGCGGGTGTGCTTTTGCAGTTTGGCCTGCATGCGTTTGCGCATCTTGAAGGGCACTTTTTGCTGTGCGGCAGCATGATTGCGGCATGGCTGCTGGCAAAAGCGCTGGCCCCGCGTTATGCCATCGTGGTCACGCTGCTGGCAGGCGGTATTGTGGCATGGATAAGCGGTGACGTTGTCACTGACAGGCTCACCCTCTCCCTGGTGATACCCGAATTTGTTGAGCCTACGTTCACCTTCACCAGCCTGGTCAGCATTGGCGTGCCCTTCTTTCTCGTGACCATGGCCTCGCAAAATGCACCGGGGTTCGCCACGATGAAAGCGTCGGGATATCCGCTGGCGGTCTCCCCGCTCATCATCGTGACGGGTGGACTGGCGCTGCTGTTTTCACCGTTTGGCGTCTTTTCCATCTGCATAGCGGCGATTACCGCCGCCATTTGTCAAAGCCCGGATGCACACCCGGATGCGGATAAGCGCTGGCTGGCAGCCATTGCCGCTGGCGGGTTTTATCTGCTGGCGGGGATTTTCGGCGGCTCCATTACCGGCCTGATGGCCGCCCTGCCGCTTAGCTGGATCCAGACGCTGGCCGGTCTGGCGCTACTGGGAACCATCAGCGGGAGTTTATATCAGGCATTACATCACGAAGCGGAGCGCGACGCGGCCATCGTCACGTTTCTGATGACCGCAAGCGGCGTCACGCTGATGGGGATTGGTTCGGCATTCTGGGGGCTGGTGTTGGGCGGCGTGTGCTATGCCCTGTTCTCACGCGCTCGCCGCACGTAGCTGCGAGGGCGTCATGCCCGTCACGCTGCGAAAGCGGTTGCTGAAGTGGCTGGCGGAGTTAAACCCGCAGGCCAGCGCAATGTCCGTCAGTGGCATGGAGGTATGCTGCACCAGCTCTTTCGCTTTGACCATTCGTCTGTGCATTACGAACTGATGCGGTGCCAGCCCCGTTGACTGGCGGAACATGCGGGCAAAATGGTATTCGCTGAGGGCGGCCTGCGCCGCCAGTTCAGCCAGCGTCAGGGGCTGCCCCAGGTTCTCTTCGATAAAGGCCAGCACGTTGCGCAGAACAAACGGCGATAACCCGCCGGTGACGACCGGCAATTTCCACTGCACGTTGGCGTAGTTTTGCAACAGATGAGTCAGCAGCAGCGTAGAGGCCGTGCTCAGGGTGAGCTGGTTGGCGTTTTGCTGCCAGTCACAGCCCAGTAAGAACTGGCGATACAGCGCGGTGATCTTGGGATCGCTGCCAAAAATGCGTTCATCCAGGGTCAGCGACAGCGGCCGCTTGTCCCAGATTTTCTCCCCCACGTCGCGCAGGTGCTCATCGGTACAGTAGAGATGCACAAACGACAGGTCATCCCGGATATCCCACGTTGATTCGCTCTCTTTGGGCATCAAACAGAAACGGTCCGGCCCCCCGCCATTTTTCCAGCCGCCCGGCGTTTTTTGATAGCTTTCGTAACCGTCCGCCACGTACAGGCTCAGGGTGTGATGGTTACTTTTCACCGTTATCGTATCGTGCTTGTTGTACCACGCGGCCAGCTGAATACCGGAATTCAGCGAGACGGTTCCCCGCAGGACTGCATTCTGTTGACTGAGCGTTTCAAAGGTATCGTAAGCGTGAGACATAACCGTTAGCGCGTGATGGACAGGGATCTCAGTCTAAGAAGAGTTGCTGCCCGTTGCCAGTCCCCGGGAAAGAAAAAAGCGCAAGATTTTGCAAGTCTCCCGCAAGCCGGTGAAAGCCCTGTGCGGGATGTCGCGCCATACTGCGGGCTTCGGTGGTTTAAGAAGAGAAGAATATGAACGCATTATTATACGGACTGGTGGTAATTATCTGGGGAACCACCTGGATTGCGATTTTCCTGCAGCAGGGGCCGGTGGCGGCGCCGGTGTCGATTTTCTGGCGCTTCGCGGTCGCCAGCCTCACGATGATGGTGGTGTTACTCGCTCTGCGCCGTCTGCGCAAGCTGGCACTACGGGATCACCTGTTTTGCCTGCTGCAGGGATGCTGTGTTTTCTGCTTTAACTTCTGGTGTTTTTACACGGCAGCGGCACATATCAACACCGGACTGGAGTCGGTGATCTTCTCCATGGCCGTGCTCTATAACGCCATTAACAGCTTTATTTTCTTCGGACAGCGCCCACCGGCGCGCTTCTGGACGGCTGCGGCACTGGGCCTGGTCGGGATCATCACCCTCTTCTGGGACGATCTGCTGGCCAGCGGCTGGAGTGCGTCACTGCTGACGGGCATTGGGCTTTCCGCACTAGGTACCTACGGCTTTTCGCTGGGCAATATGATCAGCATGCGCCATCAGCGCAGAGGCCTCGAAACCATGACCACCAACGCCTGGGCGATGCTCTATGGCACGCTGGTGATGGGCTGCATTGCGCTGTTCAGAGGTGATAGCTTCGTGCCGGAGTGGACGCTGAGCTATATGGGCGCGCTGGTCTATCTGGCCCTGTTTGGTTCGGTGATTGCGTTTGGCGCGTACTTCACGCTGGTGGGACGTATCGGCCCGGGCAAAGCGGCCTACAGCACGCTGCTTTTCCCGCTGGTGGCGCTCTCCATCTCCACGGTGTATGAAGGCTACGTCTGGCATATCAACGGCATTGTTGGATTAGTGCTGATTCTGGGAGGGAATATGGTGATGTTTACGAAACCGGAAACCTGGTTCAGACGCTTGCGGACGGCGTAAATAAAAACGGCCTGCATCACGCAGGCCGTTTTAGATTATTTCGCGGTTTTTTTCACATCAAACATGGTGGCGTCCGTTGCCATGTCATCAACAACCTGCTTCAGCGTCGCGAAGGTCATAGGTGTATTTTCGTTATTCAGCTCTTTACCTTCGCCTTTACGTACCACCTTCATGACCGGTTTATTGGTCGCCGCATCAATCAGCTCACCTTCAAAGTAGAGATGGGTATCCATGGTGCGATGTCCGGTTGCCATCTGCGTACCGGCAACCACCAGCGCAACAGGCACCACTTCATAGAACTGCAGCCCCTCTTTCTGCGAACTCACCCCGGTAATGGCACCGCGGAAAATCAGGCTGTGTTTACCCGGCGTAGTCACAATCGGCTTACGTGTACCAATAGCGGTTTTCATTTTGTTATTGGTGTAATTCAACAGTTCATCAAGCGTTTTTTGCCCGATTTGAGTGGTGGGTTTTGGCGTTGGATAATAGGTAATTGGCGTCCAGATAATACTGTCGTAGTTAGCTTCGTTATAAGCAGGATCTACCCAACGCAGGGTAGGCTTACCTGTCGCGGACGTCGTTTGCTGTAAACCCGAGTAATCTTTTAAAAAGCCAGAATATTGCTCAGGTGCGGCGACTTTTGAAGAACATCCCGCCAACGCCAACAGACCAGTAAGCACTGCAACTTTAAAAAAAGAGTGAGTACGCATGATGATTTTCCATGTTATATGCAAGTATGCACTTGAAGTTATAGCAAAAGTCTGGCGGGTTTGTTGTGACAAAAAATGATGCGGGTAGCACAAATTGCAAAAAGACTGCCCGGACGCGTGCCGGGCAGTGAAAATTTACTGATTAATATCCACTTGCCAGAACAGATGTTTGCCAAACGGGTCTATTTCATAGCCCTTCACTTCCTTGCGTACCGGCTCGAAAATCGTTGAATGCGCAATCATCACCGCAGGCATCTGGTCATGCATCATCTGCTGCGCCTCTTTATAGAGCGCCACCCGTTTATCATGATCGGTTATCGATTTGGCCTCGGCGATGATCTTATCAAACGGCTTGTAGCACCATTTCGCCGAGTTTGAGCCGCCATTCGCCGAGGTGCAGGTAAACAGCGGGCCGAAGAAATTGTCCGGATCGCCGGTGGCCGTCGTCCAGCCCATCAGTGCGGCCTGATGCTCTCCCCCCTTCACGCGTTTAAGGTATTCGCCCCATTCGTAGGTGACAATTTTGGTCTGCACACCAACCTTCGCCCAGTCCGCCTGAATCATCTCCGCCATGCGTTTCGCATTCGGGTTATAGGGCCGCTGGACCGGCATCGCCCATAAGTCGATGCTGACGCCGTTGGCAAAACCGGCCTCTTTCAACAGCGCTTTCGCCTTCTCCGGATCGTAGTCGTAATCCTTCAGCTCGCTGTCGGCACTCCAGACGCCCGGCGGCAGCAGGTTCTTCGCCGCCGTGCCGGTGCCGTGGAACACCGCGTCAATAATGGCCGGTTTGTTGATGGCCATCGCCAGCGCCTGGCGGACTTTCACGTTATCCAGCGGCGGCTTTTGGGTATTGAACGCCAGGAAGCCGGTATTCAGCCCCGCCTTGCTCATCAGGCTGATATCTTTGTTCGCCTTCATACGCGGCAGGTCTGCCGGGTTCGGGAACGGCATCACCTGGCATTCGTTCTTCTCGATTTTGGCAAAACGCACGGAGGCATCCGGGGTGATGGTAAACACCAGCCGATCCAGCTTCGATTTCCCCTGCCAGTAGTCCGGGAAGGCGGTAAACAAAATGCGAGAATCTTTCTGATACTGCGCCAGCTTAAACGGACCGGTGCCGATCGGCTCCATGTCCACCTTTTCAGGCGTCCCCGCTTTCAGCATCGCGTCGGCATATTCCGCCGACAAAACAGAGGCAAAATACCATGCCAGATCGGCAACAAACGGCGCTTCCGGGTGCGCCAGCGTAAACCGTACGGTGTGGTCATCAACTTTATCAATGGCGGTAATCAGGCTGCCAAACTCCAGGCTTTCGAAGTTGGAGTAGCTGCCGTTTGAGACGTTGTGATAGGGATGGTTGACGTCTTTCTGCCGCATAAACGAGAAAATCACGTCATCGGCGTTAAAGTCGCGGGTCGGCGTGAAGGATTTATTGCTCTGGAACTTAACGCCTTTACGCAGATAGAAGGTGTAAACCTTGCCGTCGTCGCTCACCTCCCAGCGTTCTGCCAGGCTCGGCACCAGCTTCGTGGTGCCGGGTTTGAAATCGACCAGCCGGTTATAGACCGGCACGGCGCTGGCGTCGACGCTGGTTCCCGAGGTGTATAACTGAGGATTAAAGTTTTCCGGCGATCCTTCGGAGCAATACACCAGCGTTTTCGCGGCGACAGCGGAGCTGACCGTCAGCGCCGCGAGTGCCAGCGTGAAAGTTGTAAGTTTGCTTGTCATCGTATATTCCTGTCTTTTTAATTCGACGGCTAATTAATTCTTTTGCCATTTCATAAATAACATTAAAGTGATGTGGCAAACACCCGAAAAATAAATAAGGAACAAATCACTATGGGCTCGCCACTTTCCAGACAATTAACGCACCGCTTTTTTCGCTATCTCGCCATCACCAGCCAGAGCGATCCCAGAGTAAAAACCCTGCCCTCGACCCCGGGCCAGCACGACATGGCGCGGGAACTGGCGCAGGAGCTGACACAGCTGGGTTTAGACGACATTGTGATTGACAAATTCGCCACGGTGACAGCGGTCAAAAAAGGCAACGTACCTGGTGCGCCACGCATCGGCTTTATAACCCATATTGATACTGTCGACGTGGGATTATCACCGGATATTCATCCACAAATATTAACGTTTACCGGTGAAGACCTCTGTCTGAATAAAGAGAAAGGGATCTGGCTGCGGGTAAAAGAGCACCCCGAAATTCTCGCCTACCCGAATGAAGAGATTATTTTCAGCGACGGAACCAGCGTACTGGGCGCCGATAATAAAGCGGCGGTCACCGTCGTGATGACGGTGCTGGAAAACCTGACGGCAGAACATCAGCATGGGGATATCGTCGTGGCGTTCGTGCCTGACGAAGAGATCGGTCTGAACGGTGCCAAGGCGCTGGATCTGAAACGCTTCGATGTCGACTTCGCCTGGACTATCGACTGCTGCGAGCTGGGCGAAATCGTTTACGAGAACTTCAATGCGGCCGCCGCCGAGATCCGCTTTACCGGCGTGACGGCGCACCCGATGTCCGCGAAAGGCGTGCTGGTCAATCCCCTGCTGATGGCGACTGACTACATCAGCCATTTTGATCGCCAGCAAACGCCAGAGTGTACCGAAGGTCGCGAAGGCTATATCTGGTTTAACGGCCTCCAGGCCGGGCAGAACGAGGCCGTACTGAAGGCCAATATCCGGGATTTCGATAAAGAGAACTTTGCTGCACGCAAACAGCAGATTGCCGACATCGCCGCGCGGATTGCCGCCCACTATCCGACGGCCAACGTGGACTATCGCATTGAAGATACCTACAGCAATATCAGCAATGCGATTGGCGAAGACAGGCGCGCTATCGATCTGATGTTTGAAGCGATGGAATCGCTCGGCATCACGCCAAAACCGACGCCAATGCGCGGCGGTACGGACGGGGCGGCGCTCTCGGCAAAAGGCTTACTCACGCCGAACTTCTTTACCGGCGCGCATAACTTCCACTCGAAGTTTGAATTCCTGCCGCTGTCGTCGTTCGAGGCCTCTTACCATACCGCCCTGCAGCTGTGTCTGCTGGCCGCCCGTTAAGCGGGCTTGCGCGCCAGCAGAGTGGCAAAGCGCAGTTTAATGCGGTTCCCGTTTTCATCGGTGCGGTGCAGTTCGCCGGGATCTTCGTTGTATTTAATCAGCTCCCAGCCTTCGTAATAGTTGCTCAGCTCACCGCTTTTGAATGCAAACGGGAAACCGACCGTGCAGGGATAATCTGCCGTATCCATGGCGGCGACAATCAGATTGTAACCGCCCGGCGTAGTGCAGCGCTGCATGTTGGCGATAAGACCCGGGATGGTGTCTGGCTGCAGGAACATCAGCACCACGGTGGAGAGAATAAAATCGTACTCGCCATCAAAGCTCAGGCTGTTGAGATCCTTGATCGCCGTTTGCAGACCCTCAATGCCTTCCGCCGCTTTGATGCGCTCGATGTTATCAATGCTCATCGGGTTCTTGTCCCACGCGGTCACCTCGTAGCCGTTGGCGGCGAGATATAGGCTGTTGCGACCATTGCCGCAGCCGAGATCGAGGGTTTTACCAGGCTTCACGATTTTCGCGCTGTACAGCACCTCTGAGTGCGTGCGGGTGAGTCCATATTTTTCTGTGAAGTAATTCTCATCGACGGTCATTGTTTTTCCTGCGTCTCTTTAAAATGCATTTTGAATGCCATTTTATGGCGTTTGCCGCAGGGTTGCCAGCCCTTCGAAAACCGAAAACTTTGCTACGTTTACTTATGACGCTTATCAGAGACACGAACATGAATAAATATCGCCTCAGCGACGAAACCCGCCTCTGGCAATGGAAAAACGGCGAGAATACCCACTCAACGACGCTGCGACAGATTATCGCCACAGCGGATTTTAACGACGTAAAAGCCGGTACCCGAGGCGGCTGGATAGACGATGAACGCGCCCTCTCGCAGGACGGTCACTGCTGGATCTACGACGAAAACAGCGTAGTGTTCGCCGGGGCAACCGTGGCCGGCAACGCGCGCCTCACCCTGCCGTGCACCGTGAGCCATGATGCGCATATCGGGGACAACTGCTGGCTGGATGGCGCGGAGGTGAGCCACGGGGCGCGAATAAGTGACAACGTCCCCATTCAACAATCCTGCGTGCGGGGTGAATGCCATATTTACGGCGAGGCTCGCGTGCTGCATCACAGCGTGGTCATTGCGGCCAAAGGACTGACGCCGGACCACGAACAGATCCTGCAAATTTACGATAAGGCGACGGTGAGCCAGTCGCGCATTGTCCACCAGGCGCAAATCTACGGTGAGGCGATGGTCAGCTTTGCGTTTGTTGAGCACCGCGCTGAAATATTCGACAACGCCATCCTTGACGGTAACGATCTGAATAACGTCTGGGTGTGCGATTGCGCAAAAGTCTATGGTAACGCCCGGGTGATTGCCGGTTTTGACGACGATGCCATCCCGACGCTGCGCTACAGCTCCCAGGTGGCGGAAAATGCGGTAGTGGAAGGCAACTGCGTCATCAAACATCACGTGCTGATTGGCGGTCAGGCATGGCTGCGCGGTGGGCCGATCATGCTGGACGATAAGGTGGTGATTCAGGGCCGCGCGCGGATCAGCGGTGACGTGCTGATTGAGCATCGGGTTGAAATCACCGACGATGCGGTAGTTGAAGCCTTTGCTGGCGAGAGCATTCACCTGCGCGGCGAAAAAGTGATTAACGGCGCTCAGCGCATTACCCGCACCCCGCTGCTGGGGGCGCTATAGGGCGTAAATCTTGCCGTAGATATTCACATCATCAAAGGCGCCCTTCAGATATTCCGCTTCCCGCAGACACCCTTCCAGCGTAAAGCCGTTGCGCAGGGCAACGTTGTTGCTGTTCTGATTCGCGACCCGACACTTAATCACAAAACGACGGATCTCACCGCGCTCAGCGTAGTAGCGCATAAACGCCTGCAGTGACTGAGAAAGAATACCCTGCCCCTGATGGTCTTCATCCAGCCAGTAGCCGATGTACCCGGTTTTGTTGGTCGGTTCAATGGTGTTAAACGACAGCACGCCGACCAGCGCATCATCTCTGAAGATCAAAAACATTTTGGCGTAGCCGCGCTGGTGCAGCATCTGGTTACTTTGCACGTTGCGGCGGGTATCCTCTTCGCTGACTGCATGATGCGCCCAGTCAAACGCGTTTTGCAGCCAGGTTCTGTTTTTGACGACGAGGTTGTGCAGCTCAGTGGCATAGCGCTCTTCGACGGCGCGAAGTTCGATAGCGTCAGATACCGGGATAATTTCGGATTTTGCTGCGGTCATTGCCCCTCACCCTAACCCTCTCCCTTGGGAGAGGAATATTCAAAATCATTGACTATAATTTAATCGCAAAATTGTTATAACCTACTGATTAACAAGATAAATGAATTGTTGTGCAATCCCAAGTGAATGCATACGATTTCAACGTAACAACACCTGCTGTTATGCAAATTGTATGCACCGCTTATGCAAAGGAGATAGCAACATGCGGCTAAATGATAGTGATATTAGCGGACTACGCGCTAAAGATTCAGCTTACTATGTTTTCCGGGATGACGGCACCAGGGGAACAGGGCGTTTAGGTATTAAAATTTTCCCCTCTGGCCGTAAATCTTTCGTCTACCGTTTCCAGGCTGCGGGTAAGCGGAAGTTTAAAACGCTTGGAGACTGGCCTCGCTTCACGCTCGAACAAGCAACACAACATTATGCTGAACTGGCAGGTATGGCGCACCAGGCGCGTTCTGACGCTATGGGTAAAAAAATGCGTACCGGAACACTACGCGAGCTGTTTGCCGCATTCATAGCGTATAAATCGCGTTCAGGGCATCGCAGTACAATCAGTCAGTACGGCGCACTTCTGGAACAGTTAATCAAACTAAAGCTATTTACAGGCGACGAAATTGCAAATGAGATTACATCTGTACAGATCACCCGCTGCATACAGCACTGGACAAAACAGGGATTCATGTCAAGGGCAAAAGAAGTTCGGAAGAAGCTTCATGCTTTGTATGAGTACGGAGTCGTAGCTGATAACGATCCTATGAGCGATACAGCTTGTAATTTACAGTTTCAGATTTCCATGAATCCTGTTCGGAATGTTCAGAACATTGAAGCCGGAACACCTGGTGAGCGCTATCTTGATTTCAAAGAACTGCGCTATTTACTAACGCTTCTCAATGCTGAAAAAAATATACTTCCTCCAGACGTTCATTCCTTAATAGAACTTGGCTTTTATACATGCGGACAACGCCCCTTTGAATTGTGCCATTTACAGAAAAGTAGATACCTTCCTGAACAAAATAAAATCATACTGGCTAAAGATTTTTCGAAAACAGGACTTGAATCTGTTATTTTTATTTAAGAAAAAGCGAAGAAAGTTCTTTCTGAGCAAGCAGAAAGATATCCAGAAAGTGATTTCTTTTCCCTAATGTGAACTTTCATGAGCAATTAAAGAAATATAATAGAGAAATAAAAATAAATCCAGTTACGAAAATGGAAAAGCCAACTATAGGACTTAATAGTGATGCATGGAAAAGCATATGAACGAGTTTACAAAAAAATATTTCTCTCAACCTTTCACAATGCGCGATATTCGTCGCACATTTAAAACGCCTGGAGGAATGTTACACTTCACAGAAAATGAACGGGATATAGTAAACCAACACGTAAATAAAACCATCAGTAAAAAACATTATGATAAGTATGATTATTTTATTGAGAAGCGTGAAACGACAGAGAAATGGCAAAAAGCGTTAGATATATTATTGCAAGATAATGGAGTGGAAATGATACAGCGAGTTATAGAAAAAGAAATCACCTTGTAAACAAAAGATTAAAAAAAGCACTCCGAAGCATTGAATAAATGATCCGAATTGCAAGACTCAGCAATTCGGATTTTATTTAACTAAATCCGATATGATTTAATTTAGAAAGCTGATATTTATTTTTCACTATTGTAGTCGTTTGTTTAAACTGTAAAACAATAGAGGGAAATATGTTCAGGTTATATAAAATTCGTGAATTTGAGCGCAATGCTACCCTTTTGGACTTCGAAAGAATAGTGAGTCCAAAACGAGGCTTGGAATTAGCATGTTATTATTATGTATTAGACTACGAAGAGTATAATTCAAGGTTATATTTTGATATACCTAAAAGAAAATGGAATGGAGATAGGCATTCCAGTGGAAAATATAAAAGGAAAAGTTTAGGTTACTATGATCCAATTTATGATGACGTTGAAAGAGAATTGTCACTTGGTCAAATAATCGCTGTAGATAGAGGTGAGTATTGGACTTGGTATAATAATCCTTTTTATTTTGATAATAATGGTGAAATTGTTTATGACCCTTTTATGCCAGGTCCGTGGGAAAGTTCATTCCGTAATACAGTGATGAGTGCATATCATGAAGTATTAGAAAGAAATCGAGGAATAAAACCACGTCCAACACAGAAAATCCAGTATGGTGCGCCCGGTTATGTTGAACCAGAGCAACATGCTCAATCATCTAAGACATTGAATAGCAGAAATGTAGGACGTCTGTTAGCGGCAGGCGGCGTATATAATGGTAACATTGAAGGATTTAGAAAGACTGCTGAACAACTGGGGGGAGAAGCTTTAGAAGGTTATAAAGGAGTCATGACAGATACAAACATTGGGATGGGTATAGCTGCCGCATCTATACTGTTGGTTAAAAACCCAATGGCTAACTCTGAGTTATCGGGCTATATTGGGAAGGTTAAAAACACAAAAGTATTCATGGACAATGTAAACATTGAAAATATCACTTATATCCGCAGGCCAAGAGAAGAATATATAACATTAAGAAATCAATTCGACAATTCAGTTAGAAAAAATTTTCTTAAAAAAATCTCAACAGATGCCTCGGTAACAGACTATTTTAATGAGGAGCAGATTGGAATTTTTGCTCGCGGTGGAGTACCGAAATCATGGCAAGTTCATCATAAACTACCGCTTGATGATGGTGGGGATAATAGTTTTGAGAATTTAATTTTGATGAAAACGAGTCCATACCATCAGGTTTTAAATAATACTCAGGCATTAATAATAAAGCAATTGAGACCTGGGGAAAGTATGGATGTTTTGTGGCCTATGCCAAATGGTTCTATTTATAAAAAGTAGGAGATTGTATGAACATTAATAAACATTATGATATCGATGTATCAATTGATATATTAAAAGCTCGAATTAACGATTTTAAGGAGAATATTGCACCACCACTCAGTAAAGATATGATTGATTTTTTGACAGGAGAAACAGCACCAGAGGAGTGGAGTAAAGTCAAAAAAGTTATTTTTGAAGATATAAAGAAATTATTTGAAGAAAAAAAAGATATAAAGTATTTCTATAGCCAAATGGATGGGTTTGAATATAATGCTGCCACTATATATGGATTCAGCCAGACAGAAGTTAGTGAATTGCTATGGTCCAATATATATCTTAGGAACTTTTACTTTAGAGAAAATGATACGTTTGTGGACCCCGATTTAGCCAAAGATATTGTAATCGGTGAAGATAGCATTTCATATTTTGTTTACGATGCCGTAAATAAAACATTTGAAGTAAGAGATAGAATAGCTACAGATTTTTCAGTCAAAACATATAATAAATTTAATGAACTGTTAGAATATATAATTAAAACTACTGAGCTATGAAAACAAAAAAGGGACTCCTGTCGAGTCCCTTTCTCTTTTATTTCAATGCCCCATAAATCTGATCAACAATCCATCCATATGTTGACGCTGGCAATAAACCGCTGATAAACACATTAGGATTCACGGAAGGATTAGCAACTGGCGAATGTGGCCTGTTACCAAGGATAACGATATGAGCTTACAGCACCCGTAACAGCACCCTATCAAAAATTTTCAATGATGATGTTTTATTTATCTTATTGAAATTTAACCCATATATTTTAAAGGTCTAACCTTAGCCCCTCTCCCACAGGGAGAGGGAATCGATCGTTAACGCATTACCCGGTCATCAACGTACTGACGTTTGTCCGGCGCTGGCGGGAAATACTGATACAGCCAGGTTTCACTGATGGCGTCGCCCTGGCAGCGCAGGAAGAGGCGCATATCCACCGGCTCCGTCGAATCCGACGTCGGGTACCAGTCAAACAGAATACGGTATCCGTCAAACGGCTCAACGTAGAGGATCTCCACCTGCTTTGCTTCTCCGCTGGAGAGCGTAATCACTGGCTCGATACCTTTTGGCGCGGCGGCCTTCAGGTCACCGCCGACGAAGTCGATGGCAAAACGACGGGCCCATACTTTCGGGTAGTTTTCGCCCGGCGCCCAGCCTTCCGGGAAACCGCCCATACCGGTACGGGTCGCGTAGACGTTGGCCAGCGGGGAACGCACCGGCGGCATGGCGCTCCAGTAGAGGCGATATTTAAAGTCCAGCTCATCGCCCGCTTTGACGGCTTTTTCCGGCTGCCAGAAGCAGACCACGTTATCCAGCGTTTCACCCGTGGTCGGGATCTCCATCAGGCCCACCGCGCCTTTCCCCCAGTCGTTGCGCGGTTCCACCCACAGGCTCGGGCGTTTGTTGTACCAGCCCATCACGTCCTGATAATGCGAGAAATCGCGATCGAGCTGCAGCAGACCGAACCCTTTCGGGTTTTTGTCCATATAGGCATTGAACTGCAGTTTTTGCGGGTTGTTCAGCGGACGGCAGATCCACTCCCCGTTGCCGCGCCACATAGCCAGGCGATCGGAGTCATGGATTTGCGGGTGAATGGTGTCACACATGCGGCGTTCGTTATTGCCGCAGCTGAACATGCTGGTCATCGGCGCGATGCCGAGCTGCTTAATGTCCTTACGCGCATAGAGGTGGTTTTCCACCTCCATGATCACCTGGCTCTTCTCGCAGTGGATCACGAACTTATAGGCCCCGGTGATGCTCGGGCTGTCGAGCAGCGTATAGACAGTAAAGGTGGTGTCGCCCGGCTTCACGGTTTCAAACCAGAAGGAAGTAAAGTCCGGGAACTCTTCCGGGGTGTCGGTAAAGGTATCGACCGCCAGGCCGCGCGCAGAGAGGCCGTACTGGTAGGTGTCATCAACCGCGCGGAAGTAGCTCGCCCCCAGGAAAGAGACGATATCGCGACGCGCCAGCTCAGGTGCCTTAAAGGCGCGGAAGCCGGCAAAACCGAGATCGCTTTGCCCTTCCAGCTGTTTGGTATCCACGCCCGTTTCACCGTAGCTAAACAACTCCGGGCGGAAGTGGATCTCGCGCGCCATTGAGGTGGACTGATCCAGCGAGAACATTCGCACGCGGCGGCGGAAGCCCATCCCCATATGGAAAAACTGCACGTCCAGCTGACGCCCTTCAATATTGTTCCACAGCGACTGTTTTTCATCGTAGCGGATGGCGTTGTACGCCTGTGGCGTCATGGTGGCCAGCGTGTCTGGCAGCGGACGTGGCGCACCACCCCATGGGGTTTTCGCCAGGTCATGCGCCATGGATTGCAGGACGGAAAAATCAAAACGACGGCTCTGACCGTCAGCAATGTCAGAGTCAGCAGCGTATGCCGCTCTGGAAAACAGGGAAGCAAGGCCAGATGTGCCGCTCAGGGCTGCCACTGCCAGCGAGCCTTTTAAAAAACGTCTGCGATTCATGCCTGGAAAAACGTCCTTATGGTCGTGTGAATGTGTTTCGCGCCTGGCGAAATGACGGCAAGAAAGAACGCACAGCCTAAACAAAAATGGTTAAGAATCCAATTGTTGGCCGGTGATTATCTGAACAAAGTGAGAAATATTTTCTGTCGACCAGAACGGCCCGAAAGTGATGTAAAGAAAGCCTGGAAAATGTGTATAAAAATGCCCCGTCAGGACATCATCTGACGGGGCTAATGAGGTGGTTATTTTACGCTGACATCGATACCCGGGAAGTACTTATCAGCGAGTTTGGCGATCGTGCCGTCGGCACGTACTTTATCAATCGCGGCATCAAGCTGCTTTTTGGTGGCCTCGTCACCTTTACGCAGCCCAAAGCCGATCCCGCTGCCGAGGATGGTGTCGTCAGACACCGGTTTGCCGATAAAACCAAACCCTTTACCCTGCGGCTTGCTGAGGAAACCTGCCTGCCCGGCCGCGGACATCACCAGCGAGGCGTCGATACGGCCATTCAGCAGATCGCCCCATGCCATATTCTGATCTTTATAAGACACCACGGTGACACCCTGCTTTTCCCAGTGCTCTTTGGCATAGGTTTCCTGGATGGATCCCTGCAGCACGCCGATGGTTTTGCCCTTCAGCCCTTCTGGCGTCGCCTCAACCGCCGTCCCGGCCTTGCCGACGAGCTGTGACGGGATACGGTAAATCGGCTGGGTGAAATCAATGCTCTTGCGGCGCTGTTCGGTGATATTCATCGCCGAGTTGATGGCGTCAAATTTCTTCGCCACCAGCCCCGGGATCAGCGCATCAAAAGAGGTTTCAACCCAGCTGCACTTCAGCGCAGCCGCTTTGCAAATCGCATTCCCCAGCTCAACGTCAAACCCTTCCAGTTCGCCCGCCGCATTGCGGCTCTCAAACGGCGGATATTCCGCTTCCAGACCGTAACGCAGCTCGGTGGCCGCAAAGGAGGAAAACGTACACAGCAATCCCATGCCGACAACTAACGCGCGTAATTTCATCTCATACTCCTCAGAGCCTATCTCAGCGTGGTTTGACCCGACACAGGGCTTGTGCACCTGCCCGTAACGTCGCCTCATCTTTCGCAAAAGAGAGACGAATCAATTTATTATCCGTACCGTCCGCATAAAACGCCGACAGTGGAATGGTTGCAACGCCGTACTCAACGATCAGCCGTTTCACCAGCTCGCTGTCACGCTCGTCGCTGAACCCGCTGTAGTCCGCCAGCATGAAGAACGAACCGGCGCTCGGCAGCAGCGTAAACGGCGAATCGGCCAGCAGGCTGTGCAACAGGTCGCGCTTACGCTGGTAAAACGCCGAAAGCGACAGCCAGGTTTGCGGGTCGAGCATATGTTCAGCAAATGCGTGCTGCATTGGCGTATCGGCAGAAAACATCAAAAATTGATGCACTTTACAAATCTCATCCATCAGCACCGCCGGAGCAACACAGTAACCCACGCGCCACCCGGTGACGTGATAGGTTTTTCCGAAAGATGAGATAATCACGCTGCGCTCCGCCAGTTGCGGATGCGTGGCCATCCCGTGGTGCGGCTCGCCGTCAAACACGACGTGTTCGTACACTTCATCAGACAAAATAATGATGTCGGTATTGCGCGTCAGCGCTGCCAGCTGCTGCAGGTCATTGGCCGAGAAGACCTGCCCGCTCGGGTTATGAGGCGTATTGATGATGATCATCCGCGTGCGCGGGGTAATGGCGGCGCGAACTTCGTCCCAGTTGACGGCAAAATCCGGCACCGTGAGCCTGATAGCGATCGGGGTGGCCCCCTGCAGGCGAACGATCGGCGCATAGCTGTCAAAGGAGGGTTCGAAGTAGATCACCTCATCGCCCGGATGCACCAGCCCGCTTATCGCCGAGTAGAGCCCTTCGCTGGCGCTGGCGGTCACCAGCACCTCGCGGCCCGGGTCATATTGCGTGCCGTAGAGGGCGGCAATTTTATCGGCAATGCGCTCTTTGAGCGCCTGCAGACCGGTCATCGCCGCGTACTGGTTATGCCCTGCCTCCATTGCGCGAGTGACGCCCGCAACAAGCTTCGGGTCGCAGGAGAAATTCGGTGCGCCCTGAGAAAGGTTAATGGCGTTATGCTGCGCTGAGAGCTGGCCGATAACGGTGAAAATGGTGGTTCCCACATCTGGCAGTTTGGAGCGCGTCTGTACCGGCGTTCGTAAAGTCATCCTGTTACCCTTCTCATGGTCTTTGCATAACTATTCAAACAACAAGTTGATTGTCGGGACAATCGAATTGTTGTCATAATAGCCATGAGAAAAATGCATAGCTGAGGTGTTTCCATGTCGCGCCGTTCGCTCCCACTCAATGCCATTGACGCATTTTTAGTCACCGCGCGTCATCTGAATCTTACGCACGCCGCCGCGGAACTTTGCCTGACGCAGGGGGCCGTCAGCCGCAAGATTGCCTCCCTTGAGACGTGGTTTGGTTTTCCGCTGTTTGAACGCCACGCGCGCGGCTTGCGCCTCTCCCCGCAGGGCAGCGCCCTGCTTCCGGAGCTGCAGTCCGCCTTTGAACAGCTGCTGGCCGTGGCGGACCAGGCCCGGAGCCAGCAAACCGTGATCCGGCTCAAAGCCCCGACCTGCGCGATGCGCTGGCTGGTGCCGCGCCTGCTGGAGGTGGAGCGCGAACAGCCGGATCTGCAAATCGCTCTCACCACCACCACCGATCATAACGTCAATTTCAAAACTGAATCCTACGACGCGGCCATCGTGTTCGGCACGCACATGAGCGCAGGCGATCTGCTGTTCGAAGAGGCGCTCACGCCGGTGATAAGCCCGGTGCGCGCGGGTGCAGCATTGGGTGCGTTGACGTTCCTGCACCCGACACGGGATAAGACCGACTGGTCGTTATGGCTCACAAAACAGGAAGGGCCCGGCTTTGTCATGCACAAAAATCAACACTTCGACACCATGGATCTGGCGATTACGGCCGCCATTCAGGGGCTGGGGGTTGCCATTGCTGACGAAACGCTGGTGGCTGAAGATGTCCGCGCCGGAAGGCTGATGCGGCCCTATGAGACAAGCATTAAAACCGGCGCCAGCTACCGGCTGGTGCTGCGCGAAACGCCTGACGCGGAAAATGGTCTGGCGGCGTTTCGCGCGTGTCTGCTTAATCGAGGCTGACGTGGTGCTTCATCACCCGTTTGAAGAGGCTCATGCGGGCGCGCATAAAGCGATTTTCAAGCCTGAAACCTGCATGTTTATTCACACCAATTCGTAACAAAACGTCCCGCCCTTTGCGGCAGGCGGGCCAGTGCGTCGGTCCTGGCAGGATCTCGCGAGGCCCAGCTTCTCGCGCAAAGCTTACCCAGTAGTCAGCCACCTGGGCCGCAAACTGCAAATCTCGTTCATTGACATACTGACGTGAGGGTTCCACCTGGCCGAGAGTGTCGAAGACATAGGGAACCTCGTTGCCGTGCCAGGCACCGTTGACATAGGTGGCATGTTCCGCCTCCGCGACATAGTCAAACCAGTAGCGCCAGCATAATCCCCCCACGCGCTGCTGAGCCTGCATCACCACATACCCCATGGTGGTAAACGCCATGTCGCGGCATACCTGCCTGCCCAGCTCTTCATCGCCTTTCACGCCGGGATAGAGCAACTTAATCAGCCCCAGCCCGAACCGCCGCTCCCGGCGAAGCTTCTGGATTTGCCCCGCGAGATCGATGCCAAACACCGCCATCACGCTGGCCTCGTCACTGTTAGAGCCAATCATCACCGGCACAGGGTGCTGACGGGCTGCGAAAAAGACGTCCAGCATCGCTTCCGGCAGTACGCAATCCCCGACGATGGGCGCCGGCGCGACGTTCAGCGGCGCGGTTAACGGCCAGAACGACTCGGGTGGAATGGCGCGCAGCTCCTCGGCCGTTGCGTTCTTGAGACCAAAATGGGCGGCCAGAGCTTCTCCTTTCTGCAGCGCCTGTTCACGCGGCGTGTCCGGCAAGGTGTAGCCACTTTGCACTATCGCCTTATGGAACAGCCCCTTTGCCAGGGGCGATGCCAGCAGCGACAGCACGCTGCGCGCGCCAGCAGATTCACCAAACAGGGTTACGTTAGCCGGATCGCCGCCAAACGCGGCGATATTGTCCCGTACCCATTCGAGGGCGGCGATCTGATCCAGCAGGGCAAAATTATGCACCACGCGATCTTCTTCCCCTTCCAGGGCCGGATGGGCGAAAAAGCCGAGATGGCCGAGACGGTAATTGAGAGTCACAACCACCACGCCGCGTCCTGCCAGCGCGGTGCCGTTGTACGGTGGCAAGCCACCTGCGCCAATCGTAAACCCGCCGCCGTGCAGCCAGACCATCACCGGGAGCTGCGTTGCGCGGTCAACCGGAGACCAGACGTTAAGATAGAGACAATCTTCAGAAAACTGGCCCGGATCGCCGCCGCCCAGCGTCTGGCAATACTCGCTGCTTTGCCAGCATGAAGGCGAAAAAGCCGTGGCCTCGCGAAGGCCCTCCCAGCGTGCAGGCGGCTGCGGTGAACGCCAGCGCCCGTTGCCTATCGGCGGCGCGGCGTAAGGGATCCCGTACCACGCATGCACGTCATTATCAGTAAAACCAGCCAGTGCGCCGTAGCGCGTTTCAACCACAGGGGCGGAAGGAGTTTGCATAACGACCTTATTTTTTCCAACACACCCCAGCAGAGTAACGATTTCAGAGCAAACCGCAACGCTGTTTGCTGCGCGTTTCAGCCTCCTCATAGAGGGCAAACTCGTCATACACCGGGCAGCCCAGCGCCGCTTCAAACGCATCGCGGCTGGCGTTACCGTGGCTGCGCGCCTGGGTTTCATTCCCTAGATTAGACTGGAAGATCCCGGCAGCGCTGACCGGAAGGAAATCTTCGTAGGTGATCGGCTGAGCGACAACCCATCCGCGCTCTATCAGCGGCTGCGGATCGTCGCCAGGCCGGAACGCATGCCGATGCGCCTCCCCGGCTGGCGTCAGACGATAGCGGAAATAAGCCAGCTCCTGACGGCGCATTAACAGCTCGCTGTCCGGGAAGGCGCTAAAAATCTCCTGCAGATGCAGCTGATGCGTCAGGTTATCTTTGCCGGTACCGGCCTGGGCAAGCAGGCTATCGTACAGTTCACGGCCTTTCGGGGTCAGGGCCACGCCGCGCTGCTCAATCTCACCGAAGCGTGCGGTGTGGGTGCCTTTATGTTCCCCGGCAAACAGCACCGGCTCCTCCAGAGCTTTAAAGCTGGTTTGACGCAATAAGACAGGCACCTCGCGACGAGGCGGCCCTTCAATCAGAATTTTGGGTTCAATGCCGTACTTCGGCATCAGCTCCTGCACCCGGTCAATATCCAGCGTGCGCGGCGTCAGGTGGTTAATGTGACACCCCGGGAAGCAGACCACATCAGCAATCAGCCGGTGCTCGTTATGCAGCGCCAGATAGGTTTCCTGATCGACCGTTGCATGGCGGTGCCAGCGGAAGGTTTCCAGCGCCTCCTGCACAAACTCGTGTGCCTGTGCCTGCGTAAACTGCCCTTCTGATTCGTACAGTTCGAGAAGCGCCAGACAGCGCGGGGTAAAGATGTTCCGGTGAGACAGGATTTCCGCCGCACGCTCGCGCAGCGCGACGTTTTCAATCAGCTCAAGTCGCAGCAGCGAGGTAAAGATACGGAACGGATTACGGCACAGCGCCGCATCATCAATCGGGCGAAACGCTGTGGAGTGAACGGGCACCCCCGCCTGAGAGAGATCGTAATAGCTGACCGGGTACATGCCCATGATGGCAAACATACGGCGCAGGGTAGAAAGTTCTTGCGCCGTGCCGACGCGGATGGCCCCGTGACGCTCCACATTCAGGCGCGCAAGCTCATCGGCGTTTGCCAGTTGTTCATGTAGTAGTGGGTTATTTTCCAGAACCGCCAGGTTTACGTCCGCAACCAGTTCAAGCAAGGTGCCGTACTGCGGAACTTCCTGCTGGTACATCGCCGACATAGCCTGCGAAAAGTGTTCCCGAATGTCATCAGCCGTGATGGTGTTCGCCATGATGTCATGCCTCCAGTGAATATTACCTGGAGTGTAGAGAAACCCGTTCCTTCCGGGGGGAAGAATTTCGGATTTGTGATCTTAAGACGACAGTGGTCAAACCGTGTGCTACTGGCCTCTGAACACGCCTCAACGAAACCGCCCTTTCGCGCCTGACGCTTTTATCCAGGATTTTCCTTATAATTATTTATGGTTTCGCTTACTAGCTATAAAGGAGTACTTTTTGATTTTCTCCTGACTGCAAATTAACCAATTTGCGTGCGCCATTATTTTTATCCTCACCTTTCAAATTTTTAGCTCGAAGTTAGGAATAATCTTAATGGTTGTTTACAAGTCCTTCCTGCCTATCCATATTTCCTGCTCAAGCGAAGCGCAAATTTACAAATATTTAAAAATAACGCAACCGCAAATAGCAAAACGCATTTGACGGATCGCCCACAGCGACTAAAGTTATTACTCGAACGACGAGTGATACGGAATATTTTCGTATCGTACTGACATAACCAATATATGACTATGAGGTTTAATATGGCAGAGCATCGTGGTGGTTCCGGTAATTTCGCTGAAGACCGTGAAAAAGCATCAGAAGCTGGACGTAAAGGTGGCCAGCATAGCGGTGGTAATTTTAAAAACGATCCGCAACGCGCATCTGAAGCGGGTAAGAAAGGGGGACAGAACAGTCACGGCGGAGGCCGTAAATCTGATAACTTCTGATCTTATTTAATACTCTTTTAATAAAACCAGAGAGCATGCTGCGGGCTGAAAAGCTCGCAGTACCCTTTCATTATTTTACCGGAGCGTAATTATTATGAATATGAAAAGTGTTGAGGATGTCTTTATTCATCTTCTATCTGATACCTACAGCGCAGAAAAACAGCTTACCCGAGCGCTGAGTAAGCTCGCCCGTGCCGCGTCCAGTGAGAAACTGAGCGCAGCTTTCACCGCACACCTTGAAGAGACGCAGGGTCAGATTGAGCGTATCGACCAGATCGTCGAACAGGAAGACGGTATCAAGCTCAAGCGTATGAAATGCGTCGCGATGGAAGGCTTAATTGAAGAAGCCAATGAAGTCATCGAAAGTACGGAAAAAAATGAAGTCCGTGATGCCGCATTAATTGCCGCTGCGCAAAAAGTGGAGCATTACGAAATCGCCAGTTACGGTACCCTTGCTACTCTCGCTGAACAACTGGGCTATAAAAAAGCCGTTAAGCTTCTTGCCGAAACGCTGGAAGAAGAAAAAGAGACCGACCTTAAACTCACCGACCTGGCCGTTGGAAATATTAACCAAAAAGCGCAGAAATAACGCGATAACACAGGTTAAATAAAATGAGCATCAGTCCCAGGACAATTAAACGGTGCCATTTAACGGCAGCTATAATATGATTCATTCTCGCTATCCCTTCCGTAATATGGTGGAAGAACAGCGTGCTATGGGTCATTATCATCAGCATTTACGCCAATATTGTTGGCCATTTATCTGGCTACAGTGCCGCGCGTGCCGATCAGGCTGCTGAAAGTGAGACCAAATAAGCGAACCCATTATGAGGATACAATGATGAATCACGTAGAACACTACCACGACTGGCTACGCGATGCCCATGCGATGGAAAAGCAAGCCGAATCTATGCTGGAATCTATGGCCAGCCGTATCGATAATTATCCTGATGTTCGCGCCCGAATTGAGCAACATATTAATGAGACAAAACGGCAAATCACATTGCTGGAAGAAATCCTCGACCGTAATGATATTTCTCGTTCGGTTTTAAAAGACTCAATGAGCAAAATGGCGGCGCTGGGTCAGTCCATTGGCGGCATGTTCCCGTCTGATGAGATCGTGAAAGGCTCGATCAGCGGCTATGTCTTCGAGCAGTTTGAAATCGCCTGTTATACCTCCCTGCTGGCGGCGGCTAAAAAAGCGGGCGATACCGCCTCGATCCCCGCTATTGAGACCATCCTCGCCGAAGAGCGCGAAATGGCCGACTGGCTGATTCGCCATATCCCGCAAACGACGGAACAGTTCCTGCTGCGTTCAGACGCGTCGGGTGTCGAAGCGAAAAAATAACCCGCAGGAGAATGAGCATGTTTCGACACGTTAAACAGTTGCAATACACGGTTCGCGTAGCTGAACCTAACCCGGGCCTGGCCAATCTTTTACTGGAGCAATTTGGCGGGCCGCAGGGCGAACTGGCCGCCGCCTGCCGCTACTTTACACAAGGCCTGAGCGATGACGATCCGGGCCGTAAAGATATGCTGATGGATATCGCCACCGAGGAGTTAAGCCACCTCGAAATCATCGGTACTCTGGTGGGGATGCTGAATAAGGGCGCGAAAGGCGCCCTGGCGGAAGGGGTGGAAAATGAGGCTGAGCTGTACCGGTCGATGACCGAAAACGGTAACGACAGCCACATCACCTCCCTGCTTTACGGCGGCGGCACTCCGCTGACCAACTCCGCAGGCGTCCCCTGGACGGCGGCCTACGTCGACACCATTGGCGAGCCAACGGCGGACCTGCGTTCAAACGTGGCAGCAGAAGCCCGGGCGAAGATTATCTACGAGCGGCTGATCAACGTGACCGACGATCCCGGCGTCAAGGATGCGCTGGCATTTCTGATGACCCGTGAGGCGGCGCATCAGCTCTCCTTTGAGAAGGCGTTGCAGTCCATTCGTAATAATTTCCCACCGGGAAAACTGCCGCCAATCGAGGAATTCACCAACAAGTACTACAATATGTCTGAAGGTGGAGAGGTTCGCGGAAGCTGGAACAGCGATAAGCATTTCGATTACGTTGAGTCCCCCCAGCCTGCGGTTGACGGCGGAGATGGCAGCGCAAGTGTGACGCTCACGACCGAACAGGCAACCCTGGTTAAGGCGATGTCTGCCCGCACGAAGTCCGATCCACACGCCGACCCTTTGACCGGCGCCGAGCTGGGCGCAGGTAAGAAAAAACCGTAATCGGTTTTGCCAGGCAGCCTGAACTGCCTGGCAATTCTCGTGCCCCATCGTTTCAGAGGTACGGACCATGTTCGAACTCGATGCATTTCATCTGGCCAGAATTCAGTTCGCTTTTACCGTCTCGTTCCATATCCTTTTTCCCGCCATCACAATTGGGCTCGCCAGCTATCTGGTGGTGCTGGAAGGGATGTGGTTGCGCACCAGAAACGACGTCTGGCGATCGCTTTATCATTTCTGGCTCAAGATCTTTGCCGTTAACTTCGGTATGGGCGTCGTCTCCGGGCTGGTCATGGCATACCAGTTTGGCACCAACTGGAGCGGATTCTCCCAGTTCGCGGGCAGTATTACCGGCCCACTGCTGACCTACGAGGTATTAACCGCCTTCTTCCTGGAAGCCGGTTTCCTCGGCGTCATGATGTTTGGCTGGAATAAGGTTGGCCCGGGGCTGCATTTCTTCTCGACCTGCATGGTCGCACTCGGCACGCTGATGTCGACTTTCTGGATCCTCGCCTCCAACAGCTGGATGCACACCCCGCAGGGCTTCACCATTCAGAACGGCCAGGTTATTCCGGAAGACTGGCTGGCGATCGTGTTTAACCCCTCCTTCCCGTACCGTCTGATCCATATGGCTATCGCCGCCTTCCTGAGCAGTGCCCTGTTTGTCGGCGCATCGGGCGCGTGGCATCTGCTGCGCGGTAATGATACCCCCGCCATCCGCACCATGTTTTCCATGGCGATGTGGATGGCGCTGCTGGTCGCGCCCATCCAGGCCGTCGTCGGCGACATGCACGGTCTGAACACGCTGGAGCACCAGCCGGCAAAAATCGCGGCCATTGAGGGGCACTGGGAAAACCCACCTGGCGAAGCCACCCCGCTGCTGCTGTTCGGCCTGCCGGATATGGACGAGGAGCGTACCAAATACGGCCTGGAGATCCCTGCCCTCGGCAGCCTGATCCTGACCCACAGCCTGGATAAACAGGTTCCGGCCCTGAAAGATTTCCCGAAAGAGGATCGCCCTAACTCCACCATCGTCTTCTGGTCGTTCCGCATCATGGTCGGGATGGGCCTGTTGATGATTACGCTGGGTCTTATCAGCCTCTGGCTGCGCTATCGACATCGACTGTTCCACTCCCGCCCGTTCCACTGGTTTGCGCTCTGTATGGGGCCTGCCGGTCTGCTGGCGCTGCTCGCCGGCTGGGTAACCACCGAAGTGGGCCGTCAGCCGTGGGTCGTCTACGGCTATCTGCGCACGGTCGATGCGGTATCGCTGCATAGCACCCTGCAGATGAGCATCAGCCTGCTGGCGTTCATCGTCGTCTACTCGTCGGTGTTTGGCGTGGGCTATGTTTATCTCATCCGGCTGATTAAGAAAGGCCCTCAGCCTGTTGCCACGCTGACGTCAAACACGTCGGGCACGCCTGCCCGTCCGCTGTCTGCCGCGGAGTCTGTTCCGGAAGAGGAGAGGATCTGATGGGCGTCGATATCTCAGTGATCTGGTTTGCCATCATCGTGTTCGCCACACTGATGTACATCATCATGGATGGCTTTGATTTGGGGATTGGCCTGCTGTTTAACTTCGTCGGCGACGCCCGAGAGCGTGACGTGATGGTTAACAGCGTAGCGCCCGTCTGGGACGGCAACGAAACCTGGCTGGTTCTCGGCGGCGCGGGCCTCTTCGGCGCGTTTCCGCTGGCCTATGCGGTGATTATTGATGCGCTGACCATTCCCCTCACCGCGATGCTGATCGGCCTTATCTTTCGCGGCGTCGCCTTTGAGTTCCGCTTCAAAGCCACGCCCTCCCACCGCAAATTTTGGGACTACTCTTTTGCCGGCGGCTCCCTGCTCGCCACCTTCAGCCAGGGGGTGGTCGTGGGCGCGGTGATTAACGGCTTCGACGTGGAGGGTCGGCGGTTTGTTGGCTCGGCGCTGGACTGGCTTACACCGTTCAACCTCTTCTGCGGTATCGGGCTGGTTGTCGCCTACACCCTGCTGGGCACCACGTGGCTGATCATGAAAAGCGAAGGCGCCCTGCAGGCCCGCATGCGCGAGTTAACCCGCCACGTGCTGCTGGCGCTGGTGGTGGTTATCGCGGTGGTGAGCATCTGGACGCCACTCGGCTGGCAGTACGTGGCCGAACGCTGGTTTACCCTGCCCAACTTCTTCTGGTTCCTGCCGGTACCGCTGCTGGTGGGGCTCTTCAGCGTGCTGATCTGGCGCCTGACGCGCAACCCGGACAGCCACTCGCGCCCCTTCCTGCTGACGCTGGGGTTGATCTTCCTCGGGTTCAGCGGGCTCGGTATCAGCCTGTGGCCCAATATTATTCCGCCGCGCATCACCCTGTGGGAAGCCGCGGCGCCGCCCGCCAGCCAGCTGTTTATGCTGGTCGGGACGTTGCTCATTATTCCGGTGATTCTGGTGTACACCGCCTGGAGCTATTACGTCTTTCGGGGCAAGGTTTCTGATACAGAAGGTTACCACTGAGGTGCAGGATGGCAGGCTGGCATACACGGGCCATTATTTACCAGATTGATACCGCGCTCTTTTATGATTTAAACGGCGATGGCTGCGGGGACATCGCCGGGATCGCGGCCAAGCTGCGTTATATTCGCCGCATGGGCGCGACGGTTATCTGGATCACCCCGTTTTATCTCACCCCTTTTCTTGATGAGGGTTACGACGTCAGCGACCATCTCCAGGTGGATCCCCGCTTCGGAAAGCTGGCCGACATCATCGCCTTTATCGAGCAGGCCCGGGAGCTGGGCATGCAGGTCATTATTGAGCTGCTGATCCAGCATACCTCGGACGCCCATCCCTGGTTCCAGCAGGCCCGTCGCAACCCGGCGTCACCGTATCGTGATTACTATCTCTGGTCGGATAATGACGACGATGATACGCCCCCGATGTTCCCCGGCGTGGAAAAGAGCATCTGGAGCTGGGATGACGAGGCGGGACAATACTATCGGCACATGTTCTATCGCCACGAGCCGGATCTGAATCTGACCTCTCCCGCGGTACTAAAAGAGATTGAGAACATCATTCTCTTCTGGCTCAAGCTGGGGGTGTCGGGATTCCGCCTGGATGCCGCGTCCCATCTCACCACTCAGGCAGGAAACGGTGATGAGAAAAAGGGGCTCTGGATCCTCGAGCATATGCGCCGTCTGATTGAGCAGCACAATCCGGACGCAATCCTGCTGGGGGAAGTAGATGTCGAGGTGGAAGCCTATCGGGACTATTTTGGCAACAATGACCGGCTGAATCTGGTCCTCAATTTCTGGCTTAACAAGTATTTCTACGTCAGCCTGGCCCGGAAGAGCGCCCGCCCGCTGCGCAACGCGGTGAAGAAAATGATCGTCCCGCCGGATTCATGCTGTTTCGCCAACTGGCTGCGCAATCATGACGAGCTGGATCTGGAAGGCATCTCTCAGAAAGATAAACAGTTTGTTCTCGACACCTTCGCCCCTGACGAAGAGATGAACGTCTACCAGCGCGGGATCCGCCGCCGCCTGGCACCGATGCTCAATGGCGATCAGAAGCGGCTGGCGTTCTGCCACGCGGTGCTCTTTTCCCTGCCGGGCGTCCCGGTGATGCGCTATGGCGATGAAATAGGCATGGGTGACGACCTCGACCTGGAGGAGCGCTACGCTGTCCGCACCCCGATGCAGTGGGCCGGATCGCAGGGGGGCGGTTTTTCCGCGGCGGATCCGCAGCGTTTTATTGCCCCAATCATCGACCACGGTCCGTACCGCTATCAAAAGGTGAACGTCGCCGATTCGCTGCTTCACCGCAATTCGCTGCTGCACCGGATCATTGATATTGCCAATACCCGCTCTGAGTTTCCTGAAATTGCCGTAGCGCCGTTTCGGCTTATCACCCTTGATCATGACGAGGTACTGGGTCTTTATTATGAGACCGACGAGCGCAGCATCCTCACCTTCGTTAACTTTAGCGACCAGCCGGTGCAGTTTACGGCGAAAGGGATCCGCAACGCCACCTGGACCGCCTGCCTCGCGGACAAGCGCTACGATGACGCCCTGATTTGCGGTAAAACCGTTGAGCTCACGCTTGGCGGCTACGGCTATCGCTGGTTCTGGACGCACCGCAGCGCGCTGCGCTGATTACCGCTTCCGGCGGGTGAGCAGACGCGTCACCACAATCCCCGCCACCGCGAGGGCGCCTAACGCCACTTTGCCCGGCATACCGGAGGTCACGGACGACGCGCGGGTTTTCGCCTCGTCAGTAAAACGGCCATGGATTTTGTGGAGATCGTTAACCGGTTGATCGAGATAGTCCTGGCGATCCGGTGCGTTCAGGTTGTCGGTCATCTGCCCTTCCCAGGCTTTTTTTACCATCAGCCGGTCAAGAAAACCGGGAAAGAAAAACTGCCCGACAATCGACTGGATGGTACTGCCGCCTACCCACAGCTCCCGAACCGGTTTTTGTGCGACCCTGAAAATGGCGCTGGCGGCCACTTCTGGCTCAAACACCGGCGGCACCGGGCGCATCGCCCAGGCGAACTTATTGCGCGCCCATTCGAACTGCGGGGTATTGAGCCCCGGCATCTGCACCATCGAAAGCTGTACCCGGCTGTTTTCATGCATCAGCTCGGTACGCACCGCGTCGGTAAAGCCGCGGATCGCCGCTTTGGCCCCGCAGTAAGCTGACTGCAGTGGGATGGATCGGTACGCCAGCGCCGAACCAACCTGGATAATCACGCCCCTGTCACGGGGAACCATCAGCTCAAGGGCGGCGCGCGTGCCGTTGACAAAGCCGAGGTACGTCACTTCCGTCACGCGACGAAACTCATCCGGTGTCAGGGTGCGAAACGGTGCCAGCACCGCGCCCATGGCATTATTCACCCAGACATCAATCGCGCCGAGGCGATACTCAATCTCGTTAGCGGCATCCACCACCGCCTGACTGTCGGCGACGTCCGCCTGAACGGCGTGGGCATTGACGCCAAACCGCCGCAACTCCTCCTGCGTGGAGTGCAGGCTGGCTTCATCGCGGGCGATAAGCCCGACGTTGTAACCTGCCCTGGCAAAGTGCAGCGCCGTGGCTTTTCCCACGCCCGCGGTTCCGCCGGTAATCACGATGACTGCCATATAACCTCCCCTGCGTTCAGCCTTTATTCCCGTCAGATAACAGGCTCACCAGTTCAGCGAGCGAAAATTGCACCGCCTTTTCCACCACGTCCTGACAGTCGCCGGAAAACAGCACGGTGCGGGTGTGCGTCTGGCCACGGATATTCCAGCCGAAACAGACCGTTCCCGCCGCCGTGCCATCGTCGCCTCCTTCAGGGCCTGCGTAGCCGCTGATGGCAATGCTAACATCCGCCTGGGCGATGTCGCGGATACTGGCAGCCATCTCGGTGACCGTCTGTTCACTGACGGCGGTATACCGTTCAAGCGTCTGCGGGCTTACGCCGAGGATCCGCTCTTTTGCGCCATCGCTGAACACCACCAGACCGACATCATAAAAATCGGCGGTGTTCTCTTCTGCGCAAAGCGCCACCGAGAGCTTTCCCCCGGTGCAGGATTCCGCCGTGGTTAAGCGAAGCCCGAGATCGGTCAATTTGCTCGCCACCTTTTTCGTCAGTTCACCCACGGTGTAATGGTTATCGTGCAAAAGATTGCTCATCTTGCCGCCTCTTATTTCTCGAAAGGAATGATTGAAATATGCCCATTGCGTTCAAGTATGGCATATTTAATTTCGGTCATTTCAGTAATGCCATTATTCTGACGCGCTGACACAAGAATATCATCGCAGGAGACATCGACTTTTTTGAGTTTATCCGCTAAGGGAATGCCGTTTTCCACCAGAATCACAGGGGTGCCATCAAGGATATTTTCGACAGGCGAAAAATATTTCTTCATTAACCCGAAAATAATATCCACTACCACCAGGGTAGTAATCGTAATCATCGCACCGGTGACCGAAAAATCCTCGCCAAGAAGCGCCTGTTGCGTGGCTTCACTAATTATCAGAAGCAGAATAAGATCAAAGCTGGTCATCTGCAGCAGCGCGCGTCGCCCGGCGACTTTAAATACCACCACGAGGAACAGATAAATCGCCAGCGCACGAAAGACCATATCCATATCAGCCTCCTACGGGTAAATAAATTGCCAGATGTTAATCTCCGGCCCGTTGTTTACGCGGATGACCGAGTTCCATTTGCCGGCCCGGGACGGTGTGGTGAAGAGTAATACTGAAAAGGTGTCTGTCTTTTTCAGGTTGTGATAAACAAAATAGAGGCTGTTGCCGTGGCTGAACATGCTGTCCGGCTGAGGCCAGACGCTACCAGGCTCATACGCATCGCTGCTCTCGCTGGTGATGCTGAGGGTATAGGTCCCCTCTGTTTTCACCGGAAACGCGAGCTGCATCCGTGTCTCCGTCTCCCGTCGGCCAAAGCGCTCATAATTGATGGTCAGGGATTTATCGGCATTCGCCTTAGCCGTATCGCTGACCACTCCGCTTGAAAACAGACCGGCAATGGCAGCGACGATAATACCTAAAAGAACAATAAACCCTACCTGACGAAACGCGTATTCAAACGTCAGCAAGCGATAACTTTCATCTATCCCGGGTAACTTTTCATTTTCACGCTTCATGGCCATCGTCACCGTTTCGCTTATTATCCGATAATTTTGATTTCTAACGCGAATGTTTTTAGGACTTATCACATTTGCCACCTAAAGGAATAGCAACAATACTTAATAAGTCAAGACACCTAAAATGAAGGATATCCGATGAAATTATCGCTTATTTCCGCTTTTTTGATATTTCTGGTTCCGGCCGCATGGGCAGATAATAACGGCGGGTTACAAAAAGGTGAAGCGCCACCGCCGCCGCACGCACTTGATAGCGGATATCGCGGAACCGATGATGCGCGAATTATGACCATCGATCAGGCAAAACAGCTCCACGATGGTGCAACTATTTCCTTGCGCGGTAATCTTATTGATGGTAGCGGCGATAAGTTTGTATTTCAGGATAAAACCGGAAAAATCGACGTTATTATTCCCCAGGCAGTCTTCGACGGCAGAACGGTAAAACCCGATCAGATGATCAGTATCAACGGTTCGCTTGATAAAAAATCATCCCCTGCCGTCGTCCGTGTTGATCGTTTGCAGAAATAATTCAGCGAAGCGTTAACGCTGCAACTATCCATCAAATCTCACCCCTTGGCTTAAGGAGTCAGCTATGAGTGATACACAACGTACGAACGCTTACCCGCAACCCCCGTTCCCGGAACAGCCTCAAACGCCGCCGGGACTGGCATCTGAAATGCAACCTGTACCCGACCACGGGGAGAAAAGCTACAAAGGGCATGGTCGCCTTGCCGGTAAAAAAGCGCTGATAACCGGTGGGGATTCCGGTATCGGTCGCGCAGTGGCGATTGCCTATGCCCGTGAAGGCGCTGACGTGGCCATCAACTACCTGCCTGAAGAAGAAAAAGATGCCGCTGAGGTCATCGACCTGATTAAAGCGGAGGGCCGCACCGCCGTGGCGCTGCCGGGCGACGTGCGGGATGAAACCTTCTGCCAGAACCTGGTTGAGGAAGCCGTTGCGAAACTGGGCGGGCTGGACATTCTGGTGAATAACGCGGGTCGTCAGCAGTTCCGGGAATCCCTTGAGGAGTTGACTACCGAAGACTTTGACGCGACGTTCAAAACCAACGTTTACGCGCCTTTCTGGATCACTAAGGCGGCGCTGCGCCATCTGAAAGCGTCGTCCGTCATCATTAATACCTCCTCCGTGCAGGCGGTGAAGCCCAGCCCCGTGCTGCTGGATTATGCCCAGACCAAAGCCTGTCTGGCGGTATTTACCAAATCCTTAGCCAAACAGCTCGGCCCGAAAGGCATTCGCGTCAACGCGGTCGCCCCCGGCCCTTACTGGACGGTACTGCAATCCAGCGGCGGCCAGCCGATGGAAAAAGTGAAGGAGTTCGGGGGAGATACGCCGCTGGGGCGTCCGGGTCAGCCCGTCGAGATTGCCCCGCTGTACGTCACGCTGGCCTCGGACGAGTGTTCATTTACTTCCGGTCAGGTATGGTGTTCTGACGGCGGTGATGGCGTGATCTAAACTGTTTCCCTTTCCCACCCTGCAATGAGCAATAAATGAACAAGGACGTTCGCTCATAGGCTCCTGCCGAAAAACATGTTGTAACTCAAACAGATCAAATGTTAAAAATATTTTGCTATCAAGTTATCAAAATTAAACAACTTAACTTGTCACCCGCATCGCTCTGTTTTTAACATCGCCTATGGAAAAAAATGGTCTGTTCAGTCAGCGCATACGCTTGCGCCATTTGCATACATTTGTGGCCGTCGCTCAACAGGGAACACTGGGGCGTGCGGCTGAAACCCTTAACCTGAGCCAGCCCGCGCTCTCCAAAACCCTTAATGAACTGGAACAGCTTACCGGTGCCCGTCTTTTTGACCGCGGTCGGTTGGGGGCACAGCTTACTCTCGTGGGCGAACAGTTCCTGACGCACGCGGTGAAAGTCCTGGATGCGCTCAATACCGCAGGCCAGTCCCTGCACCGAAAAGAAGAGCAAACCCACGAGGTCGTGCGCGTGGGTGCCCTGCCCACCGCCGCGCTGGGCATTCTCCCTCCGGTTATTGGCCAGTTCCACAAGCAACAGCGGCATACCACGCTTCAGGTTGCCACCATGAATAACACCATGTTGCTCGCCGGGCTGAAATCGGGCGAACTGGATCTCGGCATCGGTCGGATGTCCGACCCCGAACTGATGGTCGGTCTTAACTACGAATTGTTATTCCTGGAATCGCTGAAGCTGGTGGTACGTCCCGATCACCCTCTGCTGCAGGACACCGTCACCTTAAGCCGCGTCATGGAGTGGCCAGTAGTGGTTTGCCCGAAAGGGACCGTCCCGCGCCAGGCCGCCGAAACCTTGCTGCAGATGCAGGGGTGTACGCTCCCTTCAGGGTGTATCGAAACGCTCTCGGCTTCGCTGTCGCGCCAGCTCACGCTGGACTATGACTACGTCTGGTTCGTCCCCTCCGGGGCGGTGAAAGATGATTTGCGCCAGGGAACGTTGACCGCCCTGCCGATAACCTCTCCCGGCGCCGGTGAACCTATCGGCATTTTAACCCGGGTGGACACCCCGCTTTCCACCGGCGCGCAGACGCTGCTGAGCGCTATTCGTAAATCGATGCCGGTTTAATACCCCTCACCTTAACCCTCTCCCCTGAAGGGGCGAGGGAACAGACCTGTGCGTTAATCAAATAATGCGAAATCATTCATTAACAATTGCGTAAAACAATTTAACAGTTTTATCATAGCTGTGAATTCACCAAATGGTTCACAAACGGTTTGATAAAAACGAATTCACCTGTACTAATCATCAATCCCACCGTATTTATTACCCAACTGGTACACACCCGACACGGCGGCGGGATCTAAAGGAGAGAGAAATGGCATTTGGCAGCGCGCCACGTGGAATACCGCGTATTCTGCAGTGGCTTCTTGCCGGACTGATGATGCTCATCGGTCTGGCCGTCGGCGGTCTGGGCTTTAAGCTCGCCACCGTGGGCGGAAGTGGTTACTTCCTGATGATGGGTGTGGCGATGGTGATTGCCGCAGTCCTGATTTTCCTTAACCGCAGCAGTGGGATCGTGCTTTACGCCATCGCGTTTATCACCTCGCTGTTCTGGGCGGTAAGCGATGCAGGCTGGGATTTCTGGCCGCTTTTCTCCCGCCTGTTTACCTTTGCGGTGCTGGCGTTCCTCTGCGCCGTCGTCTGGCCTTTCCTGCGTACAGCCAACCACCGCACGGCGAATAAAGCGCCTGCGTTTGGCGTTGCGGCACTGCTCGCGGTGGCTATGCTGGTCAGCCTGGGCTGGATGTTTAAGCCACAGACCCTCGTGGCGGCTAACGAGCCCGTGCCGGTAAAACCCGTCGCACCCGGCGAACAGCAAAAGAACTGGGAACACTGGGGCAACACCACCCACGGCGACCGCTTCGCCGCGCTGGACCAGATTAACAAGCAAAACGTCAACGACCTGAAGGTCGCCTGGGTTGCGCACACCGGCGATATTCCGCAAAGCAACGGCTCCGGCGCGGAAGATCAGAACACGCCATTGCAGGTTGGCGACACGCTCTATGTCTGTACCCCGTACAGTAAAGTGCTGGCCCTGGACGTGGACTCCGGTAAAGAAAAATGGCGCTACGATCCCAAAGCCACGGCGCCTAACTGGCAGCGCTGCCGCGGTCTGGGCTATTTTGAAGATCGTTCAAACGTGACAACGTCACAGACAGAGATACAGCCTGCGGCCTGCCCTCGCCGCCTGTTCCTGCCGACCACCGATGCCCGCCTGATTGCCATCAATGCGGAAACCGGCAAGGTCTGTGAAGACTTTGGCGACCATGGCACCGTTGACCTGAGCGTCGGCATGGGCGAGATCAAGCCGGGCTATTATCAGCAGACCTCCACGCCGCTGGTTGCCGGGAATGTCGTCGTGGTCGGCGGTCGCGTCGCGGATAACTACTCCACCGGCGAACCGCCGGGCGTGGTGCGCGCGTATGACGTTCACACCGGTAAACTGGCCTGGGCGTGGGATCCGGGTAATCCGAACCTGACCGGCCTGCCGCCGGAAGGCCAGACCTACACCCGCGGTACGCCGAACGTCTGGTCTGCGATGTCCTACGACGCCAAACTGAACCTAATCTACCTGCCTACCGGCAACGCCACGCCAGACTTCTGGGCAGGTGAACGCACCGCGCTGGACGACAAGTACAGCTCGTCTATCGTCGCCGTCGACGCGGCCACCGGTCAGGTCCGCTGGCATTTCCAGACCACTCACCACGACCTGTGGGACTTTGACCTGCCTTCCCAGCCACTGCTGTACGATCTGCCGGACAGTAAAGGCGGCACCACGCCGGTGCTGGTGCAGACCAGCAAGCAGGGCATGATTTTCATGCTCAACCGTGAAACCGGTAAACCAGTGGCGAAGGTGGAGGAACGTCCTGTTCCGGCGGGCAACGTTGAAGGTGAACGCTACTCTCCGACCCAGCCGTACTCCGTTGGTATGCCAATGATAGGCAACCAGACGCTCACCGAGTCTGATATGTGGGGGGCGACGCCTGTTGACCTGCTGCTGTGCCGCATTCAGTTTAAGGAGATGCGTCATCAGGGTGTCTTCACCCCGCCTGGCCTCGACCGTTCCCTGCAGTTCCCCGGCTCTCTCGGCGGGATGAACTGGGGCAGCGTCTCCATTGACCCGAACAACAGCCTGATGTTCGTCAACGACATGCGCCTGGGTCTGGCAAACTACATGGTGCCGCGCGCTAACGTGGCGAAAAACGCCAGCGGCATTGAGATGGGGATTGTCCCGATGGAGGGCACACCGTTCGGTGCGATGCGCGAGCGCTTCCTGTCACCGCTGGGCATTCCGTGTCAAAAACCGCCGTTTGGCACCATGTCGGCGGTTGACCTGAAATCCGGCAAGCTGGTGTGGCAGGTTCCTGTCGGCACGGTGGAAGATACCGGCCCGCTCGGCATTCGCATGCACATGCCCATCCCGATCGGGATGCCGACGCTGGGTGCGTCGCTGTCAACGCAGTCCGGCCTGCTGTTCTTTGCCGGTACGCAAGATTTCTACCTGCGCGCGTTTGATACCGCCACCGGGAAAGAGATCTGGAAAGACCGCCTGCCGGTCGGCAGCCAGTCCGGCCCGATGACCTACGTGTCGCCAAAAACCGGTAAACAGTACATCATCATTAACGCCGGCGGTGCTCGCCAGTCGCCGGATCGCGGTGATTACGTTATCGCGTATGCGTTACCCGATAAGCAGTAACAGATAAGAAAAGGGACCGAAAGGTCCCTTTTTTGTAGGCCATACGTAGGTCGGGTAAGTGAAGCGCCACGCGACACTGCTGGCGACTCAGAACGTCTCCCAGTTATCTCCGGAAACCGCTGCTGCGGGGCGTAACGGCGCGCTCTTCGCCACCGGCGCAGGCGTTGCCGCACGGCCCGGCTTTGTGCCGCTCAGACGAAACGCGCCGACCGCCTCGGTCAGACGTGCGCCCTGTTCTTCCAGAGACGCCGCCGCGGCAGAGGCTTCTTCCACCAGCGAGGCGTTCTGCTGGGTCACTTTATCCATCTCAGAAATCGCCTGACTGACCTGCACGATACCGCGGCTCTGCTCATCGGACGCGGCGGCGATCTCCAGCATGATGTCGGTAACGCGTTTCACCGCTTCGACAATTTCATTCATGGTATTACCGGCGGCAACCACTTCACCGGAGCCCTGGTCAATCAGCGAAACCGATTCGTTGATCAGGCTTTCGATCTCTTTTGCGGCATTCGCACTGCGGCTTGCAAGCGTTCGGACTTCGCTTGCCACCACGGCAAAACCGCGTCCCTGCTCGCCCGCACGCGCGGCTTCTACCGCCGCGTTCAGCGCCAGGATATTGGTCTGGAACGCAATACTGTTAATGACCGCGGTAATCTCAGAGATCTTCTTCGAACTGCTGGAGATATTGCCCATGGTTTTGACCACCCCGGAGACCATCTGACCGCCGCGGCTGGCTTTCCCGGAGGCATCTTCCGCCAGCTTGCTGGCATGGTGGGCGTTATCGGCGTTCTGTTTCACCGTCGCGGTCAGCTGTTCCATGCTGGCGGCGGTCTGCTCAATGGCCGCCGCCTGCTGCTCGGTACGGGAAGAGAGATCGGTATTACCAGCTGAAATCTCGCTGGTGCCGCGGTAGATCTCTTCCGCCCCCTGACGGACGGTGCCGACGGTGTTTTCAAGGGAGTGCTGCATGGTTTGCAGATCGCGCGTCAGGCGGCCAATTTCGCTGCGTCCGGCCACGTCATCCGGCATCGTAAGGTCGCCTTTGGCGATATTTTCGATGCGTTTTGCGGCACGCTGCAGCGGGTTGATCACCGTGCGGCGCAGCACAACAAAGGTCATCGCCGTCAGCACCAGCGCCAGCGCAAACGCGCCGACCATAAACATCAGCCCCAGCTGCGTGCGGCTGTGCGCCTGTGCCGTAAGCGCATTGGCGCGATCGGTACGGATCTTAATCGCCTTCAGCAACACGGCGTTGTAGGCGTCATCCAGCGGACGCGCCGTTTCGTTTTCGTGGTTGATGATAGCCTCGAACATACCGTTTTTGGCAAATTTGACCATCGGCTGCAGGCCCGCGATATAGGCGTCGTAGCGCGCTTTCAGGTCAGCATCCAGCGCTTCGTCGGCAGAGGTACGCACGGAACGGTTCATGTAGGCGGTAAAGCTATCCTGGGACTGCTTAATCCGCGTTTCCGCCTCACGGATGTTCTGCTTCATGGCATCCATCTCTGCGATACGGCTGGCCGCACCGGCGTGGATCATGTTGATGCGTGCGGTTCGCAGATGGTTTGAGCTGTTCGACAGCCCCATACGCACCTGAATTTCGGATGTAACATCCTGCTGATCGTTATCGGCCTGTAACAGGAAATACCCTGCCAGACCCGAGCTCAAGGCAAAAAGCAGAATAATGCCACCGAGAATGGAGGAAAACAGCGGAACCAGCCTGATGTGATGCAAGAAGCTCAGCTTGCGCTGCGCTGGCATCGAAGTAGTGTTGTCCATGACCGTCGACTCTCTTGTAGGTAAGATGCGTAAAAACACGCCTGTCAGATAGTCATCGGCACGGCAGAGATTTAGATTACGGCTAAAAACGCCGCACTGGTCACACTTTAGAGAAGAATATTAAAGCAATGCCAGCGGCGAAAAACCGCTGGCAGAAGAGTTACTTGTCGCCGAAATGAATCACGGTACGGATGGATTTTCCTTCGTGCATCAGATCGAACGCTTCGTTGATCTGCTCCAGCGGTAAACGGTGGGTAATGAACGGGTCGAGCTGGATCTTGCCGACCATGGCGTCTTCAACCATCCCCGGAAGCTGGGTACGGCCCTTCACGCCGCCAAACGCGGAACCGCGCCACACGCGCCCGGTGACCAGCTGGAAGGGACGGGTTTTGATCTCCTGGCCTGCACCGGCCACGCCAATGATGATGCTCTCACCCCAGCCTTTGTGGCAGCACTCGAGCGCGGAGCGCATGACGTTAACGTTGCCAATACATTCGAAGCTGAAGTCAACGCCGCCGTCGGTCATCTCGACGATGACGTCCTGAATCGGCTTGTCGTGATCTTTCGGGTTCACAAAATCAGTCGCACCCATTTCACCCGCCAGTTTGAATTTCTCCGGATTGGTGTCAACCGCGATGATGCGACCGGCTTTCGCCTGAACCGCGCCCTGAATCACCGCCAGACCGATGCCACCGAGCCCGAACACCGCCACGGTGTCGCCCTCTTTCACTTTTGCCGTGTTATGCACCGCGCCAATGCCGGTGGTGACACCGCAGCCCAGCAGGCAAACTTTATCCAGCGGCGCCTGCGGATTCACCTTCGCCAGCGAGATCTCCGCGCAAACGGTATATTCGCTGAAGGTGCTGGTGCCCATGTAGTGATAGACAGGTTCGCCGTTGTACGAGAAACGGGTGGTGCCGTCCGGCATCAGCCCTTTCCCCTGGGTGGCGCGAACTGCCTGGCAGAGGTTGGTTTTGCCGGATTTACAGAACTTACACTCGCCGCATTCCGCCGTATACAGCGGGATAACGTGGTCGCCTGGTTTCAGGCTGGTCACGCCCTCGCCCACTTCCACCACAATCCCGCCCCCTTCATGGCCGAGCACCGCCGGGAAGACGCCTTCCGGATCGTCACCGGACAGCGTAAACGCATCAGTGTGGCATACGCCGGTATGGGTGATTTTGATCAGCACTTCGCCTTTTTTGGGCGGCGCGACGTCGATTTCAACGATTTTGAGCGGCTGGCCGGGTCCAAATGCAACTGCAGCGCGAGATTTCATATTGTCTTCCCTTATTGTGAGGTGTGTGGGTTTATTTTAGATAAGCGCGCAGCAAATGGCCGACTTCCGCCATGCGTACGGCTCGCTGATCCGGCGTGGTTTCCCCCGTCACCAGCTCATCTTTGAGGTGAATTTCGACCATTTCGCCCATCAGGCCATTGGCAGCCCCGCGCACGGCGGCAATTTGCTGCAGAATGGCCAGACAGGGGTCGCCCGACTCCAGCGCGCGTTCAAGGGCCTCAACCTGGCCCCGAATGCGACGGACGCGGGTAAGAATACGTTTTTTATCTTCGGGTGAATGCGGCATACGCCCTCCTGATACTATAGGGGGGTATGGTATTTTAGTTATCTGATGATGTAAACCTGTCTTTATGGGTGGCAATAACAACAGCACATCGTCGGCAACTCATCAGTCGCACAGATAAATCAAACAAAGGCATAACAAATTGTAATATATGATCTTTTAATAACATTAATTGCCTAAGCGAATTGATACTCTCGTTGTTTACTGACGTTTTCATACTTCAGACAAAGAGATATGTGGAGTGGCCCGGGATATCGCTCCGCACGCCCTCCTTACAAAATTTACAGGAAAAGCTGATGCGTAACGTTCTCTTGATGTGCCTGTTTCTTACGGGATGTTCAACACAAATGGA
>NZ_POVL01000159.1 GCF_002939185.1 Enterobacter sichuanensis | reverse complement strand
ACCGTCGGTACGGTCAATTTCCAGCGCGTGAATGGCAAAGTGCTGCTCCACGCGGGCAATGGCCTCTGCAGGCTGCGCCAGCTTGCTGTTGATCTCCCCGCTCGCCGGGAACGCCGCCATACGGTCACGCACCAGCTCGCCCAGCGTTTTCCCCTTCAGGCACAGCAGTTCGGTCACCAGCAGCCACGGGATCATCCCGCTGTCGCAGTATGCAAAGTCGCGGAAATAGTGGTGGGCGCTCATCTCGCCGCCATAGATGGCGTCTTCTTCGCGCATGCGCTCTTTGATGAAGGCGTGGCCGGTTTTGGACATCACCGGCGTGCCGCCTGCGGCAGACACCACGTCGACGGTGTTCCAGGAAAGGCGCGGGTCATGGATGATTTTCGCGCCCGGGTTTTTCTCAAGGAACGCTTCCGCCAGCAGGCCGACAATGTAGTAGCCCTCGATGAACTGCCCGTTCTCGTCGAACAGGAAGCAGCGGTCGAAGTCGCCATCAAAGGCGATGCCCATATCCGCGCCGTGCTCAATCACCGCGTTGCGGGTATCGTCGCGGCACTCCGGCAGAAGCGGGTTAGGAATACCGTTCGGGAAGTTGCCGTCCGGGGTGTTATGCACTTTGATGAAGGTCACCGGCACGTTAAGTGCTTTAAAGCGGGCTTCGAGAGCGTCCACCACCGGGCCGGCCGCACCGTTGCCGGAGTTAATCACCAGCTTCAGCGGCTTGAGGTTCGCCACGTTGATGTAGCCCAGCAGGTGGTCGATGTACTCTTTTTGCAAATTGATCTGCTTGTAGCTGCCGCGCTTTGCGTCGTTGACCGGCGGGAAATCGTTGGCTTCCGCCAGGCGCTGCACGTCGCGCAGGCCGGTGTCGCCGCTGATAGGG
>NZ_POVL01000158.1 GCF_002939185.1 Enterobacter sichuanensis | reverse complement strand
TCCTATCAGCGGCGACACCGGACTGCGCGACGTGCAGCGTCTGGCGGAAGCTAACGATTTCCCGCCGGTGAACGAGGCGAAGCGCGGTAGCTACAAAAAAATCAACCTGCAGAAAGAGTACATCGACCACCTGCTGGGCTACATCAACGTGGCAAACCTGAAGCCGCTGAAGCTGGTGATTAACTCCGGTAACGGTGCGGCCGGCCCGGTGGTGGATGCCCTGGAAGCCCGCTTTAAAGCACTTAACGTGCCGGTGACGTTCGTCAAAGTGCACAACACACCGGACGGCAACTTCCCGAACGGTATTCCTAACCCGCTGCTGCCGGAGTGCCGCGACGACACCCGTAACGCGGTCATTGAGCATGGCGCAGATATGGGCATCGCCTTTGACGGTGACTTCGACCGCTGCTTCCTGTTCGACGAGAAAGGCCAGTTCATCGAAGGCTACTACATTGTCGGCCTGCTGGCGGAAGCGTTCCTTGAGAAAAACCCTGGCGCGAAAATCATTCATGACCCGCGTCTGTCCTGGAACACCGTTGACGTGGTGTCTGCCGCAGGCGGCACGCCGGTGATGTCCAAAACCGGCCACGCCTTTATTAAAGAACGCATGCGCGAAGAAGACGCCATCTACGGCGGCGAGATGAGCGCCCACCACTACTTCCGTGATTTCGCCTACTGCGACAGCGGGATGATCCCATGGCTGCTGGTGACCGAGCTGCTGTGCCTGAAGGGGAAAACCCTCGGCGAGCTGGTACGCGACCGTATGGCCGCGTTCCCGGCGAGCGGAGAGATCAACAGCAAGCTGGCGCAGCCTGCCGAGGCCATTGCCCGCGTGGAGCAGCACTTTGCCATTCACGCGCTGGAAATTGACCGTACCGACGGC
>NZ_POVL01000157.1 GCF_002939185.1 Enterobacter sichuanensis | reverse complement strand
CCTAATCGTGTTCAGCAGAATAGCCGGAGGAAGTTTCCTACTGTCGATAAGAAAGGATTGGCACAGGGAGTGTGAATATCGAAACACCATCACAGAATAATGCCAGATAGAAATGCGATAGTAGGGTTGGATATTTAAATAAGGAGCATCCCGACTTAAAATGAATATGACTGCGTAACCAGGCGCAATAAAAAAAGCGAAAGAATCGCTTTTATTCTGGTTGTTTTTTCGAAGAGTGACCGTTTTCTGAGATGACAAGAAATAAGGAAGTCCTATGATCGCTAGCGGAATAGTTCAAAAACTGAATGCGCAAATGAATCAGGAGTTTTATACCTCAAATTTGTATCTTCAGCTCAGCCAGAGGTGCAGCGAGAATAGCCTTAATGGCACCGCACTATTTTTGCGTCATCAGGCGCAAAATACGGTGACGCAAATGATGCGCATGTACGAATACATCAAACAGAGCGGCGCCACGCCGGTGTTACAGGAGCAACACGCCCGGTGCGGTGAATTTTCCACGCTGGAAGATCTGTTTGAGCAGACGGTAAGCGATTACCAGAAGCGCATTAATGCGCTGACCTCTTTGACGGAAGACGCCCAGGCAGCAAACGATAAGTCAGCGATTAACTTCCTGAAGCGATACAGAAAAGAGGAAATCGTGGACGGGACGCTGTTGCAAATCATTCTGGATGAAGTCCGCAGCGCTAAAAAAGCGGGCATCAACATGCAGCAAACCGACCACTATCTGGTTGGCGTGATCGATCGCTATCACTAAATCAATTTCGCAGTACGAGGAGGTTTTACGCCTCCTCAGAAAATCTGTTTTACATCAGAAACAGAGGTTTATGCCAGTGAACATTTGATACCCAACACGTCATAGTGATTTTTTAACTTAGCGTTTTTATATCGTGCCAAAAATGTCTCTGCTTGTGTCTTTAT
>NZ_POVL01000156.1 GCF_002939185.1 Enterobacter sichuanensis | reverse complement strand
GCCGTACGTCCCCCACGGGGGTGCGCAGTGGGCGCCGCGCGCCTGCGCGCGGGAACGGCGGCCCGCCTTCGGGTCGCGGCGCCGTACTGCGCGTTAGCGGCCGCACGCGGCCGGTTACGGGGGACACTACGCCATACGACAAGCGACCCGCTGAGCTGCACAATCCACGGATAACACAAGCTACATACATGTCGATATGGGAATCCGCCCATCTTGCCGGGCGCCGCTGTCGTGTGGGAATCGGCCCACCTTGCCGGGCGCCGCTGCCGTGTGGAAATCCGCCCATCTTGCCGGGCGCCGCTGCCGTGTGGGAATCCGCCCATCTTGCCGGGCGCCGCTGCCGTGTGGGAATCGGCCCACCTTGCCGGGCGCCGCTGCCGTGTGGGAATCGGCCCACCTTGCCGGGCGCCGGTGCTGTGTGGAAATCCGCCCACCTTGCCGGGCGCTGCTGTCGTGTGGGAATCGGCCCACCTTGCCGCGCGCCGGTGCTGTGTGGGAATCGGCCCTCCTTGCCGGGCGCCGCTGCCGTGTGGGAATAGGCCCACCTTGCCGGGCGCCGCTGCCGTGTGGAAATCCGCCCACCTTGCCGGGCGCTGCTGTCGTGTGGGAATCGGCCCACCTTGCCGGGTGCGTAATTGCATCGGACTTGACTACCCATTTGCATTTTACTTGGTGACCGTTTGCAGATTACTTGACCATCACCAACTAAATCTGTCCCATTAGATTTAGTTGGCGTAAGGCCTTACATCTTAACGGCTGCTGTGTGCCAGAAGCGGACGTTATAGGAAGCAATCTTTTGCCGGATTCGGTAAAACCCCAATTTTTCCGAACCGCACTCGTCCCCGCGCCGTTGTGGCGCTGATAACTACATGTAGTGGTTTTCTCAGATGCTGCCGATACTACATACAGCGGGTGCGGGGGAACCCGCAGGCCAACACTAG
>NZ_POVL01000155.1 GCF_002939185.1 Enterobacter sichuanensis | reverse complement strand
CACGGATAATTTCCGAGATGCCATTCTACTGGCCGCTAACCTTGCCGATGATGCTGACAGCGTTGCAGCGACGGCGGGACAAATCGCGGGAGCATTATATGGTTATTCCGGTATTCCGCAGGAATGGAAAAACAAACTCGTACAGCACGAACGTATCGCCAAAATGGCAGGTGAACTGTTCGATAGAGCTCCAGAGGATAATTTCTTATAATTATATTAGTCATCTGGTACGGGTATTGTACTGTGCCTTTTTCTTTGTCTGTACCTAATGGTTTGTTAGTTAAAAGCATCCCTGCGTGATAAAAATTGGAAAATACAGATTCTTCGACAAGAGAAGATAGTCAATCAACGGTTCGGGCCAATATTACGCCTGGTAGTAAAATCTCTCGCCGCGTTAAGCTGTATCTTGTTGTTTTGACAATGCCTGGAGATCAATATGTATAAATGTGGTACGTTATGATTCATTGGCTTTTCTTTATTCTCTTCATGATTTGGACGCTAGCGATTATCTGGAATGGAAAAGACTTATTCAGTAAAAAACAGTGGTGCCTTACCGGGTTGATGTTCGTTCTGGTGCTAGTGGCTACGGTTGTTATTGGTTTTACGTTGAAATGGTTTGCTCAGTCAATGTCATTATTCTCCGTCGCAACGGCGAAACACTATTCGATTATCTTTTCCATGTCTTTCCTGTGCGTATGGGGACTAAAAGTTACCGTTGTGCTGCTCTGTACGATCTTTTCCGCGATTACTGGAGGGCACAAAAAATACAATGCTGAAAATTATGAAGCATTATCGTCTATAACACGCGTCGTTGCGCCTGGCTTACTTATCGTTGCTAAAAGCGTAGTTTCCCTGGGTAGCGTCCTTATGTTTTCAGGTTTATGGCTTAAATAATCACGATTTAAAAAATATCTCAATGAATACCGAGATTAGTCCATAGTGGAATAA
>NZ_POVL01000154.1 GCF_002939185.1 Enterobacter sichuanensis | reverse complement strand
ATTGGGTGGATCAGAGTCACAACCATCTTGATGTTGTCGCCTGGCATTACCATCTCAACGCCTTCTGGCAGTTCGATGGTACCGGTCACGTCAGTTGTACGGAAGTAGAACTGTGGACGGTAGCCTTTGAAGAACGGAGTATGACGGCCGCCTTCGTCTTTGGACAGGATGTACACTTCAGATTCGAACTTGGTGTGTGGCTTGATTGAGCCTGGCTTCGCCAGAACCTGACCACGTTCGATTTCTTCACGTTTGATACCACGCAGCAGAACACCAACGTTCTCACCAGCACGGCCTTCGTCCAGCAGTTTGCGGAACATTTCAACGCCAGTACAGGTAGACTTCGCAGTCTCTTTGATACCAACGATTTCAACTTCTTCGCCAACTTTGATGATACCGCGCTCTACACGACCGGTAACAACGGTACCACGACCGGAGATGGAGAATACGTCTTCGATTGGCAGCAGGAATGGCTTGTCAATCGCACGCTCTGGTTCTGGGATGTAAGAATCCAGGAAGCCAGCCAGTTCGATGATTTTCGCTTCCCACTCTGCGTCGCCTTCCAGCGCTTTCAGAGCAGAACCACGAACGATTGGGGTATCGTCGCCTGGGAAATCGTACTGAGACAGCAGTTCACGAACTTCCATCTCTACCAGTTCCAGCAGCTCTTCGTCATCAACCATGTCGCACTTGTTCAGGAACACGATGATGTAAGGAACGCCTACCTGACGACCCAGCAGGATGTGCTCACGAGTCTGAGGCATTGGGCCGTCAGTCGCAGCAACTACCAGGATCGCGCCGTCCATCTGCGCAGCACCGGTGATCATGTTTTTAACATAGTCGGCGTGGCCTGGGCAGTCTACGTGTGCGTAGTGGCGAGTCGGGGTGTCGTACTCAACGTGTGAAGTGTTGATGGTGATACCACGAGCTTTTTCTTCTGGTGCGTTATCGATCTGGTCGAATGCACGAGCAGAACCACCGTAGGTTTT
>NZ_POVL01000153.1 GCF_002939185.1 Enterobacter sichuanensis | reverse complement strand
GATTTCCAAAGACCCGGCCGGAAATGAGGCGACCTCTCCGTCCTTCGACATCACCGTTGATGCAACCGCGCCGGAAAAACCTGTGCTGGGATCCGCAACGGATGATGTGGGTACAATCCGTGGCGATCTGAGCAACGGCGGTACCACTGATGATGCGAACCCAACCTTCAACGGTACCGCAGAGCCGGGCAGCCGTGTCGATATTTATGACAACGGCGAGCACATCGGTTCGACGATTGCGGACGATAAAGGCGCCTGGCAGTTCACACCAACCACACCTCTGCCAGAGGGTGAACACCATATCACCACCACCGCAACGGATGAAGCGGGCAACACCGGCCCGGAATCGGATGATTTTGTGCTGGTGACTGACTACACGCCACCGGTGGCAACCAGCGATGTGCTGAGCATTACTTCCGTAATGGACGATGTCGGCGGTCGACAGGGCAATGTCGCCAGCGGTGAAATCACCGATGACAGCAAACCGGTTATCAATGGTATTGGTGAAGCGGGCAGCACCGTCTTTGTTTACAGCACGGATGCTAACGGCAAACATCTGCTGGGCTCAGCTGTGGTCGACAATGAAGGCAACTGGACGCTGGCGCTCGATACCCCGCTGGTGGAAGGGCTTAATCAGCTGACGCTGGAAACCCAGGATGGCGTTGGCAACCGCGTCGCGGGTGAAGCACCGCCTTACGATATCACTGTTCTGATCCCGGTCAGCACCGAGCCGTCCATCAACAGCGTGGTGGACAACGCAGAGCCACACGTTGGCCCGCTGCAGAAAGGCGAGTCGACCAACGACACCACCCCAACCCTGAGCGGCAGCGCTGCACCGGGCGACGTTGTGTCTATCCTCGACAACGGGAAAGTGATTGGTACCGTCAAGGCGGACAGCAGCGGTAAGTGGGTGTTCACCCCGGATACCGCGCTGGCGGATGGTCAACATACCTTCACCGTCACTGCGACTGACGCAGCGGGCAACGCGCGTACCAGCGGAAC
>NZ_POVL01000152.1 GCF_002939185.1 Enterobacter sichuanensis | reverse complement strand
CGCGATGGACGACGGTCTGCGTTTCGCAATCCGTGAAGGCGGCCGTACCGTTGGCGCGGGCGTTGTTGCTAAAGTTCTGGGCTAATTACACGTTTTAATTAACGTTTTAGTCTTAAAAACCCCGAATTTATTTCGGGGTTTTTTTATTTTTACTACATGCAAATTTAAATAAATATAAGGCGATATCATTAATATTTACTTTACTGGTAAGATGAGCATGCTTATTTCTTAAAACGGCTTTCGTTATATAAACTTATTTGAGTTTGATTCCTGTGGTCATTACTTTATGGGCTGCTACATCGTTATGTAATAACCCAATGGGTTAAAAACAACAGGAATGTTTAAAATGAAATTAAATCTCGCAACGAAAGCTTTATTTTGCATGGGGCTGACATGTGCTGCGTTGCCTGCATTCGCGCTCGAAGCATGGAGCGGTCAGGAAGGTGGCAGTACTTATGAAGTTATTTTCGATGGTGGTGTGTATAAGAATGCATGGTGGGTAGGCGCCTCAGATTGCCCGGGCAATGCTGCTAACGATCAGGCAAATAACCCCTGGCGTTTTGAACGCAACGCGACCGCCGCTGAAATGGATAAATACGGTAATCCTGTTACCTGTGAAACCAGTGGTGGTACGGTAACTTATCCTGCCTATGATAATAGCGTTGCTTATAAAGCGGGTGATGTTGTTAGCTATAACAATGCAACGTATAAAACCTCGGTTGCGCAAAGCGCATATGGTTTTGTTCCGGGCCAGGATAATCCATGGGAAGCTTATGCGCCCGTTGTGCAGTGGTCATCTTCCACCGTTTATAATAAAGGCGATAAAGTTCAGAAAAACGGTCAGGAATATGAAGCTCTGTTTTATACCGTAGGAGACGATCCTTCGCTTGCCGCTAACCAGAACCCGACCGGCTCCAACGGCCGTCCCTGGAAACCACTGGGTGTCGTTACCACATACACTCAGGATCAGCTGAACAAGGCGCCGGTTTATAATTCCTCAACCCTATATGAAAGCGGTACGC
>NZ_POVL01000151.1 GCF_002939185.1 Enterobacter sichuanensis | reverse complement strand
CCCCACAGGCCTTTATCCATGTGGGTTCCAGAGAGGGATCTGTGACAAACCGCCCTTTCAGTGTGACAAATCACCGGCTTTGTTGAATAAATAAGATTTCGTGCGAACGACCCTGTAGCTGGCTGGATTTTCAGGCAATACGCACGCTTTCTGGCATCCCGGCCTTTGTCATCCTGTTCAACGCACGCACCATGGCCATAGCTTCCGCTACCTGACCATCGTAGTCACGCAGCGTCAGTGAATCTCCCAACAACTGCTTCATTCTGTACATTGCCGTTTCCGCTATCGAGCGACGGTTATATTCCGTTGTCCATTTCCACCGTGCATTGCTTCCGCTCAGCCGCTGATTAGCAACGGCACGGTTGCGGTCTGCGTACTCACCGGGCCAGTAACCTGCTCCTTTTCGGGGAGGAATAAGCGCGCTGATTTTTTTGCGGCGCAGTTCATCGTGACAGAGCCGGGTATCGTAAGCCCCGTCTGCCGCGGCTGCCCTGATTTTTCTGTGAGTCTGCCGGATAAGGCCCGGGAAGGCTTCTGAGTCCGTGACGTTATTCAGCGACAGGTCTGCACAGACAACTTCATGTGTGTTGCTGTCAACAGCAAGATGCAACTTTCGCCAGATACGACGGCGTTCCTGGCCATGCTTTCTGACTTTCCATTCGCCTTCACCAAAGACCTTCAGCCCGGTGGAATCAATCACCAGGTGTGCGATTTCACCCCGGGTGGACGTTTTGAAACTGACATTAACCGACTTTGCCCGCTTACTGACACTGGTGTAATCCGGGCAGCGCAACGGAACGTTCATCAGGGCAAAAATGGAATCAATAAAACCCTGCGCAGCCCGCAGGGTCAGCCGGAATACGCGTTTAATCACCAGAACGGTGGTGATGGCGAGATCAGAATAGCGCTGGGGCCTTCCTCGTGATGAAGGCGTTGCCGACTCATACCAGGCCTGAATCGCCTCATCATCCAGCCAGAAAGTGAGGGAGCCACGGTTGATGAGAGCTTTGTTGTAGGTGGACCAGTTGGTGATTCTGAACTTTTGCTTTGCCACGGAATGGTCTGTGTTGTCGGGAGGATGCGTG
>NZ_POVL01000150.1 GCF_002939185.1 Enterobacter sichuanensis | reverse complement strand
TCTCCCCTGAACGCTTTACCCGCGCTCAGACTTACCCCTTTCACGCTCAGCTTTCCGCTGATATCCACTTTCCTGACCATCACGCCCTCGTCGTATTCCGGGGGCGTTGTGTTGCCGCTGTACCGTCGCGATGACGGCTGATACCGCGAGCCCGGTACCGCCATATCCAGCGCCTCATGCGGGCGTTCAAGGTTATAGACCGTCCGCCAGTGGTCGAAGGCGCGCTGCAGTTCACCGCTGTCCGCGAACCACTTCCCCTGCAGCACTTCCGCCTTCAGGCTGCGGTGAAAACGCTCCAGCTTGCCCTGCGTCTGCGGATGATACGGCCGGGAGTGCCCCACCCGGATACCCTGGCGCATCAGCCACAGCTCCAGCGCCGTCCAGGTGCCGGTGGTGTCTCCCCACGGTGAGCCGTTATCCATCGTCATCCTGTCCGGCAGGCCGTAGCGTTCAAACACGCTGACCAGCTGCTGCTGCACGGTCTCTCGACGTTCATCGTTACAGTGCACCAGGCACAGGGAAAAACGGGAGTGGTCGTCCAGCAAAGTGAGCGGATGGCAGCGGCCACCGCCAAAGGGAAAGTGGCCCTTAAAATCCATCTGCCAGAGCCGGTTCGGCGCATCATGTTCGAACCGTCCCGTGGCGGGAATGCCCGGTGAAGTGCCCGGCAGCAGGCCGTGACGGGCCATCAGGGAATGAACGGTGCTGAAGGCGGGCATGGTGTGCCCCTGGTCTTCCAGCCAGCGTTTAATCTTGCGGGCTCCCCAGCGTTGATGACGGTCATGGGCCATGCGCAGCAGGGCAGTAATGTCGTCAGATGAGCGGTTCGGGGAATGGTGCGGTATGCGCGGGCGGTCCTGAAGGCCGGAGGCCCCTTCCTCCGCCCAGCGACGAAGCCACTTGTAGCCGGTGGCAGGTGAAATGCCGAAGCGACGGCAGAGGGAACGGATGTTCGCCCCGTCCTGCGAGGCGAACAAAACAAACTCGGTACGTAATGACATGGTATCTCTCGCATCCCAGGGCATAAGCGACTCCATAAACGGGTTCTTATGCCTTAGTTGTAAGTGTCTACCATGTCCCCGAACAAGCGTTCACTATGTCCCCGGACCGTACA
>NZ_POVL01000015.1 GCF_002939185.1 Enterobacter sichuanensis | reverse complement strand
CATGATTATGGACGGTTGATTCAACAAAATCAACGCGAGAAAAAGGCCTCCGGAGAGGCCCTGGCTGTCGATATGGGGATTCCCATATCGCTTGTATGGCAGTTACACCAAATCTGGCAATTTGAAGCCTGCCATGTCTTCCGCCCGGATTGGAGGCGATAGGCAGTCAGCAAACACCAGGGTGCCATCGAGCAAAATCACGAAACCCCACCCCATAAACAGGTTGGCACTACACCAGTCAGCCTTTAGGGGCACATCTGGCATCTTGTCTGGAAAGACTGGGTAATGCTCAGCCAGCCACTCCATTGCGTCGCTGCGATTGAGAGTATATTTGTCGTACATCATGCCTCCTGCTGCGGCGCTGCTGGCAGCGATTTAATCCAAGCGGCTGCCAGAAGACGACTCCACGCATCCTTAGAATCCTCAGCGCCGTAATCAATAATCGAGTCGAATTCGTCTAGAATGGCTATCGTAGGTTCAACCGGCACCGCAACCAAACCATCCGGAATCACCGGAGAGTTGCCAGCCTCATAAGCAATACGCAACCAGTGGAAAAACACCTCCGTCATCACGCATCCACATTCGACGTCAATGGTGCCTGTCTGCTGAGAAAGCCACTGCTCGAATGGCAACTTGTAAGCCGTCGTTACAGGTTCGGCACCATGAAGCATGGCGGCGCGAACTGTCTTAGCGATGCGTTCGCGTAGTTGCTGCGTGCCGTAATACTCGACGGCGATATCGCGCAACTCATTTACCAGGTCACGAATTTGATGGTCTTTCATTGCTACCGGTGCTGGGGGAGCGGCGAATAGCTCTGTACCAACAGCAGGTTTGCGAGGCACACCGTTATCTGCGTACCAACAAACCCCAACAGTCTCAACCTTCGCCACCGGCTCGGCACCTTTCTCCGCTTCGAGCGATGCCAGCGCCAGCTTCATCGCAGCAAGCGCCATAGCCGCATCTTCGTTTACTACTCCTGTCACAGCATCGCGCTCTTCTTCAAGCTCCGCGATTGTCTTCAGGAGCCATTCTTTGGTTAATTCAGCCATATCCCTAATTCCCCTTGATGCTGACTTTGACGCCAACCTTACGAATCTCATCGGCGCATCTGTTCACGATACTCCGGTGAAACTCACAAAAAATTTTCGCCGACTGCGGCCCTAATGGGTGAACATCGTGCGCACTCGGAAGTACAACCTCACGCCCCTCCAGTTCAGCGATGCGCTTCTCTGCGGCATGGTATCGTTTCATCCATTCAACACCAGATGTCGCAGCTTTATCTGCGCCTACAGATTCAGCCTCTGCCAGCTTTTCCAGCCTGAGGATTTGCCTCTCTGCGGATTCAAGGGCGTCGAGCGTCACTTCCAGGATGTCGCGCATTTGCTCGGCATTCCCGTGACTTGCTTCGTCGTAACGCTCCCATAGGCGTGAAAACTTCGATTCGTATTGCGCCTGTTTGTTGATGTTGCTCATTGGGCTGCCTCCTGGCGAAGTTTGGCGGCGAACTCGTTAGCCACCGTTGAATATGGATGCTCACCGCCACCAGCAACCTTCAGGCTGGAAGCAAACATCTCGACACCCTGCGACCGCACTTCAGCAAGGAAGGTGTCGGTAGCTGGTATTTTTGGTCGCTTGCAGCAAAGTATTTCAAATGCTGCCATCATCCCCTGCTCCGGCACATCCTCGTGGTACTCATAGAAGGCATCAAGAGCCTCCATCATCGCCGCACCGCTCGGTTGTGGGCGGTATTCCCGCAGCCCCGCATTCTCCGCAGCCAGCGCCGCGCACTTGGCTTCGAGTTCGGCGACATGGAATCGTGCATCAACATCGTTGTTTTCTGCGGATTTGAGTTTTGCATCCAGACCTTCACGGCTCGCCTGCCATGATTGCCAGAGCTGTTTAGTAAACTGGCTTTTATATTCCCCTCTAAACAAGTCAAAACGGTCTTTTTTGAATGGGAAGTTAGAATCAACCCATGCTTCAAACGCTTCTCTGCTGCTCATACCCCTACCCTCCCCCAAACCATCAAAATTCGTTTCATCGCCGGACTGTTGCGGCACTCCTGGCAGATCACGTTCGTGTCCGTCCGCTGAATTAACTTCGACTTGCCCTGCTTCATGCCCGGTATCGTGTCAGGGGCAAAGCGCATGCCGTAACTGGTCAGGCTGTACAGGCGCTGGCCGTATTTTCCTTCGCAGCTGATCAGCCCGTCTGCCAGCAGCGTGCTAATCGTCCCGGATATCTTTTTGGTGTCCATGCCGATAAACGCTGCCAGTTTGGCGTTGTTCAGGCCCGGGTTGTTGCGCAGGGCTGCCAGCACCTGCTCACGGATTGTTATGGTCATTGCCTACCCTCCGGATCCCATATTCACGAACGATTGCGAGCGAGATTACGGCTATTTCCCAACTCGATTTGTAAAGTGCTTTTCGCTTTTCATCGGTATCAACGCGCTCTATCCAGGCTGCATCCCCTTTCGAATACTGGTTGATAACGACATAGTCATCGCTGCATGCTTTCACGCTGCCCCCTTGGAACGGTAAGAATCCCAGGTGAATGACAGCGTGCACCCGCCGCCATCGCTCATGCGGTCAATAACGCGCTCACTCACGAACGCCGCCAGTTCTTCTTTGGTCTGGTTGCTGATCAGGATGGTCGGCTTCATCCGCTCGTACCGGGTGTTGATGATTTCGAACATGATCAGCTTCTCGGCTTCGCTGCCGAACTGGACGCCGACCTCGTCGATGATCAGCAGGTCCGGGGTGGTGAAGTGCGAAATCACGTCGTTCTCGCAGCGCGTCGCTGTTTTCGACCACGTTGATTTGAACTCACGGGCAATCTTCAGCGCGGTGGTGAAAATTACCGGGCTCTGGTGGTTCTCAATGACATAACGGGCGATCGCCAGGGCGAGGTGGTTTTTACCGGTTCCCGGCTTGCCGCACATCACCAGCCCTCCACCCTGCTTCAGGCGCTCGGGCCACTTTGCGGCATAAGCCTGGCAAACACGCAGCGCGCGCTCTGACTCTTTGCCAACCGGCTGGTAGTTTTCCAGCGTGCACGTAACAAAGCGCTCAGGGATTTCGAGCTGGCGAAGCAGGCGATCGATGTTCTGCTGGCGCGTGCGGTCTTCCCAGCGCTTTTTCTCGGCATACAGGAAGGTCAACTCATCGCGCAGGCAGCCCGGGCAGCGAGTCGGCGGTGACGGTAGTTTTATCAGGCTGCTGGTAAGAACGCGTTTACGCTGTTCGTACTCGCCATGCTTCTCGCACAGCACTGTTTCGCAGACGGTCTCGCAGTTAGGAAGTTGCTCTGGAGCCCTTCCGAGAACCTCCAGCATTTTTTCGATAGCGTCGATTTTTTCGAGCAGTTCCATAATCAGTCCCTCGCCCATGCAGGAATTTCAGTCTGGCCATAGTCCTTGCCAGCGAAGTTCTCAGATACGCGTGACGGAGTACGGGAAGGCTGCTTGGCGCCCTTAGGCTCAAACAATCCCTGCCAGCCGTTCGCAATGCTCTGGTTGATGATTTCTTCAGGCTGATATCCGCTGCACTTGCAACGCTCGAGCAGGTTGATGGCCTGGGTAACCGTCTGCTGAGACTTGATCGGTTTCTTCAGGTCGCGACGATAATCGACCCATGACTTCCAGACTGAAACTGACAGCCATTCAGGAAGCTCAACGCCAGCCGGATCGAACGAAGCCGGTTTGGGGGATTTAGGGGGTTTATTAATATTGTCTTTATTGTCTTTTGTATGTTTGTCTTTTGTGTTTCCACCCTGGCTGAAAATGTCATTCCCACACGGTGTAAAACTTTCCTTCCCTGACGGTTGAAATGTTTCCATCACGGCAGAAATGTTTTCAACCGCTTGTGAAACCTGGATGTCGAACATCTCTCCGCGTATCATCTGTGCCTTGAGATTTTCGTGAATTACTGGTTCCATTGCGCCAGCATGAAGGCTGAAAGGAGACACGAAGAAAACCTTAGGGTTCTTGCCGTCAAAGTAGTGTCGAACCTCTTTCAGTCTCTCTTCAGACTTTCTGGTGGTAAAGCCTATCTTTACAGGCCCGCATTCACTTTCAGCAAAAACATAAATATACCCGGCCTTGTTTTTTGTAGCCCCGTATTCACGCCTGCGCTCTGGCTTACTTATCTGCCATTCTGAAATCATCTTGTTTATGCCGACATGACGACCGGACTGTGTCAAAACTGACTTGCGGATTAGCTCGTTTTTCGCTGTTGAGCAGCGAGTGGCGGCCAGGCCGGTCATGGCAGATAACTGATCATTACTGACCCAATCCGCCTTTTTGTTGAAACCGTATGTTTTGCGCATTACTGCCATGAAGACCAGCAGCTGATGCTGAGACAATCCAGCCAGCATGACAGCCTCCAGAAGTTCATTGGCGATGCGCGTATAGCCATCATCAAGATCTGCCACGCGCGGCTCCTTAGGTGCCACGTCAGGCACAGGGAAATTGATTACTTCGGCAGTGTTTGCCATAATTGCTCCTGTGAATTGATCCAGTTAATTCCACCTGAAAGCCGTTGGTGTTCCAGCACCTCGGCTTTCGCCCTTTCTGCGTTCATGCTTCAAAATCTCCCTTCACTCCATCCCGGTTAGAAATCAGGATGGCCAGCAGCAGCGACATGTTCGGTACCAGGTTCTCCCGCCACCGGCTGACTGTGGATTTGTTGATGCCAGCCACTTCGGCTATCCGGGCGGTACCCAGATCAGCGATTTGACGCTGCACCCAACTCTCAATTCGTCGTGCCTCCGCTTTGTTGCGTGTAATTGATTTTTCCATTTGTGATAATTCCTGTGATTTATGGTTAGGGCCGCCTGTCAGGCGGCATGTGAATCTTGTTTAATTCGGTCAGGATTAGCTGCTTGACGGAGCCATTCAGCCGTAAACTGCCCCCTTGATGCGTCAGCCAAAAGCTGCGAATAGTTGGTTTTCTCTGTGTACTCAGTACGAGGCAGCGCCGCGTTCTTCACCCACTTGTGAATAGCAACATTCGATAGGCCACACAGGCGCGCAGCAGCGGTTTGACCACCTACAGCTTCGATTGCAAATTGCATTGGGTTCATAGTGTTTTCCGTTAACTATATTAACTACGGGTTAAGGTTATATCTTAACTGACAGTTATGTCAACTCTAATCGATAATTAACGAATGGTTAAAAAAGACGATTTAAAAGAAGAATTTTCTAAGAGACTTCGCGCTGCATTGCTTGATGCTGGCGTGGGTGGTCGTGGGCAGGCGGGCAGGATCAGAGAGGCTATGAAGTCCCAAGGGATTGCTGTATCTGAGCCAGGGATCTGGAAGTGGCTTAACGCATCAGCAATACCAGACCAAACCAATATCCTAGCCCTTAGCCGTTGGCTTGGGGTTAGGCCTGACTGGCTGGAATATGGAAGAAATGAGCCTGAACCTGAGATCCTTAGGGAATCATCCATCCCGCCAGAGTCTGAGTGGGGAACTGTCGACGCTTGGGACAAAAATACCCCCCTACCTGACGATGAGGTGGAAGTACCGTTTCTGAAGGATATCGAGTTTGCGTGTGGTGATGGACGAGTACACGATGAGGATCACAACGGTTTTAAATTGCGCTTTTCAAAAGCAACGCTCCGTCGAGTTGGAGCCAATAGTGATGGTTCTGGAGTGCTTTGCTTTCCCGCTTCTGGTGACAGCATGGAGCCCGTTATTCCCGACGGCGCAACGGTAGCAGTAGATACAGGCAACAAGCGGATTATTGACGGCGAACTCTACGCCATCAACCAGGGAGATCTGAAGCGCATCAAGCAACTTTATCGCAAACCAGGCGGAAAAATTCTAATCAGAAGCATTAATCGTGATTATGACGACGAAGAGGCCGATGAGGCAGATGTCGAGATAATCGGTTTTGTGTTCTGGTACTCGGTATTGCGATATCGCCGATAATTTTAGTGGCCTGATGAGGTGTTTGGGTGATGAGAGAATATCTGATAGTAGGCGTGGTTACTTTGCTCTCGGTTGTTGCGATCGTGCTTATGGTGGCCTGATGAGACTTTTGGATAGAGACGAAGCTGCGGCTGGTGTGATAGTGATCATCATTCTCAGTGATTGATGAAAATCATCATAAAGTTTGTGTTCATTCTACCGATTTTATGTATATTCATAATGTGCGCGCGATATAGAGATGTTTCCAGTCAAAGTCAATTAATACATTGCTAAATCGTGCTTATTGAGCGGAAATCGTCCAATTCGCATTGAAAAACGGTTGGAGAGATCCTATATAAGGAGTATAGTTAGTGACCCAAAACGTACTGCCAATCAATCAGCGCCTCCACGATCAGGCTGTTGATGAGTTCAATCGCCTGCATGGAACAATGATTGGCGAAATTAGCGCAATGTTGAAAACCGCTAAAGTGGCACCTCTGGTAGACCTTCGCAAGAAGGATCCAACGTTTTCAAATGTTGTCGCAGAATTGAGAATGTTCCGAGATGTGTGTTGTGCCCTTGCGCCGCACTTTCTCGTGGACAAAACTGGCGAAATCGCTGACATCGACAAGTTACTAACACTGGCTAATGACCTGGCTCAAGCCATCGACGCTGATGACCCTGACGCACTATGCGCAGCTATAGCAGCCCTTGATGTAGAGCCTTATATTTAATGAGGGGATCAAAATGACTAAAGAGTTTGACTATGCTACCGTAAGTAAGCTTTTGGCTGAAATGCGCGGATGTGTAGAGCGCGTTCAAAATCTACGCCGCGACTTTGAAGCTCGAATCAGTCATTCACAAAAAGCTGCCTGATTTTTAAATCAGATTTGTAAAGACCCGGCCACCGAGCCGGGTTTTTTATTGCCCACCCATAAAGCTATCCGCCATTCTGCCGATAACTATTCAGCCTGAAGCTGATAACAATAACTATCGCAACACTACCTGCCCGCCCGTGCGGGCTTTTTTATTGCCCTTTCCGCACTATCTCAGCTGCATCCCTGTTCACACCCTTACCTATCACGTTTCCCGTTTCCTTCCGGTACCGTTCCAGCTTGTCGATGATGTTTTGCTGGGTCATGGGTAAATCAGCCAGTGACAATTCCATCACCGCCCGCCCCATGGCGTGAACCATCATGTTCACTCTTTCTTCATCCAAATCCATCTCACCACTCCTTTTTGATGTTTTTTGCAGCATATCACGTACCGAGTAAATTCATAACCAAACTAAATTAACCAAAAAATCATAACCTTATTAACCAACACAAAAATAATTAACCATTGGTTATTGACTGAAAATAACCACTAGTTAATAATCAACCCATCGAAACGAAACATCGACAGCTGAGCGAAGTTAGCCAGCGGCGAAGTTGAGATTCGGTCAGTCGAACGGCGCGACAGTAAACCATGCGTCGGACGCCCGGCGGGCTCAGGGAGAGCGGCAATGGTGCGTATCTGGAATGTTTTGGGATTGGGTGAATGCGCAGGCTGATGCGCTACGGTGCGAAAGCGTAAAGACGGCATAGCCGACACCATGAGATTGAGTGAGAACTCAGCAAGCCGGAGATCAGCACCGGCCATCCAATCACCAAAGCATTTCGAAAGTTCCTGGCTAGCCGCTGCCACCCTTTTCGACGCGGCGCACCGTATCGGAGGAGTTATGTAACAGGTAACAGTGACGACTGAAAACCAACATTTAGCCCCGGATTATGCCGGGGCACTTCGTGGAATGTTTTGGGGTGAGTGCAGAAGCAAACCTTCTCGGCGAAGGCGCTTGGCAATGAGTACGCGACCGGAGTTAGTCGCCCGGCTGTGCTCACCACCAAAACATTTCTCCCGCATCAGCGGGTAACGACAGAGGGTAATAGTATGGATGAGAAGGCAAACAAAATACTCGTTGAGCTTCTACAGAAGGCGAGTGACGGGATTGATTCAGCGGTGGCATTCAGTCAGGCGCAGATACCAGACGTTGTGCACCAGTTGCTGGTTTGGAATGCTGTTAGTTCTGCATTGTTTCAGGTCTTTGCCATCATTTTCATCATTTTATTTGCGTGGTCATCACTAAAGGCGGCGCACAAGGTTGCTCATGGTCCGCTCGATGAATTCGGCGACGCCATGTGTGTATTTTGGATTATTGGTGGTGGAATCGCCTCACTGGTTATGTTCATTGGCTTCTGGTTTAACTTCGACTGGCTGAAAATCTGGCTGGCTCCGAAGTTATATCTCCTCGAATACGCAGCCTCACTCATCAAGTAACCCGCTCCGGCGGGTTTTTTATCGGCCATACATAGGCAGATTTTCGAGTCTGCCCATTTATGACAATCGGCGGCTATCCACCGCCCATTGAAACACTGAATAAATGCGTTGAAGTCTTGTATTAACCGTTCCGTTCGCCGCGATAAGGCCAAGAGGATTTATGACCATTAAAAATGGCGGTCCGGCATTTCCGGTCGCAGGTAGTGAGCACAATTATCCTATTGAGGGAATGACGCTGCGCGACTACTTCGCTGCAAAAGCATTGTCTGGCTGGCTGGCAAGTTATCCGGAGTCGTGCACTCACCCTATTGTTGCAGGCAATGCCGATGAAGTTGCGAAGCACTCATACATGCTTGCCGACGCAATGCTCCGCGCCCGGGAGGCCTCATGACAGTCACCCACAACAGCAAGCAGTACACCGCCAAAAAGCTCAACGATAACGAGTGGCAGCTGACGTCGGTATCGAACCCGCGTGAAAAGATGACGCTTAACCGCTGGCAGATGCACGTTTCTGGCCTACTGGCTCAGGTGGAGGGTAAAAAATGATGTCGCACTACGGCACCACCCCGCTCATTCGTCAGTGCGTCACTCCTGGCATGATGGCAATGCATGAAGGCCGCACCTATCGAGTCTCAGCAGTCATTCAAGAGCGCAAATGGGTGTACCTGCACACCGATGCAGAAATCATCCGCCTCAGTGACTGCGTGATTGACGTACTTCTGGACGGTCACGGCAACCCTCTTACCCATTAAGGACTTTGTCATGGAAACTAAATTTCTTTCTGACGGCCGTAAGGTCGTTGTCGTTGGTGCGCTGAATAATCAGGAAACGATCGTCCAGGAAGTGTTTGTCACGCAGCAGGGTGATGAAATCCCTGGTGGCGAGCGTTTTGTGGTAAAGAGCCTACATGACCAGCCAGTTGAAACATGGTCTTCTCGTGAAAAAGCAAAACAAGAAAAAGCCCTTGCTGATGCGAAGTTGAAAATTGAGAAGATCAACTCGGAAATTAGCAACCTACAGAACACATTAAGCTTCTGGAGAGAAATGGTTAAGCAGGTCAAAGCGTTCTCAGAACATATCAATGCTGCTGACCTGGACCATTTCGCAGATGTAATGACCGGGCAGGTTAAATTTGCCATTCGTCGTGATTACGGTGTGCCGTCCATAGAAAGATATGAAGATTTTATGTCTTCAATTGACAACTACTATGGGCGTAAAAACTTTGAAGGCATCAAGTGCCTATCACTTTTAGGTAGCACAAATGGAGATGTCGCTTTACGAGTAAATCGCTATTCAGATGGCAGTGGAGGAAGCGATACAGTTGAGTTCTACAAGACCATTGAAGAAGCCAGGCAGTGTGTTAAGCGCATTGCCATGGAAAAACTCAATGGTAACGGCCTGAGCATTGATGATGTCAAAAAGTGCCGCAATATGGGTATTGTTTTCAGCAGGGATGAGTTACAAAAAATCAAAGAACGTCTCTTCTCTGCATCGGAAAAGAATCTTGCCCACTACCAGGAGAACTTCGATAAGCAAGTTGCTCAGATAAATGATGGCAAGCTGGCTATAGAGAAAATGCTTAACGAAGCAATCAACTAACCATATACGCATTTTCAGATTACCCGGCAAATAACCCTTAACTAATTCAATTGCTGCCTGTCACCAGAGGGCGGCATCTGCACATCCAAATTTCAGGAGAAACCATGAGCGAAGTAACGGACTTAACTGTCATCGAAATCAAGCCGGAGCAGGCGCCAGTGCTTTACGTAGCTGGCGGCCTTGATGCTTACCTTGAGCAAATCCGCCAGGCAGTAAACGAAGTGCCGGACCTGTCCACGAAGAAAGGTCGTGACCGTGTCGCCTCTCTGGCGGCGCAGGTGTCCCGCAGCAAGACGGCAATTGAAAAGCCGGGCCGTGAGTACCTGAAGCGCCTGAAAGAGGCTGTGCGCCCGGCTGAGGCCGAAATTAAGCGTTTCGTTGATGCCTGTGACGAGCTGCGCGATGCCACCCGCCGCCCACTCACCGAATGGGAAGCCGAGCAGGAACGCATTAAGGCTGAAGAAGCCATGAACGCGCTGCACGCTGAAGCGCTGGTGATGAACGAGAGCATCGATCTACAGCGGGCTATTCAGTTCGAAGCAGACCACGAAATGGCTCTGTTGATGAACAAGGATTTCGACCGTGACCGCGAAGAGCAGCGCCGCCAGGCGGAACAGGCTCAACGTGAGCACGAAGAACGCATTAAGCGAGAAGCGGCAGAACAAGCCCGCCGCGATGCCGAAGCGAAGCACAAAGCGGAGATTGAAGCCGCAGCGCGTCGCGAAGCTGAAGAGAAAGCCCGTGCTGAGCTGGCAGAACGCCAGCGCATCGAGGCTGAACAGCGTGCGGCACGCGAGAAACAGGAAGCGGAAGCGCGTGCTCGCCGCGAAAAAGAAGAAGCCGTAGCCGCGGAGCGCCGCCGCCTGGAAGAGGCAGAAGCCGCACGTCTGGCCGAAGAACAGCGTAAAGCGGAAGAAGAAGCGCGTCGCGCCGCGGACAAAGAGCACCTCCGCACCATCAACCGTCGCGTCATCGCAGACCTGATCGCTCAGGGTATCCCCGAAGAATTCGCGCAGAAAGCAATGCTGGCTATCGCTGGCGGAAAAGTGCAGGACGCGCACATCAAATATTGAGGCAGCCATGAACGCATACCTCACTTACGACCGAATCGAAGATCGGCGTTGGGTTGAGCAGCAGCTCACCGACGAGAAAGAGAAGTGGATCGACGACCGGGCGCAGAAAATCATCGACATGATGCCAAAAGAGCCGTCCGGCCTCTTCCACTTCACTGTCCCGATTGACTCCAGTCCATACGAAGGGCTTCGCAGCGATAAAGCTGGCGAGGCCTACAACGATTTCATTTCGGCAGTTGCTTACGCCCAGGCGGAATACGACTGGGAACACCGTACCGGCTGCCCGTTTTAATTTTTGAGGGATTTAACAATGAGTACTGCACTTTCCACCATGGCCGGGAAACTGGCCGCACGCCTCGGCATGGATGCCGGTACAGACCTGATGAATACGCTGAAGAATACAGCGTTCAAAGGTGGCAACGTCACGGACGAGCAGTTTACAGCCCTGTTGATCGTCGCCAACCAGTACGGCCTGAACCCATGGACAAAAGAGATTTATGCCTTCCCAGATAAAGGAGGGATTGTCCCGGTCGTCGGCGTTGATGGATGGGCTCGCATTATCAACGAGCATCCTCAGTTTGACGGCATGGAGTTCTCTTACGACAAAGAAGAAGGCGCGTGCACCTGCAAGATTTACCGCAAGGACCGAAAGCACCCGACAATCGTTACCGAGTACATGGGCGAGTGCAAACGCAACACTCAGCCATGGCAGTCCCACCCTACCCGCATGCTTCGCCACAAGACGCTTATCCAATGCGCACGCCTGGCCTTTGGTTTCGCTGGCATCTTCGACCAGGACGAGGCAGAGCGAGTGATTGAAGGAACAACGGCAGAGGTTCATGCGGGTCATGAATCAGATAGCCGTCGCCCGGATCTGATCGCAAAAGGTGAGTCCGCCGCGCGCCTTGGAACAGTCAAGTATCAGGAGTTCTGGGTGGCGCTGAGCGCTGAAGAGAAGCAGGTTATCGGCGCAGTTGAGAAGCGACGCATGTACGACATGAGTCTCGCTGTCGACAACGCCGAACCTGTCAATGTCGCAGAGACGGAGGCTGAATGATGGAGCAACGCACCCCTGAATGGTTTGCTGCGCGCTGCGGCAAGGTCACAGCCAGTCGCCTGGCTGATGTCATGGCCAGGACTAAGTCGGGCTACTCCACCAGCCGCCAGAACTACATGGCCGAGCTGATTTGCCAACGGCTGACCGGGAAGCTGGAGGAAGGGTTTTCGAATGCCGCGATGATGCGCGGCACTGAACTTGAGCCAGTGGCGCGCGAAATGTACGCGCTGAATGAGTTCGATGCGGCAATCACTGAAATTGGACTCATCGATCACCCAACCATACCCGGATTCGCAGCCAGCCCGGACGGACTTGTCAACGACGACGGGCTTATCGAAATCAAATGCCCCAACACCTGGACCCATCTTGAAACGCTGAAAACTGGCGAGCCAAAGCGCCAGTACATGCTGCAAATGCATGCGCAGATGATGTGCACCGGGCGGAAATGGTGTGATTTCGTTAGTTTCGATGATCGCCTGCCGCCTGACCTCGCCTATTTCAAGAAGCGCATTCATTTCGATGAAGAGCTGGCGCGCGAAATCGAGTCTGAGGTTAAGAGCTTCATTGCAGATCTGGAATCTGAAATTCAGAAAATCACAGAGCGTGCAGCATGAAACGCACACCCTTCTACCGCAGGCCCGGGCGAACCGGGCAATTCTCCGGCCTCCGTGAGCGCGTTATCTGGATGATTCAGACGCGCGGCCGCCCGGTCACCGGCAGCGAAATCGCCGAGAAGTTTGGCGTAACGCTCATCGAGTTTAACCGGGTGGCCAATGGCATTACCCGCGGCTCCGGGCAGATAGCGAAGATAGTTGAATCGGAGAAATGGCTCAATGAGGACGGCATCTGTGACCGGACATTTAGCCTCGTGACGAAACCGAAGGTTGTAACGCCGCAAGGTAAATCGCGGCTGTTCACCCGACGCGCCATAGAGCAATCGCAGGAAGGCAGACGGCAGGAGTGCATTGAACGTGCCGCCCGCCGTCGCCGCCTGATTGCCGCAGGCCTCTACATCGACGAAATGGAGTCCATCCTATGACTCACGCTCACGACGACATCAGGGTTGGCACACTATGCCTTCCCTTCATTGGTAAAGGTTGGCTAATGCCATGGGGTGAAGCGGTCAGCAATCCATTAAAGGCGCAGCGGCTCGCTGAGGAATATCGGGAAAGGCAGGGGGCGGCATGAGCAAAGGTACCATTATCTGCCTGTGCGATATCACTGGCGTCATGTCTGAACCATGGGTTGAAGCCGGTTACCGTGCGGTATTGGTTGACCCGCAGCATCCAGAGACTTCGATCGACGGTCCTGTTGAGCGCATATCGTCAACCATCCTTGAGGCAATGCCGCGGCTATCTCAAATCATCCGCTCTGAGAACGTCACCATGGTCATGGGCTTTCCGCCATGCACTGAGGTTGCGGTCTCTGGTTCCCGGTGGTTCGAGGCTAAACGAGCAAAAGACCCTCACTTTCAAGCCAAGGCCGCGCTGGTCGCCGAGCAATGCAGGATGACTGGCTTGGCGGCCGGCTGCCCGTGGGCATTCGAAAACCCGGTGAGCGTGTTCAGTAGCATCTTCGGTTCGTCCGATTACACGTTCCATCCGTACCAGTTCACTGGGCTGTGCGCGAATGATAACTATACGAAGCAGACCTGCCTCTGGATGGGTAACGGCTTCAAGGCGCCCGCAGAGAATATGCACCCGATGGTGGAAGCTGCTATCGACGCCGTGAAGCTGGCCTGCGGCCGGATGGTGTCGAAGAAGAAGGCGGTCGGTTCCCTATCTGGAACATCTTTCGCAGGATTGGTAACTGACTGGTATCCGGACAACCGCATTCACGAATGCCCACCCAGTGACGAACGCGCCAACATTCGAAGCGCAACTCCTCTTGGCTTTGCGAAAGCGGTTTTTCTTTCGAACGCACCTCACCTCAAAGATAAACGGGAGGCCGCATGACGCCAGAAACTGACAACGCCAGTATCATGGCGCTAATCGCCAGGTCGCTATCGCGGCCTTTTTTATTGCTGGCGTTCACCTTCAACCGAATTAACCGACAGTTCATGGAGCATTGACCATGGCCGACATCATCGACACCGCAGCAGAGAAAGAAGAGCTTCAGCGTAACGCTGCACTCTCCGCTCACCGAGTAAACCGCAACGCCGTATCAGCTGAGCACTGTGAAGAATGCGACGAACCAATTCCCGAGCCGCGACGCGCTGCCGTTCCCGGCTGCAAGACGTGCGCAGAGTGCCAGGGTGTTATCGAATTGAGGAATAAGCAGAGGGGGATGTGATGCCAGATATCACTCGTGAGGAGGTAGAAAAACTGCTTTCTTACAATCCGGAAACTGGTGAGTTTAGATGGAAGATCAAATGGGGAAATCAGTCTGCCGGAAATTTAGCAGGAAATACTGACAGGCTTGGGTATCTCACCATCCAGGTGCACAGGAAGCTTATTAAGGCCCACCGAATCGCATTTCTTCTCATGACTGGAAGTTGGCCGAAAAGTTACATAGACCACATAAACAGAAACCCTCGAGACAACAGATTCTGCAATTTGCGCGAAGTAACCCCACTCCAAAACACCATGAATCGTTCCGTCGCATCAAACAACACATCCGGTGTCGCAGGAGTTTCTTATGAGGAGAGAAGAGGAAAGTGGCGAGCCCACATAAAGGTGAACGGAAAAATGAAAAGCCTCGGATATTTTAAGCAAAAAGAAGATGCGATAGCGGCCAGAAAAAAAGGTGAAGAAACTCACTTCGGCGAATTTTCAGCACGATAAATACAGATCGCTGCGCGCCCAGCGTGCGGCATGAGGAGAGATTATGCGCATCACTATGACGGTTAACTCAACACTGGATATTGAGAGCTCAATTGCCGCGCTGCGCAAGTTCATCAGTGAGAAGAAGCCGGGTGATGGGACGAGCGATGTGTGGGGGATCGGCATTACAGATGGCACCTACTTTTCAGTAGGCGTAAAGCCAAACGGAAATTACACCGTTAAGCAACAAGAATGAAAAGGAGTAGATCATGAAGAAAAACTCAGCGGCACGCCGGCTGCTTGGGATGAACCATTGGCGCAGCAACACTCAGCTTATGCAGTTCGTGTCGTGGCATGTTGCAGCCAAAACGGGAAAACCGGCCCCTGGATGGATTGCTGTGCGAACGCGTAGCTCTGACTTTTGCTATTTCACTGAATGACGCAACTGATAGCCAGTTATGAGCTGGCTATTGGGTGCGAATGCACTGCCACGTTATCCCCCTTTCAGCCCTCCATTGCGAGGGCATTTTTTTGCCTGGAGAACGCAGTGGAACAATACAGCATCACTCTCAATCAGGCCTGCGCAATGCTGGGCATATCCAGACCAACAGCTGCGAACTGGATCCGCACCGGCAGACTGCAGGCAACCCGCAAAGACCCATCCAAACCAAAATCCCCTTACCTCACTACCCGACAGGCCTGCATTGCGGCGCTCAAGTCACCGCTGCATACTGTCCAGGTGAGCGCGGGCGATGGCATACGAGAGGAATTAATATGTCACTCTTTCGCAGAGGTGAAACCTGGTACGCCAGCTTCACATTGCCGGACGGCAAAAGATTTAAGCAGTCTCTTGGGACAAAGGACAAAAGGCAGGCCACGGAACTCCATGACAAGCTAAAGGCCGAAGCCTGGCGGGTGAGCAAGCTCTGTGAGGTTCCTGACATGATATTTGAGGATGCCTGTGTCAGGTGGCTTGAGGAGAAGGCGCACAAGAAGTCGCTGGATGATGATAAGAGCCGGATCGGATTCTGGCTCCAGCACTTTGCCGGCATGCAACTGAAGGACATCACTGAATCGCGGATCTACGCCGCCATACAGAAGATGACCAACCGCAGGCATGAGGAAAACTGGAAGCTGATGAACGCTGCGCAAACGAAGAAAGGCAAGGAAACGCCTGACTACGTTCCGCGCCCGGCATCGGTGGCGACAAAGGCCACACACCTTTCATTTATCAAGGCGCTTCTCCGTGCGGCAGAACGTGAATGGAAGATGCTGGATAAGGCCCCTATCGTCAAGGTTCCCCAGCCAAAGAATAAGCGTATCCGTTGGCTGGAGCCGCACGAGGCTAAAAGGCTGATTGATGAATGCCCGGAGCCGCTAAAGTCTGTTGTCGAGTTTGCGCTGGCTACAGGACTTCGTCGGTCGAACATCATCAATCTGGAGTGGCAGCAGATTGACATGCAGCGCCGGGTGGCATGGATACACCCGGAGCAGAGCAAATCGAATCAGGCCATTGGCGTGGCACTGAATGATACTGCATGTCGCGTGCTGAAAAGACAAATAGGAAGTCACCACAAATGGGTGTTCGTCTATAAGGAGAGCTGCACTAAGCCGGACGGAACGAAAGCGCCAGCTGTGAGGAAAATGCGGTATGACGCCAACACCGCCTGGCGGGCAGCATTAAAGCGAGCTGGTATTGAGGATTTCAGATTTCACGATCTGAGACACACCTGGGCAAGTTGGTTAGTTCAGGCCGGAGTACCGATATCTGTACTGCAGGAAATGGGCGGGTGGGAGTCTATCGAAATGGTACGCCGGTATGCACACCTGGCACCAAATCATCTGACCGAACATGCCAAGCAAATCGACTCAATTTTTGGCGATTGTGTCCCAAATCTGTCCCATATGGAAAACAAGGAGGGTACGAATAACACGTAACTGATTGAATTTTCTGGTGCCGATAATAGGAGTCGAACCTACGACCTTCGCATTACGAATGCGCTGCTCTACCAACTGAGCTATATCGGCCCTGAGAGGCCGGTTACGAATGTAACCACGGGGCAAAAGGTTAGATCTATCCGGGTGATGCGTCAATGCCCTTTTGAATCAAACGGCTATTTTTGCATCACCCGTGATTATTTACGCACGAATCGAATCGTCGCCGAAGCCGATCCACTTATACGTGGTCAGCGCTTCCAGCCCCATCGGACCGCGCGCGTGCAGTTTCTGCGTGCTGACCGCCACCTCCGCGCCAAGGCCGAACTGGCCGCCGTCGGTGAAGCGCGTTGAGGCATTGACGTATACCGCTGAGGAATCCACTTCGTTCACGAAGCGATCGGCATTGCGCAGCGTACGCGTCAGGATAGCGTCGGAATGCTGCGTGCCATGCTCACGGATGTGCGCAATCGCGTCGTCGAGATCGGTAACGATTTTCACGTTCAGATCCAGAGACAGAAACTCATCGTCGTACTGCTCCGCTTTTACGGGCACGACTTTCGCCGGGCCATCCTGAAGCAGTGCCAGCGCGCTGGCGTCAGCATGCAGCGTTACGCCGCTCTCTGCCATCTGTTTGCTCAGGGCCGGCAGGAAGGTATTCGCGATACCCTGATGCACCAGCAGCGTTTCCACCGTGTTACAGGTGCTTGGGCGCTGGGTTTTCGCATTCACGATAATCTTCAGCGCCGGTTCAATCTCAGCGCTGTCGTCCACCACGATATGACACACGCCAATACCGCCGGTGATCACCGGGATCGTCGACTGCTCACGGCACAGCTTGTGCAGGCCCGCGCCACCGCGTGGGATCAGCATGTCGATGTACTTGTCCATGCGCAGCATTTCATTGACCAGCGCGCGGTCAGGGCTCTCTATCGCCTGCACGGCGCCCGCAGGTAAGCCACACTCTTCCAGCGCCTGCTGAATAACTTTTACCGTCGCGGCATTGGTGCGCCAGGTCTCTTTCCCACCACGCAGAATAGCGGCGTTACCGGTTTTCAGGCACAGGGAGGCGACATCCACCGTTACGTTTGGACGGGCTTCATAAATCACACCGATGACGCCGAGCGGCACGCGGCGACGCTCAAGACGTAAACCGCTGTCGAGCAGTCCACCGTCGATCACCTGCCCGACCGGGTCAGCCAGATTGCAGACCTGGCGAACATCGTCGGCGATACCTTTCAGGCGTGCCGGGGTCAGGGCCAGACGGTCGAGCATCGCTTCGCTCAACCCGTTACGACGCGCTTCCAGCAGATCCTGTTCGTTAGCGAGCAAAATCTCCTGGGACTGGGATTCCAGATAATCAGCGATTTTTTCCAGCACGCGGTTTTTCTCGCGGCTGGAAAGGAGCGCCAGTTTGTAAGAGGCGGCCTTCGCGGCGGCACCCATTTGTTCCAGCATGTTCTGGCTCCTTAACGAATAATCATGTCATCGCGATGCACGGCAACCGGGCCATATTCATAGCCCAGAATGGCGTCGATCTGCTGCGAGTGTTGACCCGCGATGCGGCGCAGGGCATCGCTGTTATAGCGGCTTACGCCGTGGGCGATGTCGCGACCTTCGAGGTTACGGATACGGATCACTTCACCACGGGAGAAGTTGCCTGTCACGCTTTTAATTCCTTTAGGAAGCAATGAACTTCCTCGTTCCAGAATCGCGGCGGTTGCCCCTTCATCAACAACAAGCTCGCCCGCAGGCGGCGCACCAAATATCCAGCGCTTACGGTTTTCCAGCGGGGATTCCTGGGCGTGGAAGCGGGTACCGACGGAGATGCCTTCCATCACGTCACCAATCACCCCAGGGCGGCTACCCGCCGCAATGATGGTGTCGATACCGGCGCGGCATGCCACGTCAGCCGCCTGCAGCTTGGTTCCCATGCCGCCCGTACCCAGGCCGGATACGCTGTCGCCGGCAATAGCGCGCAGCGCATCGTCGATACCGTGAACGTCGGTAATCAGCTCGGCTTCCGGGTTGGAGCGCGGGTCGGCGGTAAACAGCCCCTGCTGGTCGGTCAGAAGCAGTAGTTTATCCGCACCGGCCAGAATCGCCGCCAGCGCAGAGAGGTTATCGTTATCACCCACTTTGATTTCAGCGGTGGCAACGGCATCGTTTTCGTTAATAACGGGAACGATATTGTTGTCCAGCAGCGCACGCAGGGTATCGCGGGCGTTCAGGAAGCGCTCTCTGTCTTCCATATCCGCACGCGTCAGCAGCATCTGCCCGACGTGGATGCCATAAATAGAGAACAGCTGTTCCCAGAGTTGAATGAGTCGGCTTTGTCCCACGGCGGCCAGCAGCTGTTTGGAGGCGATCGTCGCGGGGAGTTCGGGGTAACCCAGGTGTTCACGCCCGGCGGCAATCGCCCCGGAGGTCACAATCACAATACGATGCCCTGCGGCATGTAACTGAGCGCACTGACGTACAAGCTCAACAATGTGGGCGCGATTTAGGCGGCGCGATCCGCCTGTTAACACACTGGTACCGAGTTTTACCACCAGCGTCTGGCTGTCACTCATGATTCTCTGCCGTTCAACGATAAGGGAAAGTAATGTCGAACGAACGTTTTAACAGGAGTCAGCCCGGTTGCCAACTGCCTTAGCACATCGCGAAACACTTTGTTGCGCGGGATCAGGAAGCGTAGCGGTGAAAATTGACACTTTTATTACCGAAATAATAAATCACAGTTTTTTAAAATTATTCTTAGTTTGTCATAAAAGTTTCATTGCAGAGCGATAAAACCCTTCCTGTTTTTTCACGGGACTTAAGCCGACGCTTATCGTCCAGCGAATTTTTTAGCGCGTTTATAAGACAGGATCGAAAATGAAAAAGAGCACTCTGGCATTAGTGGTTATGGGCGTAGCGGCTTGTGCATCAGTTCACGCCGCTGAAGTTTATAATAAGAACGGTAATAAACTGGATGTGTACGGTAAAGTAAAAGCCATGCACTACATCAGTGATGATGATTCTAAAGACGGTGACCAGACGTACGTTCGTTTCGGTTTTAAAGGCGAAACACAGATTAACGATCAGCTGACGGGCTACGGCCGTTGGGAATCCGAATTTGCGGGTAACAAAGCCGAGAGCGACTCCTCTCAGAAAACGCGTCTGGCGTTTGCCGGTCTGAAACTGAAAGACTTCGGTTCTCTGGATTACGGTCGTAACCTGGGCGCACTGTATGACGTGGAAGCCTGGACCGATATGTTCCCGGAATTCGGCGGCGACTCTTCTGCCCAGACCGATAACTTCATGACCAAGCGTGCTACCGGTCTTGCCACCTACCGCAACACCGACTTCTTCGGCGTGGTTGACGGCCTGGACATGACGCTGCAATACCAGGGTAAAAACGAAAACCGTGACGCCAAGAAACAGAACGGTGACGGTTTCGGTACTTCTCTGACCTATGACTTCGGTGGCAGCGATTTCGCGGTGAGCGGCGCATACACCAACTCTGACCGTACCAACGCTCAGAACCTGCTGACGCGTGGCGAAGGCAAAAAAGCCGAAGCTTGGGCAACCGGCCTGAAATATGACGCGAACGATATCTACCTGGCGGCAATGTACTCTGAAACCCGCAATATGACCCCAATTTCAGGTGGCTTCGCCAATAAAGCCCAGAACATCGAACTGGTTGCACAATATCAGTTTGATTTCGGTCTGCGTCCGTCCCTGGGTTATGTCCAGTCTAAAGGCAAAGATATCGAAGGTATCGGTGACGAAGATCTGGTGAAATACATCGATGTCGGCGCGACATATTATTTCAACAAAAATATGTCCGCGTTTGTTGATTATAAAATCAACCAGATTGATGACGATAATAAACTGGGTGTGAGCAGCGACGATATCGTTGCCCTGGGGATGACCTACCAGTTCTGATAATGCAGACATAAAAAAACCGGCTTGATGCCGGTTTTTTTATCGGGGTTTAATGCGGTCTGGTGCCCTCAACCCGGCCCTCTCCCACAGGGAGAGGGAGAAGAGCATCAGGCCGTCAGTTTCGCCGCTTCACTGGAAAAATCATCCGCGGGCTCAAGCTTCAGGTCCAGCGTGGCCAGCAAATCTCGCGCCTTGTCGTGGAACTCTTTGAGCGTATATTCCAGGCGATCTATCACTTCCTGATCTTTAATGGTGGTAGCCTGCCAGTTGCCGTCTTTATTAAACAGGCCAAACTGGTAGCTATAGGTAAAACGTTTCTCTTCTGCTTCCATTTCCATCCACCAGCCCCAGAATTCACGTTTTTCGGGTGCAGGCTTCACGTTGACGCATACAGCCAGGCAGTCGAAAAAAAAGCGATTCTCTTCACACTGCTCTTCTCGAATATACGGGCCAAGAGCCATGAACTTCTTAATCAATCTACTTTTCGGGTGTCCACTCGGTAACGTCATTGCGATCTCCTTTTGTGAAGCCACTGTTTTACCAAACCAGCGAAATTTAGCAATCTATTAACACAATCTCTGCGCGATCCAGCGCGTAATCTCTTTCAACGCTTTGTCGAAATTCTGATAGACCGGGCTGAACGGCACCTCAAGCAATTTGCCATCCGCAGATGACGACGTGATTAAACGCGACTCTTCTTCCGGGCTGAACGGATCGTTCTTCCAGAACCCCGAAAGCATCGGCGTCGGGCAGCGGCGGCCCAGCAGGCCCTGCGTTTTTAACGAGTAGCGATTAAGCTCAACGCGCAGCGCTTCGTCTGATGCATCATGCATACCCAGTCGGCTGGCCAGCACGTCGAGGTACATCTCCGGCACGCTGCCCTGGCGGGCGGGGTCGCTGAGCAGAGCGTGAACCACCGGGCCAAGACAGGCCACGGCTTTCAGACGAGAAGATTCAAGGTAGGCCAGACGCACCGCAACGTTCGCGCCAAAACGGAAGCCAAATGCCGCCACGCGGGTGTGGTCGACCCAGGGAATATTTTCCAGCGCTTTTAGCGCATGCTGGTGCAGCAGGCTGGAATCCTGAGTCAGTTTCCATTTGGATGAAAAACCAATAGAGGGCATATCCAGCGTCAGCATCGCGATCCCTTTTGGTGCGAAGTAACGCTCATACAGGCTGTAATAGTCGATCTGCAACGAATCCAGCCCCCCGCACATCAGCACGGTCGGGAACGGACCTTCACCTTCCGGCATATGCAGGAACCCGGTAACGGATGACCCACCCGGAATGGTAAACTCGAGCTCACGCATCTGGCCCGGCAAGCGTTGAGCCGCCTCTTCATAGGCGCGATTGGCCAGCGCCTGCGCCTGCTCGGCCAGTTCGTCGCCTTTTAAGTGAGGATAGGCGGCAATGGCGTAGAGATTGGCCGCATGCAGCCAGTGCTTGCCGCTGAGCATGGCATCCTCTTCCTGGCTGGCTTTTTGCTGCCAGAGCATCGCCTGTTTAGACCATTCGTAGATCCAGTTTCCACCGCGGTAGCCCACCACCGTATCGTAGAGTTCACTGTCGGTCCGTTCGGCTTCACTCATCACGATGCGCGCCTGTACATCGAGAATTTCACGAGGGTCAATACCGCGCCAGATCCACATCAGGCGGTTAATCATGCGGTACCAGTGGGGGACGTTTTTACCGTCTAACGCGGACTGGACGGCAGGCTGGGTACCCGGGTTAAAACGGCGCACCAGCGTTGAGGTTTCAGGGTGCTTGAAACGGGGTTTGAAGAGCGTCTCGGTGAGATTGGCCTGCGTCATTGCGTTGCCTCCATGGATACGTCATATAGAGACTATTGTAACGCGCGTCAGACTAAAAAAAACAACGCCCGGCATCACCGGGCGTTAAAATAATTGCGGTCTGGAATTAACGACCTGAGATTGGCGGTACGAACACCACGCCCATATCCCATGGCTGTTCAATCCAGGTATCCTGAGGAATATCAATCACGTAATCGTCAACCAGAGGGCGACCCGCCGGTTTCGCGAAGATAGTGACGAAATGCGCTTTCGGGTACATTTCGCGGATGGCCACCGCAGTACCACCGGTATCCACCAGGTCATCAATAACGATGAAACCTTCGCCGTCGCCTTCCGCGCGTTTCAGCACTTTCAGCTCGCGCTGGTTGTCATGGTCATAGCTGGAGATGCAAACGGTATCGACATGACGAATACCCAGCTCACGTGCCAGCAGCGCCCCCGGTACCAGGCCGCCACGGCTGACGGCAATAATGCCTTTCCACTGTTCGGAAGGCATCAGACGCGCAGCCAGTTTGCGTGCGTGGATCTGCAACATGTCCCAGGTGACGACGTATTTTTCGCTCATGTGAAGTGTCCCAGCCTGTTTATATACGGCTTAAAAAAATGAGGGTGAACCAGGTTGCGCGAGATTATAGAGATCTGACGCACTAAAAACCAGTGTTTAGCGCCCTCTGCCTGAGTTTTTACATGCTTTATGCTACCAGCCAGCAGAGAAAGTGGTATTCTCAGTTTCATCTCGCAAGCCTGACTTGTGGTGACTATTAACCTGCTAACCCTGTGACCTGCAACCCTGTTTGCAGAGCATCGACAAGGAGACTTATCGTGTCTGAACTGTCTCAACTATCTCCGCAGCCGCTGTGGGATATTTTTGCCAAAATCTGCTCCATTCCACACCCGTCCTACCATGAAGAACAGCTTGCCGAACATATTATGGGTTGGGCGAAGGAAAAAGGTCTGCACGCTGAACGCGACCAGGTTGGCAACATTCTGATCCGCAAACCTGCTACCGCAGGCATGGAAAACCGTAAACCGGTTGTGCTGCAGGCGCACCTGGACATGGTGCCACAGAAGAACAACGACACCGTTCACGACTTCACTAAAGATCCTATTCAGCCTTACATCGACGGCGACTGGGTGAAAGCGCGCGGCACCACCCTGGGTGCAGATAACGGAATCGGTATGGCCTCCGCGCTGGCAGTGCTGGCTGACGACAGCGTTCAGCACGGTCCACTGGAAGTGCTGCTGACCATGACCGAAGAAGCGGGCATGGATGGGGCGTTTGGTCTTCAGCCGAACTGGCTACAGGCGGATATTCTGATCAACACCGACTCCGAAGAAGAAGGCGAGATCTACATGGGCTGTGCGGGCGGGATTGATTTCATCTCTACCCTGCCGCTGTCACGCGAAGCGATTCCTGCCGGTTTCCAGACCTTTAAGCTGACGCTGAAAGGGCTGAAAGGCGGCCACTCCGGCGGTGATATTCACCTGGGTCTGGGCAACGCCAACAAACTGCTGGCGCGCTTCCTGGCAGGCCACGCGGCTGAGCTGGATCTGCGTCTGGTGGATTTCAACGGCGGTACGCTGCGTAACGCGATCCCGCGTGAAGCCTTCGCGACTGTCGCTGTACCGGCCGCAAAAGCGGACGAGCTGAAAAAACTCTCCAGCGTTTACCTGGATATCCTGAAAAACGAACTGTCCGCGAAAGAGAAAAACCTGACCGTGGTGCTGGAATCCGTCTCAACGGATAAAGCCGCGCTGACCGCACAGTCTCGTGACACCTTCGTTCAGTTGCTGAACGCGACGCCAAACGGCGTGATCCGCAACTCCGACGTGGCGAAAGGCGTGGTGGAAACCTCACTGAACGTGGGCGTAGTAACCATGAGCGACGACAGCGCAGAAATCATCTGCCTGATCCGTTCCCTTATCGACAGCGGTAAAGAGTATGTGGTGAGCATGCTGGAATCTCTGGGTACGCTGGCCGGTGCAAAAACCTCCGCCAAAGGCAGCTACCCGGGCTGGCAGCCGGACGCAAGCTCGCCGGTGATGGCGCTGGTGCGTGAAACTTACCAGCGTCTGTTCAACAGCACGCCGAACATTCAGGTGATCCACGCGGGTCTGGAATGTGGTCTGTTCAAAAAACCGTATCCAGACATGGACATGGTTTCTATCGGGCCAACCATTACCGGGCCGCACTCGCCGGATGAGCAGGTTCATATCGAAAGCGTGGGTCATTACTGGACCCTGCTGACTGAACTGCTGAAAGCGATTCCTGCTAAGTAATACCTTCATCCCAGCCCTCTCCCAAAGGGAGAGGGTGAACAACGTCGCACCACCGGTTTTTTTTACAGGCCCAATACCAGCTGTCGCTCTAACTGCGGATCCAGCAACGTGACGTGCAACCCCACCAGCCTGACACCGCGCCCTGCCCGCCGCTCATCCCAGGCCTTTTTCGCCGTCGCAATGAGATCGTCTTTATTCAGACGCGGCCAGACGTGTTCCTGCGTAGTCTGCTGAAAGTCATTGAATTTCAGCTTGATGCCCTGTCGTGCAATAAGCAGGTCCGGCTTCACCTTGATTAAGCGACGTTCCAGCTCCGGGTAGAGCTGTTCTGTGATAATAAACTCGCATTCGGACCAGTCATGAATATCTTCACTGAGGGTTCGCTCAACGCCGACGGATTTCCGTAACCGTTCGCTGTTCACATCGCGATCGTCAATCCCCTGGCTGCGCTCCCACAGCACGCGGCCAAACTTCCCAAAGCGTTTGAGCAGCATGGCCAGGTCGCTGCGCTGCACATCTTCGCAGGTGCGTAATCCCATACTTTCCAGCTTTGCGGCAGAGACTTTTCCCACCCCGGGAATTTTGCCAAGCGGCAGCGTTTTTAAAAACGCAGGCACCTCTTCCGGGGTAATAACGTACTGGCCGTTGGGCTTATTTAAATCGGAGGCAATTTTGGCGAGGAATTTTACGGGGGCCACGCCCGCCGATGCTGTCAGATTGAGCTCGTTGAAAATTGTCTGACGGATCTCCTGCGCCATCAGCGTGGCGGAGCCGTGACAGTGCACGCTGTCGGTAACATCCAGATAGGCCTCGTCCAGCGACAGCGGCTCTATCAGGGAGGTATAACGGGAGAAGATTTCACGGATATGGTTTGAGGCTTCTTTGTATGCCTCAAACCGACCGGGTAAAAGCGTGAGATGAGGGCAGAGCTTCAGCGCCATCGCCGTCGGCATGGCGCTGCGCACGCCATATTTGCGCGCAGGATAGTTAGCGGTGCTGATGACCCCCCGCTGAACGCGGCTGCCGCCTATCGCAATGGGGATATCCCGCAGCGCCGGGTTGTCACGCATCTCCACTGCGGCAAAAAAGCAGTCCATATCAACATGGATTATTTTGCGCATAGTAAGCCCTCACTCATCACTGGATAAGTATACAGTAAATAAATGAGGGTTGAGAAGTGGATATAAGAACGCCGGGTGGCGGCTTCGCCTTACCCGACCTACCAGACTAAATAATGCGCTGCTGTTCGCGGGCCATCCGTTTTTTACGCGCATCGCACGGTTCCGGGCAGTCGCACACCTTTTCCATCCCAATGGAAGTAATGCCGCCGCAGCTGCCCTGAAGGCTTTTCCGCTTAACGATCCAGCCTAACGCCATGCCGAAAATGACTAGCACGAAAACCACGAAGGTAGCCAGAAAGGTCAGCATCATCAGCCTCCAAAGTCATCGAGCAGGATGTTCTCATCTTCCACACCGAGATCTTTCAGCATCTTAATCACGGCAGCATTCATCATCGGCGGCCCACACATATAGAACTCGCAGTCTTCCGGTGCCGGATGCTGTTTAAGGTAGTTTTCATACAGCACGTTATGGATGAACCCGGTATAGCCCGTCCAGTTATCTTCCGGCTGTGGATCGGAGAGCGCCACATGGAAGGTAAAGTTCGGATTTTCACGCGCCAGCTGTTCAAACTCATCGTCATAGAACATTTCGCGCAGGGAGCGCGCACCGTACCAGAAGCTGATCTTACGCTGGCTGCCCAGTCGTTTGAGCTGGTCAAAGATGTGCGAGCGCATCGGGGCCATACCGGCACCGCCGCCGATAAACACCATTTCCGCGTCGGTATCTTTGGCAAAAAACTCTCCGAACGGGCCGGAGATCGTTACCTTATCGCCCGGCTTCAGGGACCAGATGTACGACGACATGACGCCCGGCGGGGCATCCGGCACGTTCGGCGGTGGCGTGGCAATACGCACGTTGAGCATGATAATGCCCTTCTCTTCCGGGTAGTTGGCCATTGAGTAGGCACGCAGCGTCGGCTCTTTCACCTCCGACACAAAGCGGAAAAGATTAAATTTGTCCCAGTCGGCGCGATACGCCTGCGGAACGTCAAAGTCCGCATACGCCACGGTGTGCGCCGGACATTCAATCTGAATGTATCCCCCGGCGCGGAACGGGACATCTTCCCCTTCCGGCACCCGCAGCTTCAGCTCTTTAATAAAGGTGGCTTTGTTATCATTAGAGATAACCTCGCACTCCCATTTTTTGACGCCGAAAATTTCCTCCGGCAGCTCAATCTTCATGTTCTGACGCACCGCGACCTGGCAGGCCAGACGGCAGCCCTCTTTTGCCTCACGTTTGGTGATATGCGCCAGCTCGGTTGGCAGGATATCGCCGCCGCCCTCTTTTACCGTCACGCGGCACTGCCCGCAGGAGCCGCCGCCGCCGCACGCTGAGGAGACAAAAATGCCGTTACCCGAGAGCGTATTGAGCAGCTTATCCCCCGCCGGGGTGCGGATCTGATTCTGCGGCTCGTCGTTAATATCAATCACTACGTCGCCGGAATTCACCAGCTTCGCACGCGCCGCCAGAATAAGCCCTGACAGCACCAGTACAATCAGCGTGAACATCACCACGCCAAGTATTATTTCCATCTGTTAGCCCTTATAGCTGCACACCGGAGAAGGACATAAAGCCCAGCGCCATCAGCCCGGTGGTGATAAAGGTGATCCCTAAGCCACGCAGCCCTGCAGGCACGTTGGCATATTTCATTTTTTCGCGGATCCCCGCCATGGTGACAATCGCCAGCATCCAGCCGATGCCGGAACCGAAGCCGTACACCACGGACTCACTGAAGTTGTAATCACGCTGAACCATAAACGAAACGCCGCCGAAGATGGCGCAGTTCACCGCGATCAGCGGCAGGAAGATCCCCAGCGCGTTGTAGAGTGACGGGAAGTACTTATCGAGGATCATCTCCAGGATTTGCACCAGCGCGGCAATCACACCAATAAAGGTGATGAAGTTCAGGAAGCTGAGATCAACGCCCTCTACCAGCGCGCCGTCCCGCAGCACGAAGTTATACACCAGGTTGTTGATCGGCACCGATAAGCCGAGCACCACGGTGACCGCCACGCCCAGCCCAAATGCCGTCGACACTTTTTTGGACACCGCAAGGAACGTACACATGCCGAGGAAAAACGCGAGCGCCATGTTTTCAACAAACACCGCCCGCACAAACAAACTCAGGTAATGAGCCATCGTCGGTTACTCCTTTTCCTGCTGTTCTGGTCTCAACGTACGAATCAGCCAGATCAACAAACCGATAATGAAAAATGCGCTAGGGGCCAGCAGGAACAGGCCGTTTGGCAGATACCAGCCGCCGTTTTGCACCGTCTCCAGCACCGTGATGCCAAATAATTTACCGCTGCCAATAAGCTCACGCAGGAACCCCACGGTCAGCAGGATCACACCATAGCCGAGGCCGTTGCCGATACCGTCCATAAAGCTCGCCAGCGGCGGCATTTTCATGGCGTAGGCTTCCGCACGCCCCATCACGATACAGTTGGTGATGATAAGCCCGACAAACACCGAGAGCTGTTTCGAGGTTTCATAGGCGAAGGCGCGCAGCAGCTGATCGACCACGATCACCAGCGAGGCGATGATTGCCATCTGCACGATGATCCTCACGCTGTTGGGAATGTGGTGGCGGATCATGGAGATAAACATGCTGGAAAACGCGGTTACCAGCGTTACCGCCAGCGTCATCACCACCGCCGTTTCCAGCTTGGTCGTTACTGCCAGGGCTGAACAGACGCCCAGCACCTGCAGCGTTATCGGGTTATTGGCGAGCAGTGGGCCAATGAGAACCTTTTTGACTTCTTTCAGTTCACCGGTATCAGCCATTGTTCAGCGCTCCTTCACGTACGTTTTTCAGGAAAGGCCCAAAGCCCAACTCGCCCATCCAGAAATCAAAACTGTGCTGCACGCCTTTTGAGGTGAGCGTGGCGCCGGACAGCCCGTCTACCGCGTAGTCGTCACCGGGACGTGCCGCCCCTTTCATCACTTTCAGCGCGGGCAGCCCGTTGTCATCAAGCACTTTCTTGCCGATAAACTGTGCCCGCCAGTTCGGGTTTTCCACTTCGCCACCCAGACCCGGCGTTTCCCCCTGGTCGTAGTACGTGATGCCTTTTACGGTGCGACCATCCGTATCCAGGGCCACAAAGGCATACATCATTGACCACAGGCCGTTACCGTAGACAGGAAGCACCACTTCCTGAACGCGTTTTTGGGCATCACGAACGAGATAAATTTCAGCAAGATTGCTGCGACGCTTAATGCCAGCCGGATCCTGTGACGCGTCCAGCGTCAGGCTCATCTGCGGATCTTTCAGCGCCAGCGCCTGGTTATACTTCGCCGGGTCTTTATCCAGCAGTTGTCCGGTTTTTAAATCCACCAGACGCGGCGAGATACGCTCCGCAAAGACCGCCGAGACGTCGTCTGCACTCATCCCTTCCTGCATCAGCCCGGCAACGGCCAGGATATTGCGCTGTTTATCCAGCGCACGTTGCGCCTGCTGCAGGGATTTTAACCCCACGGCAGAGCCGGCCACGACAATCGAACAGACCAGACAGAGCACCAGCACCACCAGCAGCGTTTTGCTGATGCTGTCGTTATTTTTAACCTCAGCCACGCGCTTTCCTCCGCTTAATGTTGGCCCGCACCACCAGGTAATCGAAGAGTGGCGCAAACAGATTGGCAAACAGAATGGCCAGCATCATCCCTTCCGGGTACGCCGGGTTAACCACGCGGATCAAGACACACATCGCGCCAATGAGTACGCCATAGCTCCATTTACCTTTGTCCGTAAACGAGGCAGAGACAGGATCGGTTGCCATAAACATCATGCCGAACGCGAAGCCACCCAGTACCAGATGCCAGTACCAGGGCATGGAGAACATCGGGTTGGTGGTCGAACCGATAACATTGAACATCGTGGCGGTCAGCGCCATGCCGATCATCACGCCAGCCACAATTCGCCAGGAGGCCACGCGTCCAAACAGGATGATCGCCCCGCCAATCAAAATCATCAGCGTGGAGACTTCCCCGATGGAGCCCGGTATGTTGCCAATAAAGGCGTCAAACCAGGTGACAGGCTGGCCTGTGGCGTTGTTGACCAGCGTTTCGCCGCCGTGTGCCGCCCACTGTGAAAGCGGCGTCGCGCCGGAAAAACCGTCGGCCGCTGTCCATACCAGGTCACCCGAAATTTGGGCCGGATACGCAAAGAACAGAAACGCTCGCCCCGCCAGTGCCGGGTTGAGGAAGTTACGCCCGGTGCCGCCGAAGATCTCTTTGGCAATCACCACGCCGAAACTGATGCCCAGCGCCGCCTGCCAGAGTGGTAAGGTGGGTGGGACAATCAGGGCAAACAGAATGGAGGTCACGAAGAAGCCTTCGTTGATCTCATGTTTACGAATAATGGCGAACAGCACTTCCCAGAAGCCGCCCACGATAAAGACCGTGAGGTAAATCGGCAGGAAGAACACCGCCCCCAGCGTCATCATGCTCACCCAGCCTGCGTCTGGCGCAAAGCTCACACCCAACGACTGGGCCAGACGGTAGTGCCAGTCTGACTGGAGCACCTGCGCCAGCTGCTGTGCATCATACATATGGTGCAGCGCCGGAATGGTCTGCAGACCGACGTTGTACATCCCCCAGAACATCGCCGGGAAAACCGCAAACCAGACCAGGATCATCATCCGCTTAAGGTCGATGGCGTCACGAACGTGCGCCGCCCCTTTCGTCACCAGCCCCGGCGTATAGAAAATGGTCGCCGTTGCTTCATACAGCGGGTAGTACTTTTTGAGCTTCCCTTCGGTAAAGTGCGGCTCAATTTTTTCAAAGAGGTGTTTTAAGCCCATCGGTTATCCTTCCTGCTCAATGCGGGTTAACACCTCGCGCAATACGGGTCCATATTCGTATTTTCCCGGACAGACATAGGTACAGAGCGCCAGATCTTCTTCGTCAAGCTCAAGACAGCCCAGCGCCTGCGCGCTGTCGGTATCGCCAGCGAGCAGATCGCGCAGCAGCATGGTTGGCAGAATATCCAGCGGCATGACGCGCTCGTAGTTGCCAATCGGGACCATGGCGCGCTCGCCACCGTGCGTAGTGGTCGAGAAGTTAAACAGCCTGTTACGCAGGAAGTGACCTAACGTGGTACGGGTAACGGAATATTTTTCCGCACCGGGCAGTACCCAGCCGAACAGCTCTTTGTCTCGACCTTCCTGCACAATGCTCACCTGCAAATGGAAACGTCCCAGATACGCGTGCGCATCAACAGCATGGCGGCCGCTGAGCACCGAACCGGAAATCAGGCGGTTTTCGCCCTCTTTGATTTCACCCACCAGCAGTTCATTGATGTCTGCGCCCAGCAGGGTTTTCACCAGACGAGGATGCTTAGCCTGCGGCCCGCCAATCGCAATGACGCGTTCCGCACTCAGTTCACCGGTGGTGAAGAGCTTACCGATGGCAATAACATCCTGATAGTTAAGATGCCAGACCTGTTTTGTCAGGCTTACCGGCTCAAGGAAGTGGATGTGCGTCCCGACCAGCCCCGCCGGATGCGGACCCGCAAACGTATTAAACGTAACCTGCCCCTGCGGATGGCCGCCGAGCTTACCGCCGCCGGCCTGGCAAACGTGGACTTTCCCCGACGTCAGGCGGGTTAAAAGGGTCAGTCCGGCATCAAAGGCTGTACGCTGCGCCAGAATAACCGGTTGTGGATCCACGCTGAGCGGGTTGGTGTCCATTGCCGTCACGAAAATCGCGGCCGGCTCCGTACCCGGAACAGGGGATTTGCTGAAAGGACGCGTACGAAGCGCGGTCCATAAACCGGACGCCAGAAGCTGAGCCTGAACAACGTCGCGGCTTAGCGAGGCGAGATCTGCGGTGTCGTAATGGGCGAATTCACACTGCTCATCGCCTTCAATGCGGATAACCACCGACTGCAGAACGCGCCGTTCGCCACGGTTGATCGCCACTACGGTACCGCTCGCGGGTGCGGTGAACATCACGCCGGGATTTTTTTTGTCCTCAAAGAGTGCCTGGCCTTTGATAACGCGATCGCCTTCCTCTACCCGCATTGAAGGACGCATTCCCAGGTAGTCGTCGCCCACAATGGCGACATGACGGACACTTGCGCCTGTCGAAACGTGCTGCTCTGGCACGCCTGCAATCGGCAGATCAAGTCCTTTTTTGATTTTAAACATGTGGTTAGCAGGTTTCCATGAACAACAATCCAGTGGGCGCGAAGTGTAACATTTTCCCCTTCTCGCGGGCAGGTAATCCGCCGTTACGCGCGCCAAATTGCGAGCTAATACGCAAAGTTCCTGGAGTCAACGCGATTTCGATGGTTTATAAAGTAAAACAAATTTGTAAACTCACCGCCCGGCTCTTGCGAAAATCTCTGGCGGTGCTAATGTGAGCGCTCCTAACAGAATAATCTGATTTCGGGTCTCTTTTGCCGTCCTGGCAAGTTGGTCATGGTTTTATCAAGGAACTAGTAGTATGCGTAAAATCGCATTGTTCATTGCGATGCTTCTGATTCCGTGCATGTCGTTTGCCGGGCTGCTCAGCAGTAACAGCTCAACGACGCCGATCAGCAAAGAATATAAACAGCAGTTAATGGGATCGCCGGTTTATATTCAGATCTTCAAGGAAGAACGCACTCTCGATCTGTTTGTAAAAATGGGTGAGACATATCAGCTGCTTGATAGCTACAAAATATGTAACTACTCCGGTGGATTAGGGCCAAAACAGCGTCAGGGCGATTTCAAAAGTCCGGAAGGGTTTTACAACGTTCAGCGTAGCCAGCTCAAACCGGACAGCCGCTTCTATAAAGCCATCAACATCGGTTTCCCGAATGCCTTTGACCGTGCGCACGGTTATGAAGGTAAATACCTGATGATCCACGGTGCCTGCGTCTCTATCGGCTGCTACGCGATGACCGATTCCGGCATTGATGAGATTTTCCAGTTTGTCACCGGGGCGCTGGTCTTTGGTCAGCCTAACGTTCAGGTCAGCATCTATCCGTTCCGCATGACCGATGCCAACATGGCGCGTCACAAGTACTCTTACTACGCGGATTTCTGGAAACAGCTGAAACCAGGCTATGACTACTTCGAGCAGACGCACAAGCCGCCTGTTGTCTCGGTGGTGGATGGCCGTTACGTGGTCAGCAAGCCGCTGAGCCACGAAGTTGTCCATCCACAGCTGGCGTCAAATTACACGGTCCCCGAGACAAAATAGTACCCACTCGCCTGGCATAATCTTTTGCCAGGTTTCGTTGCCCGTCAGCGGCTGCGTTGCAATGACAGTGACCACATCGTTCGGTGTGGTCTCTTTCTGAAAGTCTATCTCCACATCCTGATCGAGTAGCGTTGCAACGCCAAACGGCGCACGACGGGTGATCCAGAACAGGTTCGTCGAGCAGAACGCCATCACATAGCGCCCGTCAGAGAGCAGCATATTAAACACGCCTTTTTCGCGCAGCTCAGTGGCCAGCGTCGCGATGTATTTAAATACCGCCGCCATGTTTCCCGGGGTTCGCGGATAGCGCTCCGTCAGCTTATGCAGCAGCCAGCAAAAGGCTTTTTCGCTGTCGGTTTCGCCTACCGGGCGGAAATTGCCCGTCTCCAGCGACTTATAGCCCGTGAGTTGCCCATTGTGCGCGTAGGTCCAGTTACGGCCCCACAGTTCACGGGTAAACGGATGCGTATTTTCCAGCGCCACTTCGCCGCGGTTTGCCTGGCGAATATGGGCAATCACCGAGCGCGACTTGATGGGATAGTCCTGCACCAGTTTGGCAATCGGTGAGTTAAAGCTGGGCTGTGGATCTTTGAACGTGCGACACCCTTTGCCTTCGTAGAAGGTAATGCCCCAGCCGTCTTTATGCGGCCCGGTTCCTCCACCGCGCTGCACCAGCCCGGTGAAACTAAAGCAGATATCGGTTGGCACATTGGCGCTCATCCCGAGCAGTTCGCACATACGTCACCTCCACAACAGCGGGGGCAAGGATGCCCCCAGCGAAGTCTTACTTAACCATCTCTTTTTCGATCAGTTGAATCAGGATATGGATCACTTTGATGTGAATTTCCTGAATACGATCAGCATAACCGAAGTGCGGCACACGGATTTCGATATCCGCCGTACCGGCCATCTTACCGCCATCTTTACCGGTCAGGGTGATGACTTTCATCCCTTTTTCACGTGCGGCAGCGATCGCTTTGATCACGTTTGCAGAGTTGCCCGAGGTAGAGATCCCCAGCAGCACGTCACCTTCACGACCCACCGCTTCAACGTAGCGGGAGAAGACGTAGTCGTAACCAAAGTCATTGCTCACGCAGGAGATATGGCTCACGTCGGAAATCGCGATCGCCGGGTAGCCCGGACGGTTTTCACGATAGCGTCCGGTCAGCTCTTCTGCAAAGTGCATGGCATCGCAGTGGGAACCGCCGTTACCGCAGGAAAGCACTTTGCCACCGGCTTTGAAACTGTCGGCCAGCAGGACCGCCGCGCGCTGAATAGCGTGAATATTGGCATCATCTTTCAGAAAGTTAGCCAGCGTTTCCGCCGCTTCGTTCAGTTCGTTACGAATAAGATCCTGGTACATGAGGATAATCCTTCAGTATTGATGAAATAACACAGTGGAGTGTACCGGATAGCGGGAAAAGCGAGAAGCTAAAGCCATACGAATCCCCTGGCGTTTTGCTTTTTCGTGCCGGCGAAAACGCGAACAATGTGAACCAGGTTGTAATTATTTTGTAAACACATTGCTAAAGGAAATAACATCAACTACAACCATATCATCACAAGTGGTCAGACCTCCTACAAGCAAGGGAGCTTTTCTTTATGATGATTTTGAGCATTCTCGCAACTGTTGTTCTGCTCGGTGTGTTGTTCTATCACCGCGTCAGTTTATTTCTGAGCAGCCTGATCCTTCTGGCCTGGACCGCTGCGCTTGGCGTCGCCGGTCTGTGGACTATCTGGCTTTTGGTCCCGCTGGCCATCATTCTCCTGCCGTTTAACCTTGCCCCGATGCGTAAATCCATGATCTCCGCGCCGGTGTTCAAAGGTTTCCGCAAGGTGATGCCGCCGATGTCGCGTACGGAAAAAGAGGCGATTGATGCCGGTACGACCTGGTGGGAAGGCGATCTGTTCCAGGGCAACCCGGACTGGAAAAAGCTCCATAACTACCCGCAGCCGCGTCTGACCGCTGAAGAGCAGGCCTTTATTGATGGCCCGGTAGAAGAAGCGTGCCGTATGGCGAACGACTTTGCCATTACCCATGAAATGGCCGATCTGCCGCCCGAGCTGTGGGCGTATCTGAAAGAGCATCGCTTCTTCGCGATGATCATTAAGAAAGAGTACGGCGGTCTGGAATTCTCCGCCTACGCTCAGGCGCGTGTACTGCAAAAGCTGGCGGGCGTTTCCGGGATCCTGGCGATTACCGTGGGCGTGCCTAACTCCTTAGGCCCGGGCGAACTGCTGCAGCATTACGGTACCGAAGAGCAGAAAGATTACTACCTGCCGCGTCTGGCGCGTGGTCAGGAAATCCCCTGCTTCGCGCTGACCAGCCCGGAAGCAGGCTCCGATGCGGGCGCGATCCCGGATACCGGCGTGGTCTGCATGGGCGAATGGCAGGGCGAGCAGGTGCTGGGTATGCGCCTGACCTGGAACAAGCGTTATATCACGCTGGCGCCTATCGCCACCGTGCTGGGTCTGGCCTTTAAGCTCTCTGACCCGGAAAGACTGCTGGGCGGCGAAGAAGATCTGGGCATTACCTGTGCGCTGATCCCTACCTCGACGCCAGGCGTTGAAATTGGTCGTCGTCACTTCCCGCTGAACGTGCCGTTCCAGAACGGCCCAACCCGCGGTCAGGATATCTTTGTGCCGATTGACTACATCATCGGTGGCCCGAAAATGGCCGGTCAGGGCTGGCGTATGCTGGTGGAATGTCTGTCGGTGGGTCGCGGTATTACCCTGCCGTCGAACTCAACTGGTGGTCTGAAGTCTGTGGCGATGGGAATTGGCGCGTACGCCCATATCCGCCGTCAGTTCAAAATCTCCATCGGCAAGATGGAAGGTATCGAAGAGCCGCTGGCGCGTATCGCGGGCAACGCTTACGTGATGGACGCCGCCGCGTCGCTGATTACCTACGGCATCATGCTGGGCGAAAAACCGGCCGTGCTGTCCGCCATTGTGAAGTACCACTGTACCCACCGCGCGCAGCAGTCGATCATTGACGCGATGGATATCGCAGGCGGTAAAGGCATTATGCTCGGCGAAGGCAACTTCCTGGCGCGCGGCTATCAGGGCGCACCGATTGCCATCACCGTCGAAGGGGCAAACATTCTGACCCGCAGCATGATGATCTTCGGTCAGGGGGCGATTCGCTGCCATCCTTATGTCCTGGAAGAGATGGCCGCTGCGCAAAATAACGACGTGGATGCCTTCGATAAACTGTTGTTCAAACATATCGGTCACGTGGGCAGCAACAAGGTGCGCAGCTTCTGGCTGGGCCTGACGCGCGGTCTTACCAGCGCGACGCCAACCGGCGATGCGACAAAACGTTATTACCAGCATCTTAACCGTCTGAGTGCCAACCTGGCGCTGCTGTCCGACGTCTCTATGGCCGTACTTGGCGGCAGCCTGAAGCGTCGCGAACGTATCTCTGCCCGTCTGGGGGATGTGTTGAGCCAGATTTTCCTGGCCTCTGCGGTGCTGAAACGCTACGACGATGAAGGCCGTCAGGAAGCGGATCTGCCGCTGGTGCACTGGGGCGTTCAGGATGCGATGTATCAGGCAGAACAGGCGATTGACGATCTGCTGGCAAACTTCCCGAACCGCTTTGTCGCCGGTGCCCTGCGCGTGGTGATCTTCCCGACCGGTCGTCATCATCTGGCGCCATCGGACAAGCTGGACCATAAAGTGGCGAAGATCCTGCAGGTACCGAGCGCAACCCGCTCCCGTATCGGCCGTGGTCAGTATCTGGCCCCAACGCCGCATAACCCGGTGGGTCTGCTGGAAGAGGCGCTGCTGGACGTGATGGCCGCCGACCCGATTCACCAGAAAATCTGTAAACAGCTGAGCAAAAACCTGCCGTTTACCCGTCTGGACGAACTGGCGAAACAGGCGCTGGCCGGTGGCATTATCAGTAAAGATGAAGCAGCCCTGCTGGTGAAAGCCGAAGAGAGCCGTCTGCGCAGCATTAACGTGGATGATTTCGAACCGGACGAGCTGGCGACGCAGCCGGTAAAGCTGCCGGAGAAGCACCGTAAACCTGAAGCGGCATAACCCGTTTCGCCTGCACAAACCCCGCCGCGCGCGGGGTTTTTTATTGCCACATTTTCTCTTTATGTCGTGCTACAGTGTCAAAAAGCGGTCGTTTGAGGAGTCTGAATTGTGCCTGGTCTGAAGATTTCTATTTTGCAGCAACCTTTAGTGTGGATGGATGGCCCCGCCAACCTGCGCCATTTTGATCGTCAACTGGAAGACATTACCGGGCGTGATGTAATTGTCCTGCCGGAGATGTTCACCACTGGCTTCGCCATGGAAGCGGCAAAACAGTCAATGCCGCAGGAGGAGGTGGTCGCCTGGATGCATACCAAAGCGCAGCAGACGAACGCGCTGATTGCCGGCAGCGCCGCCCTGCAAACCGAACGCGGGCCGGTGAACCGCTTCCTGCTGGTTGAGCCGGAAGGGAAAGTGCATTTTTACGATAAACGTCACCTGTTCCGCATGGCGGATGAGCATCATCACTATGAAGCGGGTAACGCGCGCGTGGTATTCGAATGGCGCGGCTGGCGTATTTTGCCGCTGGTCTGCTATGACCTGCGCTTCCCTGTGTGGTCACGCAACCGCAACGATTACGACCTGGCGCTGTATGTCGCCAACTGGCCTGCGCCGCGCTCCCTGCACTGGCAGTCGCTGCTGGTGGCGCGCGCGATTGAGAACCAGGCCTATGTGGTGGGCTGTAACCGCGTAGGAACTGACGGCAACGGGCATCACTATCGCGGCGACAGCCGGGTGGTGAATCCGCAGGGCGAGATTATCGCCACCGCCGAGCCGCATCAGGCGACGCGGATTGATGCCGAGCTGTCATTGACGGCATTGCAGGAGTATCGCGAGAAGTTCCCGGCATGGCAGGATGCGGATCCGTTTAGTATTGGGTGACATTTTCCCCTCACCCCGCCCCTCTCCCAAAGGGAGAGGGAGGATAAAACATTAACTCACCAACGCCTGCCCGTCTTTGCGGCTCTCCGTCGCGGCCACGTAGTGCCCTTCCGGCATCCGGTAAATCACCTGGGCACCACCGAAGTTGTAATCCTGAAGCGGATCCTCCACCACGATGTGGTGCCCGCGCTCGCGCAGCGCCGCGATAGTATTGCGATCGAACGTCGATTCGACGATCACCTCCCTGCCCTGTACCACGCGCCAGCGCGGGGAATCGATGGCCGCCTGCGGGTTTTGCCCGTGCAGCATAATGCGCAGCGCCATCTGCATATGACCCTGCGCCTGCATCGGCCCGCCCATCACGCCGAAGGACATCAGCGGCTTACCGTTACCGTCCATCGCAAAGCCCGGAATGATGGTGTGGAACGGACGTTTGCTGCCCGCCAGCGCGTTCGGGTGCTCAGGATCCAATACAAATCCGCAGCCGCGGTTTTGCAGGCTGATCCCGGTATCCGGCACCACAATCCCGGACCCAAAGCCCATATAGTTGGACTGAATAAACGAGACCATCATCCCGCTGGCGTCCGCGGTGCTGATGTAGACCGTGCCGCTCTGCGTCGGGGAACCGTAGACAAAATCAGACGCGCTGTCGTGGTTGATCAGCGCCGCCCGCGACTTCAGATAAGCGTCGCTCAGCAACTCTTTTGCCGCGAACGCCATATGATCTTCATCCGCCACGTAGCGGTCGAGGTCCGCCAGCGCCAGCTTCATCGCCTCAATGGACAGGTGCAGGGATTGCACGGAATCCGGATGGTGCTTCTCAATACCACACTGCTCAAGAATGCCCAGCGCAATCAGCGTGGCAATTCCCTGGCCGTTCGGCGGCAGCTCCTGCACCGAGCCGCCCGCGAAGTCGCGCGACAGCAGCTCTACCCAGTCGACGCGATGGTTAGCCAGATCCTCCGCCGTCAGGTGCGCGCCATGTTCTTTGGCAAAGGCGGCAATTTTCTGCGCCAGCTCGCCACGGTAAAACGCCTCGCCGTTGGTTCTCGCAATCAGCTCCAGCGAGTTCGCCTGCGCCGGGTTACGGAAAATCTCCCCCACGCGCGGGGCGCGGCCTTCCGGCGCGAAGCAGGCGCTGAAGCCCGGCTGATCTTTCAGCTTGAGATAGCCGCGCTGCCAGAGATGCCCAATCAGCGGCGAGACGGGGAAACCGTTACGTGCGTAGTCAACCGCAGGCTGCGCCAGGGTGGTCAGCGGCAGCGTGCCGAAGCGTTCCGCCAGCGCGACCCAGCCGGATACCGCCCCCGGTACGGTCACCGCGTCCCAGCCGATTTCCGGCACCGCGGTTTTTCCGGCAAACAGATCCGCATGCCAGCTCGCCGGTGAACGACCCGACGCGTTCAGTCCGTGCAATTTTTCACCGTCCCAGACAATGGCGAAGGCATCGCTGCCAATCCCGTTGCCGGTCGGCTCGACCACCGTCAGGGCCATCGCGGTGGCAATGGCCGCATCAACGGCATTCCCGCCCAGTTGCAGCATCTTCATCCCCGCCTGCGCCGCCAGCGGCTGAGACGTTGCCACCGCGTTATGGCCCATCATCGGTGGGCGGCGTGAAAGGTAACCGGACGTAAAATCAAGCGCTTTGGTCATCATGACTCCTTAGTCATGGCGCGGATCGAGCGCATCGCGCAGCCCGTCGCCGAGTAAATTAAAGCCCTGCACGGCGAGGAAAATCGCCACGCCGGGGAAAATGGACATCCACGGCGCCTGCTCAAGAAACCCTTTCGCGGTGTTGAGCATCGAGCCCCAGGACGGATTGGGCGGCTGCTGCCCCAGCCCTAAAAACGACAGGCTGGCTTCGGCAATAATCGCCGAGGCAATAGCCAGCGTGGCCTGGACCAGGATCGGCGACATCACGTTGGGCAGGACGTACTTGATGATGATCCAGCGATCCGGCAGGCCAATCGCCCGCGCGCCGTCGATGTACTCTTCGTTGCGAATGGCGATCACCTGGCCGCGCGTCAGGCGGGCGAAGATCGGCATGGCGGAAAGGCCGATGGCGATCATCGCGTTGGTGAGGCTCGGGCCTAAAAACGCCCCGAGCGCGATCGCCATGATTAGGAACGGGCAGGCCAGCAGCGCCTCGATAACGCGTGAGATCACCCCATCCCACATCTTCTGGAAGTAACCTGCCACCAGCCCCAGCGGCACGCCGATGACAACTGCGATAACCACCGACATACAGCCCGCCATCAGCGAGGTGCGCGCCCCCCAGATAATGCGGGATAAGATGTCGCGCCCCAGCTCGTCGGTGCCGAACCAGTACATCGCCGACGGCGCTTTGCGCACCGCCAGGAAGTTTGCCTTGACCGGATCGAACGGGGCTACCCATGGTGCCAGCAGCGCCACCAGCACAAAGAAACCCACTATCACTGCGCCAGCCACTGCGCTCTTGTTCGCGAGGAATTTCTTCAGCACCCGGCTCTGCGCGCGCGGCAGCGCAGGCGCAACGGTTTGTGTCGTCAGTTCCGCCATCGTTAACCTCGCATTTTCGGGTTGATAAGGACGTAGAGCACGTCGGCCAGCAGGTTCAGCAGCAGGAAGCCGATCGCCACGATCAACACCACGCCCTGCACCACCGCGTAGTCACGGTTAAACACCGAGTCGACGATCATCTTGCCGAAGCCCGGAATGGTGAAGACCTGCTCGGTCAGTACCGCACCGCCCAGCAGCTCGCCGAACAGCAGCGTAGTGAGCGTGATCACCGGCACCAGCGCGTTGCGAAACGCGTGCTTTAAGATCACCGCTTTCGGCAATAGCCCTTTTGCCCGCGCGGTGCGGATGTAATCCGCTTTCAGGACCGCAATCATCGACGCGCGCGTATGGCGCATCAGCGTCGCCGCCAGACCGGTTCCGAGCACGGCTGCCGGCAGCAGCAGCGTTCGCAGGTTCTGGATCGGATCTTCACTGAACGGCACGTAGCCGGACGCGGGCAGCCACTGCAGGTTCACCGAAAAGACCAGAATCAGCAGGATCCCCAGCCAGAAGTGCGGTATTGAGATCCCGGAGATCGCCACAAAGTTCGCTCCGTGATCGACCCAGCTGTTTTTGTACACTGCGGCGAGGATCCCCATGCTGATGCCGAACACCAGCGCAACAATCATCGCCAGCAGCGACAGCTCCAGCGTGACCGGCAGCTTGCTGGCAATTAACTGCGTCACCGGTTCGTGGGTGCGCAAGGAGACACCCAGATCCCCCTGCAGCGCGCGCGTCAGCCAGTGGAAATACTGCACCGGGATCGGGGCATCGAGATTCAGCTCCGCACGCAGCTGGGCGATGACCGCCGGATCGCGCTCCTCCCCGGCCATGGCGATCAGCGGGTCGCCGGGCAGCAGTTTTTGCAGCCCGAAGACCATCATGCTCACCAGCAACAGCGTCGGGATGGCCAGCAGCAGACGTTTGCAAATCAGTTCCAGCATGGGCTCTCCTCAGGACAGTTATTTCGCCAGCGTTAAGCCAGCCAGACGCACGATGCCGTCCGGGTAAGGTTTAAAGCCCTGCACTTTCTTGTTCAGGCCAAAAATGCGCGGCTCGAAGTAGAGCCAGGCAATCGGCATGTCGGTTTGCAATTGCTTCACTACCTTGTCGTACAGCGGCTGACGAACGGCTTTGTCGTTGCTGAGACGCGCCTGGGTCAGCCACTCATCGACCTGGGCGTTGCTGTAGCGACCGTCGTTCAGGGTGCCTTTGCTGTGAATAAACCCATAGATGCTGCCGTCCGGATCCGGGCGACCCGACCAGCCGGAGAAGCTCAGCTGATAATCACCGCTCTGCTGGCGATCCAGCAGCGTGGCGAATTCGGTCATCTGCAGGTTCAGGTTAAAGCCCGCCTCAGCGACCATCGCCTGCAGCACCTGACCGACCTGCTGCGAGGTTGGGTTGTTCGGCACCAGCAGGTTAACGGTCAGCGGCGTAGTGACGCCTGCCGCTTTCAGCAGCGCTTTGGCTTTGTCGACATCGCGCGGTGGCACCGGCAGGTTGACGTGATACGGGCTCACCGTCGAAAACGGCTGGTTGGCTGGCGTATACAGCCCTTCAAAGACCACCTGGTTTAGCGCATCGCGGTCGATGGCCTGAGAAAACGCCTCACGCACGCGGGCGTCCCTGAACGGATCGTTCGCCGGTACCTTGCCGTTATTGATGTTGAAGGTAATGCCCTGATAGCCCAGACCGGTCACTTTTGCCAGCGCCAGCTTGCTGTCGGCTTCGACGGTTTTGACGTCGCTGGCGGCAATCCCTTCGGTCAGGTCGAGATCGCCCGCACGCAGGTTCGCCAGGCGCACGGAGGCATCCGGGATCGGCAGATAGATAATTTTGTCGAAGTGGTAGGCGTCTTTGTTCCAGTAATTGTCGAAACGCGTCAGAACGATGCGGTCCTGGGACACGCGGCTGTCGAATTTATACGGGCCGGAACAGACGGGATGGGCGGCAAAATCCGGCTTTTTCGCCGCGTCTGGGGCCATCATCGCACCCGCGCGGTCGGTGAGCTGCATCAGCAGCGCGGCGTCCGGCGTTTTCAGGTGCAGGGCAATCTGCATCGGGCCTGTGACCTCAACGGACTCCACGGAGGAAATCTCGCTTTTACGCAGGGAGCCTTTTAAGGTCAGGGCGCGGTCGAGGTTGTATTTTGCGGCGGCCGCATCGAATTTCTCACCGTCATGGAAGGTGACGCCCTCGCGCAAATTCAGGGTCAGGGTTTTGCCGTCGTCGCTCCAGGCCCAGTCTTTCGCCAGACCAGGTACGACCTTCAGATTTTCATCCACGTCCACCAGCCTGTCACACAGGGAGGCAAACACGAAGCGGCCATAGTAGGTGCGCGCCAGATGCGGGTCGAGCATGTCCGGGTCAGCCCCCAGCCCCACACGCAGCACACTTTCAGAATGGGCGGGCAGCGCCGCGCCAAGCAACATAACACTTCCCAGTACGGTCAAAAGAGAATTACGCATTGTCATTATCATGAGTTCCTTGAAGGAAGGGAGGAGTGAGTGGCCGCGTGTTCAAACAGCGCGCGGCGGCGCAGAAAAGCAGCGGATGGCGGTGCAATCTGGATAACACTGCGATCGCGATTAATCTCCTGCCAGCGATGACAGGCCACCTGACGTCCACCGTCCAGGAGCTGGTTAATGGGTTCAACCTGGCGGCATTCGTCAGTGACGTAAGGGCAACGCGTATGGAAGCGACAGCCGGTCGGCGGGTTGGCCGGGTTCGGCAAATCTCCCTGCAACAGCGGGGCGTCACGTTCCGCGCCGGGCTGCATCTGCGGCGCCGAGGCGATCAGCGCCTGGGTATAAGGGTGCAGCGGCGCGTCAAAAATCTCATCGACGGTGGCAAGCTCGACAATTTGCCCGAGGTACATGACCGCCACGCGATCGCTCATATGGCGGATAACCGCCAGACCGTGGGCGACGATCACCATCGTCAGCCCCAGCTGGTGCTTCAGGCTTTCCAGCAAATTCACCACCTGGGCCTGCACGGATACATCCAGCGCGGAGACAGGTTCATCACCCAGCAGCAGTTTGGGTCCCGACGCCAGCGCGCGCGCAATGCCAATGCGCTGACGCTGCCCGCCTGAAAACTCGTGCGGATAACGCCCGGCCCAGGCGGCTGGCAGGCCAACGGTCTTCAGCAGTTCAGCTACGCGGTACTGGCGGTCCGCTTTTTTCATGTTCTGGTGCAGCCACAGCGGCTCGCCAACGATCTGCTCCACCGTCATGCGCGGGTTGAGCGAGGCAAAGGGATCCTGAAAGATAATTTGCAGCTCGCGCCGGAGCTGGTTGAGGCGCGCGCCCGAGGCATGCGTGATCTCCTCCCCCTGGTAAAACACGCGCCCTTCGCTGGCGGCCAGCAGACGCAGCAGCAGACGACCGAGGGTGGATTTCCCGGACCCCGACTCCCCGACAATCGCCAGCGTTTCGCCCGGCATCACGGCCAGCGACACGCGGTCGACCGCCGTCACAAACCGGGCCGGGGTAAAGAGTTTTTTAGGGCCGGGGAACAGCTTGCTGAGATCGCAGGCTTCAAGGATCGGCGTGGTCATGCGGTCTCTCCCAGGGCAATGTGGTGTTCAAGCGGTACGCGGAAGCAAGCGACCTGATGGCCGCCCCCCTGCGCAGTGAGCGGTGGTTTTTCAGCATGGCAGCGCGCCTGCGCAAACGGACAACGGGTGGCAAAACGGCAGCCCTTCGGCATGAATTCCGCCAGCGGCACCGATCCGGGAATGGTGGAAAGCGGGCCCTTACGTGCGCCCAGAGAGGGAATCGACCCCATCAGGCCGATGGTGTACGGGTGCTGCGGGTCGGCAAAGATGGCCTCCACGCTTCCCTGCTCCACCACCTGCCCGGCATACATCACCGCCACCTGCTGGGCGACCTCTGCCACCACGCCTAAATCGTGAGTGATCATCAGCACCGCCGTGCCGGTCTCTTCTTTGAGGGTGTTCAGCAAGGCGAGAATTTGCGCCTGGATCGTTACGTCGAGGGCGGTGGTCGGTTCATCGGCAATCAGCAGTTTCGGGTGGTTAATCAGCGCCATCGCAATCATCACGCGCTGGCGCATGCCACCGGAAAGCTGGTGGGGGTACGCCTTCAGCCTCATCTCTGCGGCCGGGATCTGCACCTTCTCAAGGATCTGCAGCGCGACCTTCATCGCCTCTGTTCGCGAGACGCTCTGATGGCGCATGACCGCTTCGCTCAGCTGATCCCCCAGCGTAAATGCCGGATTAAGCGAGGTCATTGGCTCCTGGAAAATCATCGCCAGCTCGCTGCCGCGCAGGTCGGCATATTCCCTCGGTGAAAGCTTGCGCAGATCGTGACGGCGAAAATGCATCTCCCCGCTGACGATCCGGGCGCTGGCGGGCAACAGGCCCATCAGCGCTAATGAGGTGATACTTTTCCCGCAGCCTGACTCCCCCACCAGCGCCAGGGTTTCGCCCGCTTTAACCGTCAGTGAAATATCTTCCAGCACGCTCACCGGCGAGCCGGCGAACCTGACATTCAGATTGCGTACGCGCAGAACAGGCGTGGGATCGTTAAATGGGATCGTCGTCATAGCGTGAAGTCGTCCTCAAGGTGGATCGCATGGATCAGGGCGGTTTGCAGGCTGAGCAGGTGTTCGCGCATGGCGGCCGCGGCCTCATTTGGCTGGCGATGGATAATCGCAGACATGATCTTGTGATGGTGGTCGTTATAACTGTCGACGCGTTCGGGGGTGCGGGCTAATTCACGCAGGTGCTGCCAGCCCGGTTCACGTCTGACGGCATCAATGGCATCAAACAGGCCGAGCATCAGGCGGTTACCCGCGGCCTCCGCAATGGCGCGGTGAAAGGCGCTGTCCCACAGTTCGTTAAGATCGCGGTCATCCGGGCTGACCTTATCAATGCGTTCCAGCATGCGCTGCATCAGCGCGAGGTTTTCCCTGGTGGCACGCAGTGCCGCAAGCCGGGCTAAGCCGGGTTCGAGCTGCAGGCGAGCTTCCATCACTTCGAGAAGGTTGGTTTGCTGAACCAATCCCTGAAGGGCCAGCGGTTCGACAGGGGCAGAAGGACCGATAAAGGTGCCTTTGCCCTGCTTACGCCAGATGCGCCCCTCTTCTTCCAGCACATCCAGCGCACGACGCACTTCACGGCGTCCTACGCCGAGCGTCTCCGACAGCTCACGTTCCGTGGGCAGCGGAGTGCCTGGTGTTGACTCATGCTGGTTGATTAGCCCACGCAGTTGCTCAAGCGCGGTGCTGGAATTTGCCAGAAACCGTGACGGTTTTTCCATATTGGTTCGCTCGCTTTCATCATTGTTTTATTTTTATTAACGATAAGCTATTGATATGACGTGCTACTTACCGTGCTAATGATTAAGCAATAAACGAACCAATTGTGCATTGGTTCAAATACTTTACGTGATAAAAAGAGCAACCTGCTCATTATTAAAGAGATCTCAGGCACATCAGACACGCGTGGGGCGTTATGCCAGAGCGCATTTTGCACGCCACATGCACAATAAAAGTGCAAATAATGCACCAAAAACGATCAATTGTTAAATTAATGCACCAGTGTTGTTTAAACTTTGTTAACCTGAGATTATGTTACCGGCTATTTGCTCAGGGAACCCGGCGAATAACATTCAGGATAATGACGGCGAAACGATCGGATATTATCCAATAACATGTCATAAAAATAAGAAAATGACTTTCCCGGCAAGCGCTTTTTGCTATTTCATGCGTCAACCTTGATTACTTTAGTTAATAAACTAAAGTCATTTTTCACCCATATTTATCGATTTCCACCCTGCTATTCTGATAATTAAAAAAGGCCATTAAAAGTTAACTAAAATACAACAATTACAACATTTTAAAACACAGTAAACAAATCTCACTCTCATTTAAGAAATTCACTAAGTTGTTGTTTTTAAGTGGTTTAAACCTTAATAAGAACTCAACATCCTCACTTCAGACTATTTAATTAAGAATAATGCCTGGTGCATCATATGATTATTCCTAAAGAACGACGGCGTCGGTAAGACCCTCTTCAATGTTATTATCGTAAGACATCATTGCGTGTGAGGTATAATATGTACAGTGCCACTAACAACCCAATTTATTTATCTCATACTGACGGACAACCGGTTTGTCATACTCCAGCCATGCATTGTTATGGCTGTGAAAAGAAATGCCGCTTTAATACCCTGGAACGTGGCCAAAGCCATGACTGTAACGGACTGGAATATGCTATCTGGCCTGATAATAATACTTTTTTAGTTGAGGGTATCCGCCACCATTTTGGTGAGATAAGTGACAAATACGTTTCGCAGCCGGTGGTGATCATCGACTTCAGCCACAAAAACATTAATTATTTTTTATCCGATAACTGGTTAGATCAGTTCAAAAACATGAGACTAATTCTGGTCACCGATAAAAAGATGACGGCAATTGCGCATTACTGGTTCTATAACGACACGTTAGAAACCACCATCAGTTCCGTTATCTTTTATGACGATACCGCAGAAGAAGTCGCGGCGAAACTGAAAAAAACATTCCTGGCGAAAACGATTAAGCCGACAGGCAACAGACCCAAACTGAGTCAGAATGAATACAACCTGTTTTCATTCCTCTTTAATGGCTGGTCACCAAAGAAAATCGCCTACAGGAACGGCACCAGTGTTAAAAACACCTATGCCATGAAGAACAGGATTGAACGCAAACTGGGCGTGTCTATCACGCGTCTTGCAAGCTAGCGTAAACACCGTGAATACGCTCTGTCGATAATTCCTGGACGAACAGAGCGTAATCTTACTGTGACGCGTATTTTTCCGTAATGCAAGAATAATCTGATTATTGATATATTACTTAATATTTACATATATTATATGGACGCGTAGCGTTTTATCACATGGATATAATTACTATTAAACCTATTAATCACGACAACAACACTATGCGCTGTTATGGGTGTATTCATAAATGCGCCTATGCTTCCATTCGTACCGCAAAGCATGATGAATGCTGCGGAACAGAATTTTATATCTGGCCTGAAAATAACGCATTTCTGATAGAAGGAGTTTTACAGTATTTCACTGAAATTAATACAAAAATAATTTCGCAACCCATTGTCGTGATAGACTTCAATTACAAAAACATCAATTACTTCTTATCAAACAATTGGTTAGCTCAGTTCAAAAACACGCGTTTAATTCTGATCGCTGATAAAAAAATGGCGGCTATTGCGCACTACTGGTTCTACAACGACACGACAGATACGATCATCAGCACGGTCATTTTTCATGATGATATGTCCGAAGACATTAAAATGAAGGTCAGCCAGTCATTTATGGGTAAAATTATACGTCCGTCAGAAAAACGAGCCAAACTGAGTGCGAATGAATATGCATTATTTGCTGAATTGTATAAAGGGCAATTACCTAAAAAGATCGCCATGAAAAATGCCACGAATGTCAAAAACATTTACGCGATGAAAATAAGGATAGAAACAAAGCTGGGCGTCCCCATTTCACGGCTCGCCAGTTAACCCATCACGCGTATAAAAAAGAATGGTGAAACAGCAGCATAACAAATTGTACGTAGAGTATTCTTAAAGGGATAGTTACTTTTCTTTATTGTGTATCAGAGGGGTAACCCCCTACACTAAGCTATTACCAGAGCTTGTATTTTCAGCATAATCCATCCGCGTCACCCGCTGTATTTACGGATGCCCCCGGTCTTTTTTAAATACACTATTCTTTACTTTTTAAATCTAAGTGAGGAACGCAACTACAGGTCTGAATTCTAAAATGAACACACATTTCTCCACGGTAAAAATTAATTCAGAGCACGCTCTTAATGATATTGACGCCCCTGAAAAAGATTCTCTTCTGTGGGGTGTTGAATGGCTTTGTAGACATCATGCTAAGTATGCCAGCAAAGAGGTGCTGTACGCTGGCCTGCCAAAAAGCGACAAGCTCGAGCCTGAAATGGCGCTGCGTATGCTTGAGCAGATGGGCATATCCGCAGGGTGGGTAAAGCGCGATCTAAATTCCCTTTCCTCCTGGCTGTTCCCTTTGCTTATTGCCCGCAAGGACGGGACATACTGCATGCTTACCGCGCGCAATGGAAAGCGCGGGCAATACACTTACCAGATAGTCGTGCCTGAAAACGAAGGGACGCTGGTGCTTGATGAGGCGGAACTCCACGCGGGTTATGGCGGTTACGCCCTTGTCACGACGCCAAAACCTACGCTTGATGCACGCGCCGAAGACCAGCTGTTACCGAAAGCCCAGGATGAAGGTCACTGGCTCTATTCGACGCTGTGGCGCTACCGGCATTATTTCTACAGCGCGGCGCTGGCGGCATTGCTGGCAAATATTCTTACGCTTGCCGGCACCTTCTTCACCATGAACGTGTATGACCGCGTGATCCCCACCCAGGCATACGTCACCCTCTGGTCGCTGGCCATTGGCGTGGTCATTGCGATTATCTTTGAATTTGCCAGCCGGCAGATCCGCGCATATTTGATCGACATCGCCGGTAAAAAAGCCGATCTGATCCTCGGAGCAAAGCTGTTTCGCCAGGTGATGTCGATGCGCATGGAGTACAAGCCGCAATCCTCGGGAACCTTCGCAAACCAGTTGCGCGACTTTGAGGCCGTGCGCGACTTTATTACCTCTGCGACCCTCGCCACGCTGTCTGATCTGCCGTTCTGTCTGCTGTTCATGTTCATCATCTACATGATTGGCGGCCCACTGGCCGTTGTACCGCTGGTCGCGATGCCGCTCATTTTGATTGTCAGCGTCATTATCCAGTGGCCGCTGGGTCGCTATATGGAAGAAAACGTCCGGGAAATTTCGCTTAAGCAGGGTCTGCTTATTGAGAGCATCGAAGGGCTTGAGGCGTTAAAAGCCGCCCAGGGTGAAGGGGTCATGCAAAAGCGCTGGGATGACTTCAGCGCACTGGCGGCAGCGTCCTCCATGAAAACCCGCTATCTCTCAATGCTAACCACCAACTTTGTCTCGTTTGTGCAGCAAATTACCACCGTCTGCATCGTGGTGCTTGGCGTCTATTTAATCCACGCCGGGGAACTGACGATGGGGGCCATGATTGGGGTGGTGATCTTGTCCAGCCGTTCTCTTGCGCCCCTGGCTTCTGTGGTCGGGCTGGCGTTGCGTTATCAGCACGCCAAAACCGCGCTGAAATCCCTGAACCAGCTGATGGAAACGCCGACCGAGCGCGACGCGCTCATCAATTATCTGCCGACCCCCAATTTCACCGGCAGCCTGCGTCTGAAAAAGGTGGGGTTCACCTACCCGGTACCGGGAATGATGGTGGCGCCACGCATTCTGGACAACATCAATATCAACATCGAAGCCGGGGAGCAGGTGGCCATTCTGGGCAAAATCGGCAGCGGTAAGTCTACCCTGCTGCGCGTCATGGCTCGCCTGTACCAGCAGAGCAGCGGACAGCTTTTCATTGATGGTGTGGATGCAACCCAGGTAGATCCCGCGGACTGGCGCGCCGCGGTGGGCTACGTCGGGCAGGACTGCCGTCTGTTTTACGGCACCCTGCGCCATAACATCGTCATAGGTAACCCGGGCGTGAGCACGGAAGAATTTCTGCGGGTGGTGCGTCTGACCGGGCTTGATCACGTGGCGGCCCGACATCCGTTGGGTTTTGACATGCCTATCGGCGAAATGGGCAATTGCCTTTCCGGTGGCCAAAAACAGCTTGTCGCCCTCGCCCGTTGCCTGTTGCTGCGGCCAAAGATTTTGCTGATGGATGAACCTACCAGCTCCATGGATGCGATGACGGAAACCCTGTTCCTTCGCCGGTTAAAAGAGGCGACGCAGGGACAAACGCTGGTCATTGTGACCCACCGCATGTCGGTGCTGAGCCTGGTGGAGCGTCTGATCGTCATGGAAGACGGGCATGTCGTTAAAGACGGACCAAAAGATCAGGTGATGGCCAGCCTGAATGAGAATGTACTGAAGAAAAAACAAGCAATGCATTCAGTCGAAGAGAAGCAACAGAAACAAGGTGTGAATGGATGATGAACGAGGACGCTACGCAGAAGAGAGCCGGCACCGGGCTGGCATTACCCGCCACACAGCCAACGGGGAAAGTGAAAGCAGACGATCTGAAATTCATGCACGACCTGCAGGGAGCTCTGATCGCGCAGAAAACCCCTTTCAGCATGATCATGCTCTACACCATCACGCTGGTGGTGGTGGTGGCGCTGGTGTGGGCGCATTTCGCCCGGGTTGAGGAGATTACCCGTGGCGACGGGAAAGTGATCCCCGCCAGCCGTGAGCAGCTGATTCAGAGCCTGGAAGGCGGCATTCTCGAAGAGCTGAATGTGCAGGAAGGCGACATTGTCGAGAAAGGACAGGTTCTGCTGAAAATTGACCCGACTCGCGCCGGGGCCAGCTATGGCGAATCCTTGTCGAAAGTGCAGGGGCTGAAAGGCAGCATCGCCCGCCTCAGGGCGGAAGCCTACGACACGCCACTGACCTTCCCGCCGGATATCGCCGGGATTGAGTCTATCGTGCGTGATGAGACCCAGGCCTATAACGCACGCCTGAAAACCCTGAATGAGAGCGTAGAGGCCTTAAAACGGAGCCTGTCGCTGGCACAAAACGAGGTCAGTTTATCAGAGCCGCTGGCGCGCAGAGGGCTGATGTCGGATGTCGAAATCCTGCGCCTTAAGCGCCAGGCAAACGAATTTAGCCTGCAGATCGCCGAGCGGACTAACCGCTTTCGTTCCGATGCCAACAGCGAGCTGAACCGTCTGGAATCTGAACTGGCGCAGGCGGAAGAGATTCTGCGCGGGCGCCAGGACGTGATGAACCGTACCACCGTGGTGGCTCCCGTGCGCGGTACCGTTAACAACATCCGGGTGACCACGCGCGGCGGCGTCATTCAACAGGGGGCGGAGATCATGACCATCATTCCGCTGGAAGATAACCTGCTGGTTGAAGCCAAAATCAAACCCTCTGATGTGGCCTTTATCCATCCCGGTCTGCCCGCCACGGTGAAAATTACCGCCTACGACTATGCCATCTATGGCGGATTAAACGGTGTCGTCGAACACCTCAGTTCAGACACGTTGATCGATGAAGAGAAAGCCCGCCAGGGGCGTGGGGATTCCACCTATTACCGGGTGTTCGTCCGCACCGACCGGGCCGCATTACAGGTAAAAGACAAGTCGTTCCCGATCATACCGGGAATGGTGGCAAACGTAGAAATCAGAACGGGGGAGAAGACCATTTTGTCTTACATCCTCAAACCGATACTGAAAGCGCGCGAAGCCTTCAGGGAGAGATAATTTTATGGTTAAGGCACGTAAAGAGCGTCGTTGGGCAAGGGTTGCAACCGCAGTTGCCCTCTGCTTGCCCTGCTCTTCTTTTGTCATTCCGCTCCACGCGGCTGACATTGCGCAGGCTAAAAGCAGCCTGGCGTCATTGCCGCCAATGCGCACGCAGTCACAGCTCAACCGGGAACCGCAGCCTGTGCCGAGGACAACGTCGCAGGGTACGACATCGCAGACATCATTGCCCGCTATGCGTACCCAGTCACAATACGCCAGCACGCAAAAAGCGGTACCGGCGTCATCCACTGCTCGCCCTGCGCGTTACGCTTCTGCAACGCCAGACCGAGAGTTTGCCCCCGCCTCGCCAACGCCAGCGGCAAGCCGGGCAGCGCTGAAGAAAAACGCAGACTTCTTCCCGCCCGTCACCGAGTACTACAAACCGGACCCGGCGTACGCCGGGGTGCGTCAGGAGGGAGATGCGCGGCACGCCATCAGCGGCAGGTCGCAGAGCTACCTTGCCGGCAGTCAGGATTCGCTTGTCTTTCTGCGGAGCATGGTGGCCAGAGCGCTGGCGTATAGCCCTGAATTGCGGGCGGCCTCTGCTGAGGTGCTGGCGTCTGACTACATGGTCGATCAGGTAAAAGGTCAACGCATGCCACAGGTACGTCTGGGCGTGACCTCGCCGCTGTCGACCGTGGGCGGCGATCGTCAGTCGTCCTCCAACAATAGCCATATCAGCGACTCCAGCGGCACGGTCTCCGTCAATACACCGATTATTGACTGGGGAAGGATCAGCAACCAGGTGGACAACTCTCTGGAAACGGCAAAAGCAGCCCGTTATTCAAAAGAGTATTCCCGCGAACAGCTGGCCTATAACACCGTGTCTGAACTGATGAATATGGGGCGCTACCAGCGCAGTAAGGTTGTGGCGAAACAGTATGTCGGCCGCATGAAAGAGCTGGTCACCATGCTGTCGCAAATTACTCAGGCGGATCGCGGAAGAGAGAGTGAACTGGTACAGGCAAAAGCAAAACTGATGTCGGCCCAGGCGAGTCTCGATAACATTGAGCATCAGCTGAGCGCCAGCAAAATCAAACTGGTGCGCCTGCTGGGGATCGAGCCTGAATTACCGGAAGGCATAAGCTGGCACGACACGGTCATTCCGGCCTCAGTGGCCCTCTCCGCGCTGGATAAAAATCCGATGATGCTGAACCTGCAGTCCAAAGTACGGGCGGCAGAGTATGAGGCAGAAAGCATTAAATCCTCGGCTCTGCCACAGGTGAACTGGGTGATCTCCAAAAGCACTGCCAAAGACAGCAACGGTAACGAGGCCGGGTGGTATACCGGTTTAAACGTCGAGTGGGAAGCGTTTAGCGGCGGCTCTCAGCGTGCCGCCGAGATGTCGGCGCGCGCGAAAGCCAATATGGCGCAGCAGCAATATGAAGTGAGTTACAAAGATCTGGAGTATCAGATCAACTATCAGATCCAGGTCCGTGACTCCTCCTTCCTGCGCGCCGATGATTACGATCGTCTGTCAGGTGAAACGGATCGGGTTCGCCGCATGTTCTACGAACAGTGGTACCACCTTGGCAAACGCACTTTGCTCGACGTGCTGACGGCAGAAAACGATCATTTCAATAATCAGCTTTCTGCCATTAACAACCGCTACGACGGCTATATTTCCAACATTAACGTCATTGCCAGCGCTTCCATGCTGCTGTCATGGATGAAAATGAGCTAAGCGAAACGGGCGTAGTAAAAAGCCAGACCGTCAGTAATGACGGTCTGGCTTTTTTTATCCCGGCAATAAGGTCATTACCAGAGGGAGTTCTCTCTGCTGATCTCCGCCCAGCGCAGATACATATCGCTCGACATCATAAAGTCGGTATGCCATTTCCACCAGGTATGCAGCGTGTAGTACACCAGACACGGCAGATAACAGAGCAGGAAATAGACCTCAAACCAGACCTGCCATCCCGAAAGCGTAAGCAGCACACCGATAACAGCCGACCAGAGACATTCAACCCCCACCAGCATCGCCAGCCTTAACCACAGGGGTTTCTCAGACAGCGTCCGCCACGGGATTGACGGGGAGAAATAGAGGTCAATCTCGTTAAGGAACAGATGGCCAAGAAAAACATAGCGTCGGGTAAAGCGTAAGAACAGCAGGTTGATTGCCAGCACCACCACGCAGAGCACCACCATGGTAATGATGGCGGTTAAGGTGAAGTAGCGTCCATAGAGGTCAAACTGCTCGCTGTTACGTAACGGGCTTATCGTCAGGAGATTCAACACCACGCTCATGATGACAGCGACGGCCACATACTGTGAAAGCCGTGTGTACTTGACTTTGTCTCTGGCTGATTCAATGACCTGCAACGTATAGATATAGCGCAGTGCGGCAAACATTCCCCAGATAAGCAGCGGCGCAACGAGGGCCAGAATCAGCAACACAATCCCCGGCTGAGCCAGCGCAAGGAGGAGCGCGATGATACCTGCAAACATCAGGGTAGCGATGACCAACACAACCAACGGTTCAAAAATGAACGCCTTTATCTTCGGGCTTTTTTTGCCGATAAAAAACGATAAATCAATATTCTTGATGGCACATTTATAGGCCCAGAAGGCCTTAAGATCGGCAATAAAGCTGTACAGGATCAGCGCGAAAATACCGCTCGCTACCCAGGCATCTTGCCGGGAAAAAGAGAAACCGGCATTTTTCCAGTAAAAAGCCAGCAGGATAAACGTCACGATATAGATAAAAAGAACGTTCCTTTTATCCTGAAAACGGATGAAGGTTAAATAATCAGGAATCATAGCTCGGCCATCACATCTCTAAAGCTTTTCTGCAGTGCAGGACACGTTCGGAAGAGAAACCGGCAAAATCATTCAGCATCTGTCCCAGATATGGCTTGTTGCTCATCTCCAGGAACAGCGGTTGTTCTGGATGATGGATGAACCTGGCCATGGAATCAGCCCATTTCACCGTATGCGTCAGATGCAGGGAGAGGTTTTCTTTGATGATGTCCGGTGCCGTTTCTATTCTGGCTGTCACGTTCATCAGCACGTCATAAGCCGGCGAGGTGAAGGGCTGTCCCGCCAGGAAATCCCGCATCAGCGGCACGCCCTCAGCCATTAAACGGGTATGCCAGGCTCCGCTGACGCCGAGCTTGATAGGCTCATAGCCCTCGTCCGCCAGCACTCTGGCAAAATCACTCAGCGCAGACGGCGTCCCGCCAATCACCTGCTGACGCGGTGTGTTGTCGCAGCTGATATCCAGCGCGATCCCGCTGCGGGTGATGATGTCACTCAGGGTGGCAAAATTGGCCCCCTTCAGCGCCAGCATCGCGCCTTTATGTTTTTTACTCACCGCATCCATGGTGCTGGCACGAAAATGCAGCGTCCGGAACAGGGTCTCAAGCGAAATTGCGCCTGCCGCGTACAGCGCACTGTATTCGCCAACGCTATGGCCGCAGGCGCCCACGACGCGGAGCGCCGGGAAGCGCTCGCGGCAGAGGCTGTACAGCGATACGTTGATCGCCGTAACGGCCAGCTGTTGTGCCGTGGTCTGGATCAGCCTGTTCATCGGCCCTTTGAGGCAGAGTCGGCGCAGATCGAGACCCGACACATCGCTGGCACAATCCCAGATCTGTTTCGTCGTTGCATTCAGATCCCACAGATCGCTGCCCATACCAATCACCGGGTTTCCCTGGCCGGAAAACAGCAGCACCACAGGCTGCGATGGATTATCACGCGTCATAGTCATTTCCTTATAAGTAATACTTAAAGCCAACATAGCCACCGGCGACATCACCGAAGAAGGCAAACTCAGAATTTGCGCTACCCAGCGCGGAATAGACGCCGGTATACGCTTCCAGCTGGTCATCGATAAAGGTCAGCGGTGCGCTGATGTGGAGTCCCGCCATGGTGCTTTTATCCATCAGGTTAAGGATAAAATAGGGTTGCAATGCAATCTGATGGGTGAACTGCACGCTGGACCAGGCGTTAAGATAGTGTTTCCCCTGCAGCATGCCTTTATTGCCCGTATTGCTTATCTCGGAAGCCATCAGGTACTTATAGGAATCAAATGCCCTGTCGAGCGGCGCATAGCCTGTCGGAGTATTTAAGAAGGTCATCAGCTCACGCTGTTTGCGCCATTCCGAGCGTGAATACCCTTCGCTCTGGTAATAATATTCCAGGCCGAAAACATTAAAGGTATCAGAGGTATATTGCCCGCCAACGGCCAGCTCTACGCCATTTTTGTCCCCGGCGTCATACAGCGACGAAGGAAAGGCATAATTCTGAACTTCGGCACTTTTCTCCTCAGAGAGATGACGCCAGCGCTGCTCCCGGTGCCAGGCCATCTCGGCGTTCAGGGTAAGCTGTGGGGTGTAGTGATAGCTGTCAGAAACAGCAATCGACTGCGACTCACCCAGCAGGATGCGCATTCCCGGCGTATGGTGACGGAAGGCATGTGAGGTATAGCTCAACAGCCAGGCCTCGCTGCTGTTGCCACGCTGGTTCGCGGACCAGTTGCCGGAGGTCAGGTAGTCTTTACCGATCGTCGCCAGCTTCGGAATCACGGTCAGCGAGAGCGACTCGTCCCGGTTATCCATTGACAGCGTCGCGGCCCAGGACGAGGACTGATACGCCGTGCGAAGCGCGGGATCGTAAAGCCGCGTCGGTTTGAACCCGGCGTAGTAATGCGGGGTCAGATCGGACGGTGAACGCAGGAAAAAGAGCCCTGGCTTCGCCTGAAGTTTTCCCGCTTCAAGCTGCACGCTGTCTGACACGGCGTAAACCAGTCTCAGACGTTCAATCAGCAGTTGAGAGCGGCTGTCGTCTTCTTCAAATGCCCCCAGCTTACGCGGGGAGTACCAGGTCAGCCCGTAGAGGGATAAGTCCAGTTCCAGCGCATTATCAACAACGGCGCACCGGCTGGTGAGATTCACACCGGCGTCATTGTAGATATTGTGTCTGGTATACGGGTTTCGGCCAGCAATTCGCCAGTCTGAGATTTGCTTTTTGACCAGCGACACCTGCTCATACAGCGTGACCGTGCTGTTTTTAGCCACGTCGGAGCCGGACAGGCAGTCCGCCAGTACGCTCACCGGCAGAGCGGAGAGTGCCAGGGTTAACCCCATGAGTGTGCGTTTCAATTGACACCTCGCTGAATAGACTCGCGAGTAAAGTGGGATTCCGGCAAGGATTCCAGGCGAACATCGCTGTACTCCATCACGGAATAGCTTTTACCGTGACGGGCCTCCTGGACGATAATTTTCATCGGACGCATCTTCCCTAATACCATTTGAAAATCCTGATACAACACGTCTTTAATCAATTGATTATCCAGAGAGTAATACGACGCTTTAAAAGGACGGTTCTCCCCCTCTTTTTCGACGTAATAGATAACTTTTGGCCAGGTGACATCATCCGTTTTGCGCACTAACGCCAGCTTATAGCACTGTGTTTCGCCGCACGGCTCTTCACCCAGCAGGGTGGCGTGGTAGGCATACTCAAAATTGGTCACAATGACGTCGCCATTGGAAATTTGTCCCACCAGACGCTGCTGGCGCGAAACGGGAACCGGGCGACGAAGTTCCGGGGTGTAGAACCAAAGATCGTACCAGTCAGAGAGCAGCACTTTGCCCTTGTCGCGCGGGGGATAAATAAACCGTGCCAGCGAACGGGCGTCGGCTTTCATTTCCCCTTCGGGTTTCATAAAGCGCATGGAAATATCCAGCACCTGCTTATTGTCAGGTTGAGACGCTCCCGACTTATATTCATAAATGGTCAGGGTGTAGCGAAAAGGTTTATTCGGGGAACGCACCTCATCGGCACGGCGAATAATCTCTGAGGCTTTGTTATCCACCGGGGCGGAAAACGCCCCTGCGGAAAACAGGCCCAGACAAAAGAGCAGTTTTATGATGACAACGCGTTTCATATCGCTTCCTTACGAAAATTTAAAAGCATCTGAAATATTCAGCCGTGACGCACGTAATGCGGGTAGCACAGAGGCACCGGTGGCGGCCAGGATCGGTAATACCAGGGTTATCCAGGTAAGCGCGACGCTGTCGGTTTTAATAAATGCCGTATAGCCCAGCGTTTGTCCCGGTGACGGCGGCATCGCAATACCGTAAAGATTGATGGCGGAGGCAATGGCATAACCTGTCGCCAGACTGCCAACGGCGCCGATAATGCCAATAAAAATCCCCTCCAGTAAAAACAGCCTTGTAACGTGCAGCGGTTTCAGGCCAATCGCCCTGAGGGTGGTGATTTCCCGGGTACGTTCAATAATGTTCATGGTCATCGAATTGCCGATCATAAAGATCACGATCAACCCGACGATGAGCTTAATGAAGAAATAGATCCCGGATAATAAGCCTTCCACTTGCTGATAAAAGATCGACGTCTCTTTCCAGTCTTTTACCATCAGCGGTAAATGATGCTTCGTAATAAACTGGCGCAGTTTGGCGCTGAACAGGGCGGTATCTTCGTCCTTCAGCAGTATTAACACCTTGCTGACGCTGTTGGTCCCCATGATGCGCTGCGCGGTATCAAGCGGGATTTTCATTGCCACATCATCGTAATCCTTAATACCGGACTCAAAGATGCCGCGAAGCTTCATCGATAACGCGCCCTGCCCGCCCTCGGTATTCACCACCAGCACATCCAGCCAGTCGTCATAGCGGGCATTAAGCGTTTTCGCCAGCCCACTGCCCAGCGTGATTTCGTCCGTACGCACCCGGGACAGGTCGCTGCCGGAAATTAATTTATCAAACGATCCCAGCTTTAAGGCAGGCAGAGGCTCCACACCCAGTGCGGAAAAATAACTGGACGTTTCGCTTTCATACTGCGAAATCACCCCGGTAAATTCCAGCTGACCGGATAGCGTCGAAATATGCGGTGCGAGATCGCGATCGTTGAGAATCGCTTTTTTCAGGGCTGCATAATCTGCAATCAGGCTTTTATTCTTATTCGACGTCTGGAAATAATTTTCATTATAAATTTGCACATGCCCAATATTGGTTCGAATCGTTTGCTCTTTCAAAATCCAGAAAGAGTAATCGATAAACCCGCCATACAGAAAAATAGACACACCACCGAGCATAATCGCGGCAATGGTGGAATACGATCGTCTCTTGTGGCGAAAGAGGTTTAAAAAAGCAAACTTCACGTCCCGCGAGCGGAATAATACGCACCAGAGGACAAAAATCAGAATGAGGACAACAACACTATTCGCTAACACCATAACCCCGGACATTTAGTTCCCTTTCACCAGCGGTAACAAGACCTCTGTCACTTCGTTGATATCCCACTCTGGCGCATCGCCAGAAGCCAGCGGTAATGCTGAATTGGCGTTACGCAATTCAATGTGTGCCAGTAGCGCTTCTGCCTCAGCGGTACGTTTACAGCTCAGCAGCGCGCGATAGCGCATTTCGTCAATGTGCTTCATCAACCCGGCATTAAATACCTCAGGGCTTTTCGCCATCAGCTCCGTATCTTTTAACGTCACCACACAGCGTCCAATATCCGCTGGCAGGTAAGCGTCGACACGGGCGCGCATGTAGCGCACCAGCAGATTGCCCTCATTAAGATCTACCGCTTCATCAAGGTAGAAAAAGCCCGTTTTGCCGTATTCAGACGCCCGGATCAGGTCATTCGTTTTGAGGGAATGCCCTGCCTGGCGCAGCATGCCGTAGGCATAAAAAACCAGCGACAGCGCGTTATCATTGGCCTTGTATTCGGTAAACAACGCACGGGTGATATCGGCAAGCTTTTCCGCCTGCGCCGGGAAGCCATTTTTTATCACCTGCTCAGCCACGGGGGCCGCTGCGGCTTTAACGCTCCCGGCATAGGCCATGCAGATCAGCAGCCAGCAGAGAATGAAAAAATTACGATTGTGAATCATGAACTAACACTCCGTCCTTAATTTCAACGACACGCCGCGCGCGCTCTTTCAGCTGGCTTGAGTGCGTCGAAATAATGAAAGTGGTACGCGTCTCCCGGTTGATTTTCAGCAGCAGATCCAGGATGGCTTCACCGGTCACCAGATCGAGGTTCCCGGTCGGCTCATCGGCAATCACCACCTGAGGGTCATGCGCCAGCGCACGGGCGATAGCCACGCGCTGCTGCTGTCCACCCGAAAGCTGGCCCGGCTTACGATCGGTATATCCCATCAGCCCGACGCTCTCGATAAAATACAGCGCTCGCTCTTTCGCCTCTTTTTTGCTGGTATGACCGTTTAATACCAGCGGAAAAAAAACGTTATCAAAGACGCTCAATACGGGTATCAAGTTAAAAAACTGAAATATGAATCCCAGATGCTTGCCGCGAATCTCCGATAATTGTTCTTCCGGTAAATTATTGAGTAACTTTCTCAGAAACATCACCGAGCCAAAGCTGGGCTTATCAATACCCGACAGGATATTTAACAGCGTACTTTTGCCGCTGCCGGAAGGGCCGCACAGGGCCAAGAATTCGCCTTTCTCTATTTCAAGGTTAATATTTTTCAGGGCATCGACTTTGCCTTCGCCCGAGCCATAACTCTTATAGATATTGTTCAGCGATAGCATTGGGAGTTCTTTAATTATTCCGCTCATGGGTTGCCGTTATTCCTTGCACGAGTCAATGTCGAAATAGCTGTAACCGAACTGCCTGTCAGGAACGATAGTTCTCAATTTTCCTGCGAAATGCGGCGCCTGCTGGATATACGCAAAGCTTAATGCCGGCGTCAGGCAGCCACTGGCACCATAGGTGTCGACCAGATCTAACGTCTTTACCGGCGAAACGGTTGAGCGAGACAGCATCTCTTTCCGCAGACCAGCAAACGCCACGCGATCCGCAGCGTCCGTGTTCTCAAGGGTATCTGCCAGCACGTATTGCCCGCCGTTTACCCTGATCGCACTTTCTTGCTGACTAAAAATGAAACATCCCGCACGCTCGACGGTTAAATTGACATCCTGGGCTTTACCCTTGTGCTTCTCTCTCCACTTGAGCGCAATATCTTCGTCCGAAAAGACCAGCACCGGGATCGCCCGGTAGGCGGCGCAGATCACCACGTAATCAAACACATCCCAGCTCAGGTAATCCTTTGCCAGACTCATGGCCTGAATGAAAGATTGCCTCTCCCCCCGGAGTTTGCAGGTGGGTGAATTCACAGAAAATTTCTTCACCAGGTTTTTGGGCAGCGTATCAATCATTGAGATGTGTAATGCGCTGGAGATATTTTCAAACGGCCCGGATTCGCCCCAGGAATCGACATAAATAAATGCCGTCCGCTGCTTTAACAGCCTCATCCGCTCTTTCGCCGGCAGCGCCATGAGGGCGTTATCTGCCGCTTGCTCCATCGCTTCAAGGTATTTTTGATACTGAGGATTACGGATCATCTCACCGGGATATAACTCCGGCTGCGTACCAAAACGTTTTAAGCCCCAGCCGTTGGCATGGGTTGATTTAAGCGCTTTATTAAATAAATGCGCCTCCCAGGCGTTTAACCAGCTGGGCTGATAGAAATAAAATTTATCTTCCGGCTCAATGAGCGAAAATGAGGATAAATACATGTTACTCTCCATGTTCGTTCAACAGCCTGGATGAATATCAGACATCACGGCGCCAATAATTGAGCCATCGACACCTACCCCGACTTTAAGCAGATGATTTTTTTGATGTCCAATAACGCCCTGGTCAATCAGGACATGCTGAGCAACGGCATCAATAATGGTGTCGTTGCCAACGGGTGAAATAAGCTCTCGCTGGGTTAGCGAATGATGCCCAATAATTAAATCGACAATCCCTGAACCGGTGGCGGTATAGCCAATCTGGCCTTTATAGGCCAGTACCGGGATGGTATTCCCCTCAGTAAACATCTCTATCGCTTTGGCTTCCGCTTTATCGCTGACGGATGAACCATTACCGTGGGGGATAATCGCGCATAATGCCTCCGGGTCGAGTTCGGCTTTTTTCATCGTGGCCTGCATCACTTTTAATATATTGGTGCTAAGCCAGGAACTGTCGTTGCTTCTGCCCGCGCTGATTTGGGTATAGGTTGTTTGTAGCCGCACCCCTCCCTTTGCTTTTCTGGCACGACGGTGACGGCAATTTTCCAGCAGAATCGCACTATAACCTTCAGCGAAAAGCACCCCCTGACTGTTTTCACCAAAGGGCTGAACAAGATGGCTATCCAGCATCGACTGGGTATCCAGAAACCAGATATCCTGGGTTTTTATTTTCGAGCAGTTCACGACTAACACAATATCCACGCCGCCATGCTCAATAGCCTGGCACCCTAAATGCACCGCCGTCAGGGCTGAATTACTGGTGCAATTCATATTGGGGGGTAAATACTGCAGGTTATATTTACGCGCAAGATGTCCGGCAATACGATCCTGCGACATATTATCGACATGCAACTGCATCAATGACTTTGAAAGATAAATATCCTCAACGTCATTTTTGTTGTAGAAACTTTTATAGGCCATACCATCGACCCGCGGGCCAATACCGGTTAAATAAACCCGGGCATTGCACCCGGCCAGCCATTGTGCATCCAGGTTTGCCTGGCCGAGTGCATCGTCAATCAGACGATAAAGCAGATCTAATGCGCTATCATCCGTATGATCCAGCGTGGCAATATGTTTATTGCCATCGAACCCACATTTAATTGCCTCGTCGTCGGATTTAAACCAGGGTTTTCTTTCAACGCGTTTGCCCAGCTTCAGATTATGAATTAACTGAAGACTGTCTTCGGCAAACGGCAGACAGGTACTGAACCCCGAAATGATAGCGGCATTATCCACAATATTATCCTTTAATCACAAACGCGTAGTAGTTGCCGCCTTCCGTCGCGCCCACCAGCAATACGTGCTTCAGGGCAAGTTTCAACGGTTCACGAACGAAGTTAATTCGCTTATCGAAGAACTCAACGGTATGAGGAATAGCGGGAACCGCCTGCTTCTTAATACAGTCAATGATGACGGCCAGGTTAAGCAGTCCGGCAGCAGATGCCACAAAGCCAAAGCAGGCGTTGTAGTTAACAACCGGCACGTCCGGCTTTGTCCGGGCGAAGATTTCGCAAATCGCATCAATTTCAATGCGTGAGCTGTCATCGCTACCGTTGCTGGTACCGCAGACCAGATCGATCTCCTGCGCCGTTACACCGGCATCCGCCAGCGCACGGGCGATGGCCAGCGCCATGGAGGAGGATTTCTCGTCCCGCTGAGAGGCGTCAAAATAGCTGTTGCTACAGGCTTTACCGTAACCGGCCACTTCCGCCAGCACTTCTGCACCCCGCGCGGCGGCACGCTGCGGATCCTCCAGCAGCAACATGCAGGCACCTTCGCCAGGAATGTAGCCCTTCGGATCGTTACCGTAGACCTGATATTCTCCGGCATCGGAGGTCATATGCAGCTTCTGAGTAACAGCATCCATATAGAGGGACATGGACGGGAAATACTCATCCGCACCGCCCACCAGCACCTGCGGCTGCAGATCCTGACGCACGATTTCGTAGCCGTAGGTGAGTGCGCCTAATGCTGCGTTCTCACCGGTCGCCAGCGTAGTGGTGTAGCCCTTGATGCCTTCCGAAATGCCGCAGAACGTTGGGATGGAGTTCATCAACGATCCCGGGAATTCGGAGGTTCTGACTTTGCGTGGGTCCGGCTTAAGGCTCTGCAGATATTTGTAGGTTGTCTCCTGCGGCCCGCTGGACATCCCCATGACCATGCCAAGCGCGTCGCCATCACGCTTGATTTTACGCTTCGCCTGCTCCAGCGCTTCGGACAGGGCAATCAGCGCGAATGTCCCGCCACGCGTGGCCTTACGAGGGTCAAAGCGGCGCAGATGTTTACGCGGCTCGAGCCCGGTAACCTGGAAGGTTTTAAAGTGTTCATTGGCTTCCGGCAGCGTTTCGGCCAGCGCGCTGAAATCTTCCCCAAACAACGCTTCGAACTGACGGGTGGTTTCAAGCACCTCCAGCAGTTCTTTCGCCTCTTCCAGCGTGTCTTCCGGGAAGGTGACGCCGCCCAGCTCAACGGTATGGTGTTGTTGCCATACGTTGTCGAGGATCTCGTTAACGGTGTGGCCAATCGCGGAAACGGCACCCAGACCGGTGATCGCCACACGCTTTTCGTCGTAGGCAGTAACCGGGATCGAACAAGGCTCCATGCTGATAATCATGCTGCAGTTGTTACCGCCGAAGGCATAATTGTTCTTCATGAAGAGGTTGATTTTCTGGTCACGGAAGTCGTTTGGCACGTAATCCAGATCGCAGTTTGGACGCGCGTTCGTGAAGTTCAGCGTCGGCAGAACGCGGTTATCCGGCAGCGTGACCAGGCAGGCGATTAGTTCGACGATGCCCGCCGCACCGATGTTATGACCAAAGTAAGACTTGGTTGAGCTCACCAGCAGTTTTTCATTGTTGGCGAACACCTTTTTCATCGCCAGCGTTTCGATACGATCGTTGGCTTCTGTTCCGGTACCGTGGGCGTTGACGTATTCGATCTGATCCGGGGTGACGCCGGCATTTTCCATCGCCTTATGCATGACCTGCACCGCGCCGCTGGCGCGTGGATCCGGTCCGGTTTCATGGAACGCATCGCAGGAGGTGGCATAAGAGAGGATTTCACCGTAAATGGTGGCGCCGCGTGCGACCGCATGTTCGTACTCTTCAAGTACGATCGCCCCGGCCCCTTCACCGATGGACATCCCCGAGTTGCCGGAGAACGGCGTGCAGGCCTCCGGATGCATCACGTTCAGGGCATAAAAGCCCGCGAAGGTTGGCAGGTAGATCGGTTCCGTCCCGACGGCCAACATGGTTTTACTTTTGCCGTTCTGGATATAGTCAAACGCCATACCGACCGCGTTAGGGCTCGCCGTACAGGCGGTCGCGACCAGCTCAACGCCGCCCTGTAAGCCGAGCAGCGTGGAGACGCTGGAACAGCAGGAAGAGAAACCACCAGAGAACAACGCTTTACGCAGGGAGAAGTCTTCCATGCGTTGCTCAAACAGCGGCAGAAACGCCTCTGTCCCGGCAGACGAGACACCGACAATTAAACCGGTCTCTTTAAGTTGCGCCTTATTCTCAGCCAGCCCCGCCTGTTTCAGCGCATCTTTCCCCACCTTCCAGGCCCAGAGTGCGGCATTATCCAGGGAGGCGATAACGTCATCCGGTAATTCCGAATAATCAATGTCATGTAAGACTTCGGCGGCCCTGGCATTTTCAAACCATTTTGAAAACCGCACGCTGTCCGTGACGCCATTTTTTTTATTCAGTAATGCGTTTCTGAAATCCTGCAGGTTTTCAGCCAGCGAAGAGAGAATACCGATCCCGGTAATGACAACACGTTTTCTGTTTGTCTTCATAAATATATGTACCGCCATGTACAGGCAATAAACCGCGAAAAGGATCCGTGGTGTTAATATCCCCACGGATTCTCTTCTCGCCGTTTTAATTAATAATTACAGTGCGCTTTTCGCTTTAGAGGCATCAACAAAACTGTGTTCAGTAGGATTAACCAGCATGCTCAGGTTATAAATAAATGGCATACCTTTGGTTTTCGCGGTCACCGTTTCCGAACGCGTTTGAATCGCAAAGCCGCTAATATCAGACCATGCATATTCATTGTCCATCAGCGCCAGCGCAATAAAGCACTGCAGGGCGGGAGAATAGATGGCCTTAGCCACGTTCCCGACCACCTGACCATCAACCAGTACGTTATCGCCTGATTCAATGCCCGAACAGGCACCCTCGGTAATCATGCCGATAACCTTGCGTGCGCCTTCGCGGTGAGACAGTTCTTCGGCCGCGTCTTTACCCACAAAGCCTTCTTTGTCGTACTGCACGGCCCATTGCAGCTGCAGCTCTACCGGATTGAGGTTGTACTCCGCCCACAGCGCGTCGTCCCAGCCTGGGTTTTCGATACGCACAATTTTCTGGTAGTCCAGCCCGCCGGTCTGCAGCTGGTATTTGCCGCCGTGCTCCAGCAGCTGCTGCCACTGATCCAGCAGCTGTTCCTGCTGGCCAACGACCATATAGGCGAATTCACCGTGTTTACCGCAGCGGAATACCATCAGCTCATCGTCGGTATTCATGTACTCATAGTAGGGCAGACCAATCACGTCGAAGCCGTGGATCTCGGACATCAGCTCCCAGGAGTAAGGCCCTTCTACCATGATCGCCCCCCAGTTCTGCTCGCGCATATCAGCAATTTCAGGCGCTTCCTGGATATCCAGCTCGTCGGCTTTTTCCAGAAGGGCGTTCAGGCCAGCGATAATTTCCGCCGCCGGAATGTTCTCGGACATGATGTAATAGCCCTCGGATGAGCAGAGCACATACACATCGCCGCGCACAGTACCGTCTTCATTCAATACCAGCGAGTAGATCCCCTGCTCATCGCGGATAATCGAGACATCGGCCGAGACAAAATAGTTCACCAGTGCCCAGGCATCATCACCCATCACGCTGACAATCGACATGTGGGAATAGTCCACCAGCAGCGCATTTTCACGCACCGCTTTATATTCCACCATGGGATCGTGATAGGCAGAAGGAACGTTGGCATTGTTGTAAATGCCCATTTTCGCTTTGTTTTTTAAATGAAAATCATAAAGAGATTTCATAACGTAATCCTGTTATTCGCAATGATAAATTAAGCTTTTTTCTTCTGGATGATAAATGTCGCCAGATTATTGATACTTCTCATATAAGAAGGATCGTCGCTTTCGCTCACTTTGATATCGAAAACTTTATCCAGCATGACCACAATTTCCGTCGCATCAACGGAGTCCAGTTTTAAACCATTACCAAACAGGGCAGTATCATCATCAATTTGAGACTCATCACGTTGGATATTCAAACGCTGAATAATCTCAGTTTTAATTGTCATCAGCACGTCCTTGCGCTGGTCAATTTCATTTTTCATTGTAGACATGGTTATAACTCTCTCAGGGGTTTACTTTGTTTCGCGGAAATTAATAATGGTGCCATGGCTAATTAACCGCTTACCGACGTTTGCCGTCACGGAATAGTGCTTAAAGCCATGGGCATCAGAAAATGCCAGCTTGCTGGTCACTTCAATCGAATCGCCTGGGTAGGCAATATCTTTAAATTTCAAATTCTGGGCCGCCAGGACACCGCGAACCTGTGCGCGGCGCGTGCGAATAATTGCCAGCATCTCGTCACGCTGAATGAGCGCATGAATGTCGCGTAACGATTTCAGCTCACCACCGAACGTCTCATTGTAGATATCGCAAATATCGGTGAGGAACGACAGATACTCGCTGGCCTGACCAAAAATCTCAGAAATAATGACCCCGGGCATGATCGGATCGTCCGGGAAATGCCCCAGCAGATAAGGTTCGTTATAGGTGATGTGTTTGGTCACCTTCACGTAGCCATTTTCGCCATATTTGAAGTCATCAATTCTGTCGACCATCAGCAGCGGCTGGCGCCAGCCGCCCATTTCCAGAAAAATCTTCGAGGGGATAACATATTTAGACATAACTCACCGCATCACCAGACCGCCATCGATAACGATGGTTTGACCCACAATGTAGCTGGACGCTGTCGAGCCCAGATAAACGATGGTGTTGGCCACTTCATCACACTGGCCGAGACGGCGCAGAGGAATGGAGGCGGTGACGCCACGCACGACGGTACGGGATACCTTCTTCACCATTTTGGATTCAATCATTCCCGGCGCGATAGCATTTACGCGCACGCCATACGGCGCCAGTTCAGCCGCCAGGGTACGGGTGAATCCGAGGATGGCCCCTTTAGACGCGCTGTAGTTTGCCTGCCCGACGCTGGGGATAATGGCCGCAATGGAGGCCACGTTGATGATGGCCGGGCTTTCTGCGGAGCGCAGCAGCATTAAGGCTTCTTTCGTCAGGCGGAAAATGCTGAACAGGTTGGTGTCCACCACCTGGCTGAAATCATCAAAACTCATTGAGGCAAACAGGCTGTCTTTCACAATCCCGGCGTTGTTAACCAGCACATCCAGCTTGCCCGCGTCCTCGGTCAGGCGTGAGCAGAGCGCAGTGACGCTCAGTGGATCGGCGAGATCGCACTGAATCAGCGTGAGTTTGCCCCCGGCCGGGTGGGTTTCTTTCAGTTCGGTTAACTGCGTGGCATTCGATTTATACAGCGCATAAACGTCGCAGTCCTGGTCAAGAAACTTAGCGCAGATCGCCAGGCCAATATCACCACTGGCGCCGGTGACCAGAACCGTCTTTTCCTTAAGATCGTTATATTGATACATAATATTCACTGATAGTTAGGTTAATAAAGTATGACAACAGCCGTCGCATAACTCTGACAATGCGAAATACTCAACGATGAATTCGCAATTTTTTTCTCGACCAGCAACGCTTTTACGCGTCCGTTAAAAATAAAACTGGGGCATCCATAATCATCATGGCTGATTTCGATGTCCTGAAATGTAATACCGTCCCGGAAGCCACACCCCAACGCTTTTACGAGCGCCTCTTTCGCCGCCCAAAACCCCGACGCACGTTCATAATTGGGATCGGCCAGATCAATTTTTTTGATTTCTTGTTCGGTATAGACCCGCTGTAAAAAATCTGCCTGCCAGTGGGTTATTGCCCGACGTATTCGTGAAACCTCGACGATATCCGTACCGATACGCATTTTTTCGCCAGTCCTTTTTTATAACTGATAAGTCAGATTCAGATTAAAATTAAGCTTATCGACATCCATGCTGCCGGGGTATTTCAGCGGTACTGACAATGACGAGTCATAGCCCAGACTTTTTATGCTTCCCTGAATACCCACTGTCCCACCGATAATAAATTCCTCACCCCAGGTTTGGTCCCGCCGCATTTGCCCGCCATCTACGCCGATATAGTAGCTGGCGTTGATATCTCGCACCGGGTGATAGAGTGTATTTTGCAGGTAGTAACCGCTGTTTCCCGTCAGGCCAACGCTATTTTCAAACCCACGAACGCTCCAGCGATCCCCTATCGTTATTTGATCCTGGAGGGTCAACTCACGCGGCGCGTATTGCGCAAAAAAAAAGGCGCTATATACGTTATTGCTAAACTGTCGGGTATAGCGACTTTCAACATTAACCCGCTGACTGACGGGGCTGACATCGCCATAGACCATATCCGGCGTTTTTTCGGCGCCGAACCCGGTGACAAAACGCTGCCAGGATATGGTGGAATCCCAGTTTGCATTCACCAGCTGCTGCGTGTAATTCACACCAAACTTGACGTTATCCATGTCACGCTTCTGCAAGACAAGCTCTTCGCCATTAATGGTATAACCGGATTTTCGCCGAATCAGCTCGGCACTCCCCGTCACCTTCCGGCTTTTATCCCGGTAGACCGTACGCGACGCCTTGACGCTGCCGTACTCACTCTTTCCGGCGTAATCCACCGAGGTGTAATAGAGCGGTATCGCCTGCCGCGAACGACTGCCGCTGTAGAACAGTGAGTAGTTCCAGTAGCCTACCGGCAGGGCATAGTAACCACTTACACTCTGGTACTGCCCCGTCGTGCTCTTCGTTCCTGCCAGATAAAACAGGTCACTAAAGCGGGCGGTGTTGTATAAATATCCCACCACTGAGGCCAGGTATTCTCCTGTCGCTTTATCGCCCCAGTTGTTATAGCTCGCCCGCACGCTCCACTGCTTTTCCCGGTTGGTGGTGATGCGAATCGTGCTATACCCGTGCTTCGTACCCGGTTCAATATTGATCTTCACATCCACGCCGGGTTCTTGCTGCAGGTTTTCCAGGCCCTGCTCGATATCGCGAATATTCAAAATGTCTTCTTTCGCAAACGGCAGCATCCATGGATTAATATCATTATGCTCGACAATAATTTTTTCTATTTTCCCGGCATTCACATCAAGCTTCAGCGTGCCGGAGGAAATATCCTGCGAAGGAATAGTGATACGGGTCGTGATGTAACCGGCATCAATATAAAAATCTTGCAACGCGGTGGCAATTTTCACCACACCGATGCTGCCAACGCAGCGTCCGAGGATCTCTTTTTTAACCGCTTTTTCGGTTTTACGTTTCAAAAAATCATTATCAAGAACAAGCGCCTTTAGGGTAAAACAGTTTTCCTCCTCCGGTAGCTTATCCAGTCTGAATACTTTACGTTCGGTGCTGGAGAATACATCCTGCCGATACACCTTTTGTTCTTTGAAAGCATTCAGATCTGCATTTTGCTGCTGTTTAATCAGAGTAGAAATGTCGTCAACCGCAAACAATTGAAAAGACATCACCAGCAATAACAGTAAAAATTTAAATCGCAGTTCCATTCACTTTCTCAGAAAAAAAGGCAGCAGGGTCTCGTTCTGACTTTGCGCTATCAGGCGATAGCTGCTGCCTTTTGTTACACCTTATCGATTACATACCAACAATGGTGCCGGTATTGGTTACTTTATTGGTAATCAGTTCCATACCGTATAAGCCACCGAATACGGCATCCTGACCGCTGTTTGTCACGTTATTCGCCGCGACACCAGCAACGCCATAAGACAGCATATTGAGGTAGTTATAGATATTCCCTGCCGTTTTCACAGACAGCGTATAATCGCTCACAATATTACCGCGGTTGGAAATGTCGGCACCGGCATTCAACGCGATATTCTGAGCAAGAATATTGCTGTTGCTGTTATTGGTAATGTGACGCTGAGTATCCATTTTCAGATTAGTACCCGCGACGATGTCTTTGAAGTTCTCAACACCGTTCAGGGCATTAATTGTCAGCGCGTTATCTGCAGAAAGCGCATTGCGGTTATACAAAGTACCTTTCAGCACGTTGACGTTCACATCGCCTTTACCGCTGATCCAGCCGTAGTTGGTGACGCTGTTATCCACAGTCAGATTAAGATTCTTATCTGACGCGATAACGCCGGTCGCGGTGTTGTTAGCCATGCTGCCATCGCTGTAGTTGCTCAGCGAACCCGCTGTCACGTCCAGGTTGCCCGCACTCCAGAGGGTCGCGTAGTTGTTGTAGAACGTGCCTGCCGCTTTGACGATCGCATCGGCGCCGCTCACCAGCATCGCACGGGTGTTATCCAGCGTCCCTTTCGACAGCACGCTCAGTGCACCGTTATCCGCGATGATGCTGCTGTTGTTGTTGTAGACGTTCTGCCCGGAAACAGACACACCTTCTCGGCCAATCATGCCGCCAACATCGCCCGTCACACCAAAGGTTTCGCCGTGATAACGAACAAAGTTGTTACCGTCACGGTTTTCAACATTTCCGGCCGCATTCACGGACAGCTTTTTGTTCGCCACGATCATTGCGGTGTTGTTATACACCGTTGATTTCGTCTCAACAGCGACATTCTCACCCGCAATCAACCCGTTGTTGTTATCCACGATGTTGGCTGAAAGTTTGATATCACCGGCCTGAGAAAGCAGTGAACCACGGTTGTTGTCGAAATACCCCATCAGCGCCAGGTCGATATTGCCGTAGGCAGCCGTCCGACCGTAGTCGTTATTCAGTCGGTTTGCCTTAAGAACGATATCGCTACCGGACTCGATTTTTCCGTAGTAGTTATCAACGGTTCCACCCGCGGTAATCGTCACATCGCCGGCCTCAGCGATGAGCTTACCGCGACTGTTATTCACATTGCCTGTCGCCGTCAGCGTCAAATTGCCGTCGGCTTTGATCGTGGAGGCGTTGTTATCAATGTTATTGGCACTGAAGGAGGCATCGCCATAGCTGACCATATTCAGGTCGTTATAGAGATTACCTTTAGTGGTAATCACCATACCGTTGTCAGCGACGATGTTACCGCGGTTGTTGACATCATAGACTGCCGAGATCGTGACGCTATCGCCCACCATGTTGCCGTCGGAGTTGTTCGTCACGCCACGCTGGGTATTCACCACCAGAGCGCCACCCGCAGCGATGTTTTTCTGGTTTTCAACACCCGACTGAGCAGAAACCGTCAGCGATTTCTCAGCGGAGAGCGTATTACGGTTGGTCAGGGAGCCGTTCAGAATGTTCAGGATGGCATCACCCAGGCTGCTGATCCAGCCATAGTTGGTCACGCTGCTCGCCACATTCATCGTCAGATCGCTGTCAGCCGCAATCACCCCCGTCGCATTGTTGTCTTCGAGCGCGCCGTTGCTGTAGTTGCTCAGGCTGTTGGCCTCGATCGCCAGATCGCCCATGCTGTAGGTGGTGGAATAGTTGTTATTAAACGAACCACCCGCCTTGATAGACGCATCTCCACCGCTCACCAGTAACGCGCGAGAGTTATCGATGTTACCTTTTGCCTGTACTTTCAGCGGGCCATTTTCAGAAATGATACGGCTTTGGTTGTTGTAAATCGTGTTCCCGGACAGCGAGACGCCTTCTTTACCAACCATGCCGCCATTCTGCTGAGGCATGCCGAAGTAGGTACCAAATGCAGAGCCGAAATCCGTACCGTAACGGTTTTCGATGTTATCGCCTGCAGTAACGCTCAATACCTTACTGGCAACGATGAACGCGGTATTGTTATTAACCCCGGCATTGGCATTAATGGTGACGTTTTGTCCCATAATGAAGCCACCGCGGTTGTTCAGGGCATTTGATGCCAGGGCAACATCACCTTCTTCAGAACTGAATACGCCAATGTAGTTGGTGATATTTCCACCCACTTGCGCGCTCACGCCGGTACGGCCCGCTACACCGCCGTTGTCGTTACGCATGGAGGCGGCTTTAGCAATCACTTTGCTGTTGGAGTTCAGCTTGCCGGAGTAGTTATCAATCGTGCCGGCACTTTCGAGGGAGATATCGCCATTCGACGCCATCTGCCCACCGTTATTATTGATGCTGTTCGCGGCAATCTGCACGCCCTTCTCAGCAATAATGCCTAACGAGTCATCGCTGGCCGTATCGGCGGTTTTGGTCGCGCCGTTATTAACCGTACCTTTCGCGGCAATCTTGGTGAAACCACCCGCAGAACGGATCATGCCTCGGTTGTTATCGACGTTACCGCCGCTCACAACGTTCACATCACCGAGGGCGTCAACTAAACCGCTGTTGTTGTTAACAGCAGCAGATTCAAGGCCAACATAACCGCCCTTGATCTGGCCGTTGCTGTTATTCAGGGTGCCGGTTTTTAACGCCACGATCCCGGCTTCAATACCGACAGTCTTCCCTTTACCGTAGTTGGTTAAGGTGTTGTTGTTGGTATCAACAGCCAGCATGCCCGCTGCGGCCATTTTACCGTTGGTGTTATCAATGGCGCCGCTATTGACGTAGAGGTCGCCCATCGTCGAAATGTTGCCAGAGCGGCTGTTGACGAGGGTATTTTTGTTGGTGTCCAGCGCAATGGTACCGACGGACGTAATATCCCCGGTGGTGTTGTTCAGTGCGCCATTGGTTTTAATATTGATCTGACCAGAGGACTCAATGCGCGCGTTGTTATTCAGCAGTTGACCGTTAGCGTCAATATTTACGCCGTTAACGCCACCCGCAATAATGCCCTGGTTACGCACGCCCACACCGCTTTCGGTGCTGACGAGGGTGATCTTGTTAGCATACATCCCGCCCAGGGCAGCCACGTCAATGCTGTTGGCATTACGAATGCCAGCCGCAGTAACAGAACCGGTGACCTGACCTGCCGCGTTGACGTAGTTATTACCCGCCACAACGTTCAGCTCACCCGCGCTCACTTTGTCAGTGACCACCACATTACGGGACAGAATTTCTGTCGGGCTGGCGTTATTCAGTTTACCCAGCGTAATGGTGCCGCCATTGACAGAATAACCGGCTAACTGATCGTTCTGAATATCCGGCGTACCGGTTGTCAGGGTCAGTTTACCGGTGTTAATGGAGCCGCCACCATTAACGGTAATCCCGTTCGGGTTGGCAATGATTAAATCAGCTTTATCGCCCGCCACTTCCATCATACCGTTAATAGCAGAGGCATTTTTAGAGGTGACTTCGTTCAGGATGACTTTCGCCGACCCGGAGGTCAGATTGCTGTTCCCCTGCACCTTACCCGCCAGCACGGTGTTGGATTCAGTCGTGCTGTTATTGAAGATAAGCCCATTCTTATCAACGTTTAACTTGTCATACACATTATGAGAAAGCCCCTTATCGTTGGCTTTATTAATGTTAATGACGGGCACATTTCCGGCCGAATACACCACGCCGTTCTTGATGTTAATCTCTGCTGTGTGCGCAACAAATGGCAGAGCGAGCAGAACAGAAGCAGCAACGGGATGCCACTTCAGCTCCAGCTGAAAGACTTTATTTTTTTTACTATTCATTTAATCGACTCTTTATTACGGAATTATTACATTTTTCAAAATATAACATCACCACTCTAAATAATTACTTCATATCCGTTGATTGCTTTTGGTCCCTCCTGTCACTCCCTGATGGTTCATTAATTTAGATTTTTAAGAGCATTCCTTGACATTAATTCTGGCATTTTTATTCTGAACTGGCATTCAGACTGCACCACATAACGGGAACTTTTAATTAGGAACTCGTCATCAGGCCTTCGGAATTTTATACATTCCAGACCTGTCAATACGTATTCATTAAAGAACAGAGATGAATTATTCCTGGTATGAGTAATCGCCATAGCTATAAGAGGCTGAAGCCCGCTTCTCAACACCGTTGAATATCACACCCTGGATGGCGATACCGTTTTGATCAAATCGACGCAGTCCCGCTTCAACCTCCTGGATCGAGTTCTGTTCGAATCTGACGACCATCAGAGACGTTGAGGCGAAACGGCCAATGATCGCGGCATCCGTGACGCTCAGAATCGGTGGCGTATCCAGAATAATGACATCGTACTGGGCTGAACAGGCGTCAATCAGCGTCCGGAATTGCGGCGTCATAAACAGCTCGGCAGGGTTGTTGACCATTCTTCCACGGCCAATAAAATCAACGCCCTGGTACTCTGTCTCTTCTATTACCCGGGCCACCTCCGCATCCGAAGATAAATAATCCGCAAGCCCGGCATGGCCGTCCGTTTGCGAGAAGATACTGTGCAAATAGCCCCTTCGCAGATCGCAGTCAATCACCAACACCCGGGTGCCGGCCTGCGCCATCAGCACCGCGAGGTTGGAACTGATGAAGGATTTACCCACCCCCGGTGAGGTACCTGAAATCATTAATATTTTATTCTCCGCCTTCAGCATGGCGAAATGAAGGCTGGTCCGTAGCCCTCTTATCGCCTCAACCGCCAGCGAGGTGGGCGAAGATTTGGCTAACAGCTCGTCAGACTGGTAGGTTGTAATGGCACGGCAGCGTCTGCTCTTCGTCCGTTCAGGCGCCAGCGGAACGACGGCATGAACAGGAATACCCCGTTTTTCCAGCTCCGCGGGCTGTTTGATCCCTTTGATTAACATGTTGCGTATCAGAATCACGCCAGAGGCGAACAGGAAGCCCGTCAGCGCCGACAGGATGACAATCAACAACTTTTTCGGTTTAACCGGCTTATGCTGGGTGACAGCATTGTCAATAATACGAACATTACCCAGCGTACTGGCCTTATTGATATTGAGCTCATGCTGCTTGTTCAACAACAGCATATAGATATCATTTCCCATCTGCACATCACGGGTCATGCTCAAAATTTCCTGCTGCGTTCGCGGCATGGTGCTGATACGTTGATTAAGCTTCTCTTTTTCTTCCTGCAGGACGGCTCGTTTTTCTGACAGTGCTTTATAAGCCGGATGCGAACGCTTATATAGCTTTGAAATCTCGGCCTCTTTAAAGGTTAATTCATTCAGTTGGGTATCGATGGACACCACATTGTCGAGGATGAATTTAGCCTCCAGCGATAAATCCACCGACTCATTATTTTTTCTGAAATCATTGAGTTTATTTTCGGCCGTCACCAGATTGTTTTTAATTTGCAGCAATTGTTCATTCACGAAGGCCAGACTCTTGCTGGCCTCTTCTGACTTACGTGCAACATCCTGGGCAAGATAATTGTGGCTGATCGTTTCAAGAATTTTGCTGATCATCACCGGATCGGAACCGGTCATGCTGAGATGAAGCATCCCATTGCCACCGGATTTTCCATCCACCACCAGGTTGTTTTTGATCTCATCAATCACCGAATATTCATTGTGTTTACGTAAAATGAAGACGGTATTCTGCGTCAGTTCGGCATGTTCAATCATAAAATCAATGCCGTGCGCGTGAAGCGGGACGCCGACTTTACCCTGCAACACGGTCTCGCCGACCTGCAGGGTGTAATCACCCGCCACCGTGATAGTCAGGATCATCGCTTCGTTCAGGAACGCCTCGGGCACGGCCAGGGTTGAAATCTCAATCTTTCCCGTCGGTTTGCCAAACAGGCGCAGGAGCAGCGCATTCGCAAACGGATAGCGTTTCTCAGTCACGGAGATATCCAGCGCCAGATCGCGCACGGTTTTGCCAATCACCATCCGCGATTTAATTAACGAAATCTCTGATTCTGAAGCGACGCCGGAGCCTTCAGGCAGCATTGTGGATAACTTATTTAAAAGCCCCGTAGAAGCATTTTTCTCAACCTGAATTAATGCATCACTTTTATAGACGGGCGCTAAACTGTAAGCGATAACAATGCCGAACGCGATAAACAGTAATGTTGTCACCGCTATCCAGACCTTACTGTAATATAACACTTTAAGGATTTGGAAAAGGTCAACATCCTCCTCCCGCGGAACATTATCGGTTTGCGATTTGCTAATGTGTTTGTCAAACATGCTCTAATCAGCCTTGATTATTTAACCTGCTGGAAAACCCTGACCCATTCTTCAGCAGCGGAAAAAAGTTGTTGAAAAATAACACCTGAAATATCTCGTCCCCGACGATAAGGATCAGCGATCTCCAGTTGCTGGAGCCAGTAGCCGAATAAAAATGTCTTTCCCCGGGATTCCATTGCCAGGCGGGTGACGGCTTCAATATGATTTTGCTCCATGGCCAGAATCAAATCATATTCGCGACACATCAACGGCGTGAGTTGTTTTGCACAATGGCCCTCTAATGAAAGGCCATACTCGCGGGCCGTCTCTGCCATTACAGGATCGGCCGCCTCACCTGTTAACGCAGCAATTCCGGCTGAATCCACCTTCATATCGGGCAAGCGTGAACGCAAAAGGCGTTCCCCCACCGGGGAACGACAGATATTGCCTGTGCAGACGACAAGAATGGACTGGTATCTTCCATTCATATTAATTACTCCAGTTCCTGATGAAGCGCGTCGTTTCCGTCAGGCTGTAGACACCACTAATGGTGGGCATTAATTGATTAATGACTCTGTTCCAGCGAGAAACAGGCGCAGTCGTCACATACACAATATCGTACGGCTTGAGCCTGAATTCTGTTCCAAGCACCAGCGCCGTCGCATCCCGGGCATCAAGCTGATAAATATTTGCCTGCTTTCCTTTTGCCGCATCCGGTTTGTTTTCCGAGCGGATCACAAAGATACCGCTGGCATCACTGGTTAATTGATTCATTCCCTCCGCATTGCCCAACGCTTCCGTCAGGGTCATGCCAGAACGATCCATCTTCAGGGTGGTTTGCTTCACGACATCCCCCATGACAAAGACCTTTAATTCATCATTGCGAGGGATATACAGAATATCGCCGGCATAGAGCAGCTTATTCTGCTGCAGATCGCCGTATTGCATTAACGCCTGCAGGGAGATAATTGATTTTTTACCGCCCTGGGTTAAAACCGCGTTGCCCCAGTCCGCATTTTCAGTCAGCCCACCCGCCAGATTAACCGCATCAATAATGGTCAGTGGAACGTTGGTGATGGGCTGCTGCCCGGACTGATTAACTTCGCCTGAAACATACACCTTTTGAGAACGGAATGCGGCAATCCCCACATCAACCTGTGGGGACTCAATGTATTTCGCCAGGTGTTCAGCGATCAGCTCCCTGACTTCGGTGACCGTTTTATCCTTAACATGGATTTTCCCGATGTAGGGGTAAAATATCGTGCCGTCTGAATGCACCCAGTTCCCCGTATCGCTGGCGCTACGGTACTGGCCGGACGGGGTGGTGAGCTCAGGGTGTTCCCACACCGTAACCATGATGATATCTCCGACACCAATGCGGTATTCATACGCTTCAAGCCGTTTATTCAGCTCCGCATTGGCGTGAGCGACCACCACGTTCTCCCGTAATTTTTCAATCAGCGCCGGGGTTACAGGATAAACGTTAACCTTTACATCATTGAGGTTCTCGGGATCGGGTGTTTCGACCACCGTTTTCCCGGCGGTATCAATATGACTGCCAGGCGTGATCTGACACCCCGCCAGTAAAAATAGCGTGGTGAAAATAAACAGAACTGAAAATTTTCTCATACTTTTCTTTATGCCATTTCAGGGAAATGACATTTCCTTATAATTAATCAACCACCCGTGGTGTTGCAGAGAGAATGAAGAGTGGAACCCGCAATTGATTAAATGATAAACCTTAAAAGTATGCCTGTCCTGCAGACGTAGAGTAATCCTACCCACAGACGTCTCTTTCTTACCATTAATATAAAGCAAGACCAAAATGGCGGATACGTAAACAATTCCCATTTATGTGGGGAGTATTCTCAAATAATAAGCCGGCGACATCGTGTAAAATGAAAATATATACATACCGTATCATAAGCTCGATAGCATGCAAATCTTAGGCTAAAAAGAGACGTGCTGAATAAATTAACCAAAGGGATAACCATGGATACGTCGCGAGTCATACTATCAAGATGTCATTTCAGCAATATCGGATTGCGTCACTTGCTTTCCGGCATGTTCAAAAAAGAAGAGATTATCTCTTTTTATAATCAACATCATTTATATGACTGGGCAAAAGGTATCAAAAAAGATAATTTTTTTAACTTATACCTGGTACTTCCTGACTCCATTTATAGCAACATTGTCTATTTTCAGTGGCTTATCTCACTCCAGCGAAAAACAAATCTCCGCGCGCCTGAAGAAATCATCATCGCCTACCACTCAGACTTTTTCCCGGAGCTTTTCGCCTGCATTTGCTCGCACTATAAACATCGCCTGGTGAACATCAATAATCTGACCAACGATGAGATTGTCAAAAAAATGCATACCCAGCGCCATCCCAGTAAAAGTGGGGTGGTCAAAAGATACATCGAGCTAACGCATATGGAGTTCTGTGTGTTAAAGCTGATGATCTCGGGCTATACCATTGATGACATCAGTACCTTATATAACATCAAACCGAAAACCACGTACACCTACAGCAATAACATTATGAAACAGCTGGGGTTTAACTCGTTAAAGAAAATTTACTCCTGCGGTGAAATCATTAGATCATCGATTGAGCATGAAATAATAAGAGAAAAGAAAAAATACTACAGCCTTGCCCGCATCCAGATGTACGAACCGCAGACTGCTTAATACCTCATACCCTGTTACACCTCTCGCTGTGTCTTCAAAACCCGTTGCAATTCTCCAAAAAAAATACGGAAAGCATTTCTGCAATCCGTATTTTTTGTTTCTACGCGAACTTAGTGGCTTTTCACTAAAATTTCTACGCGGCGACTGTTGACGTTACATCCTGCCGCCTGTTGGCTGGCCGAAGTCCCGCAGCCTTCGGCACTTTGCGCGACCCCCATGCCCGTGGTGTTATTGATCAGCTCCGGTTTAATGCCTTTGGCAATCAGTAACGAACGAACGGTATCGGCACGTGCTTCAGACAAACGCTGGTTAGCCTCACGGCTGCCAATCGCGTCGGTATACCCCACAATCTGGATCTCCCGAACGTTATTTGCTTTTCTGGCGAATTTCACCACCTCGTCAAGCTTATTGCGCGACTCCGCAAAAATTCCCGCCGCATTACTGGCCGCAAAGCGGAACAGAATTTGCTCCTGAATAAGCACCACGCCGGTGTTATTCACGTAATCACACGCTTTTACCTGTGACGCACGGTTAATGATTTTGCTCTGCTTATGCATGTTGCTCAACAGAGATTCAGCCCGTGAACGCTCTTCCAGTGCCGCCGTATTTCCTGTCGTGCCTGGATTAACCTGAATAAAATAGGTTTGCGCACTCTCGGTGCTGAGCTGCTGCAGGGGGTTTTGTTTGCCCTGATAAGTGGGATGATCGTTGAACCAGGACTCCACCGCATGCGCGCCTGGCGCGGCGCACAGGACGGTAAATTGCCCTGGCAACAGCACCGACTGCAGCTCGCGATCGACATAAATTGTCGCGGGTACGCTCCCCTCAGGGTAATAAACCACAATCTGCGCCAGTTCAGGGGTAACATCAGCTACAGGACGATATGGCTGAGGCGCCGCCTTTTTAGATACCGGCTTTGTCTCTGCCGGTATATCGATGACATGCTTCACTCTTTCCGCTGACAATGCAGCGCTGGATATGAATACGCTGAGCGCGGCAGTAATCGCACACGCCAGGTTTATTTTTTTAAACTTATTAAGGGTTACTTTCATTTATCCAATTCCCGATTAACCCAGTGATTGACTGTGTAACAACGATATAGAGATGTGCGCAGAAAGCCCGCCATCCGAAGATGGCGGGTATTGACTGGGTTACATCATGATTTGGTTATTCTGCAGCAGCGTCACCAAATCCGTTTGCACGTCGGCCAGCGTGACAACTTGGGTAAATCCATGTTGTCCGCCCTGACCGTCACGGTCGATACTGATCACGGTGTCATTACCCACAACCTCAACCTTGACGTAGTCAAGTACGCCGCGGGAGGAGTAATCCAGCTCCAGTTTTCCTTCGTCTTCGAAGAAGGAGACTGAACCTTTGTAGTCAAGCAGTTCGCTCATATCGAGCAGATCTGCATCACTGTCTTTCACCAGATTACCCACCTTGAAGCCGTGGATCGTGTCGTGACCGTTGCCACCGGTGCTGTCGTTGGTCATACCTGCCAGCACTTTGTACATCAACGTATCGTTGCCGCCGTTGACCAGATAGAAGGCGTCGTTACCCCCACGTCCTTCAAACACGTTATTCGCGGAGTTATCCGTAAACGTGTCCTGCTGGCTGGAGCCTACAAGACCCTCAATGCTGAGGAGCTTATCGGTACCATTACCGGTTGCAGTACCTGTCCACAGGTTCGCGTTGATGGCCGTTGTTGAATGGCTATAGTCAACGACGTCCATGCCGGCTTTTTCACTCCAGACTGGCTTACCGCTCACAATCTGGTTCCAGCCACCGCCACCGTTGTAGGTGTCGTTGCCTGCCGAACCGAAGAAGGTGTCGTTATAGCCGGTACCGATGATCCCGCTGTTGCCGGTGGTATTGTTCGCGGCAGTGCCGCTTTCCGCCGTCAGCACGTAGGAGTCATGGGCTTTACCTGTTGTCAGGCCACCCCAGTTCTCATTCACCGTACCGTTGGTATAACCACCGATGCTGCCCGTTGCGCCAACGTGATCCGCTTTACCGTCGGTAATGCGCAGCATCTGCACGGAGTAAACTTCGTTCGGATCCAGTCCGAAGAAGCTCACCAGCCCCATGCTGTTGCTGGAACCGGAGGATTGCGGGTTAATCAGCTGGGTTGCCACAAGCTCGCCCGCGGAGTTATAGAGCTTCACGGTGTTGCTGTAGAAGGTATTGATGCCGTTACCGTCAACAATACGGATCTGCAGGCTCGTGCCGTCCGCCGCGATGTTGGTGTTTTTCACCAGCAACGTGCGTGCCGCGTCGTCTCTTGCCACAACATCGGCATCTGCCCCAGAACGGTACAGTACCAGGTCCATCGAACCGTCCCAGTCGTAGTCAAGCGCCACGGCACCGGTCAGGTTGTTAAACGTCGTGCTCCCCGTCAGGCTGACTTTATTGGTACCCCAGTTGTTACTACCGGTATTGGTATACAGCATCGGCGAGCCAGTCACGCCAGAGCGTGGCACTTCGATGATGTCCATCTTACCGTCGTGGTTCCAGTCCACTGCCAGCGACGTGCCGCCGTCAACATTATCGCCAAACCACAGTGCCTGGCTGTCAGTTGCATTGAGCTTGCCGGTACCATCGTTGAGATAGATGCGGCTCTCATCGCTGTTACTACCGCCCTTCGATCCTCGACTCAGGAACAGATCCAGCCAACCATCGTTGTTGTAATCTGCATAGGTCATGGAGATTGACAAGTTACCGTAGTCTTCATGGCCATCGTCACGGAACACGTTCGTGTAGTAGCCAACTTCACCGAAGTTAGTCTTCGACGTTCCGGTTGTCTGGTTATACAAAATACCCAGACCACGTGAGTTGTTACCGACGAGGTTGCCAGCGCCGTTGTAGTCGATATGTGCCGTAATATCTACGGTACCGTTGTTATCGATATCCACAGCGCCCACCTCGTGCAGCACACTCAGTGACGCTGGCAATGCCCCGCCAGGATGTCCGTCAGAGAAGCCGGCATTATCCTCGTAACTCAGCGTGCCCTGCGTATTCTTGATGAACGAGATGGAGTCCGCTTCTGAGTCACCCAGCACAAAGTCCAGATAACCATCACCTTCACGGTCATAGGAAATCACGCCGCCGAGGTGGTTCAGGGTGCCCTGATCCAGCGCCTTCGCAGAGTAACTACCGTCAGCGTTCTGCAGCCAGTAGGCGGTACGACCCGCGTTACTGTAGCTACTGATCTGAGACATTACGTCGGCATAGCCATCGCGGTTGATGTCCGCAAAGGCTGCGGAGTTAACATAACGGCTGTAGGACGTGCTATCTACGTTGTAACCCGCACCGTTGTCAGTTGACGGCTGTGCAAGGTACGTTGAATCGTAGTCTTCACGCGTGACGGAGTCATAGACACGTCCGGCGTTCGCGGTTGTCGTACCGGAAGTGCCACGGGCACTCTGGAAGAATGACCACAAACCATCCTGACTGATCGTCACCGCAGCGGCGTTCAGACCACGGCTATCTGCATCGGTCGTTCCCCCCCAGGTTTGTTCAATCAGCGTACTGCCGCCACCTTCGGTGACACCTGTACTGGTGCTGGCGCTCATGCTTGAGCGGTTACCCGCTTCATCCCAGACCACAAAGGCCAGGTTATGGGCACCCGCAGGCAGCGTCGTGTTCAACGTCCAGGAGCCGTCCGTGTTCGCTTTCGCGAAGCCAATGACCTGATCCAGACCTTCCTGATAGGTCCCGTTGTTGTTCACATCACTCACCAGCGAGACAATCGCCCCCGCTTCAACACGGCCGTACTGACCGCTGGAGAAGGTGAACGAATCTCCTGTGGTGGTGTGCTGCGGCACATTCGGCGCACCGGTAATACCGTCCGGAGAATCCAGATCGATAACCACGTTGTAGCTGTCCGCAAACTTCGTGTTCGTGCCCGGGTTGCCTGCAACGTCAATCACCTGCAGCTTGAAGTTATGCGTGACGCTGGCCATCGCTTCCGGCAGTTCATAGCTCCAGCTCTGGCCGTTAAGGGCCAGCGTTTTCCAGGTTTTACCGTTATCCAGCGAAATCTGCAGATGCTCACCCGCCTGCAACGCAGCACTCAGGTTACCGCTGATGGTCACCGTACGGTCACGGGTGATCATGTCGCCGTTAGTCGCCGTTGCGGCATGGCTGAAGTGATCCCCGGTCGTCAGACCATGGCTGGTATCGGTGGTGACTTTGGTGGTCGTCGTCAGACCATTCATGTCACTGCCGCCCGATGCCACCTGCAGCGCCTGAGAATCGGTGCTGCCAACGTTACCGGCGTTATCCACCACGCGAGCCTGGATGGTATAAGCCCCATCGTTCAGCGGCGTGTTCTGCATATCCACAGTCCAGGATGTGCCGGTTACCGTTGAGGCACGCGTCCAGGTTGCCCCGTTGTCGAGGCTAATCTCAACCCATTCGTCAGCCTGCAGGGCTTTAGTCAGCTGACCGTTAATCAACAGCGTGTTATCGCTGGTGACGAAGTCAGTATCTGATGCCCCCCGGTCTTCTGAAATAGAGCTGATATTGATAACCGCGTCAGAGACGGTGGTATCGACAACAATCGTCCAGGTGTTGCTCGGCGTACTGATGTTGCCAGCCGCATCTGTAGAGGTTGCCACCAGATTCCAGGTGCCTTCAGCCAGCTTGTTCGCATCGCTGATTTGCAGCGTCCATTGACCCGTCGTGCTATCGGCAACAGCGGTACCCAGCAGAATGCGCGTTGTCGCATCCACCTGATGGTACACATTCACCGTGCTTCCCTTCTCCGCCGTACCGGTAATTTCCGGCGTGGTGTCGTTGGTTGGCTTGCCGTGGGCAACGGAACCCTGAACCGGGTTAACGTCATCCAGCACATTCGTAATAACCGGTGCGACAGGCGCAACCGTATCCACCACCAGATCGAAGTCAATCGGCGTGAGTGGGTTATTGGACGGATCGGTCCCGGTAATACGCAGCGTATGCGCGCCATCACTCAGGCTACTCAGCGGCGTGAATTCCCAGTTACCGTTGGCATCCGCTTTCACCGTGCCAAGCTGAACGCCACCGACGTCGGTGATGATAATGGTGCTGCCTGCCGTCGCCTTACCGACCAGCTGTACCTGGCTGTCGTTGGTAACGTCACCCTCGCGAAGCACGCGTGAACCACCCGCTTCCTGGACGTCATCCACCACCTGCAGCAGTTGCAGATAGCTTGCGCCCGTGGAGACGTTGACAGTGATATCATCCACGATCGCGCTGCTGTTACCCGCCGGATCCGTTACCTGGGTCGCGAACTGGTGTTCACCATCCGCTAACGGCGTGGTTGGCGTGTACTGCCAGCTACCATCAGTGTTCGTCACAACAACCGAACCAATCGCCTGGCCGTTATCGTAAATCGTGACCGTACTGCCCTGCTCCGCTTTACCGGTGAAGGTCGGCTTGTTGTCGTCGGTGGTCATACCGTCGGTTAACTGACCTTTCCAGGCACCTTGATCGTCAGCCACCTGCAAACCGGAGACCGGATTTGGCGCTGTTGAATCAATGGTGAGGGTGAACGAACCACTGCGATCGCTCTCCTGACCTGCGCTGTTGGTATTGGTCACCGTAAAGGTGTAATTACCGTCAGCCAGCGCTGGTGATGGCGTAAAGCTCCAGGTGCCATCGCTGTTCAGCGTCGTCTTACCGACAACCTCAGTACCGTTGTAGATGGTGATCGTATCGCCTGCAGCACCGTCCGCCGTTCCTTTCAGGGTCGGCGTGTCGTCTTTGGTCAACGCATTGTTGGCCAGGTTGATAACGGTGGTGCCGGTATCGTCCAGAACGTTAACGATCGCTGGCGCATCCGGCGTGTCGGACATAATGACGTCATAGCTGTCAGCCGGTTTCGCCACGTTGCCAACACGATCGGTTTCCGTCACGGTCAGTTTGTTGATGGAGTCGCCATACAGAGACTCAGATGGCGTCAGTTCCCATTTACCATTCCTATCAACTGTGGTGGTACCCAATATCTTCGTGTTGCCGTCTTTATCCGTGGTGTAGACGGTAATGACGTTGCCCGCTTCCGCACCCGAGCCACGAATCACCGGACGTGAATCGTCCAGAACGCCGCCATCCGCAACAATCCCCTGAACGTTACCCACGTTATCCGTTACGGAATCGATGGTCACTTTGCTCGCATCCGGCGCGGTGTAGTCGGTGGTCAGAATGAAGTCCGCAGACTTGTCACTGACGTTGCCGGCTTCATCCGTGGCCGTCACGTAGAAGGTGTTTTTGCCTTCCGGTAACTTGCTGCCCGGCTTGAAGTTCCACGCGCCGCTGCTGTTCGCAGTGACTGAACCCAGTAGGGTGCCGTCAAGGGTGTAAATATTGACGGTGCTGCCCGCTTCAGCCGTACCGTGCAGGATTGGCTGCGGATCGTCAGTGACATCGTTGTTGCTCAGATCGTCCTTGATCGTCCCCACCTGATCTTCCGCGTAATCGATACTCGGACGGTTCGGTGCTTTACTGTCAATTTCGAAGCTGAAGGTGCTGGAGGTATCCTCTTTACCCGTCAGATCTTTCGCGGTTGCCGTAATGTTGTGTACGCCATCGCCCAGATCGCTGGTAGGCGTAAATACCCAGTTGCCACTGGCATCGGCCTTGACGCTGCCCAACACCACGTTGCCATCCATGATGGTGACAGTGCTGCCTGCTTTCGCCTTACCGCTGAATTCCGGACGCGCGTCGTCAGTGACGTCGTTCGCCTTCAGTTCGCCGGTGACCGTGCCTTTATCATCCATGACGCGAACGATGGTGACCGGAACGCTGGAGGTATCAAGCGTGACGGTAACACCGGCATTTTCAGCTCCCAGGTTGCCTGCTGAATCTTCAGCACGCGCGGTGAAGGTATATTCCCCATCCGCCAGTGAACCGGTGGTGTAAGACCAGTTACCGTTCGCATCTGCTACCGTCGTACCGTTTTCCTGGCCGTTCACATAGATGTGAACCACGCTGCCTGGCTCTGCTTTGCCGCTGATGGTCGGTGTCGCATCGTCAGTAGTATCGCCATTGGACAACGTACCGGTCTTCGGACCTTCGTTATCGCTCACGATAAAGCCAGTGACCTCACCCGGTGCGCTGGTATCCACCGTGATCGGGAAGCCGCCAGTCTGTGGGCTTACCTGACCAATGTCGTTAATGGCCTCCGCGACAAACGTATGAACGCCGTCCGCCAGTTTCGGCGTATTGAAGGTCCATTTGCCCTGGGCATCAGCCTTGGTTTCACCCAACAGGGTGGTGCCGTTCGGGCCGCCATAAATGCGAACCGTGACACCGGCTTCAGCCGTACCCGTCAACAACAGGGTGTCGTCGTTGGTTGTCGCATCCTTTTGTAATGGGCCGGTATGCGGCGCAACATCATCTTCCACACTGCTCAGGGTCGGTGGCAGCGGCTGACCGCCGGCATCGATCTGAATAATGTATTCCGGTGATGCCGCCGTGGTGTTACCCACGCTGTCGGTCTCTTTCACCGTCAGGTTGTAGGTCCCGTCAGGCAGGGCTTTCGTGACCTGAAGTTCCCAGGTACCGTCAGCCTGTACTTTAGCGGTGCCAATCACCCTGTCGCCGTTATAGACGGTGATGGTGTTGCCCGGCTCTGCGCCCGTTCCCTTGATCAGCGGCGTGTTATCGTCCGTCTTACCACCTGAGGCAATCGTCCCGGTTACGGAACCAAAATCATCCACCACATCGGTAATGCTCACTTTGCTGGCATCCGGCGCGGTGAAGTCCAGGTTAAGGACGAAATCGTCCGACGCT
>NZ_POVL01000149.1 GCF_002939185.1 Enterobacter sichuanensis | reverse complement strand
CAAACGCGGCCATAACAGCGGAATGACACCGGTAAACCGAATGGCAGGAACAGGAGAGCGCACGAGGGAGCTACCAGGGGGAAACGCCTGGGATCTTTATAGTCCTGTCGGGTTTCGCCACCACTGATTTGAGCGTCAGATTTTCGTGATGCTTGTCAGGGGGGCGGAGCCTATGGAAAAACGGCAGCTCCGCAGCCTTTTGCTGCCCCGCTTGTCATGCCGTATGTCTTTGCTCTTATCCGTGTGCAGGTAACGCCCGCCGCAGACTCACGGCAGGAGCGTCAGCGACCGAGTGAGCGAGGAGGCGTCATATCACCGTAACCTCCATTTTCTCCTGTACGCCCTGCCGCTGCATTTTTCCCCTGCCACATGAAGCACTTTCATTACGTGTTACTCATCCGTAACATATTAAGCCAGTATACACTCCGCTAGCGCTACGTGACTGGTTCAGGGCTGCGCCCCGAAACCCGCTAACAATCTCTCAGCTACTGGATATCACCCCATGCCATCTGAGTATGATGAACAACGGGATGCGACTGATGCTCCGCTTCCCGGCGAATATGACGTTTTTGATTTAATGGCGCAGGTTACTGAAGAGAACCTGCACGCCCCTGTGGATTCCGGGCCGCCTGTCGGCCGGGAAGCGTTATAGCTTTTTCGCTTGCCCGCGTACGCGGTAATACGCCGGTATTACATTTTATTTCTTTATTTTCATGTAATTACAGGTGATTGTAATACGTTGCGTATTACATGAATAAACGGAGATTTCAGTTTTTACCTTTTAATTCATGCAGTTGCGATGAAAATCGCGGCTGCGTTAGGTGTATGACCATTTAAGGGGCAAAAAATTATCATTCTGGCCGGGTGTACTGCGCAGGTTAAGGAGCATTGGTGACGAAAAAGCGTCTTTAACTGCTTCGTTCATGCTTGCATGAACGGATTATTTTTCCGGACTACAGGCAAACTACAGGAAGACTACAAAAGTTGATGATTTAATCCTGATTTTTAGTGCGATGACTACAGATAAACTACAAAATAACTACAGGATTACCTCAGATCCGTTCTCTGAACCATTTGTACATCCGACCCCCTTACCGGTTTACACTGAGCACAGATGCTCTGAGGGCC
>NZ_POVL01000148.1 GCF_002939185.1 Enterobacter sichuanensis | reverse complement strand
CTTGTAAAGCGAGAAGGTGCGCATTTTATCGGTCTTAAAGAACCGGACAACCGTAAACCCGCAAATCACTGGGGGTATATTCATCATGCTAGTGAAGATTTTTTAGTCTTCGCACCTGTATTTGAAGAGTGGTGTCAGAAACATTCCTTAAGCGCCAGTGACGTCGCTAAGGAACTGGTACGTCGAAAACTGCTGCGGGCAGAAAGTAAAGGGCATTACAAAAAGCGTCCTCTTACTGGTATGGACAGGTGTTACTACCACATTAAGCGAGGGTTTATCAGTGCTGATTTGAATTGTGCTTAGAGCATTATCTGAATGTAGTTAACTAACTTATATTTAAACTTATTATTCTGAGTAAATTAACAGAAGGGGAACCCCATGACTGAATTCTGCGAATTAGATGAAAATCACACTTTTCCTGGTGCTATTACAGGCTGTGAAACTTTTCGCCCACCACTTACGCCTTATGGTCTTATCATGACGCAGGCTAAATGCAATTTTTATGGTATCTGTAGGGAAGTGACCGACGGTAAGTATCCTGAATTAAAAGCAATGATTAACCGGAATGAAAACATTCGTTTCTTCACCAGTTATATTTTCAAAGGTAACGTTCGTTATGATTATCTTGGCGAATTTCCAACACTATCAATCGATCAGGCTCGCAATAAAGCCCGATATCTTGCTAGAAGTAATGAGGATGAGACCGATTATGAGCATATCCCGTTCTGACTGATAGCTGAACAGTAAAAAAAGCAGGGGCATTTGCCTCTGCTTTTTTTGTTATCGCAAGGAAGGTAACTGAGCCGTTATCCTTTCCGCCAGTAACTGACTGGTGTTCTGTAAGCGCTGAGGATGAAGATGCGCATACCGTTGTGAAGACTGACTGCTGCGGTGCCCCAGTTGAGCCTGAACGTCATACAGTGTTCCGCCGTAGGACACGATGAGGGCGGCAACCGAATGGCGGCAGGTATGAATACACACTTCCTTGTCGAAAATTCCCGCCCGACGCACGATACGCTGAAAGGCTTTAACCGGGTTACTCAGCGGCATTCCCTGTTTTTTACCAATAAACAACCACGGATTTCCCCGCTGCGTTGGCAGCGTTCTGATTACGTCCATCGCCAGTGAGTTAAGG
>NZ_POVL01000147.1 GCF_002939185.1 Enterobacter sichuanensis | reverse complement strand
TGTAGTGGTCAAGTAATACTGGCCACGGTTTTACAGTAAAAATGGTACCTGTTCTCTGACTCTTCCGGCGTCAAGCCACCGTTATAATGGTGGGGTCTGACGCTGTTGTAGTAGTTCAGTATGTAATCATTAATTTGCTGCCGGGCCTTGTCCTCGCCTGCATAACCATTTGCCGGCACCCATTCTGTTTTCAGACTGCGGAAGAAGCGTTCCATTGGACTGTTATCCCAGCAGTTTCCCCGTCGACTGACGCTTTGTTTTATTCTGTAACGCCAGAGAAGTTGCTGATATTTCAGACCTGTATATTGGCTTCCCTGGTCGCTATGGAACATGACATCACGTGGTTGACCACGCGTTTCATAGGCCATCCGCAGGGCACCGCTTATCAGTGCGGTATCGGCATGTACTGACAGACTCCAGCCGATAACCCTGCGGGCAAAAAGATCCATGACGACCGCCAGATAGCACCAGCGGTTTCCTGCCCAGAGATACGTAATGTCTCCGCACCACACCCGGTCTGGCTCAGGCACAGCGAACTGACGCTCGAGCAGATTCGGCAGGCAGGTATGCTCCTGACGGGCATTTTTGTACTGATGTTTTCCGGGCTGACAACTGCTCAGGTTCAGATATTTCATCAGACGTCCGGCACGGTAACGGCTCATCGGGACGCCGTTTTGGGTCAGCATGCCAGCCAGAGTGCGTGCCCCCGCGGAGCCCCGGCTCTGGTTCCACGCCCGACGTATTTCGCTGCACAGCCTGACGTGTACCGGATTAACCATATCGCGTCGTTTTCGCCAGTACCGGTAACTGCTGCGGTGTATTTCCAGCGCGGAGCACAGGCTGACAACCGTGTGGCTGTCACTCAGTCTGGCAACTATCGTGAACCGTTCAGCGAGTCGGACATCAAGAGCGCAGTAGCCTTTTTTAATATCGTATTTTGCTCCTCCAGACGGCGAACCTGCTTTTCCAGCTCACGGATACGTTGCTGGTCTGGAGTAATGGGTGTGGCAGAGGGCGTAATCCCCTGGCGCTCTCGCCTGAGCTGGCGTACCCAGCTCTCAAGCGTGGTAGAACCGACATTCATCGCCTCACTGGCTTGTCGATATGAGTAGCCCTTATCAACAATCAGTTGTGCACATTCCAGCCTGAACTCAGGGGTGAAAGTACGTTTGGTTTTCTTGTTCATTAAGTCACCTGTTTTGTGTTGAGGTGAGAATATCACCTTTAATCAGGTGGCCAAATTTACTGTGCCACTACA
>NZ_POVL01000146.1 GCF_002939185.1 Enterobacter sichuanensis | reverse complement strand
ATGGGTCTTCCCCGATCATGGTGGGAAGGCTCAGAACGCCATATTCAGCTTTCCGTAGTGGAACATCACCCCCAGTTTAAAGCGCTCCCGGTTTCGGTATCCCCTGGCTTTTATCCTCAGCAGCCTGATCTTGCTGTTAAGTGCCTCCGCATTTCCGTTTGAGACACTGTGTCGCATCGCATTCAGGATCCCGTACAGCCTTTTTCCTATCGTTTTCGCGGCATTTTTCATCATGGGAACGTCACTGTTAGCCGCCAGCGCCAACCATCTCTGCCAGTCACTCCGTCTTTCCTCGCTCCATGGCCTGTTCCAGATATCCTTTGCCAGCTCTTTCAGCGCCCAGCACTGGCTCGTCAGCTTCATCTGTGCACGCAGCCACATCAGCTTTTCCTGCCGGGATTCGGTCATCCACTTATCGCTGTACTGCCACAGGAAGCGGGTTCCTTTTGCCTGGTGTCGGCTTTCAACAGGGAGGTGCGGATGTTCATTCTGACGGGTTTTATCAACTACCTCGCCCAGTTGCTTCGCCACATGGAAGCGGTCAAAGGCGATTTTCTCAACCGCACTGGGTAAGTGGATACGCGCTGCTCTTATATAGCCCGCGTTCATGTCCATTGAGAGCGTTTTGATAGCCAGCAACTGCCCATCAGTGAGCGTGCGAAGATAGCCGGCAAGACTCTCTGTGCCGCGATCATCCGTTAAGGCCAGCGCCCGACCATCGCGATCGGAGATCACCGTTATGTAACGATGTCCTTTTTTAAAGGCGACCTCATCCACATTCATATGACGGGCGGATAATGGCTTTTTTATCCGGGCAAGACCTCGCTTAACTGCCCGGGTCATAATGCCGTCAACCGCATTCCAACTGAGCTTAAGTTGCTTCCTGACAGCATCAACGGTGCTGATTTTCAGCCATGAGAGAACGAACGATTCGAATAGCAACGTATACCGGCTTCCGGGGCCAGCCCACGGAACAGGCAACGTCAGGCAGCCATGCTCCGGACACATAATTCGTGGAACATCGGCTTCAACAATAGTGGTGAACTGGCAGGTATCAAGATGGCGCCATTTACGATGACGGTGATCGTGAACAGAACAGGATTTACCGCAGGTCGGACAGGCTAGCCGGGTGTTTTCAGCGATCTCAATAGTGACAGTAACAGAACCGGCATTTTCATCGAGAGAAAGGGACTTTACCTGCCACGGATCGGACAGGTTGAGAATATGAGCGTAGAGGGACTTTTCGTCCATGGCGGTGACCTCTGGCGATTAAATACACCATTATCATGCCTTCAGCCACCACAACAAGGGAAGACCC
>NZ_POVL01000145.1 GCF_002939185.1 Enterobacter sichuanensis | reverse complement strand
CTGATGTAGCCCCCTGAAACACCGGACAGTAGCTGTATCTCCAGATAAGAGATAGGCTTGAATATATGTCTAACACTAACGCCAATTTTGAGATGACCGGGATCCTGTTAGGGCAAGAAGCCCGTAAACGTAAAACTCCTCAGGAGAAGATCGCCATTATCCAGCAGACGATGGAGCCGGGCATGAATGTCTCCCATGTCGCCCGCCTGCATGGTATCCAGCCCAGCCTGCTGTTTAAGTGGAAGAAGCAATATCAGGAAGGCAGCCTCACCGCCGTTGCGGCCGGAGAGGAAGTCGTTCCTGCTTCTGAGCTTACTGCTGCTCTGAAGCAGGTCCGGGAACTTCAGCGCCTTCTGGGCAAGAAGACGATGGAAGTTGAGATCCTGAAAGAAGCCGTGGAGTACGGCCAGTCGCGAAAATGGATAGCGCACGCGCCCTTGTTGCCAAAGGACGGGGAATAGCCCTGGTCAGCCGCACCATGGGCGTGTCGCGTGCGCAGCTGTCACTGCGGATTAACCGTTCTGCCGACTGGCAGGACAAGCGCTGTAACCGGCGTAATGACGAAGCAGACGAAGAAATACTGTCGGCTATCCTCGACATCATCAGCGATATGCCGAGTTATGGTTATCGACGCGTGTGGGGCATCCTGCGCAAGCAACGTCGCACAGAGGGACAGCCACCTGTGAACGCCAAACGGCTTTACAGGATAATGAGCGAGCATAACCTGTTGTTGTTGCATGACAAACCAGAGCGACCGAAGCGTGAACATAAGGGCAAGATAGCGGTGGCAGAAAGCGATATGCGCTGGTGTTCAGATGGCTTCGAGTTCGGCTGCGACAACGGCGAAAAACTGCGGGTAACGTTCGCGCTGGACTGCTGCGACCGTGAGGCCATAGACTGGGCAGCAAGCACGGGAGGCTATGACAGTTCAACCGTGCAGGATGTGATGCTGAGGTCGGTGGAAAAGCGCTTCGGCGACAGGTTGCCCGATACAGCGGTGCAGTGGCTGACGGACAACGGTTCAGCGTATACCGCGTATGAAACGCGGAGGTTCGCGAGAGAGCTGAATCTGGAGCCCTGCACAACAGCGGTGAGCAGCCCGCAGAGTAATGGCATGGCCGAACGGTTCGTGAAAACGATGAAAGAAGACTATATCGCGTTCATGCCAAAACCGGATGTGAGAACAGCACTGCGAAACCTTGCAGTAGCGTTCACGCATTACAATGAAAACCACCCGCACAGCGCGCTGGGATATCACTCCCCGAGGGAATACCGGCGGCAGCGGACATCGTTAACTTAAGATACTAAAGCTGTTCGGAGATGGAGGGTCAAGATCA
>NZ_POVL01000144.1 GCF_002939185.1 Enterobacter sichuanensis | reverse complement strand
GTCCGGCTCATAAAGCCCATCTGCGTCGCCGCCGCCGGCAGCGCCCACGGCGGCATGCTCGCATCGTTGTACACCCGCCCGGTAATAATCGGACGGTCCGGATCACCGTTGATAAAGTCCACCACCACCTCATCGCCCACGCGTGGGATTTGCACCCCGCCGTAGCCCTGGCCCGCCCACGCGCTCGACACTCGCACCCAGCAGGAGCTGGTGTCGTCGCCCTTCGCCAGACGGTCCCAGTGGAACTTCACCTTCACGCGGCCGTATTTGTCCGTCCAGATGCTCTCCCCCTGCGGACCCACCACTTTTGCTGTCTGCGGGCCGTAGGTGCGCGGCCAGGGCGTACTCTGCGCCGGGCGATAAGAGACCGACGCCGGGATAACCGTGAAATCAGTCCGGTGAATAGTTTCACCCTCGCCGCTGGCGTAGCGGTTCTCCTCGAAGTGATACCCCGCCGCCGTCACCAGATAGTCGCCGTTATCGCTGAAGAACGGCGCGTTAGTCAGGGTGAAGGTGTGGCCCGGCGCAATGCCTGCCGCCGTGGCGGTGGCCTGAATCTGCTGGTGCTCCACCTGCCAGCGCTCCTGGCGAATGCGGGCGTAGAACTCCGCATGCCCGGTCTCCACAAAGCGTCCCGGCCAGTCGTAGACGTCAATGCTGCCCGGCTTCGGCGACGCCGGGTTCTGCTGGGCCTGGAACAGCCACGCGTTCGGCTTGCGGAAATCGTAATCGTCGAGGCTGTAAATCCCCGGCGTGACGCTGTCCTCCAGCGCCCACTGGCCGATACCCTCTTCATCCGTGCTGCCGCCGGATGGCGTCTGGTGATACGGAATCACCTCGTAGCCGCTGAACGGCTGATGCTGGGTGGCGGCGTCGGTCAGCACGAGGGTGTGTTTGTCGGCCTCATGGCTGAAGTGATACGCAATCCCCTCCAGCTCCATCAGGCGGCTGATGAAGTCCAGGCTCGACTCCTGATACTGCACGCAGTAGTTCCACACCCGGTAGCTGCCGGTGAGCTTGTCCTCGACGTTGACCTGATGCTCGCCCAGCAGGGTTTTCACAATCTGCGGCACCGTCTGCCCCTGGAAGATGCGCAGGTTACGGTCGCGTTTCATCGGCCACAGGTCCGGCTCCACCGTCAGCTGGTACACCGCGTAGCGGGTCCCCGACAGCTCAACGGCGCTCACCGCCACGCGCGTGACTTTACCGTTGATATAGCGGGAGGTGAGCAGGTTCTGCGTCGGGATGGTCACCGTGACCGGCTGGCCCAGCAGTTTGCTGCGGTCAATGCGCGCATCCGTGCCGAGCAGGGTCAACGTCAGGGCGAACGACTCGGACATCGCCTCGCGGCCGGAGAGTTTCCAGAAGAGCAGCCCCTCGACCGGGAGCTGGACGGTAATTCGGTTGAGCATAATCG
>NZ_POVL01000143.1 GCF_002939185.1 Enterobacter sichuanensis | reverse complement strand
GAAAGACGGCTCGGTCGACAACGCCAACGCCCTGCGGTTTGAGGACAAGGCGGGCGCGGAGCAGGTGTGGCTCCAGGCCGAGCGCAATCTGGATATTAACGTCAAAAATGATGAATCGCATGCCACGGAAAAAAATCGTACCCAGTTTGTAGGTGAAAATGAAACCTTACGGGTGGTGAAAAATCAGCAGGCGGGTGTTAAAGGGGACGTCATTTGCCTGACGGGTAACAGTCGCAGCGATAAAGTGGTTAATAACTTTATTATTTCAGCGGGCAATACGTTGAGGCTGGAGTGTGGTGAAAGCGCCATTGAATTATCAAAAGATGGCAGCGTTAATATCATTGGTAATAACTTTAACTTCACCGCAAAACAGAACGCGCAGATAAACACGCTTGGCGGTGAACTGCATCTGAACCCTGCCGGTGGAAGCAATGCCATCGATCCTCCTGGGTCATCCCATCAGAGTGAAATCCAGCAGGAAGTGGATAGTTTTTTTGTTATTAATGCCAACAAATAAAAGTAACTCGTATGGCGGAATATACTCTCCAGGAAGCTACGCTGGCGTTACCAGATGTATATAAAGACAGAACCATGAATTTATTTGCCCTGAGCGAAAATGGTGCCAGTGAGTTTGCTTTTGTTGTGTCTCGTGCCAGTAAAAAATAATGAAGGACTGCATGACGTGACATCGCGTCTGGTGCTAAGCCGAATACATCGTTTGAGGTTGTCAGCAGGTCAGATGAACCTTGAATAATGAATATGGAATTAAAGGAAATACCATGATCGACCTTCATTACGAAGACTCAGTAATCAATCATTATGCTGCTCGCTATCATACATACCTGCCAATTAATGTCCGTAAGGCAATAAGAAGCAACAGTATTGATAATTTGAGTTCTTCACAAGCCTGGGATGCAACTTTACCTTTAATTACGACTGAAGATGTTTCACGTGATAAAGCGCTTGGGGCGCTTGTGGGACTGGCTGTTGGGGACGCCGTCGGCACCACTCTTGAGTTTAAGAAAAGAGACAGTGAACATGTAGCGGATATGATTGGTGGCGGACCTTTTCAATTAAAACCTGGTGAATGGACAGATGATACGTCCATGGCATTATGTCTGGCCGAGACTTATCTTTCAGAAAACAGAATGCACACCGATGTGCTTAGAAAATATCTCCTGAAATGGTATCTTGACGGAGAGAATAGCAGTAATGGTCGGTGCTTCGATATCGGGAATACGACGCAATTCGCACTTGAACAGTATATGCGTGTCGGACCTTCCTGGTATGGTAATACAGAGAAACACACTGCTGGTAATGCTGGGGTTATTCGTCAGGCACCGGTGTCTATCTTTCGTCGAAAATCGCTGCGTGCGATTTACTTCGAATCCCAGGCTCAGAGTCGAGCAACGCATGGCGCGGTAGAGTCAATTAATGCATGCCAATTTCTCGGATTGGTATTGCACTATTTAATTAACGGTTATCAAAAAGAAGAAACTTTTTCGCCTCATGTTTTCCCACTGTGCGCGCGTGTAATGATC
>NZ_POVL01000142.1 GCF_002939185.1 Enterobacter sichuanensis | reverse complement strand
GTATATACAGTAGTATTTTTATGAAAACAGATCAAGCACAGGCAATTTTCACTTACGAGAGGATCGGTATGTTTGTTGAACTGGTTTATGACAAGCGAAATGTTGAAGGGCTCCAAGGGGCCAGAGAGATCATCCTGGCTGAACTAACAAAGCGGGTGCACCAGATTTTTCCTGATGCCGAAGTGAAGGTAAAGCCGATGCAGGCGAACGGCTTAAATAGTGATGCCAGCAAAAGTGATCGGGAAAAGCTGAACCGTATGCTGGAGGAAATGTTTGATGAATCCGACATGTGGCTTGTTTCTGAGTTTCCTACAGTCCGTCAGGTTGGTATGTGACAAAATCTGGCAGCCATTTTTATCTGGCTGCCAACATTTATTTACGAACCAGATTCATTCTCCGCAGCGTCCACGGCTGCTTTCTGGCGTTGATTCCATACACTGTTTTCAGGCATGTCCAGTCGCACATCGATCCAACTGTTAGACGGAACATCCATAGCAGCCCCTTTCGTTTTAACGATCTCTCCTTCATCGTTGAGCATGTATTTGCGCTTAAACAGGCGGATTGTCAGCTCGCCATTGTCGGTTTGCTCTGCCTCGACCACACCCAGTTCTCCCATGCCGCCAGGGTCCATTGGCGGCAGCAGTTGCCATCCATCAGATGCCAGGCCTGTCGAACCAGTCAGTACGTAGACACCGACATCGAGCCGGGAAATGTTGATTCCTTCCGCCTCGGCGTTCGACGTACCGCAGCCGCACCATGCGAACCCATCCTCCGCTATATCAGCTCGCTGGCATACGTCACGACTCGTCACAATACGGGCCACAGGTGATGCTGCTTTAATGCTGCCATCTGATGCAACAGTAGTGTTTGCAGTCGTGTAAACCTTTTTCCATAGATACGTAGTGCCCTGCCCATGGGTTGTCTGTATATATGCCTGTCCATCGATCGTCCAAACGAACCATGACGTGGATGGACCAGCATCATATTGTAGCTGCACCCCTACACCGTAGGTATTTTCAGGATTATTGACTGTCTGACTTGTGAAGCGCCCGAATCCAAGCATGTTTGTGTTTGAGAAGTTGTCGATATGACGAGAATATCCCAAACCAAGAGCTTTCAGCGTTGGAATCTGACTCGTATCACTATTGGTAACAATCTCAGAATCCAGTGAGTTCCTCGTGGCGCTACTTCCCAAACCGAGGTTTGTGCGAGCGTCAGCAGCATTCTTTGCACCTGTTCCGCCCTGGCTGATACTGAGCGCGGTAGTCAGCCCGGAAAGGCTGGTAATGTCGCTGTTAGCCCCTTTCTTCGCCAGAGATTTTTGACCCGGCACGGTAACGGCCACACCGTTAATCGTGATAGTGACGTCTGTAGTACCCTTCATCACATCAGCGAACCCGCTCATGTAACGCTGGTACATCGTGAAGGTTTCAGCGATGTCCTGCGCCAGGCCATCCACACTCAGGCTGTCGCTCAGCAAAATCGAATACTTCGTTCCGGCAGGGATGGCAGGACTTGCCGCAGGTGTCACGGTGAGACTGGTTGCCCCGCCGATAGCGGTAATCTGGAATACCTGGGCGGGA
>NZ_POVL01000141.1 GCF_002939185.1 Enterobacter sichuanensis | reverse complement strand
CAAAGGCAGGTTCTTTAAGGTAAGGAGGTGATCCAACCGCAGGTTCCCCTACGGTTACCTTGTTACGACTTCACCCCAGTCATGAATCACAAAGTGGTAAGCGCCCTCCCGAAGGTTAAGCTACCTACTTCTTTTGCAACCCACTCCCATGGTGTGACGGGCGGTGTGTACAAGGCCCGGGAACGTATTCACCGTAGCATTCTGATCTACGATTACTAGCGATTCCGACTTCATGGAGTCGAGTTGCAGACTCCAATCCGGACTACGACGCACTTTATGAGGTCCGCTTGCTCTCGCGAGGTCGCTTCTCTTTGTATGCGCCATTGTAGCACGTGTGTAGCCCTACTCGTAAGGGCCATGATGACTTGACGTCATCCCCACCTTCCTCCAGTTTATCACTGGCAGTCTCCTTTGAGTTCCCGGCCTAACCGCTGGCAACAAAGGATAAGGGTTGCGCTCGTTGCGGGACTTAACCCAACATTTCACAACACGAGCTGACGACAGCCATGCAGCACCTGTCTCAGAGTTCCCGAAGGCACCAATCCATCTCTGGAAAGTTCTCTGGATGTCAAGAGTAGGTAAGGTTCTTCGCGTTGCATCGAATTAAACCACATGCTCCACCGCTTGTGCGGGCCCCCGTCAATTCATTTGAGTTTTAACCTTGCGGCCGTACTCCCCAGGCGGTCGACTTAACGCGTTAGCTCCGGAAGCCACGCCTCAAGGGCACAACCTCCAAGTCGACATCGTTTACGGCGTGGACTACCAGGGTATCTAATCCTGTTTGCTCCCCACGCTTTCGCACCTGAGCGTCAGTCTTTGTCCAGGGGGCCGCCTTCGCCACCGGTATTCCTCCAGATCTCTACGCATTTCACCGCTACACCTGGAATTCTACCCCCCTCTACAAGACTCTAGCCTGCCAGTTTCGAATGCAGTTCCCAGGTTGAGCCCGGGGATTTCACATCCGACTTGACAGACCGCCTGCGTGCGCTTTACGCCCAGTAATTCCGATTAACGCTTGCACCCTCCGTATTACCGCGGCTGCTGGCACGGAGTTAGCCGGTGCTTCTTCTGCGGGTAACGTCAATTGCTGAGGTTATTAACCTCAACACCTTCCTCCCCGCTGAAAGTACTTTACAACCCGAAGGCCTTCTTCATACACGCGGCATGGCTGCATCAGGCTTGCGCCCATTGTGCAATATTCCCCACTGCTGCCTCCCGTAGGAGTCTGGACCGTGTCTCAGTTCCAGTGTGGCTGGTCATCCTCTCAGACCAGCTAGGGATCGTCGCCTAGGTGAGCCGTTACCCCACCTACTAGCTAATCCCATCTGGGCACATCTGATGGCAAGAGGCCCGAAGGTCCCCCTCTTTGGTCTTGCGACGTTATGCGGTATTAGCTACCGTTTCCAGTAGTTATCCCCCTCCATCAGGCAGTTTCCCAGACATTACTCACCCGTCCGCCACTCGTCACCCGAGAGCAAGCTCTCTGTGCTACCGTTCGACTTGCATGTGTTAGGCCTGCCGCCAGCGTTCAATCTGAGCCATGATCAAACTCTTCAATTTAAAAGTTTGATGCTCATTGAATTAAACTTCGTAATGAATTACGTGTTCACTCGTTGAGACTTGGTATTCATTT
>NZ_POVL01000140.1 GCF_002939185.1 Enterobacter sichuanensis | reverse complement strand
TGTGGAGGCTTATCTTAGCGGCGAAAAAAGTTTTGTCAAACCTGATCTTAGAGAAAAACGACTGATTGCTGATTCTGTCATCAGTTTGTTGTAAATCCACACATCTTTTTAAGGAAAATACTTTGCAGGATTAGCATTTGTCCCCCATCATTTGAAATGGAGTTTCAACTTTTCTCGCTAAGGTCCATTTTGAACGTCACTGCCTCCTTACGCCAGGCGATAACGCGCACGCCATGGTATGCAAAACGTAAAAGCTATCGTGTTCTGTTCTGGCGTGAAATCACCCCGCTTGCTGTGCCTATCTTTCTGGAAAACACCTGCGTTCTGTTAATGGGCGTGCTGAGCACCTTCCTGGTGAGCTGGCTGGGGAAAGAGGCGATGGCCGGGGTAGGGCTGGCGGACAGCTTTAACATGGTGGTGATCTCGTTCTTTGCCGCTATAGACCTCGGGACCACGGTGGTGGTGGCCTTTAGCCTTGGCAAGCTTGACCCCAAACGTGCCCGCGAGGCGGCCCGCCAGTCGCTGATGATCATGACTATTTTTTCGATCGTTCTGGCGGCGCTGATCCACTATTTCGGTAAAGAGATTATCGACTTTGTCGCCGGGGAAGCCACCAGTGAGGTAAAAGACCTGGCGCTGACCTATCTCGAGATGACCGTCATAAGCTACCCGGCGGCAGCCATTGCGCTGATTGGCAGCGGCGCGCTACGTGGGGCGGGTAATACCAAAATCCCGCTGCTGATCAACGGCGGAATGAATATCCTGAATATCATGATCAGCAGCGTGCTGATCTACGGCGTGTTCTCATGGGATGGACTGGGGTTCATCGGCGCCGGGCTGGGGTTAACCATTTCTCGCTATATCGGTGCGGCGGCCATTATTGGGGTGCTGATGGCGGGGATCACGCCTTCGCTGCGTCTTACGCTGAAAAGCTATTTCCGCCCCTTTAATTTCGCCATTATCTGGGAAGTCATGGGGATTGGTATTCCCGCGAGCATTGAATCGGTGTTGTTTAACGGCGGGAAGCTGCTGACGCAGATGTTTGTCGCCGGGATGGGCACCGACGTTATCGCCGGTAACTTCATTGCCTTTTCCATTGCCTCGCTGATTAACCTGCCGGGTAACGCGCTGGGGTCGGCATCGACCATCATTACCGGCAAACGGCTCGGGAAAGGGCAGATAGGCCAGGCGGAGCGGCAGTTGCGTCACGTGTTCTGGCTGTCGACGATTGGGCTGACGCTGATTGCCTGGGGCACTGCGCCGTTTGCCGGGCTGATGGCTTCGTTCTATACCCACGAAGATGACGTGAAAGAGGTCGTTAAAATCCTCATCTGGCTCAACGCGGCCTTTATGCCCATCTGGGCGGCCTCATGGGTACTGCCCGCCGGTCTGAAAGGCGCGCGGGACGCCCGTTTTGCGATGTGGGTTTCAATGCTTGGCATGTGGGGATGCCGCGTCGTTGCCGGGTATACGCTCGGGGTGATGCTCGGATGGGGCGTGATCGGCGTCTGGCTGGGGATGTTCCTCGACTGGGCCGTGCGCGGCGCGCTGTTCTACTGGCGCATGGTCAGCGGGCGCTGGTTGTGGAAATACCCGCGACAGAATGCCTGACAATTGTGCGAAATGGAGAATAATTCGGCAAACGATCGGAAATATGCATTCTGCCTTTGACATCATGGGGGAGCATA
>NZ_POVL01000014.1 GCF_002939185.1 Enterobacter sichuanensis | reverse complement strand
CCTAAGTTTTCGAACTCATTTCTCATCCGGGGTGTGATCACTACGTTGAGGATAGAGGGCTTCATACCAAACCTATAAAACATAGGTCTCAGTTGATGCTCAAAAACCAGAGCACTTTAAAAATCCGTGTACACAAGGGTGTACCTAATGAAAAAACGCATTACATGAAATTCAGTAACCATGCGACTTAAGCCCACCTACTCAATAAACAGATTCAATATCGAGTAACCTTCCTCATCTCTGTTTAAAAGGCCGCTGGATGCAGTGGCCTTTTTCGTTTGGCATCAGAACATAAGAAATTACTGATCAGTTTTGATACACTCTCCGGCGTTTTAATTAAAAGATAAAATAGCGATCGGAAAAGTGAATGGCAAACATCAACTTAACATTAGAGGAAAGCAAAAGCCTCGCCGTTGACCGCGAATTCCGCCAGGATATCAACCTGCTGCGTGGCGTTGCCATTCTTTCCGTGGTGCTTTACCACTTCGCGCCTGCTCTGCTCCCGGGCGGGTTTGTTGGCGTGGATATCTTCTTTGTGATCTCTGGTTTTCTGATGACAAAAATTATATCCACCGGCCTCGAAAAGCGTTCGTTTAATCTTATAGAATTTTACGCTGCGCGTTCTAAACGCATCATCCCTGCATTGCTTATGCTGTGTATTATCATGGCGCTGGCGACCTTATTCTGGCTTCCGACAAATGAATACCGAAAACTCGGAAATTATATTGGCTATATTGTTATTTTTATATCCAATATAAAGTTAAAAAAAGAGTCCGGGGATTATTTTGCCACCGACTCGCATGAAAACTGGTTCCTGCATACATGGTCACTCTCGGTTGAATGGCAGTTTTATCTGGTATTACCCTTTATCATTATGGCGTTATATCCGTTCAGAAAATGGGTTAATACCGGCTTATGCCTGCTGGTACTCACGCTGGGCGCATTTTGGTTCAGCATGAGTGCCACAGTGAATGACGCTACCCGGTTTTATCTGATGCCCTATCGCGCCTGGGAAATGCTCTGCGGCGGCCTCGTCTGGTATGGGGCAAACCGTTTAATCCTCCCCAGTGCATTGCGCACAATAACGACGCTGCTGGGATATACGCTCATCGCGGCTTCTGTTTTTTGTATTAGCGCTGAAAACGCCTGGCCTGGCGGACTAACCCTGCTGCCCATCCTCGGTACCATGCTGGTCATCTACAGCAACGACAGTTCACTGATTAGCCTTGCAGACCGCAATCTTCGCTGGGTGGGTTTAAGTTCTTATTCAGTCTATTTGTGGCACTGGCCTGTTGCGGTATATCTCATTTATGCCGGGCAGCAGCACAACGGACTCTGGGTGGTCGGTGCCATTGCCCTCTCTTTTTTACTCGGATGGATCTCATGGGTATTGATTGAGCAACCCGCCAAACGCTTTTTAAACCAGCGAAGCATTGCCGCATTCTGGATAATTCTTTTTAGCAGTGTCGGGGCAGCCTGGGGATATAGCTATCTGGTTAAAAACGACATGATTGCCAGCCGTCCTGATGCGCAGGTCGATCGAATAGCCGCCGAAGCGAACAATAAAAACTATGCCGCCGACCCAAAAACGCACATGAGTTTTTACGGTACCGGAACACCGGCAGCCATCATTATTGGCGACAGCCACGCCGAAGCCGCGGCCACTGCCCTCGCTGCAGCCGCCGCGGATCGTGGTTCTGTGGTCGGCATAACCTATTCCGGTTGCCCTACGCTGGCAGATGCCACGCTGCTTGAAAGTAAACGCTGTGGCAAATTTAACCGTTCGCTGAGTGAAAAATTAAAAGCCTACCCGGCCAACGTCCCGGTTGTCATTGTTAACCGCCTGACTCACTATGCTGAGAAAAAGCAGGTGAAATTCAACACAGGCTCCCTGGACGATAAAGACTATTTACAGCAGTATGCGGACTCCATCGTAAAGATGGCCTGTACGCTTAATCGCGAACATCCGGTGGTGCTGGTCAATCCTGTTCCCGAAATGGATGTAAACGTGCCTCGTACGCTCTCCCATCGCTTAATGACGTCTAAAAAAGCGCAGGATATCTCCATTCCTCTGGCGGAGTATCAAAGTCGAAACAGCGCAATACTGCATGCGCAATCTCAGGCAGCAAAAACCTGCGGCGTGAGGGTACTGGACCCTACGCCTTATCTGTGCAGCGCTGGGCGGTGTATGGGAAGTAAAAACCTTGAACCGCACTATTTCGACGATAACCATCTCAGCGAGACGGGCAATAAAGCGCTTGTGCCAATGTTTCGTCAGATTTTCACTCAACGCCCCTGACTCATGAGAAAAAGTAATCTGTAAACACACAAAATAACGCCCAGAAAACGGCAAAAAAGCCTGCTTTAGGATTAGAATAAGTAGGCCTTGCTTGCTCACACAAAAAAAACTAAATAGTGACCTGCTGCACAAAACGCTACTCTGCCGCCCTACATGCTGGGGGAAGACATGCTGCTACATATTCTTTATCTCGTTGGGATCACGGCTGAAGCCATGACTGGGGCACTTGCCGCTGGTCGCCGTCGTATGGATACGTTTGGGGTGATCATTATTGCTACCGCCACAGCCCTGGGAGGCGGATCGGTACGCGATATCCTGCTGGGACATTATCCGCTTGGCTGGGTAAAAAACCCTGAATACATTGTTATTGTCGCGATTGCCGCCGTGCTGACCACCATCGTTGCGCCGGTTATGCCCCATCTTCGCCGTCTGTTTTTAGTCCTTGATGCTTTGGGTCTGGTGGTTTTCTCCATTATCGGGGCGCAAATCGCGCTGGATATGGGTGAAAGCCCGGTCATTGCCACTATCGCCGCGGTCGTAACGGGTGTATTTGGCGGCGTACTGCGCGATATGTTCTGCAAGCGTATTCCGCTGGTTTTTCAGAAAGAGCTTTACGCCGGAATATCCTTTGCCTCTGCCGTTCTGTATATCGCTTTACAACATTATGTTTCGAGCCATGATGTTGTGGTCATTGCCACGTTATTATTTGGCTTTACGGCCCGCTTGCTGGCGCTGCGCTTAAAGCTGGGATTGCCTGTTTTTCATTACACGCAGGACCCCCATTGAATTCTCAACAAAACCACAACAAAGTAGTAAAAAGCACTTTTTGTCATCTCATATTACCGGGGTAAACGCGATAAACTATCGCACCTTTGCCCCAATGATTTGCGTTAAACAATGTCTTTTGCCAAAACGTCAGCACTGATTATTAATAAAAAACTCAGCAGCCATTTTTTGATTTTGCTGCTCGTTTCCGTGCTGATTCAATTATGGCCAGTATTTTTAACGCAACCTGCCCGGTTCGCAGTGCGCATCGCGATTTGTAATGCGTTGTTACTGGTTTGCGCCGCTGCTGTCTATCGCTCGCTTCCCGGTAAGATCGTCGCATTCGTTTTAACTACCCTGCTCACGTTGAATTTTGCGATTGCCTACAGTACATGGAGCGTCTACCAGAGCGAATTTAATACCGTATTTGCGATGAGCATTCTCGGTACTCACGTCGCCGAAGTGAAAAGCATGTCGGGTTTATTCCTGAACTGTTTACCCGCCGTGGCGGCTTACTTTATTGTCACCTGGTATACAATCAAATCCGCTAGCGAGCATGCTTCTTACCGGGTGAAAGTTATCGGCTTCGTTCTGCTTGCCGTTTATTTAGGCTGGTACTCAACGGCAAACTGGCTAAAAAAACGCCACGACCTTGAAGTTTATTATCCGCTAAGCTCCCGAATTTTAACCAATACGCCGTTTTACACGGGTGCAGAGTTTATTATTGCCCATCGTGATAACGCGCTGGCGCAGAAAATTAGTCAGCACAGCGTCAATTATCCTGCCTTGCAGTATCAGGACACGGGCATCGAAAACTACGTTGTTATCGTGGGTGAATCCGCGCGTCGCAGCAATATGCAGCTCTACGGATTTAACCAGGATACCACGCCTGTGGAAGCCGGGCTGGCGAAGGACGCCCTCATTTTTAGCAATGCTATTGCCCCTGCGTCAGCCACGGTTCTTTCCGTGCCGATGATATTAAGTAAAGCGGATCCGGACCACTTCACCGCCGATAAGCTTGCTGACAATATCGTTAGCGTTGCTAAAAAAACGGGCTATCACACCGAATGGATTAGCGCCCAGGGTAATACTGGCAAAAGCAACAATTACATTGTGGCGATTGCCTCTGTCAGCCAGAAAGCCCAGTGGATTGACACGCGTTATGACACCGAGCTTTTACCTGCTCTGGATGAGGCGCTTAAAACCCCCGGCAAAAAATTAATTTTCCTGCATATTAACGGTAGCCATGAAATGGCCTGCGATCGGTATCCCGCATCCGCAAATATTCTGCATACCGGCAACAAATATGAAGATTGCTACAATAACGCGATTCTGTTCACCGACGCTTTCATTGGCGAAGTGGTTAAACGTCTGCAGGGAAGCGCGTCCTCTCTGCTCTATTTTTCAGACCATGGGCTGGAAAAAAACCCGCAGCTCAATTCCCTCTATATGCATGGCTCACGCAACCCAAGCAAAGAGGCTTACCAGGTCCCCCAGTTTATCTGGTACAGCCAGCAAGCCCTGAATGCCCAAAAAAGAGCAGTGGGATGGGTCCATGAACTGTGGCCAACAGCAAGCAATTATGAGTTGATGTTAACGTGGCTTGGCATCACAACGGGTGTTGATCAGTGCAGCTCAGTGCTTGAAGCGTGCTATCAGGCTCCCACACTGATTCCGGTGATAGATGGCGGCCGCCACATCTATGACTACGATCAGCTTCGCGATACCTTCAGTTCGCCAGACAGACATACCCCCTGGCGCAAAGCTAAAGCAAGCTCGCTCTAAAATCCTGGTACGCCCTGCTGGCCGAGCCACGAAGCCAGGCCAGCAACGCCAGGGTCGTGAATGAATGCGACAATTTTTCTCGCCTTCTCCTCGCCCGTTCCCGGCAAGGTTTGCCAGTCCTTTGCGTTACGTCCGCTCAGCTTTTGCCACGTTACGTCCCCCATTGCCTTCAGCGAAGCCTGCGTCAACGGAACACCTAACGCCATGAGCCAGCGGATAAACGGCTGCTCACGCACCAGATTAAACTGATGCCAGAGCGCCAGCCCGCGCGCTGAGGAAAACCCTGGTGTAGCCTGCAGTTGCGCCTGAGTTAATAACAGCCATGAAAAGAGATGTTCAAACTGATGCGCCTGCCAGAGCGTGCGCCAGCCTGACTCGCCTAACCCTTCAATGTTTAATATTTGCTTTGAACTAAGCCATGTCAGCCTGGCAAAGAACTGCTCCATACATTCAGGCGAAGCATAAAAGCAGCTCAGGGAATGAAAGCGCGTGGCGGGCGGTTCCGGCTTTTGTCGGTCCGTCCCACGCCAGACAACCTTATCAAACCTGGGGATCCCCTGCCCGGCAAGGCTCACCTGTATTTGATCGCCGGGAGCAATATCCAGCCTTTGCCAGCGCGCGACCGATCCCAGACTCACCCGCTGCACCTGCTTATCATCCAGTTGCACCGCTTCCAGCGTTGCCACTACGGAAATTTTGCCCGTTCGCCCAACGGTAAAACGAATATCTTTCACTTCCGCTACCTGGGCGGCAGGGGAATACTTCCATGCCACAACCCAGCTGCCTTCACCGGGTAGCCAGCTATCGCCAGGGGGAACATCCGAAGACCGCACCACAATGCCGTCCGTGGCAAAGGGTAATGCCGCGTTTTGCCAGGCCAGACGCTGCTTTTCAACAGCTTCAACCGTCTGTACGGGCACCGTGTAGCTCGCCGTCAGGGTAAATCCTGCCTGCGACAGCGCTGTCAGCGCGTTCTGCATCATCTGCGGCCCGTCCGGCCAGGCCCAGATAAAAACGCCAATCTGGTTCAGAGGCGCATTGTCCTTTTGTCGCATCATCGCGCCCGCTACCTTTGCACGGGCATTCATTCCGCCCATCTGCCGTTGAACATGGCCCTCACGCAACCAGAAAAGCTCCCCCTGTAAGACGCTGTTTGCCAGCTCGCCGGATACGTGCTTAGGCACGGACGGGATCAAACGCACTTGAGCCGTCCAGTCCTCACCTTTCAGACCATTGCCACGGCTGATGGCCTGAGCGAGCATTCCGTTGCGATAGACCAACGTCACTGCCACGCCGTCGACTTTTGGCTGCATCCAGAGAGAGGTTCGGCTGTGCATCCACTGAGCCAGCGCGTCTTTGCTGGCAACTTTACGAACCCCCGTATGCGCAACAGGATGTGTCACGCTTCCCGTCAGCGCAGGCAAGGTGTTTGCAGAAATATCGTTGCCAAAACAGCGCTGCCACTGGGTTAAGCGGGCGTTAAGCTGGTCATAAACCTCGTCATTAACCTCGCTCACGCCCTGCTTCCAGTAAGCGTCATCCCAGCGTTTGATTTGCGCGCTTAACGACGCGATCTCTTTTTCAGCTTTTGCCTGCGGCCACACCGGGCACACCGCCGCGCCATAGCCACACCACAATAGCATTAACCCGCTTATCCATCGCCACATCGCTATCCCTCCTTTACGTTGCAGGAGGTATACCGCGATGGCTAAAACAATGCTAACCACCTTGTTTCACTGTGCGAGGCGCTATCCAGTCTTTCTTTTTGTTGCTGAAAACCACAGATAAAACCTGAAAACGGCACGCAAAATTCAATAATCCAGGGGAAAAAGTGTGACAAAGGCTACGTCACAGGGCGGTGACGTGTATAATAAGCCCGTATGTAGGACTTCTTCGCTAACACATACAAAAGACTCTCATGGCTCAAGGCACGCTTTATATTGTTTCTGCCCCTAGTGGCGCGGGTAAATCCAGCCTTATTCAGGCACTGTTAAAAACCCAACCGTTGTACGACACACAGGTTTCTGTTTCTCACACCACGCGTAAACCGCGTCCGGGTGAAGTGCACGGTGAACACTATTTCTTTGTGGATCACGACGAGTTCAGAGCGATGATCGGCAGAGACGCGTTTCTTGAACATGCTGAAGTGTTCGGTAATTACTACGGCACCTCGCGTGAAACCATTGAGCAGGTTCTGGCCACGGGCGTGAATGTGTTCCTGGATATCGACTGGCAGGGCGCGCAGCAGATTCGCAAGAAAATGCCTGACTCGCGCAGTATCTTTATTTTACCGCCATCGAAAGATGAGCTGGATCGCCGCCTGCGTGGCCGCGGTCAGGACAGCGAAGAGGTGATCGCAAAGCGTATGGAACAGGCTGTTGCAGAAATGAGCCATTACGCGGAATATGATTACCTTATTGTGAATGATGATTTTGATGCCGCACTGAGCGATCTCAAAACCATCCTTCGCGCAGAACGTCTGCGTATGAGCCGCCAGAAGCAGCGACATGACGCATTAATCACCAAACTGTTGGCAGACTGAACCCACTTTCAGTATCATGCCCAGTCATTTCTTCACCTGTGGAGCATTTTAAGTATGGCACGCGTAACTGTTCAGGACGCTGTAGAGAAAATTGGTAACCGTTTTGACCTGGTGCTGGTCGCCGCGCGTCGCGCTCGTCAGATGCAGGTAGGCGGTAAAGATCCGCTGGTACCGGAAGAAAACGATAAAACCACCGTTATTGCACTTCGCGAAATCGAAGAAGGTCTGATTAACAACCAGATCCTCGACGTGCGTGAGCGCCAGGAGCAGCAAGAGCAGGAAGCCGCAGAACTGCAGGCCGTAACCGCTATTGCTGAAGGTCGTCGTTAATTAAACCTGCGGGTCGCCCTTGTATCTGTTTGAAAGCCTGAATCAACTGATTCAAACCTACCTGCCTGAAGACCAGATTAAGCGTCTTCAGCAGGCGTATCTCGTTGCACGTGACGCTCACGAGGGCCAGACACGTTCAAGCGGTGAACCCTACATCACGCACCCGGTAGCGGTGGCCTGTATTCTGGCCGAGATGAAACTCGACTACGAAACGCTGATGGCCGCGCTGCTGCACGACGTGATAGAAGATACCCCAGCCACTTACCAGGACATGGAGCAGCTGTTTGGCAAAAGCGTTGCCGAACTGGTGGAAGGGGTCTCTAAGCTTGATAAGCTGAATTTCCGCGACAAGAAAGAGGCGCAAGCCGAAAACTTCCGCAAGATGATTATGGCGATGGTGCAGGATATCCGCGTCATTCTCATCAAACTCGCTGACCGTACCCACAACATGCGCACGCTGGGCTCACTTCGCCCGGACAAACGTCGCCGCATTGCCCGTGAAACCCTCGAAATCTACAGCCCGCTGGCGCACCGTTTAGGTATTCATCACATTAAAACCGAGCTGGAAGAGCTGGGTTTTGAAGCATTGTACCCGAACCGCTATCGCGTGATTAAAGAGGTGGTAAAAGCCGCTCGCGGTAACCGTAAAGAGATGATTCAGAAGATCCTCTCTGAAATTGACGGGCGCTTGCAGGAAGCGGGGATCCCGTGCCGGGTCAGCGGTCGCGAAAAACATCTTTACTCCATCTACTGCAAAATGGTGCTCAAAGAGCAGCGTTTTCACTCGATCATGGATATCTACGCGTTCCGCGTGATCGTCCACGACGCCGACACCTGCTATCGCGTGCTGGGGCAGATGCACAGCCTGTATAAACCGCGTCCGGGTCGTATGAAAGATTACATCGCCATTCCAAAAGCGAACGGCTATCAATCTTTGCACACCTCGATGATCGGGCCACACGGCGTACCGGTTGAAGTGCAAATTCGCACAGAAGACATGGACCAGATGGCGGAGATGGGTGTAGCCGCACACTGGGCCTATAAAGAGCACGGTGGCGAGAGCAGCACGACCGCACAAATCCGCGCCCAGCGCTGGATGCAGAGCCTGCTGGAGCTGCAGCAGAGTGCGGGCAGCTCGTTTGAATTTATCGAGAGCGTGAAATCCGATCTCTTCCCGGATGAGATTTACGTTTTCACCCCAGAAGGTCGCATTGTCGAACTGCCTGCGGGCGCGACGCCGGTCGACTTCGCGTATGCCGTGCACACCGATATCGGTCATGCCTGCGTGGGCGCGCGCGTCGACAGACAACCTTATCCGCTGTCTCAGCCGCTCGCCAGCGGCCAGACGGTGGAAATCATTACCGCGCCGGGTGCACGTCCGAACGCGGCCTGGCTGAACTTTGTCGTGAGCTCCAAAGCGCGCGCCAAAATTCGCCAGCTGCTGAAAAACCTCAAGCGTGATGATTCCGTAAGCCTCGGGCGTCGTCTTCTCAACCACGCGTTGGGCGGCAGCCGCAAGCTGGCCGAAATCCCGCAGGAGAACATCCAGCGTGAGCTGGAGCGCATGAAGCTCGCCTCCCTTGACGATCTGCTGGCAGAAATCGGCCTCGGCAACGCCATGAGCGTAGTGGTGGCGAAGAACCTGCAGCAAGGCGACACGACAGCCGTGCCTGCAACAACTCAAAGCCACGGACACCTGCCGATTAAAGGCGCGGACGGCGTGCTTATCACCTTCGCAAAATGTTGCCGTCCCATCCCTGGCGACCCGATTATTGCGCACGTCAGCCCCGGTAAAGGGCTGGTTATCCACCATGAATCCTGTCGTAACATCCGCGGCTATCAAAAAGAAGCCGAGAAGTTTATGGCGGTCGAGTGGGATAAAGAGACCGCGCAGGAATTTATCACCGAAATTAAGGTGGATATGTTCAACCACCAGGGTGCCCTGGCGAACCTGACGGCAGCGATCAACACGGCCTCTTCCAATATTCAAAGCCTGAACACGGAAGAAAAAGATGGCCGCGTGTACAGCGCCTTTATTCGTCTGACCGCCCGCGACCGCGTGCATCTGGCGAATATTATGCGCAAGATCCGCGTCATGCCGGACGTGATTAAAGTCACCCGTAACCGAAACTAGTGGCATGAATTCACAACGTTACGCGCGGATATGCGAAATGCTCGCCAGGCGTCAGCCTGACCTGACGGTCTGCATGGAGCAGGTCCATAAACCGCATAACGTCTCTGCTATCGTCCGTACCGCAGATGCCGTCGGCGTGCATGAAGTGCATGCCGTCTGGCCAGGTCACCGGATGCGAACCATGGTTTCTGCGGCGGCAGGCAGCAACAGTTGGGTGTCCGTCAAATCTCACCAGACGATTGGCGATGCCGTCTCGCACCTGAAAGGGCGCGGTATGCAGATCCTTGCCACCAACCTGTCCGCTAAAGCCGTGGATTTCCGTGAGATCGACTACACCCGCCCGACCTGTATTCTGATGGGCCAGGAGAAAACCGGGATCACCCAGGAAGCGCTGGATCTGGCAGATCGGGACATCATCATTCCGATGATCGGCATGGTGCAGTCCCTGAACGTCTCCGTGGCCTCCGCGCTCATTCTGTATGAGGCGCAGCGCCAGCGTCAGAACGCCGGGATGTACGAGCGCAGCAACAGCATGCTGCCGGAAGATGAACAGCAGCGCCTGCTGTTTGAAGGTGGTTATCCGGTGCTGGCTCGCGTTGCGAAGCAGAAAAAATTGCCTTACCCCCACGTCAACGCGCAGGGCGAGATCGAAGCCGATGCCGGGTGGTGGGCCACCATGCAGTACGCAGGGTAACCGATGAAAGGCCGCCTGCTGGATGCCATCCCGCTCAACAGCCTGACGGGCGTGGGCGCGGCGCAAAGCAATAAGCTGGCTAAAATCGGCCTGCACACGGTGCAGGATCTCCTGCTCCACCTTCCCCTGCGTTATGAAGACCGCACCCAGCTGTACAAAATTGGCGATCTGCTGCCCGCCATTTATGCCACCGTTGAAGGCGAAATCCTGAACTGCAACATCACCTTCGGCGGACGCCGGATGATGACCTGCCAGATAAGCGACGGCACCGGCATTCTCACCATGCGATTTTTCAACTTCAGCGCGGCAATGAAGAACAGCCTGGCAACGGGCCGCAGGGTGCTGGCCTATGGCGAAGCCAAACGCGGGAAATACGGCGCAGAGATGATCCACCCGGAGTACCGCGTTCAGGGCGATCTCAGCACGCCGGAGATGCAGGAGACGCTCACCCCGGTTTACCCGACGACCGAAGGCATCAAGCAGGCGACGCTGCGTAAGCTGACCGATCAGGCGCTGGAGCTGCTGGATACCTGCGCCATTACCGAGTTGCTGCCACCCGAGCTGGCGCAGGGGATGATGAGTTTGCCCGAGGCGCTGCGTACCCTGCACCGTCCGCCGCCAACGCTGCAGCTCAGCGATTTAGAAAGCGGCAAACACCCTGCCCAACAGCGTCTTATCCTTGAGGAATTACTGGCCCATAACCTGAGCATGCTGGCGCTTCGCGCCGGCGCGCAGCGTTTCCATGCTCAGCCGTTAAGCCCGCGTGATGAGCTCAAGGATAAGCTGCTGGCCTCGCTGCCGTTTAAACCCACCGGCGCACAGGCGCGCGTCACCGCCGAGATTGAACGCGATATGGCGCTCGACGTACCGATGATGCGCCTGGTGCAGGGTGATGTGGGATCCGGTAAAACGCTGGTTGCCGCTCTGGCCGCCCTGCGCGCGATTGCCCATGGCAAACAGGTGGCGCTGATGGCACCGACCGAACTGCTGGCCGAACAGCACGCGAACAATTTCCGCGCCTGGTTTGCGCCGCTGGGCATTGAAGTGGGCTGGCTTGCCGGGAAGCAAAAAGGCAAAGCGCGCCTTGCGCAACAGGAGGCGATTGCCAGCGGTCAGGTACACATGATTGTTGGCACCCACGCCATCTTCCAGGAGCAGGTGCAGTTTAACGGCCTTGCGCTGGTGATTATCGATGAACAGCACCGCTTTGGCGTGCATCAGCGTCTGGCCCTGTGGGAAAAAGGGCTGCAGCAGGGTTTCCACCCGCATCAGCTGATCATGACCGCCACGCCCATTCCGCGCACCCTGGCGATGACGGCTTACGCCGATCTGGATACCTCCACCATCGACGAACTGCCGCCGGGTCGTACGCCGGTGACGACGGTCGCCATTCCTGATACGCGTCGCAGCGATATCATCGACCGCGTGCGCAATGCCTGTACGCATGAAGGACGTCAGGCCTACTGGGTGTGTACGCTGATTGAAGAGTCTGAACTGCTGGAAGCGCAGGCTGCAGAAGCCACGTGGGAAGAGTTAAAGCTGGCGCTGCCGGAACTGAACGTGGGTCTGGTTCACGGGCGAATGAAGCCTGCTGAAAAACAGGCGGTGATGCAGTCGTTTAAGCAGGGGGAACTGCATTTACTGGTTGCAACAACGGTCATTGAAGTGGGCGTGGACGTGCCAAACTCCAGCCTGATGATCATCGAGAACCCGGAGCGTCTGGGCCTTGCCCAGCTCCACCAGCTCCGCGGGCGCGTTGGCCGCGGCGCGGTGGCGTCCCACTGCGTCCTGCTCTACAAAGCCCCGCTCTCGAAAACCGCCCAGATGCGGTTGCAGGTGTTGCGCGACAGCAACGACGGTTTTGTGATTGCGCAAAAAGACCTGGAGATCCGTGGCCCGGGTGAACTGCTGGGCACCCGCCAGACGGGGAACGCGGAGTTCAAAGTCGCGGACCTGCTGCGCGATCAGGCCATGATCCCAGAAGTTCAGCGCCTCGCCCGCCATATTCATGAACGCTACCCCGAACAGGCGGCAGCGTTAATTGAACGCTGGATGCCGGAAACCGAACGCTACTCCAACGCCTGACTTCAGGCGAACATCGGCAACATCAGGTACAGCTTAATCACCAGCGCGTTGACGATATCAATAAAGAATGCCCCGACCATCGGGACCACCAGAAACGCCATGTGCGATGGCCCGAATCGCTCGGTGATCGCCTGCATGTTGGCGATTGCCGTTGGCGTTGCCCCGAGCCCAAACCCGCAGTGACCCGCCGCCAGCACCGCCGCATCGTAGTTTTTACCCATCATGCGCCAGGTGACGAACATGGCATAGAGCGCCATAAACAGGGCCTGCACCGCCAGAATGGCCACCATCGGCAGCGCCAACGAGGCCAGCTCCCACAGCTTGAGGCTCATCAGCGCCATCGCCAGGAACAGCGACAGGCAGACGTTGCCGAGCACCGAGACCGCCCGTTCAAACACGCGGTAGAAGCCCATCAGCGCCAGACCGTTGCTGAGGATCACCCCGATAAACAGCACGCAGACAAACGTCGGCAGCTCAAACGCGGAGCCCGCCAGCCCTTGCGCAACCACTTTGCCCACGGTCAGGCAGATGGCAATCATCGCGATGGTTTCAATCAACACCAGTGAGGTAATGCTGCGCCCGACGTCCGGCTTCTCAAAGGCGGTCGGGACCAGCTCATCGTCCGGTCTGCCGTCCGGCGTGGTGGAGTGCTTCACCAGATAACGCGCCACCGGGCCGCCAATCAGGCCCCCCAGCACCAGGCCAAAGGTGGCACAGGCCATCGCCACTTCCGTCGCATTTTCAAAGCCATAGCGCTCGATAAACAATTTACTCCACGCCGCCCCGGTGCCGTGGCCGCCAGACAGCGTAATTGACCCTGCCAGCAGCCCCATCAGCGGATCCAGCCCCAGCAGCGTCGCCATCCCGATACCGATGGCGTTTTGCATCAGCAGCAGCCCGACCACCACAATCAAAAATACGCCGAGCACTTTACCGCCCGCCCGCAGGCTCGCCAGGTTGGCATTGAGGCCGATGGTGGCAAAAAAGGCCAGCATCAGCGGATCTTTCAGGGACATATCAAAATCGATTTCCCAGCCCATGCTTTTTTTCAGCACCAGCAGGGCCAGCGCCACCAGCAGGCCGCCGGCGACAGGTTCAGGGATGGTGTATTTCTTCAGAAGGGAAACGCTATGTACCAGCTTACGACCAAGCAGCAAGACCAGCGTTGCGGCAACAAGGGTCGACAACGTATCAAGATGAATCATAGAAGGCTCCTGTTTTGCGCGTGTTCCATACACACGCGGCGTTATCCTGGGCCGGTTTGCGCTCTTCATGAGCTCCCGGCGCAAAAAGTGTAATTTTTTTTCCTTCTCGGATGTAGAAAACCTGCTCACAGCGGCAGATTTTCTTGTCTTTTTTTGCTGGCAATCGTTTGCTTTTACCAGGTGGTCAGATAAAATGCCCGCTTTTCCACCGTGGGATTGCCGCCGATGTCCGTTAACACCATAGAGTCGCCTGATGCGCAACCGATTGCGCAGAAGCAAAATAGCGAACTGATTTACCGCCTTGAAGACCGCCCGCCGCTGCCGCAGACGCTTTTCGCTGCCTGCCAGCATCTTCTGGCGATGTTTGTTGCGGTGATCACCCCGGCGCTGCTGATTTGTCAGGCGCTCGGCTTACCGGCGCAGGATACGCAGCACATCATCAGCATGTCTCTCTTCGCCTCCGGCGTGGCCTCGATTATTCAGATTAAAGCGTGGGGTCCGGTGGGGTCGGGATTACTGTCGATTCAGGGCACCAGCTTTAACTTTGTGGCGCCGCTGATCATGGGAGGTACAGCCCTGAAAACCGGCGGTGCGGATGTCCCGACCATGATGGCGGCGCTGTTTGGCACCCTGATGCTGGCAAGCTGCACGGAGATGGTGATCTCCCGCGTGCTGCATCTGGCGCGTCGCGTCATCACGCCGCTGGTTTCCGGCGTGGTGGTAATGATTATCGGCCTGTCACTGATTCAGGTGGGCCTCACCTCCATTGGCGGCGGTTATGCCGCAATGAGCGACCACACCTTTGGCGCACCAAAAAACCTGCTGCTGGCGGGCGTCGTACTGGCCATCATTATTCTGCTTAACCGTCAGCGTAACCCTTACCTGCGCGTCGCCTCGCTGGTAATCGCCATGGCGGCGGGCTATCTGCTGGCGTGGGCGCTGGGCATGCTGCCGGAGAACACCGCGCCAGCCAACAGCGCGCTGATCACCGTCCCGACACCGCTCTACTACGGCCTGGGCATCGACTGGGGTCTGCTCCTGCCACTGATGCTGGTCTTTATGATTACCTCTCTGGAGACCATCGGCGATATCACCGCCACCTCCGATGTCTCCGAACAGCCAGTTTCCGGCCCGCTGTATATGAAACGTCTGAAGGGCGGCGTGCTGGCGAACGGCCTGAACTCGTTTGTCTCCGCGGTGTTCAACACTTTCCCGAACTCCTGCTTCGGCCAGAACAATGGCGTGATCCAGCTGACCGGCGTGGCCAGCCGCTACGTCGGCTTCGTGGTGGCGCTGATGCTGATCGTTCTCGGCCTGTTCCCGGCAGTCAGTGGCTTTGTGCAGCACATCCCTGAGCCGGTGCTGGGTGGCGCGACGCTGGTGATGTTCGGGACTATCGCGGCTTCCGGCGTGCGCATCGTCTCCCGTGAGCCACTGAACCGTCGCGCGATCATGATTATTGCCCTGTCGCTGGCCGTCGGTCTGGGCGTTTCTCAGCAGCCGCTGATCCTGCAGTTTGCCCCTGACTGGGTGAAAAACCTGCTCTCTTCCGGCATTGCTGCGGGCGGTATCACCGCTATCGTGCTGAACCTCGTTTTCCCGCCTGAGAAAAACTGATCGTCCTCACGGCAGGCTGTCAATGCCTGCCGTGACATCTCTTTACACCATTCCCGCCTTGAGGATTGCTCATAAATCGTGCATAACTCCTCTATGTGCGTTTTGCGGGATGGAAGACCATGAAATTTATTGGAAAGCTGCTCGTCTATCTTCTGGTAGCCCTGCTCATTGTGCTGCTGGCGCTCTATATTCTGCTCCAGACCCGCTGGGGCGCGACTCAGGTCAGCAGCTGGGTGACGGTGAATACCGACTACGAACTCAGTTTCGACAAGATGAACCACCGCTTTTCATCGCCTTCTCACATCATTCTGGAAAACGTCACCTTTGGTCGGGACGGTAAACCCGCCACCCTGGTTGCCAAAAAAGTCGATATTGGCCTGAGCAGCCGCCAGCTCACCGATCCGTTGCATATGGACACCATCACCCTGTTCGACGGTACGCTGAATCTCTCCCCGCAAACCGCACCGCTGCCCTTCCAGGCGGACCGTCTGCAACTGAACAATATGGCTTTTAACAGCCCCAATACCGAATGGGACCTGAGCGCGCAGAAGGTGACGGGGGGCGTCAGCCCGTGGCAGCCGGAAGCGGGCAACGTGCTGGGTAAAAGCGCGCAGATCCAGATGAGCGCCGGCTCGCTGACCCTTAACGGCGTGCCGGCCACCAACGTGTTGATCGAGGGCCAGCTTAACGGCAAAGAAGTGGTGCTCAGCACCATTGGTGCCGATATGGCCCGCGGCTCACTCACCGGCTCCGCCCTGCGCAACGCCGACGGCAGCTGGATTATCGACACCCTGCGTCTGAACGAGATCCGTCTGCAGAGCGATAAAACGCTGATGGCGTTCTTCGCCCCGCTGACCACCATCCCTTCTCTGCAGATTGGTCGTCTGGATGTTACCGATGCCCGGCTGCAGGGCCCGGACTGGGCGGTAACGGACCTGGATTTAAGCCTGCGCAACCTGACGCTGAGCAAAGGCGACTGGCAGAGCCAGGAAGGCCGCCTGTCCATGAACGCCAGCGAGTTCATCTACGGCTCTCTGCATCTCTTCGACCCGATCCTCAATGCGGAATTCTCCCCGCAGGGCGTGGCGCTACGCCAGTTCACCTCCCGCTGGGAAGGCGGCATGGTGCGAACCTCCGGTAACTGGCTGCGCGACGGCAAAGCGCTGGTGCTGAACGACGTCGCCATCGCCGGGCTGGAGTACACTCTGCCGCAGAACTGGAAAACGCTGTGGATGGCGCCACTGCCGGAATGGCTGAACAGCGTCACGCTGCAAAAATTCGGCCTGAGCCGCAACCTGGTAATCGACATCGATCCTGCCTTTCCGTGGCAGATCACCTCTCTGGATGGCTATGGCGCAAACCTGCAGCTGGTAAAAGATCGCCAGTGGGGCGTCTGGGGCGGCAGCGTAACCCTCAACGGCGCGGCGGCCACCTTTAACCGTGTGGACGTACGTCGTCCGTCGCTGGCGCTAAACGCTAACGCCGCCACGGTGAATATTACTGACCTGAGCGCGTTTACCGAGAAAGGGATACTTGAGGCGACCGCGACGGTTTCACAACTTCCCCAGCGACAGACGACCGTGAGCCTGAACGGACGCGGCGTGCCGCTCAACATCCTGCAGCAGTGGGGCTGGCCGGCGCTGCCGATTGCGGGCGACGGCAATGTTCAGCTCACCGCCAGCGGCAGCGTGCAGGCCAGTGCGCCCTTAAAGCCGACGGTCAACGGCAAGCTGAATGCGGTGAATATGGATAAACAGCAGGTGCAGCAGACCATGACGGGTGGTGTAGTTTCAACACCGGTGCAATAAACAAGCCGGGTGGCGGCTATGCCTTACCCGGCCTACTCGATCCCGTAGGCCCGGTAAGCGAAGCGCCACCGGGCATTTTTACGGCTCAGAAGTAAACCACCACCTCATCCCCCTGGGCTTTCACCACCACGCCCCACTCGCTTCCCGCCGGTGAACCGCCTTTCACGCCGCTCACCTCCGGCACGTTGCGCAAGCAGACCGACCAGTTTCGCGCGTCACCCGCACCGGTAAAGGTCACGGTGTCGCCCTGACGTGATGCCTTCAGCGTAAACGCCACTGAACCGTCCGTCGCAGGTACCTCGCTCACTGCCGTGATGCCATCGCCCAGGTTAAACAGCTGGAAAGCTGTCCCCTCATTCCACGCATAGTCCGGCTTCTGCTTATTGTTGCCCAGCGCCAGCAGGGTATTGTCGCGCACGTAAACCGGCAGGCTCATGAAGCCATGCTGCTGTTTATGCCAGCGGCTGCCCTCGATTTCATCGTTATGCCACAGGTGCGTCCACCGTCCTTGCGGCAGGTAGAACTGCACGTCACCCGTCTCAGAGAAGACGGGCGCGACCATCATCGCATCCCCCAGCATGTACTGACGGTCGAGGTAATCACACGCCGGATCGTCCGGGAACTCCAGCATCATCGCCCGCAGCATCGGCGTGCCGAACTCGCGGGCCAGCGCCGCCTGACGATACAGATAAGGCATAAGCTGGCATTTCACCTCGGTGAAGTGGCGTACCACGTCGCAAGACTCGTCATCGTACGCCCACGGCACGCGGTAGGATTTGCTGCCGTGCAGGCGGCTGTGGCTGGAGAAGAGGCCAAACGCACACCAGCGCTTGTAGACGTGCGCCGGGGCGGTGTTTTCGAACCCGCCGATATCGTGGCTCCAGAATCCGAAACCGGAGAGACCGATCGACAGCCCCCCGCGCAGGCTTTCCGCCATCGATTCGTAGTTGGCATAGCAATCGCCGCCCCAGTGAACCGGGAACTGCTGCGCGCCGACGGACGCGGAGCGGGCAAACAGTACCGCCTCTTCCTCACCCACCGTCTCTTTCAGCACATTCCACACCAGCTCGTTATAGATGAAGGCGTAGTGGTTGTGCATTTTCTGCGGATCGGATCCGTCAAACCACTGCACGTCCGTCGGGATACGCTCGCCAAAGTCGGTCTTGAAGCAATCGACGCCGATATCCACCAGGCCTTTCAGCTTGTCGGCATACCACCGGCACGCGTCCGGGTTGGTAAAGTCATAAATCGCCAGTCCTGGCTGCCATTTGTCCCATTGCCACACGCTGCCGTCCGGGCGCTTGAGCAGGTAACCTTTCTCTTTCAGTTCCTGGAAGACCGGTGACTTCTGGCCGATATAGGGGTTGATCCACACGCAGACCTTCAGTCCTTTCTCCTTCAGGCGGCGAATCATCCCTTGCGGGTCCGGGAAGGTCACCGGGTCCCATTCGAAGTCGCACCACTGGAAGGCCTTCATCCAGAAGCAGTCGAAGTGGAAGACGTGCAGGGGCAGGTCGCGCTCGGCCATGCCGTCGATAAAGCTATTTACCGTGGCTTCGTCGTAGTTGGTGGTAAACGAAGTGGTCAGCCACAGGCCGAACGACCACGCCGGCGGCAGCGCCGGACGCCCGGTGAAGCGGGTATAGCGGTTCAGCACCTCTTTCGGCGTCGGGCCGTCGATCACGAAATACTCCAGGTATTCCCCTTCAACGCTGAACTGCACTTTGGAGACTTTCTCCGAGCCAATTTCGAAAGAGACGTTTTCCGGATGGTTGACCAGCACACCGTAGCCGCGATTGGTCAGGTAGAACGGGATATTTTTGTAGGACTGCTCGGTGCTGGTGCCGCCGTCGCAGTTCCAGGTATCGACCCGCTGACCGTTGCGCACCAGGGCGGTAAAGCGCTCACCGAGACCGTAGACCGTTTCCCCCACGCCCAGATCCAGCCGTTCAAACACGTAATTGCGGTCGGTATGGGTGTCCTGCACGTAGCCGTTGTTTTTCAGCTGACTGCCGGTAATACGCTGACCGTTGCGCAGGAAATCCAGCGCCCAGAACTCGCCTTTGGTGACGCGCACGCTGATGTTGCCGCTCTTCAGCTCAGCAAACTCGGCATTGTTTTCAATCTCAACCTTCACTTCGTTCAGCACGTTGAGCGGGTAGTGCGGGCCTTTATCCTGCCTCCCCTGGAAGTGCTCTATGCGCACCCCGACAATCCCTTCCTGCGGTGCGAAAAGCCGGACGGTGAACATCAACGTATCAAGCTGCCAGGCGCGTTCCCGCACGTCGCGCGGCGCCACGTAGACCACCAGGTCATTGCCCTGCCGCTCCACGTCGAACACCTGCACCGGATATGTCACGTTCAGCCCCGGTTGAATAAGCCAGTTTCCATCACTGATTTTCATACTTTCGTCCTCCTGGTTCTGTAATCCTTTGCTGGCCGTCAGGCGCCAGCCGTGTGGCGACACGGGCACTGAGACCGGTTACAGAGGTTTTAAACCATTGTTTCAGGGGGGAGTATTGCGTTTTCTGGTTAGCAAATTACGTTTCTTGTTTTTTGTGATCGGGGTAAATGTTGGGGACACCCAGGGCTAACATGAGGATTTTCTTAAGAATTAACTGAAATGGGGGTATTCAGGTCAAAAGAGAGGTGAAAAAAGTGTGTCGGGGTATGTGGTAAATGCCTGAAAGTAGCTATAATGCGCCCCGCCTCCATGTAGCAATGCAGGCGCGGAAGATCGTCATCTCCGGTGAGGTGGCTGGACTTCAAATCCAGTTGGGGACGCCAGCGTTCCCGGGCAGGTTCGACTCCTGTGATCTTCCGCCAAAATTGTCATCCGCCTCAGTAATAAATAACTTCACTTGTAAATAGATTCTTTCATTTCAGCCATCTTATTTGAACATGATCACTTATTTATTAAAATATGAAGTGTTATCGTCTGACTTATTTAAAAAATTGAAGTGAACTGTAATGGAAAAAGCAACGTCGAGTTAGTTCACAAAAATTTAAAAGCAGATTTGGTTAGAAATATCTTTCTCATTTTTTAAAAACTTAACTGTAACATTTATTATGATGGGCAATGATAAGCTCTTAATATATATCCCTAACTTATCATTTATTGCCTTGTTCTTATAATAAATATTTTTGGTGGTTAATCCCCCATAAGTCTAAAACTCATCCTCAAACTGGATGTCCTTTATCGTGCTTCCGGTGCGATCAAATTTGGTTTCTTTTTCTCTTGCATGGATGAGTACAAACGGACGAAGGAAAAACTCATGCAGATAGAGAAAGGCCTTGCCGCGATTCAGAATCAACTTCCTGGAAAGCGCCTCGCAATTTCTTAATTGCGCGATCCGTTTGATATCCCTTCTTTGTCATACTCCTGCCACTAACAGCCTGGCTATTGATGACAGCCATTGCATTTATTAACTACAGCTTATATTATTTTTATAAGCTACAGCTTATCATGGACGAAGCATGTGGACGGTTCTGTTCGGAAAGGTATTCGAGCAATGGTTGCTTGCACAGGAAGAAGGATTACAGGATAAGGTGCTGGCAGATCTGCTAAATCTGCAAAACTATGGGCCACATCTTCCTCGTCCCTATGCAGATACGGTTAAAGGTTCAAGGTATAAACATATGAAAGAATTACGTATTCAATATGCTGGTCGGCCGATACGTGCTTTCTTCGCATTTGATCCTGTCCGTCAAGCCATTGTGCTTTGCGCGGATGATAAGAGTAACGACAAAGCCTTTTATGAAAAAATGATTCGCATTGCAGATGCCGAATTTTCTCTACATCTGACAAGCCTGGGGGCAGCCAAGTGAAAACCTTAAATGAAGTGATTGCGTCACGTTCACCGGAAAGCCAACAACGTATTAAAGAGATGGCAGAGGAAATGATCCTCGAAACGGGTCTGCAACTTTTACGTGAAGAGCTCAGGCTTTCGCAAAAAAATGTTGCCGACCTGATGGGGGTGAGCCAGCCCGCAGTGACACAGCTAGAGCAACGGGGAAATGAATTAAAAATTGCCACGCTTAAGCGCTACATTGAGGCAATGGGTGGGAAACTCCGTATCGACGTTGAACTTCCCACAGGAAAACGCGTTGCATTTCATATCTAACAAGCGTGATATCTGCGTTAATTTAGCATTCATTCACCCAACCGCATATGCAACAGCGGAAACGGATTCCCCTGCCCGTCCACTTCCGAGCGTCCGACCTGCTTAAACCCCATATGGCGATAAAATTCAACGCCCTGCGGGTTTTGCTCATTCACATCCACTTCATTCACGCCAAACTCTGCGATGGCATATTTCAGCAGTAATTTCCCGACGCCTTTTCCCCGGCTCGCATCGTCAACAAACAGCATTTCAATACGATTTTCATCCACGCCTAAAAAGCCATGAATTACGCCTGCGTCATCGCGAGCCATCACGACGGTGAGATTTGGCAGATAGGCGTTGAGCAGTAGCGGGCGCAGCGCCGCAATATCGCTTTCCTGCAAAAAGTGGTGGGTGGCGCGAACGGAGGATTCCCAGATGGCGACCAGACGTTCGAAGTGTGAGGGGTGTGCGGTTTCTATTTTCATGGGGAGATCATGTCTGGAAAACCAAACTCATTCAAGTCACTCTGTGCGGCCTGTTCCCCCTCTCCTCAAGGGAACCGATCGCGCTAAACCCTCACCTCCATCACCGCATACACCCCATCCTTCGGCACCACCACGGTGACGTTTTCAACCGGGACGCCCGCCGCAATGTGGATATCCTGCAGCTGCTGTAACGACCGCGGGTGAATATCCTCCCAGCCGATACCGCGCAGCACAAAGTCAATCTGCGGGCTGCTGGTCAGCATGTTCGATACAATCACCGCCCCGCCGGGCTTTACCAGCCGCAGCGCGCGCTGGAGGAAAATTACCGCATCGGTATCGTTGAAGTATTCGAAAATCCCCAGCGCATCGACCAGTTCAGCCTGATGCTCACCCAGCTCCAGCAGTAAGTCCTCATTACGCACCAGCGTATGAAGCAGGTTGCGCCGAAGCAGGGTCAGCTGTTCGCCTACCACAATGCCCTCCTGGGCCGCCATGGTTTCTGCCCAGCTGAGCGCCACGGGGTCTTTGTCCACCAGCGTGAGATACACCTGCTGGCCGTCGAGCTTTGCTTCGCGCAGCGCCTCCAGCACCGGGATTGCAGCCCCGCTCGCCAGGCTGACCCAGTTGTTCTCACTCTCGTTATGAATGTATTTATCCACCAGCGCGGCCAGCACCCGGGCGCGGGAACGCACGCCTACCGCATCGTTAGCGTGAATAAACCACTGGCGGCTGTCGCTGTCCATTTTGGTTCCGTCTGGCAGGCGGTCTTCCAGCGGGTTTTGCACCACAAACAGCGCCAGCGCGGAGGGCACCAGCCGGGTGCGCCACGCGGTCAGCGCCGGGCGGTTGCGAAAGGCCTGTTCGGAATAGCGGTTCTGCGGGACAAGCACCGCCTCTCCCCCCTCTTCGTATTCAACCCGAGGGGGACGTAGCGCAGGTTCAGCTTTCAGCGCCCGGTCAAGGATGGCAATCTCACGGACAGCATCGTCTTTCATCGGCCACCGATCGCTGACGTCGGGAAATGACGCACTGAAAATGGTCATGTTTTCCGGTGCATTGCCGTGAAAAGGCTGCCAGTTCATGTCCTCTTCCCTCCGTAGGGCTTTTAACGGAAGTCTATCCAGGCGAGCCAGTAATACCCTACGAAGAAAGCACGATCTTTACTGCTTCACCCACACCAGTTGGTCAACCCGGAAGCCCAAGCTGCGGGCAGTGTTCAGATAATCTTGTTTCACCGCATCCGGGATCGTGGGCGTGCGCGACAAAATCCACAGGTAATCGCGGTTCGGACCGCTCACCAGGGCGTACTGGTACTTGTCGTCCAGCTTGATCACGTTATAGCCGCCGTAGAACGGTCCGAAGAACGACACCTTCAGCGCAGCCGTGGTCGGTTCGCCGGTAAAGTACGCCTTCCCTTCGCTCTCATTCCACTTGTTCTTCACTGGGTCGTAACCGCGGTTAAGCACGCTAATGCCGCCATCGCTGCGCTTGCCGTAGGTGGCGGTCACCTGCTCCATCCCGCGTTCAAAACGGTTTTCCAGGCGGGCGACTTCGTACCATTTACCGAGATAGCGGCTGGCGTCAAAACCGGAAATCGGCTGCACGCCCTTCGGCGGCGTAGGGGATGTACAGGCGACCAGCGTCAGGGCAATGGCAACACCGGTCACAACAGGCCATAGCTTCATGAGAATTCCTTTCATTTGCACGGTTGGATGTTAAGTGTAGTGCACCGTTTCGGCGCTTCATCCCGTTCGGGAAAATTCGTAGTATATTGAAAGTATTCCTCCACTCTGGACACGGACATGGCTTACTCCATCGGCGAATTCGCCAGACTCAGCGGCATCACCGCCACTACCCTGCGGGCGTGGCAGCGTCGCTACGGTTTACTCAAGCCACAGCGCACGGAAGGCGGCCACCGCCAGTACAGCGATGAGGACGTCCAGCAGGCGCTTAAAATCCTCGACTGGGTTAAAAAAGGTGTCCCGATTGGCCAGGTCAAACCGCTGCTGGAACGCCCGACGCCGGGGCGGACCAACAACTGGCAAACCCTGCAACAGAACATGCTGCAACGTCTGCAGGACGGCAAAATCGAGTCCCTGCGCCAGATGATCTACGACGCCGGACGCGAGTACCCAAGACCCGAGCTGGTCACGAACGTGCTGCGCCCGCTGCGCAGCCAGGTCTCAGCTAACGTCGCCGCCGCCATGACCCTGCGCGCGATCCTTGACGGCATCATCATCGCCTACACCTCGTTTTGCCTCGAGGGCGATAAGAAAGCGCCAGGGGATAATATTCTGCTCAGCGGCTGGCACCTGAACGACGCCTGCGAGATCTGGCTCGAAGCCCTGACGCGCACCGGGCAGGGCCACCGGATCGACATTCTGCCCTCGCCTCCTGACGCGCTGGCACCGGAAATTTTCCCGGAGCGCAAATGGCTGCTGGTCACCAGCGGCAAGCTCACCGCGGCACGGAAAAAACAGGTGGAACAGTGGCAGCAGCAGGTTTCCCTTGAAGTGATTATCCTCTGACGATTTTCCCGCTGCTGCTGAGCCAGTCCTGCAATGGCAGCAAACACCTCTTGATTTTAAAAGATAAAAAAAAATAGCCCCGCGAATACTTGGACAAATTAGTCATGTTGTGTAAGTTTTAGTTATATGAACGGGAGGACCACACCATGACAACGAAACCTGTGCTCGGTATTAGCGGATGTTTGACCGGATCCGCCGTTCGCTTTGACGGCGGACATAAGCGTATGGGCTTCGTCATGGATGAGCTGGCCCAGTGGGTGAATTTCAGGCCCGTCTGCCCGGAAATGGCCATCGGCCTGCCGACGCCTCGCCCGGCGCTGCGCCTGATCGTGACGACGAACGGTGAAAAGCAGATGCGCTTCAGCCATGCGCCTCATGAAGACGTTACGCAGAAAATGGCGGACTTTACGGCAGACTTTTTGCCGAAAATTGGCGATCTCTCCGGCTTTATCGTCTGTGCGAAATCCCCCAGCTGCGGCATGGAGCGCGTGCGGCTGTATGATGAAAACGGCAACCGGGGCCGCAAGGAGGGGGTTGGGCTGTTCACCGCTGCCCTCCTTGAAACCTGGCCGTGGCTGCCCGTGGAGGAGGATGGACGCCTGCACGATCCGGTGCTGCGGGAGAACTTCGTCGAGCGTGTTTTTGCGTTGCACGAGCTGAACACACTGCGAAAAAATGGCCTGACGCGCCGCGCGCTGCTGGACTTCCACAGCCGCTACAAGCTCCAGCTGCTGGCGCACCACCAGGCGGGTTACCGTGAAATCGGCCCGTTCGTCGCCTCGCTGCACGAGTGGGAAGACCTGGACGCGTTCTTCGTGGCGTACCGGGAGAAGCTGATGACTATCCTGAAAAAACCCGCCTCGCGGAAGAATCACACTAACGTACTGATGCATATTCAGGGCTATTTCCGTAACCAGCTGAACAGCCGCCAGCGCGGCGAACTGCGCGATGTGATCCTGCACTATCGCAACGGACAGTTACCTATCCTCGCGCCGATCACGCTGCTGAAGCACTACCTTGCCGAATATCCTGACCGGTATCTGATGACGCAAAACTACTTTGATCCCTATCCTGATGATTTGGGTCTGCGTCTGGCCGTTAAGTAAATAAAGACGCGAAGGCCCCATTGACCCGTAGAGGCCCGCAGCAGTAGCCCGTTTAGACGACATCCTCACTGTCGTCTCTTTTTTGCATTTCATCTCAAAGACTGTGATTATATACAGGCTTATTCTGCAAAAGGGGCCTGCCTGTGATTAACACCCTGCACATCCAAAACTACCGCTCCATCCGCGATATGTCGCTGGAGCTAGAGCAGCTCAACATCGTCTTTGGGCCGAACGGCACCGGGAAATCGAATATCTACAAGGCGATACATCTGATGCACAGCGCCGCGCAGGGGCAGTTTTCCCAGGCGCTGGCAAACGAGGGCGGCATCCTGAAGGTGTTCTGGGCAGGCAAAACCCGCAGCGATCAGCTGCGGCGGATGAATCTGGCGGTAGAAACAGAGACCTATGAATACGAGCTGCAGGTCGGGTTTGTGGAGAAGCTGCCCTATCCCTCGCAGTTTCAGCTCGATCCGGTGATCAAAGCAGAATCTCTCTGGCTGAGTGGCCAGCACCGACGCCCCTCGTCGCAGCTGATGAAGCGCAGGAATCAGGCGGTGTTTCTGAATAACGTGCATCATGAGAAAGTGACTCACAGCGGCACGCTCTATGAGAATGAATCGGTGTTCGGCCAGCTCGGTGAACCGCATCTTTACCCGGAAGTGTCGCAGATGCGCGAGTCCCTGCGTAACTGGCGCTTTTACCATGAGTTTTCCGTCTCCTCCGGCTCGGCGATGCGTGCCCCGCAGGTTGGTTTCCGCTCCCCGGTGCTGGCCAGCGACGGCGCCAACCTGGCAGCGGCGTTTCAGACCATTGTCGAGATTGGCGACGAACTGCTGCTGATGCGCATTCTCGACCAGGCCTTCCCCGGCTGCGTGTTTTACAGCGACAACACCGGCGGACGCTTCCGGATGATGATGCAGCGCGAAGGGCTGAGCAGACCGCTGGAGCCCGCAGAGTTCTCTGACGGTACGCTCCGCTTCCTGTGCCTGGCGGTGGCGCTGTTAAGCCCGCGCCCACCGGCGTTTATCGCGTTGAACGAGCCGGAAAACAGCCTGCATCCTCAGATGCTGCCCGCGCTGGCGAGCTTAATCGCCGAGGCCAGCCGCTACTCGCAGATCTGGCTCACCAGCCACTCGCCGGAGCTGGCGCATTTGATTGAGAAACATCGATCGTTTTCGCTGTATCAGCTGTCGATGGTGGAGGGAGAGACGAGAGTGGAGAGGCTGGGGTAATGCTTTGTTCCTTGCATTCCTTTTCTCCAGTCACCACTTTCAAGGTCGCCATCAACGACGAAGATGATTTCCGCCGGGTATGCCTTTGGCGAATTCTGAGCTCGAGATACATTATCCAATTTATTGTCGCCAGTTTCTGCTGGCAGGATAATCTGTAAACGTTGGTTATCAGATGAGAAAATTAAAATGGATATTGCACTTTTCCCTGGTCAGAACACCCGTGCATGGGCTGAAACAATGATAAATCTTGAAGCCCGTCGGATACATCAGCATTAAACAGCAAATAACAGGATCACGCTAAAAAGACACTGGCGCCAAAGTAGAAAACAATAGATTACGGTGTTTAAAGCACTCTCGTTAGGATCGCTCGTAACCGTCAGCCAGAAGATGCCGCCCACACCTTTTTATTCCATCGAGACAGAATTATAAAGACGAGTGAACACGAAAGGTCTTTCGCCACTCCGCCGGACTGACCCCAAAACGCGCCTTAAACTGTTGTCGCCAGGTGACAGCGGAATTAAATCCCACCAGCTCGGCCACGTTTTCAATCGGCATATTTCCCGCTTCAAGCAAGATCTGGCTGCGCCGCAGGCGCTCGGCGGTAAGCCAGTCGGCGACGCTCATCCCCGTGGCCTTAACAAAATGACGGGTCAGGGTGCGGCGGCTCATGGAAACCACTTCCGCCAGCGAATCCAGGCTATGCGGTTCGGTGATGTGCTGCTGAAGATAGTCGATCAGGCCGTTAATCCGCCCGTCCCGGGTATCTTTCGGCACCGGCTGGGCAATGAATTGCGCCTGTCCGCCATCACGGTGGGGCGGAACAATCATCCGGCGGGCGATCTGGTTAGCAACCACGCTGCCAAAGCGCTGACGAATGATATACAGGCAGCAGTCCAGCGCGGCGGCAGTGCCTGCGGAAGTGATGATATTGCCGTCATCCACGTAGAGGGCATTGATATCCAGCCGGACGTTCGGGAAGAGCGACTGAAACTGGCGTTCGAACTCCCAGTGGGTGGCCGCACGTTTGCCGTCGAGGATCCCCGCATAAGCCAGCACAAACGACCCCAGACACAGCCCGACAATCTCCGCGCCGTGATCTCTTGCTTGTATCAGGCTGTCGAGCAGCGTCTGAGGCGGGCGTTCAAGGACATGCTGCCAGTAGGGAACGACGACAATATCGGCCTGTCCGATGGCGGAGTAGTCCTGCGTAGCATTGAGGGCAAATCCGTCTTTTGATGTGAGGAAACCGGGCGTTTCGGCGCAAATCGTCACGTTAAAGCGCTTTTCGCCGGAGACCGAGTCACCAAACAGAATGCAGGGAACGGAGTAATGGAACGGGCTGAACCCGTCTACCGCGACAATGGCGACGTTGATGAGCGACATCAGTTTCTCCCTTCCCTTTAAAACACTCAGAATATAATGGTTTCACCGTCCTGGGGAATGCTCACTGCGTCACTCACCTGGTTGGCTTCAACGTACTCACGCAGCGCGCTGCGGGTCAACAGGCAGTGGTTGATGGCCTCCATGTGGCTCGCCACAATGTGGGCCTGCGGCAGCAGGAAATGGACGTTGAGCACGTCTTGCTGGCCCATAATAATCGGCCCAAAACCAATAACGTGAGCATAGCCAGCGTTAAGGACCACCACATCCGGCTGGTGCTTTTGCAGATCGGCTGCCACCTCTTCACGCCAGACGGTATCCCCTGCCAGACAGAGCGTCTTCTCAGCAGGATGACGCAGCACCACGCCGCAGGCCTCGCCCAGCCGCGCCGCCAGCTCCGGTACGGCGTAAGCGCGGTCAGTACCGTGCTGGCCGCCGTGGGTTTTCGCAATCTGAATATCGCCGAAACGGGTCGCATCGGTCATCACCGTCAGGTTGCTAAACCCCTGGCTGCGCAGCAGCGCGGCGTCACTGTCGTTTTGCACGTAGATCGGTTTGTCTTTGGCGATCAGTTCCGCCGCAGTGCGATCCCAGTGATCGTCATGGGTATGGGTAACGATCACCGCATCGGCATCCAGCAGCGTGTTGACGTCAACGGGAAGCTCGACCATCGGGTTGCGGAGATCGGCGCGTGCCGTGCCGGGAAAACCCGGGTATGCGCCCTTCGGGGCCAGCATCGGGTCGATTAAAAGGCGTTTACCGGCGTAGGTAATCAGCTGCGTGGCGTTGCGAATGTGGGTGATGTTCATGGGCTATTCTCCGGTTAGTGTGAAAAGAGAATAGCCCGTGGCCACGCTGAACACTGTGGGCTAAAGGGCGATGTTCGATGAAATCGGGCCAATTTAAGGCGCCGCGTTTTCTGTCCGCTCCCTTACCAGCCCGGTACCGCCCCACCGTTAAAGATGGTTTCAGCGGCTTTAGCCACTTCAGGCGACTGATAAGACTGGATAAATTCCTTCACGTTCTCCGCGTCTTTGTTGTCTTCGCGCGTCACCACAATATTCACGTACGGCGAGTTTTTATCTTCAATAAAGACGCTGTCATGCACCGGCGACAGCCCGGTTTGCTGAATATAGGTGGTGCTGATAATCGCGACATCCACTTTCGGGTCATCCAGCACGCGCGGCAGCTGCGCCCCTTCCAGCTCCATAATCTTCAGGTTTTTGGGGTTCGCGGTAATATCCAGCGCCGTCGGCAGCAGACCGGTGTCTGGCTTCAGGGTAATGAGCTTCTCTTTTTGCAGCAGCAGCAGCGCGCGCCCCAGGTTGGTCGGATCGTTTGGAATAGCGATGGTCGCGCCGTCTTTCAGATCAGACACGGATTTGATTTTGCGGGAGTAACCCGCCATCGGGAAGACAAAGGTGTTCGCCACGGCCACCAGCTTGTAGTTATGCGCCTTATTATCCTCTTCAAGGAACGGGCGATGCTGGAATACGTTGGCATCCAGTTCCCCCTGGTTGGTGGCGTCGTTGGGCAGCAGCGAACCGCTGAAGCCCACCAGCTCAACATCCAGGCCATATTTCTCTTTAGCCACTTTTTTGGCGACTTCCGCCACGTCCTGTTCAGCGCCATTGATGACGCCGACTTTAATGTGTTTGGCATCGCTGCCACTTTGATCGCATCCTGCCAGCAGCAAACCTGCGAGAACCAGAGCACCCAATCGACGTTTCACAAGACAGTTCCTTTTGATAAATGGTGCAGTGACTATATCGACAACGAGACGCTGAAATAAAAACCGAAAAAGAATCAGTAAGAAGGATACGTTATAAACGGGTATCGCCGGGTGGCGCTGTGCTTACCCGGCCTATATGACGGGGAAGTGTAGGCCCGGTAATCGTAGCGCCACCGGGCGATGAATCTCGATGCCTAATGACTTAAAGCGCTTTCGCCAGGTAATGACGCTGCATGCCCGGATAAGGATAGTCCTGCAAAGACATCTGCAGCTGATACCCCTGTTTTTCATAAAACGGACGCGCCTGGAAGCTGGCCGTATCCACCAGCGCGTGCTTGCAGCCTTTGCGTCTGGCTTCCTCTTCAGCCGCTTTGATGAGCTGGCTGCCCACACCGGTTCCCCGGACGGTGTCGCTTACCCAGAGGTAATCAATATTCAGCCAGTCGCCTTTGCGCACGCCGATTAACCCGCCCAGCATGACACCTTTTTCGTCACGCACGTAAACGCCAATATCGCCGCTAAAGGTTGCCATATCCAAAAATTGCGCGTTGTAGGCACGAAGCCCCACGAATAACTCTTCTTTTTCCTGCTGCGTAACCGTATTGGTAATGCTCAGTTGCATGGCGTTCTCCCTGTTTTTGTGTGCTGTTTGACTATCGCACAGATACTTTACGGAGAAAATTCATACTTTCGGCTGGCGTCGCTACACTGAATGTAACGATATATTTCATGGGAAGCATGCGTCTTTTCAAGGGGGTTTCGATGAAAGCTGCGCACCTGGTCTGCCTGCTGGTTTGTCTGCTGTTCGCCGCGTTTGTCCATGCGCAGGAAAAGGACGATCCGGCGCGGGAGGCTCAAATCAAGCAGCAGGTCCTCAAAGATGTGAAAAAAGCCTGTACACCCCAGAAAAAACAGAGCGATAAAGCCTGGCAGGAGATGATTTTGTCGTCTGAGGCCAATCAACTGCTGATCAAGAATGCCATCACCGCCGTCAAGCGCGACAACCTGGATGCCTACTGGGCGGCGATTGGCCAGGTGGATTGTATGGAAGATTATTGAATGCTGCTTGCCGGGTGGCGCTGCGCTTACCCGGCCTACATCATACGTTTAACGCTTCCGCACGTCCGGAATGATGAGATCCCCGCGCAGCACGTACGACCCCAGCATCTGCGTTTTTTCCGTCAGCCAGCTCACGATACGCGCCGCCATGGCATCCATTGAATATTCAATGGCCGGGATCACCGGAATACCCGGCAGGTGCAACGAACCGGCCAGGCTGAAGACCATAATGTCCTCCGGCACGGATTTATTAAACGCCTGCAGCTGCGGGATCACCCGCTGGGCTTCCTGCTCGTCCGCGACCAGCAATGCGTTGAAATTGAGCGTGCTGGCGTTATTGAGCAGCTCCTGAAGCGCAACGGACGAGGAGGTGGCGTCCATAAACACAAGGTTGCGATTAAAGGGCAGGAAATTTTTCTCCAGCGCATGCTTGTAGCCAAGCAGAACCTGGTCAGCAAAACCGCTGCCGTGCGGGTGGATGAGGGCAATCTGGCGTCGTCCCTGGCTGGTCAGATAGTTACAGGCGGTTTCGGCGGCAAAGGCGTGATCGAACTGGATACTGTTGGAATTATCAGACTCCATACAGTCAACCAGGATAACGTTGTCCCTGTCGACGTCCAGCGGGAAACGCGCGCCAATCACCAGGATGTCATCGCACAGCCCGCAGGAGAGCTCTTCCAGAGCGTGCATCACTTCCGCTTTGCTATGCGCGAAGCGCAGCAGCAGGTGTTTCTGGTGCTGACTGAGCTGTTTTTCCAGCGCGTAGAGATAGCCGGTGGTCTGGTTAATGTTTTCCTGGGCACAAATCACCCCGATGCACCCTGTCGACTGGCTCAGCAGCGACTGCGCAATCACATTAGGCCGGTAGTTAAGTTCATCCACTGCCTTCAGAACCGCCTGACGGCTGGCTTCCTTTACGCCACGCGACCCACTCAACACTCGCGATACCGTGGCTTTAGACACCCCGGCAAGACGTGATACATCATTGATTGTCGACATCTCTTTCCCCTGACAGGCTTACCTCGCGCCTGCAAATTCCATGACCGCTTCGGCTCACATTATAGCCAGAAGGGAGTATATCCGTTTCCGTTTTCCATGGAAACCGATTTTCCGTTTCCACTCAAAATGATGTCAAAACAGCCAAATTGTGTGACACATATCGGGTTAATTAGCCTCATAAGTAAGGGATCTTGATGAGTATCACACTTCTGCTTTTTATAAATGGAAACCGGTTTCCATATGATATCCAATCATCAGCGCAATATCTATTTACATTTTGAGGATGGTTGTCGATGTTCAAGATTATGCTCTGCTGCTCTGCCGGGATGTCCACCAGCCTGCTGGTCAGCAAAATGGTCGATGTCGCGAAAGAACGAGGTTTGCCGGTAAAAATTGATGCGTATGGCGTTTCCGAATTTGATACGCAGTTTCCGCAATACCAGGTTGTCCTTCTCGGACCGCAAGTGAAATACATGTTACAGACACTCTCAGACAAGGCAGCCACCAAAGGCATTCCCGTCCAGCCCATCGATATGATGGACTACGGCATGCAACGTGGCGATAAGGTACTGGACTATGCTCTGTCGCTCATCGAAGCGGCACACTAAAAGGTGTTCTCATGAGTTCGTTATATCAATCCATGGTCGCGGTGATTGAGCAGTCAATTACCCCGCTGGCCGCGAAGCTCGGCCAGCAAAAGTATGTGATTGCCATCCGCGACGGCTTTACCGCCGCGCTGCCGTTTATGATCATCGGCTCGTTTATGCTGGTGTTCATCTTCCCGCCGTTCTCGGCGGACACCACCAACAGCTTCGCCCGCGGCTGGCTGGATTTCTCCCAGACCTACCGCGAGCAGCTGATGCTGCCGTTTAACCTCAGTATGGGCGTCATGACCTTTTTCATCTCGGTGGGGATTGGGGCAAGCCTGGGACGTCAGTTTAACCTTGACCCGGTGATGTCCGGCCTGCTGGCCTTCATGGCCTTCCTGCTGGTCGCCGCGCCGTATGCCGACGGTAAGATCTCCACCCAGTATCTTTCCGGTCAGGGGATTTTTACCGCTCTGATCACCGCGATTTACGCTACTCGCGTCTATGCGTGGCTGAAGCAGAACAACGTCACCATTCGTCTGCCGAAAGAAGTCCCGACCGGCGTGGCGCGGTCGTTTGAGATCCTGATCCCGGTGATGGTGGTGATCGGTACCCTGCACCCGCTGAACCTGTTTATTGAGGCGCAGACCGGGATGATTATTCCGCAGGCGATAATGCACCTGCTGGAGCCGCTGGTCTCTGCGTCTGACTCCCTGCCAGCCATTCTGCTCTCCGTGCTGCTGTGCCAGATCTTCTGGTTTGCCGGTATTCACGGCTCGCTGATTGTCACCGGCATCATGAACCCGTTCTGGATGGCGAACCTGTCGGCCAACCAGGCGGCACTGGCGGCCGGCGCGGCGCTGCCGCACGTCTACCTGCAGGGCTTCTGGGATCACTACCTGCTGATTGGCGGCGTCGGTTCTACGCTGCCGCTGGCCTTCCTGCTGCTGCGTAGCCGCGTAACGCACTTACGCACTATCGGCAAAATGGGCGTTGTGCCAAGCTTCTTTAACATCAACGAGCCGATCCTGTTCGGCGCGCCGATCATCATGAACCCGATGCTGTTTATTCCGTTCGTGTGCGTTCCACTGGTGAACGCCTGCCTGGCCTGGGCGGCAACCAGACTGGGCTGGCTGGCACAGGTAGTGTCGCTCACGCCGTGGACCACGCCCGCGCCCATTGGCGCCTCATGGGCCGCCAACTGGGCGCTGAGCCCGGTGGTGATGTGTCTCGTTTGTATGGTGATGTCAGCGCTGATGTACCTGCCGTTCCTGCGCGCTTACGAGCGTACGTTGATGAAAAACGAAGAGCAGAAGGCTCAGGCAACCGTCGGAGCCGCTGAGACCGCAAGCCATTAAGTCAAAGAGGACGCGTCATGAAATATACCTTTCCCGATAATTTCTGGTGGGGCAGCGCAAGCTCCGCTCTCCAGACCGAAGGGACACGAGAGGGTGAAACCACATGGGATTACTGGTTCGCCCGCGAGCCGAACCGTTTTCACAACGGCGTGGGGCCGCAGCAGACCTCCACGTTTTATCAACACTGGAAAACGGACATTCAGCTGTTAAAGCAGCTGAATCACAACAGCTTTCGTACTTCCATAAGCTGGGCGCGCCTGATCCCCGACGGTATCGGTGAAGTGAACCCGAAGGCAGTCGAATTTTATAATCAGGTCATTGATGAGCTGATCGAACAGGGCATTACGCCGTTTATCACCCTGTTCCACTTCGACATGCCGATGGCGATGCAGGAGATCGGCGGCTGGGAAAACCGTGACGTGGTGGAGGCTTACGCCCGCTATGCGCAGATTTGCTTCGACCTGTTTGGCGACCGCGTACTGCACTGGTTTACCTTCAACGAGCCGATCGTCCCGGTGGAAGGCGGTTATCTGTACGACTTCCATTACCCCAACGTGGTGGATTTCCGCCGGGCGGCCACCGTGGCGTATCACACCGTGCTGGCCCATGCGAAGGCCGTTCAGGCCTACCGTGCGGGCCATTATGCCGGGGAGATTGGTATCGTATTGAACCTGACGCCGTCGTACCCGCGCTCGCAAAACCCGGCGGACGTCAAAGCGGCGCACGTGGCCGACCTGATGTTTAACCGCAGCTTCCTCGACCCGGTTCTGCGCGGGGAGTATCCGGCCGACCTGGTGGCGTTGCTGAAAACCCACAATCAACTGCCTGCCTGTAAACCGGAAGACAGTCTCCTGATTGCGGAAGGGAAAATCGACCTGCTCGGCATTAACTACTACCAGCCGCGTCGCGTGAAGTGTCGTGACAGCGCGGTGAACCCGCAGGCACCGTTTATGCCGGAGTGGTTCTTTGAAAACTACGAGATGCCAGGCCGCAAGATGAACCCGTACCGTGGCTGGGAAATCTACGAGCCGGGTATTTACGATATTCTGGTCAACCTGCGCGACAATTACGGCAATCCACGCTGTTTTATTTCTGAAAACGGTATGGGTGTCGAAAATGAGCAGCGCTTTATTGAAAATGGCCAGATAAACGATCAATACCGCATTGATTTTATTTCCGGGCATTTAACCTGGCTGCATAAAGGTATTAGCGAAGGGTGCAATTGCCTTGGTTATCATATGTGGACCTTTATTGATAACTGGTCGTGGTGCAATGCGTATAAAAATCGCTATGGATTTATCCAGCTCGATTTGGAAACGCAGCAGCGCACCCTTAAAAAGAGCGGAGAGTGGTTTGCCGCCACCTCATTAAATAATAGTTTCGATATCTAAAGAGAGAGATGATGATTGCCTTAGAAGAAGCGGTTATGGAAATCATCGTCAATGCGGGTCAGTCGCGCAGCCTGTGCTTTGAAGCACTGCACGCTGCGCGGCAGGGCAACATTGACGAAGCCAAAAGCCTGCTGCGTGAAGCCGATGGCTACGCGCGACAGGCGCACAAGATGCAGACCAAACTTATTGAGCAGGATGCGGGAGAAGCCCGTCAGCCGATGACCTTAATTATGGTTCACGCCCAGGATCATTTAATGAATTCGCTATTAGCGCGTGAATTGTCTGAAGAAATAATTCATTTATATCAGAGATAATCTATGGCGAAATAAATTAATGTAATACCTCTGCACCTAAAATAGAATTCCACTTGTTCTGATGATAGCGACATACTCTGTCAGATCGGAGCGGGATGGTTATTGTCTGAATAAAATTAAACTATATTGAGATAACCATGAATACGATTAAAAAACTTCCATTAACCATGGCGGTTATCGCCGCGCTTTGCCCAATTTCTGCCCTCGCCCAGGAATTTACGCAGGAGCAAATCGACACCATCGTGGCAAAAGCGGTGGATAAAGCCCTGGCCGAACGTCAGGCCAAAATGGATGCCGCCGTGGCGAAAAAAGCCGACGTGGTCACCGAGCCGCAAAGCGCGGCGCAATCCCCGGACATGGCGATTCCGTTCGGTATTAAATTTACCGGTTACGCCCGCTACGGCGCGCACTTCCAGGCTGCTGACCAGAAGTATGTGGCGGTAGACGGCTCCTATAACGGGGCATCTGCCATTGGTCGTCTGGGTAACGAAGGCAACGGCGGCGAATTCCAGCTCTCCAAAGCCTTCAAGGGCGACAACGGCGCCATCTGGGACATCAACGTGATGATCGACCACTGGGGCGATGAAGTTAACCTGAAAAAAGCCTACGCCGGTGTAACCAACATTATGGCCTCCAACCCGAACGCCTATTTCTGGGCCGGTCGTGACTTCCACCAGCGTCCGCAGCAGGGCATCAACGATTACTTCTGGATGAACCACGACGGCCAGGGCGCCGGGGTGAAGAACTTCGACATCGGCGGCGTGCAGTTCGACGTGGCCGCCGTGGCGGCGGTGGAATCCTGTAGCCCGGAAGTACTGGAAGATGAAGCGAACCCGTCGCGCATCACCTGTACCGGCGGTTCCGGCACGGGCGACAAAGGCAACTATGCGGCAACCTCAAAAATCCACGGCATGAAAGTGGGTCCGCTGGATCTGGAGCTGTACGCTAACTACGGCTTTGACTCAAAAGCCGTGGAGAGCGACGAACGGCTGAACGCCTGGCAGGGCGGCGTGGTGCTGAGCCACACCAACGACAGCGGCGTGAATAAGGTGATTGCCCGTTACTCCGATAACGCGGACAACAGCGTGTTTAATAAAACCGAAGATCTGACCACGGTCTATGCCAGCTTCGAAGGGCTGTATAAATTCACTCCTGCCACGCAGGTGGAGTACATCCTCGCCTTCCACGACTACGACAACAGCCGTGATAAAACGGACAACCGTAAGAACTACAACGCCATTGTCCGTCCGATGCACTGGTGGAACGACGTCCACTCCACCTGGCTGGAAGCGGGCTGGCAGCATGTGGATTACGACAACGGCGGCGATAACAAGGGCTGGAAGCTGACCCTCTCCCAGAACATGTCGATCGCCATGGGGCCGGAGTTCCGTCCGATGCTGCGCTTCTACGTAACCGGCGGCAAAGTGGATAACGAACGCACCGCCCGCGTGAACGGCACCAAAGACGAGACGCTGGACGACTTCAACGTCGGCGCAATGTGGGAGGCGTGGTTCTAGTAAAGCGTCGTTTGTTTCGCCCGGCGGCGCTGCGCTTGCACGGGCCTACAAGGTTTTGTAGGCCGGGTAAGCGTAGCGCCACCCGGCAAGATCCCATGTTATGCTACAAAAAAACCAACATAGCAGGGGAGAACATGGGTTCCACACGTAAAGGGATGTTAAACGTCCTGATCGCTGCCGTTTTATGGGGCAGTTCAGGGGTGTGCGCGCAGTACATCATGGAGAAAAGCCAGATCTCTTCGCCTTACCTGACGATGATTCGCCTGCTGTTTACCGGCGTGATCCTGCTAACCCTCTCCTTCGTTCACGGCGACAAGATTTTCTCGGTCATCAAACATCGCAAAGACGCCCTCAGTCTGCTGTTTTTCTCGCTGGCTGGCGCGCTTACCGTACAGCTCACCTTCCTGCTGACGATTGAAAAATCCAACGCCGCTACGGCCACCGTGCTGCAATTTCTGTCGCCGACGATTATCGTGGCGTGGTTCGCGCTGGCACGCAAAAAGCGCCCCGGCGTGTTTGTCCTGTCCGCGATCGTGACCTCGCTTGTCGGGACTTTCCTGCTGGTGACCCACGGCGATCCCACTTCGCTCTCCATCTCCCCTGCAGCCTTGTTCTTTGGCATTGCCTCGGCGTTTGCCGCCGCGTTTTACACCACCTACCCGTCAACGCTGATTGCCCGCTACGGCACGCTGCCGATTGTCGGCTGGAGTATGTTGATTGCAGGGTTAATGCTGACGCCATTTTATGCCGGGCGCGGCACCACCTTTGTGATCGACGGCAGCCTGCTGCTGGCGTTTTTCTACCTGGTGGTGATCGGCACGGCGCTGACGTTCAGCCTGTACCTGAAAGGCGCGCAGATGATCGGCGGGCCGAAGGCGAGCATTCTGAGCTGCGCCGAGCCGCTGAGCAGCGCGTTACTGTCGGTGATGCTGCTGGGCGTGGCGTTTACCCTGCCAGACTGGCTGGGCACGCTGCTGATTGTGTCGTCGGTGGTGTTGATTTCGATGGATTCGAGAAGACGGGTTCAGACATCGGCGTGACTTATGCGTAATAGTGATAGCGACACATCAGAATGGTGAGAGCGCTATCCGACACCCCGTAAACCAGACGGTCAGTGTCGTTGATCCGCCGGGACCAGTATCCGGAAAGGTTGCCTTTAAGGGGTTCCGGCTTACCCAGGCCATCGAAGGGCTGGCGCTTTGCATCCTCAATCAGTTTATTGATTCTGCGAAGCGTCTTCTTGTCCTGCTCCTGCCACCACAGGTAATCGTCCCAGCCGTTATCGGTCCAAATCAGTAGCCTGGTCATCTATCAGATCCCTCTGCGTGGTTTTTCCCGTGTTTGCCTGCTCGATTGACTCCATCAGTCGGCTGGCGTTGGCAGGCGAACTCATCAGATGGATGGTTTCCATCATTGAGTTGTAGTGCTGCAGAGACATCACTACCGCATCACCCCCGTTACGACGGCTGATGATGGTTGTCTCCACGTTGTCATTCACGTCGTCCAACACATCTTTGAGTCGGCTTCGTGCTTCGGTAAACGTCACAACCTGCATACTTCCTCCTGTACAAGTTACGGTACAAGTATATCGGCAAGGTGATTATTTATCAATCAACGTGTCTTTACCTTCCCCGCCACCAGCAGCGCCGTCAGCAGCATCAGCGTGCCGGAAATCACCAGCGGTGACGTCAGCCCAAGATGGTCGAGCGCAACGCCGCCCACCGCCGCGCCGCAGGTGTTCGCCAGCTGAATCACCGCCACCTGAATCGACCCGGCTTTCTCCGCCTGATCGGCAAGCGAGCGGGTGATCCACGTCGACCAGCCAACCGGCACCAGCGCAAAGGCAAAGCCCCAGATAATCGCAATCGCCGAGGCGACCCATTTGTCGCTACCCCACAGAATCAGCACCACGGCACTGACAGCCAGCACCAGTGGGGCACCCGCCAGCGCCACTTTCAGGGAGCGTTTCAGGAACTGGGACGACAGCGAGGTGCCGACAAAGCTGGCGATACCGAAACTCAGCAGCACCAGCGTCAGGCCATCGACGTCAAAACCCGCCATGGTCATAAACACCGGGCGGATATAGGTGAAGAAGGCAAACTGCCCGGCAAAAGCCATAAAGATGGCGGTCATCCCCGCCAGCACGCCAGGGCGCTTCAGCAGCGCGAACATGTTCTGCTTATGGTGCGCCGCTTCGCCCGGCAGCGACGGCAGCGCTTTCCACACCCAAATGATGCAGAGCAGCCCCATTACCGCCGCCGCGTTAAAGACGTTACGCCAGCCGATAATCCCGCCGAGAAAACTGCCCAGCGGCGCGGCGATCACCAGCGCGATGGAGACCGCGCCAAAGATAACGGACAAGGCCTTCGGCACGGTGCGCGCCGGCACCAGACGCATGGTGAGCGAGGCAGACATCGCCCAGAAGCCACCAAGCCCCAGCCCAAGACAGGCGCGCCCCAGCAGCAGCAGGGTGAAGCTTTCCGCGAAGGAAACCAGCAGGCAGGAGAGTGTCAGCAGGACGCTGAACAGAATGACCACTTTACGGCGGTCAATCGCGCCAATCACCTGCGTAATAAACAGGCTGGCGAACATTGCCACAAACGCGGTGACGGTAACGGACTGCCCCGCCACGCCTTCAGAAATGCCCAGGTCCTGCGCCATCGGCGTCAGCAGGCTAACCGGCAGAAACTCAACGGTAATCAGGCAGGCGACGCAGAACGCCACGGAAAAAACCGCCGACCAGTTGGGGCGAGTAACCTCTTTGGTCTGCGGTTTGGTCGAGGGCTGGATATGTTCTGTCATGGCGTCACCTGAAGATAAAAACGTGCGGAAAAGTCGCGCAGTTTATCATCAAAAGTGTGATGGATTTAACGTTTAGACAACTTTTGACGTTTTGACAGGGGATCAGTGCAGGTAAAACACCCCCTCTTCCGGCAGGAAGAGCTGGTTATAGCGTAGCTGGAAGGCATTCAGCTCTTGCGGGTCGGGCTCCATTTCGCGCATAAAGCCGAGCGTCAGGCGGATTTGTGCATCGGTGATTGGCGCGGCCAGACGGGCTTTACGCAGCATGCGGTGCCAGGTGTGCAGGTTCTCTTCGCTGCCGTCGACGATGCAGACCTGCCAGATCAGCAGCACCTGTGCCGCGTTTTGCAGATGCGCTTCGTCAGGGCGTTCAAGATAGCGGATAAACTCATTGCCGGGCGTTTTACCGAACTGGTCGATCATCGACTCGACAGGCATTGGGGTGATCCCCAGACGTTCGCTTAAGCGTTTGATGGCGCGGCGGGAGTCAGAGGTCAGGACACGAAACCCAACCACAAACACCACGGCAAGCGTTGCCAGCATTATCCAGACCATGCGTTCTCCTTAGAATAGCCGCTCATCATAGCGGGAAACGCAGGGCGTCAACAGCGGGCGGCGCCATAATAGTGAACGGAAAAGACCTTGCAGAAGGGGATATAAGGCAGTAACGCCGGGGCGTTAATATAAAAAAGCCCGGCATCACACACCGGGCAAAGAAGTTACCTGCACACTCAGGCTATTTTTAATTTCTGCGCGCGATTTTCCCGGCGAATTTTACGTTCCTCCAGCACCGCGACCATCGCCATCAGGACGATACAGCCGATGGCTGCCGCATCCAGCGCGGCAAAGGTGCCCGCCCAGCCGGTGAGGCCGAAAATTGGCGTGCCGTCAGCGATCATCCCCAGACCCAGCTTGGCGAAGCTGTCGCCGATCAGGTAGGCGAAGGTGCCTTTAATCCCGTCGGCGGCACCGATCGCTTTTTTCGGAACGAAGCCGACTGCCGCCACGCCGATCAGCAGCTGTGGACCAAACACCAGGAAGCCTAGCGCGAACAGGGACGCCAGGTAAACGTACTGGTTGCTGGCATGCTGGTAAACGCCCAGGGTAGCAATAATCAGCGCCAGCGCGATGCAGGCCACCAGTGCACGACGACCGTTGGCGAGATCCGAGAGCCAGCCCCAGAGCAGCGTGCCGACCAGCGCGCCCACTTCAAACAGGGTGAAGCCCTGAATCGCCACCTCTTTAGAAAGCTTCAGCTCCTGGAAGGCATACACGGTCGACCACTGGTCAATACCGATGCGCACCACGTACAGGAAGATGTTGGAGAAGCAGAGCAGCCAGATCACTTTGTTTTTCAGCACGTACTCAACAAAGATCTGCCATTTGGTCATCTCGTTTTCTTCGGTCTCTTTGTCCTCTTCGCTGATCTCCTCGCCGAACAGCTCTTCGGCTTTGCCAAGGCCGTAAGATTCCGGGGAGTCGCTGCCGAAGCGCAGGCCGATAAAGCCGACAATCAGGGCGATAATCGACGGGAAGATAAACATGCCGATCACGTGGCCGTCGAACAGGTAGTTTGCGCCGAACAGCGCCACGCCAGCCGCACCTGCCCCGCCGAGGTTGTGGGAGATGTTCCACATGCCGAGGTACGAGCCACGCTTACGGCGCGGGGTCCATTTGGTGATGGTGGAGTAGCTGCACGACCCGCCGGTGCTCTGGAAGAAACCGCTCAGGGCGTAGAAGGCGATCATCAGGAACAGGCTAACGGAGCCCGCGCCCATGCTGGCGCTGAAGCCAAGCATACAGATAGCGGAGAGGATCAGCATAAACGGCAGGAACTGCTTGGTGTTTTTGCCGTCCGCGTAGTAGGAGACAACGGTTTTCCCCACGCCGTAGGTGATGGAGAAGCCCAGACCGATCATCCCCAGCTGCGTCATGCTCAGCCCGTAGGTCGAGATCATGTCGTTCTGCGCGATGTTAAAGTTTTTGCGGATCAGGTACATGGTCAGGTAGCCGATGAAGACCACCAGATAGGACTGCATGAACGGTTTGAACCACATCTTGCGCCGCACGTCGAGCGGCAGATCCAGGGTCGGCTTGCGCACCTGATTGAGGAAGGCCAGCATGGTTTGCTCCTGAGCTGATTTTTACCTGCGAATGGCAGGCATTGTAAAAATCAGCCGGGAGAGATGCCTGAGACAGCGTCCAGGTAAAACCGGGAAAATTTCTTAGTTTTGCGCCACTCGGGGCGAAAAAGTGAGGCGCATCACGCTTCGCTCGCCTCGCGCGGAGCCTGCGCGTGCAAAAACGGCAGCAGCAACAGCGCAGAGATCCCTGCCGCGATAGCGATCACCGCGAAGAAACCGCTCCAGTGCCAGACGTCGATCACCCGCGCCAGCGGCCAGCCGGAGAGCGACGCGCCGAGGTAGGCAAACAGCCCGACAAAGCCCGTCGCCGCGCCCGCCGCCTCTTTGTGCGAACACTCAGCCGCCGCCATGCCGATCAGCATCTGCGGGCCGAAGACGAAGAAACCGGTGGTGAAGAAGCACGCCGCCTGCATCACGTAGCTGGCGAAGGGCATCAGCCACAGCGAGCCGACGGAAAGTAATATCCCGGCCGCGAAAATCAGGTTCATCGGGCCGCGGTTGCCGTTGAATAGCTTATCCGAGCCCCAGCCCGCCACCAGCGCGCCGATAAACCCGCCCAGTTCGAACATCGTCACCGCGGAGTTGGCGGTGACCAGGTCCACGCCGAGCGTCTCGGACATGTACAGATTGCCCCAGTCGTTGATGGCTGCACGCACCACGTAGACCAGCACGTAGCAGAGCGAGAGCAGCCAGATATAGGGGTTTAACAAGACGTATTTGGTGAGGATCTCTTTGCGCGTCAGCCCCGCCCCCTCCTGCTGTTGCGCCATTTCCATCTCGTCGTGCCGCCAGTCGCCCACCGCGGGCAGGCCGACGGTTTGCGGCCTGTCGCGCAACCGCCAGCAGAGGAACAGCCCGGCGACAATCGCCAGACCGCCGGCAATCATCATCCCCGCGCGCCAGCCGTAGTGTAGCGCCGCCGCGCCGACCACCATCGGGATCAGCGCCCCGCCGACGTTATGCGCGGTGTTCCAGACGGCCCACCAGCCGCCGCGCTCGTTGCGCGAGTACCAGGCTGTGAGCAGACGGGCGCAGACCGGCGCGCCCCAGCCCTGGAAAAAGGCGTTCAGCGCCCACAGCAGGGCAAAGGCCCACAGCGAGGTGGAGAAGCCAAACAGGATATTCACTACGCCGGTGGCAATCAGCCCAACGCCCATGAAATAGCGAGCGTTGGAGCGGTCGCTGACGATGCCGGAGAAGAACTTCGACAGGCCGTAGGTGATGTAAAACAGCGTCGCCAGCAGGCCGATATCGGTGCGGGTCATTACGCCGCTGGCGAGGATCTCCGGTGCGGCGGCGTTGAAGCTTTTGCGGGTGAAGTAGAACAGCGCGTAGCCGAGCCAGATGGTGATCAGGATATGGCGACGCCAGTAGCGGTAGCGGGCGTCGATTTCCGCTTTGTTACCTATCGGCGCGGCGTTAGCCGGGGTTTTAAACATGGTGGCTCCTTAGCGGCAGGCTGACGCTGACGCGCGTCCCGTGGGTGCAGGAGATGCTCAGCGTGCCGCCCAGCGCCTTCACGCGCTCGCGCATGCCCGCCAGGCCAAAGCCCTGCTGCCCGGAGCCCGGTGGCAGGCCGCAGCCGTCGTCTTCAATCACCAGCCTGATGTTCTCATCCTGCTGCCAGCCCTGCAGCGTCACCGCGCTGGCGTTGGCGTGTTTGACAATATTGTTCAGCCCTTCCTGACAGACGCGGAACAGCGTCACGCGCTGGCCTTCGCTCAGGGTGGCTTCATTGATGCGCCAGTCGAGATGGCTGACAATGCCGCGGCTTTCCAGCTCCATCTCACGCATCAGAGAGCGTACCGCCTGCTCCAGTGAGAGATCGTCGAGCTGGCGTGGACGCAGCCTGCCCAGCAGACGTCGCACCGAGTCGTACACGCCAAGAGAGAGCTGTTCGATATGCGCCCCGCCCTGCTTCACGCCTGCGTTTTCCGCCGCCAGACGCTGGACAATGCCCGCCTGGGTGCGGATGGCGGTGATGGTCTGGCCGATATCATCGTGCAGCTCGCGGGCAACCTCCTGCCGCACGCTCTCTTCCGTCTCCAGCAGGCGCTCCGCCAGACGCCGGTTGCGCGCCAGCTCGGTCTGCAGGGACTGGTTCAGCTCGCGCAGACGCTGAATGCCCGCACCCAGCAGCAATCCGGTCAGGCTCTGGGCCAGCAGGGAGAGCAGCAGGTCCACGGGATGATCGTGCCAGGTCTGGCTGGCAATCAGGGCGATGGCGTTCATCAGGGTCGCGATCAACGCCCCCTGCCAGCCGTAGTGCCAGGCCAGGGCGATGATCGGCAGCGCCAGGCAAAATGGCGTAAAGCGTGAAAGTTCGGCGGGCAGGCCAAGCTGCAGCCACAGGCTCACCACAAACAGCAGCAGATACCAGATGAGATGCCGGGCGCGCCAGTTCACCGGTTGCGAGACCAGCGCCGGGCCAAGCGGCTGCCAGACGGTGCTGGTGAGGTAGTGCCAGATGACGAGGCAGGTCGGGGCAAGGGTCAAGCCGCCGGTCAGGGTCAGCAGCAGCGCGTTAAGCATCTCCTTATCACCCGCCCACGGCAGGGACTGCAGCAGCGCGGCGGCAATCAGCGCCGCCCCCTGGCGCAGCAGGGTGCGCCAGTCGCGCTGGTGGCGATAGCGGGAGATAAGCGCAACCGGGAGGAGCGTGAGCAGACTTCCGGTCATCAATAAGGGCAGATGCGCGAGGGAGACTTCCTGCGCCAGCCAGACCAGCATCAGCCACTCTGCGCCCAGCAGAACAGGCCAGTAGCCGCGCGGGCATTGCAGCATCAGCCCCAGACGCAGGCCAAAGGGAAAGAGCAGTACCGCCAGCTCCGGACGTTCCACCAGATGCAGGCTGATGCTCCACAGGCAGAACCAGGCGGCGGAGAAGATAAAGAAGCTGGCAACGACGGCGATCAGCCGCGAAAAGACGGGACTCATTGCCAGCTGTCGAACATGCGGCGCGCCAGCTCAACGTCGTTACTGACGTTGAGTTTTTCCATCAGGTTGGCGCGATGAACGTGGACGGTTTTCGGCGACAGATCCAGCTCGGCGGCAATCTCTTTCACCGACATGCCCTGGGCAAGCTTCTCTGCCACCTGACGTTCGCGCCGGGTAAGCGGATCCTGGCGTCCGGCCGCCAGCTTGATGGCGATATCCGGCGTCAGATAACAGCCGCCGGTGGAGACGGTGCGCACGGCGGCAATCAGCTCGTCCGGGCTGCAGCGTTTAGAGAGGAATCCGCGCGCCCCCGCGTTAAGGGCCTGCTCCACCAGCGCCGGGCTGTCGTGGACCGAAAGCATGATCGTCGCCATCCCTTTCGGCAGCTGGCTTAACAGTTCAAGACCCGAGAGATCCGGCATCGAGATATCGCAGATACACACCTGCACCCCGCGCCCCGGCAGGCCAGCCAGCGCTTCACGACCGGAGCCAAACTCGGCCACGACCTGAAAATCCGGTTCGAGGTTTAAAAGCTGGGCAAATCCGGAGCGGACGATAAGGTGGTCGTCGATGAGAGCGATGGTGGTCATGTCTATTCCTGCGGTCTGAAAAGCCGGATGGCGCTGCGCTTATCCGGCCTACAAGAGCGAAAGACGCTTACCTTAAGCGATCTATTCGAAAAACACCGCAATTTTGTTAAACATGGTGGGATCGGACTGGTTGCGCGCCACTTTGGTGACGTCTTCCAGCTTGTCGATCTGCGCCATCATCTGCTCCAGACGTTGGTCGTCATTAACCAGTAGCCAGATGCGGCTGTGTTCGCTGCCCTGAATGGGCAGACAAAGAATGCCTTCCACGTTAAACGCCCGGCGGGCAAACAGCCCGCAGACGTGGGTCATGACGCCAGGGTGGTTGCGGACGGTGAGTTCCAGAATGACGTTTTCATGTTGTTTCTGCATGGCTTATTCCCCCACCATCTCAGTATTTGCCGCACCTGGCGGCACCATCGGATACACTTTTTGTTCAGGGTCGATACGCACGTGGATCAGCGCCGGGCCCGGACGCGAAATCGCCTCCTGCAGCGCTGCGTGGGCATCTTCTTCGGCGTTCAGATCGCAGGTGTGCAGGCCAAAACCGGCGGCAATCTGCATAAAGTTAATCATCCCCGGATAGGTCGCGGCAAACACGCCCTGCTTGTAGAACAGACTCTGCTGCTGGTGTACCAGCCCCAGCGCCTCGTTGTTCATCAGGATAATTTTCACGTCTAACTGGTTTTCGGCGGCGGTGGCCATCTCCTGAATGTTCATCATCAGGCTGCCGTCACCGGAGAAGCAGATGACCTTGCGGTCCGGATTCGCCAGCGCCGCCCCGATTGCCGCCGGCAGGCCGAAGCCCATGGTCCCCAGGCCACCGGAGGTCAGCCATTGGCGCGGACGGTTCAGCGGGTAAGCCTGCGCGGTCCACATCTGATGCTGGCCAACGTCGGTTGTAATAATCGCGCTGTCGTCCACACAGGCGGCCACGGCGTTAATCAGCCCGTAGTGGCTCAGCGGGTCGCCTTCTGTTGGGATGGCACCCGGGAACTCGCGCTGCAAATCGGCCACCAGCTGACGCCAGTCGGCGCGGTCGGTTGCGTCCGTCTGCGGGATCAGCTGCGTCAGCACTTCCGCCACATCCCCCTGAATCGCCACGTGCGGCTGTTTGATTTTGCCGAGCTCAGCGCGGTCGATATCCACGTGGATAATTTTGGCATTCGGGCAAAACTCCTCGGTTTTGCCAATCGCCCGGTCATCAAAACGCGCGCCCATAACAATCAGTAAATCCGCCTCCTGCAGGATGTAGTTGGTGCTGCGTGCGCCGTGCATCCCCAGCATGCCCAGGGACAGCGGGTGCGCTTTTGGCAGCATGCCGAGCGCCATCAGGGTCATGGTGGTGGGCAGATTGGCTTTTTCAGCGAACTGACGGATTTCATCCGCGGCGTTGATTGCCCCGCCACCCAGATAGAGCACCGGACGTTTGGCGGCATTGATCATGGCGGCGGCGTCGCGCACGCTCTCCGCGCTGAATTCCGGCGCGGGGGCACGCTCGCCCGGTTCCGGCAGAACGTCGATCTCAATCTCTGCGGTCTGGACATCCTTAGGAATGTCTATCCACACCGGGCCCGGGCGGCCGGACTGCGCAATGCGGAACGCATCGCTGATAACCTGAGGAAGCTCGGTGATGTCGCGAACTAAATAGTTATGTTTGGTGATGGGGATAGAGATGCCGTAGGTGTCCACTTCCTGGAACGCATCGGTACCGATCATTGAAGAAGGCACCTGGCCGGTAATGCAGATCAGCGGAATAGAGTCGAGACGCGCGTCGGCGATGGCGGTCACCAGGTTAGTCGCCCCCGGGCCGCTGCAGGCCATACAGACTGCCGGTTTGCCCTGGGTCCGCGCCATCCCCTGAGCGATAAAGCCTGCGCCCTGCTCGTGGCGCGCCAGCACGTGGCGGATCTGCGTGCTTTGGCTTAACGCATCGTACAGCGGCAGCACCGTGCCACCCGGGATGCCCGCAACCGTGGTAATGCCCTGCCGTTCCAGTAAGTGAACGATTAACTGCGCGCCAGTAAAACGCGTCGTGGTGGATGTTGTGCCCGAACTTGCCATGCTCCAGTCCTTTTCTTCTGGGCCGACGTTCCGGGGAGGGTCCTAAACGAAAAACCCCGCCCGGTTTGCGCCGGCGGGGTTTTGGATTCGTGTGTTGATCCAGTCCCTACGGCGCATTGCCGACGACCACCACCACACGCACGACGACCACTGCGGCTGGTTGCGCAGTTTTTAGTAGGGTCGCGGTGTTCATGGATGCAGTCATTGGGGACCTGTGTTTGGAATCATTGAGTGGATTTATACAAACACAGGTTTTTCAGCGTGACAATGGAAATATTTTCATCTGCGCAAAAATGCGTCAGGGATCACGTTTCGTTTACTCAATAAACAGCGCAGGTGATACCCCAAATCTGGCCGACAGCTTTTTAATATGGTTCAGAGTAAGTTGTCTCTGGCCATTCAAAACCCGTGAAACCATTGATTTACTGCCAATTTCGTCCTGAAAATCTGATATTGTCAGTTTATATTGATCCATCAAGGTTCTTAAAACCGCGATGCCGACAGGAACGGACTCCATCTCCTTGCGTAATGCGACGATCTCTGGCCGGTTGGCTTCGAAACGGTTGATTCTGGCGCACACAATATCCAGCAAGGGGCTATTGGGCTCGTTCATGAGCAGATACTCAACCAGTTCAAGCGCATCCTTATAATCTTTCTCGCTCGGCTGTTCACCCAGTAAAGGAACGGCCGCAACAAGGGCATGCGTAGCTTTCATTGCATCAGCGACGATCATCATTTCTTCCCCTTAGTGCGATGTTTCTCCGTAAAACGGTCATATTCCTTATGAGTAAAAACATGGCGCACATAAAACTGTTGGCTTTCAAAGAAGATGAGAGCCACTACTCTGAGATTGTTGTTTGCAATATCAATAACATAATGCTTATCCAGATACTTAAAATTATCCTGCGTCGGAAAAAGTTTCTTCAGCGCAGCAGGCGTTGCGCAATGACTCTTTTCTATGGTGCGACCCAGAAAGAGGAGTTCTTCCTTATGCTGCGGAAAGTGGGTTACCGCATCCAAAATAGATTTCATCGAGATTAAATGCATACTGCATGCCTGCCGCGTCCGTTGCCATTATGGCAATGATGACATTCATTGCCAATAAGTCAAAAGGCATTTTTCCAGGTTGCCCAGAAAACAAAAAACCCCGCCGGAGCGAGGTTTTTATCAGGGTCTTGCGGTTGGTCGCCGCAGAACACACTGTGTTACGTCAACGCAAAAAGTATACGCGATCGAAGACGAACGCGCAATTGAGGCACGGATTTTGACGTTTTTGAGTATGGATCGCCTTCCAGATTTTGTCCACAAAATACTGTTCATGCATACAGTATTTATCTATACTGAAGGTGTTCGCAGTGAGCAAGGGGGCCGCAGTTCTACCGGCGCAACGAAGTCCTGGCTGAAACGGGTGGTGCCGTCAGTGCCTTAACCCCTGAAGTGAGCACACTGTGTTACGTCAATCCAGGTGCTGGCAACAGGCGGCGGAAAGGTACGCCAGCATCGTGCTCCTTTTAACCAAAAGGAGACGCGTATGAGCGTAGTGGATATGGTGATACTTATCCTCAAACTCATTGTTGCAGTACTGCAACTGCTTGATGCTGTCCTGAAATACCTTCGGTGATTCAGGTTCAAGTCGCACCTGAGAGGGGCGGGCAACCGCCCCTCTTTAATAACGAGGGAATGCTATGTCGCGTCTGTTAATTGAGCCTGTTACCCCAGAAGAGCCGGGGTACATCGCCCTGAAGGCGGAGAGTATCGCACTGAATTTCAACATGCTGCGCAGGCTGGAAGAGAACTGGCGACGCGGCGAAAACCGCTTTAACGCGCCGGGTGAAAAGCTGCTGGGGGCGTTTCTTAACGGCAGGCTGGTGGGCGTGTGCGGGCTTAACCGCGATCCGTTCAGCCAGCAGCCACGCGCCGGGCGTATTCGTCATCTCTACGTCAGCGAGAAGTGCCGCGGGATGGGCATTGGCAAACAGCTTTTAAGCGTGGTGATGGCCGATGCCAGCATCTGGTTTGATTTTCTCAATACCCATGCGCCGGACAGCGCGTATGGCTTCTATCACCAGGCGGGCTTCAGGCTGGTGTCTGACGAACCTCGGGTGACGCACCGTCTTTTCTGCGCGGTCTGAGCGGCTGGCAGCATCGGGTTGTGAATGTTACAGTTGAGTGACAATTCACCATCCGATACGCCATGACCATCACCGTTTTCTGCATTTTACTCTTCGCCGCACTGCTGCATGCCAGCTGGAACGCCATTGTCAAAGCCGGAACGGACAAGCTCTATTCTGCGATCAGCGTCAGCGGCTCCGCCACGCTAATCGCTCTGGTATTACTGCCTTTCTCTCCTCAGCCCTCCGCCACCAGCTGGCCGTTCCTGATCGTCTCCTGCGCCTTACAGGTGGTGTATACGGTTCTGGTCGCGAAGACCTATCAGGTTTCGGATATGAGCCAGACCTATCCGCTGATGCGCGGCACCGCACCACTGCTGGTGGCGCTGATAAGCGTGCTGGTGCTCGGCGATAGTCTCTCGTGGCTTGCCTGGTCCGGCATCGGGGTGATCTGTCTGTCGATCCTGGCCATGGCGATGAACGGACGCATGCAGTCCCGAAAAGGGATCTGGCTGGCGCTGCTGAACGCCTGTTTTATCGCCGGGTATACGCTGGTAGATGGTACCGGTGTGCGTTTATCCGACACCGCGCTGGGCTACACGCTGTGGACCTTCTTTATGAACGGCTTCTGTCTGCTGTGCTGGGCGATGGTGGCGCGACGCCGCGAAGCGTCCGGCTATCTCCGTCTGCACTGGAAAAAAGGACTGCTCGGCGGCGTGGGGACCATGGGCTCTTATGGCCTGGCGCTATGGGCAATGACGCAAGCCCCGCTGGCAGTGGTCGCCGCGCTGCGTGAAACCTCCATTCTCTTTGGGGCGCTGATCGCGTTTGTGCTGTTAAAAGAGAAGGTTGCGGGTCTGCGCATTGCCGCGGCGCTGGGTATTGCGGGTGGCGCGATCCTGCTGCGCCTCGCGTAAATCACTGGCAACATTAGTTGCCGATCTTGTTTACAAATCCTGCCTTTTTTTGTTTCTCCATTCATCACAGTAATGCTCAATTTGTCATCTCACTGTGGTAGATTCCTCGCGCATTTATGGGAATGCATAGTCACTTATTCTTCATTTTTCTCTTTTGGCAAAAGTATTCAGCGACATGAAAAAACAAAGGAACGTTAACTTATTGTTGATGCTGGTGTTACTGGTGGCCGTCGGTCAGATGGCGCAAACCATCTACATTCCGGCGATTGCCGATATGGCAAAGGAACTAAACGTCCGCGAGGGCGCAGTACAAAGCGTGATGGCGGCCTACCTGCTGACCTATGGCGTGTCGCAGTTATTCTACGGGCCGCTCTCCGACCGTATCGGCCGCCGCCCGGTCATTCTGACAGGCATGTGCATCTTCATGGTCGCGACGGTGATTGCCATCACCACCCACAGCCTGACCGTATTGATTGCCGCCAGCGCCCTGCAGGGTGTTGGTACCGGCGTCGGTGGGGTGATGGCGCGAACCTTACCGCGTGACATGTATCAGGGTACCCAGCTCCGCCATGCCAACAGCCTGTTGAATATGGGTATTCTGGTCAGCCCGCTGCTGGCGCCGCTGATCGGTGGCCTGCTGGACACCATGTGGTCCTGGCGCGCCTGCTACGCCTTCCTGCTGGTGCTCTGTGTGATTGTCACCTTCAGCATGGCGCGCTGGATGCCGGAAACCCGCCCTCAGGACGCACCGCACACCAAGCTTATCGCCAGCTATAAAACGCTGTTCGGCAACGGGTCATTTACCTGTTACCTGCTGATGCTGATCGGTGGTCTGGCGGGCATTGCGGTGTTTGAAGCCTGCTCCGGCGTGCTGTTGGGCGCAGGTCTTGGCCTGAGCAGTATGGTGGTCAGTATTCTGTTTATTCTGCCGATACCGGCGGCATTCTTCGGGGCATGGTTCGCCGGACGTCAGAACAAGCGTTTCTCAACGCTGATGTGGCAGTCGGTGATCAGCTGCCTGCTGGCAGGCCTGATGATGTGGATCCCGGGGCTGTTCGGTGTGATGACCGTCTGGACGCTGCTGATCCCGGCGGCACTGTTCTTCTTCGGTGCAGGCATGCTGTTCCCGCTTGCCACCAGCGGCGCGATGGAGCCGTTCCCGTTCCTCGCAGGTACGGCGGGCGCGCTGGTAGGTGGTTTGCAGAATATCGGTTCCGGCGCGCTGGCCTGGCTCTCGGCGATGATGCCGCAGACCGGACAGTCTAGTTTGGGCTTGCTGATGACGCTGATGGGGCTGCTGATTTTACTGTGCTGGCTGCCGCTGGCGTCGCGTGTTCCGCATCACGAGCAGCCGGTTTAACTGCATGATGGCCCGGCTTCTCGCCGGGCTTTTCACAGACAGGGGCGATCATGGCCTGTAACAACGGCTCTGGCGCAGGCCGCCAGGCGCCCTCTTCTCCGTCGTAAAACTGGAAATCCGCGTTGATCGCGTAAGGAATTTTCGCCTTTTGCAGCTCGCAGGCCATAAAGGTGGCGAAGGCCATTTGCGAGGCGGTCGGTGTAAAGCGGTTTGACTCCCCCACGCCCCAGCCCCCCACCCAGCTGACGTGTCCGGTTTTTTGCTGCCAACGCAGCGCCGTCGTAATGCGACTGTGAATAGCCGCTTTTTCCGCCGCCGTGCCGGACGTCCACGGGTATTTACCGTTATTTTTCAGCGGTCCCCATGGGAAAATATGCCATTCTGCCAGCAGGTAGTTCTGGCTATGGGCAGGCAGCTTCAGGCTGGTTAAATCCTCCGGCGCGGCGCGCAGGCGCGGTGCGATGAAGATCATGCGCTGCGGGTCGATGTCGTGGATCGCTTTGATGCTTTTTTCATAGACGTGGTTTAACGACGCCAGACTGTGATTAAGCTTGTCAGCCGGCTCATAAATAAGATCAAAACCCAGCAGCGGGAAACTCTGGCCAAAATAGTGCGCCACGGCAATCCACCAGTTGATCGCCTCTTTCTCGTTGTCAGCTTTCGGGTCGTTTTTATATTCATCAGCCTGATAGGCGATGATCGGGATCACGCCATACTGCTCGCAGGCCTCTACCAGCTTACGCAGGTGGATCAGTCGGGCCTCTGTCGGTTCATCCGCGACGCGGATGCGCACGTGGGTAATGCCTTTAGCCCGAAAATCGCGGACCACCAGCGGGTCAAACTCGCGAATACCGCGCTCGGTGCGCGCCCAGTCCACATCCATCCCGACGCCCAGCTGTTGCGCATAACGGGCAGCCGTCAGCGGCGGCTCGGCGGCAATCGCCCAGCCGGAAGAGATCAGTAACGCAGAGGCAATAAAAGGCTTTAACACGGTTTACCCTGGATAAATCGAAAGCATTACCTGTATTTAGCACGCTTTTTCACATTTGGTGTAGCGTCAAAGCGTAATAATTCTTCAGCTTACCCGCTCTCTCAACCAGCCAATAAAGGCATCAATTTTCGGCCACTGACGGCCAGGTAGCGTTGAGACGTAGTAATGCTGATGGCATTTGAGGGTCTTTTCACCAAACGGTGCAATCAGCTCACCCCGCTCAAGCCGCTTTTGCACCAGCCGCTTTCTCCCCATCGCCACCCCCACGTCATTCATGGCCGCGATAATGGCCAGGTCCGAGCGATCGAAACCAATACCCGATGATGGCGGCATCGTCACCGCGAAATGCTGCGCCCAGCTCAGCCACTCATCCGTGCCGGAATCATTGCTCCAGGCCTGACGGTCGTGCAGTAACGTACAATGGCTGAGATTATGGGGATTTTTCAGCAGCTCATGCTCGCGGGCATACGCCGGCGAACAGACGGGCAAAATCGCTTCATCCATCAGAAAGTGATGAGACAGGTGGTTTGATGGCGTATCGTCGAAATAGAGCGCCAGATCGATACCGGTTCGCTGCATGTTCACGTAATCATTGCCGGTCAGGATGGTGAGGGATATCGACGGGTAGCGGCGGGTAAAATCCCCCAGCATGGGCACCAGCCAGCACTGGGCGATTGACGGGCGGGAGTAGACCGTCAGCGTACCGGATAGCGCCTGATTTTTGATGTCCAGAATTTCCTGATTCAGGGTGTCGAGGGACGATTTAAGGGTCCAGTAAACCCGTTTTCCCTCCTGCGTCAGCTCCACTTTACGGTGCGAGCGGACAAACAGCTGAATGCCCAGCTCCTCTTCCAGCAGGTTGATGCGGTGGCTCACCGCGCTGGGACTGAGCGAGAGTTCCGCCGCCGCCAGGGCGAAGGACTCATGCCGGGCGGCCACTTCAAAGGTGTACATTTTTGACAGCTGCCAGCCGTTTAACAGCCGGTTTCTGGCGTCATTCGCATCGATCATCACAATTCTCACACGTTATTTCTGCCCTCAGCATACCGTGTGAGGGTGAATTTATGTGAACCAACGGCGAAATTACTGCACTTTTTAGAGTTCAGTCACTCAGTTGGTTCAATCTGGCTCACCTGAACGGCAATTTATATCGTTTGTCAGCCCACGCCGTTTTTTCGTCCAATACCCGCAAAAGACATAGGGGTGAGGTGAGATATGGGATCGCCGGTCTGGGTTGTGACAACGCTGCTTATCAGCATTGTGTTGATTGTTTTAACCATCGTAAAACTGAAGTTTCACCCGTTCCTCGCGCTGCTGCTGGCGAGCTTTTTCGTCGGCGCAATGATGGGGATGAGCCCGCTGGATATGGTAAACGCCATTGAGAGCGGTATTGGCGGTACGCTGGGCTTCCTGGCGGCGGTGATTGGTCTTGGCACCATTCTGGGCAAGATGATGGAGGTTTCCGGCGCGGCAGAGCGCATCGGGATAACCTTGCAGCGCTGCCGCTGGCTGTCAGCAGACGTGATTATGGTGCTGGTGGGCCTGATCTGCGGCATTACGCTTTTCGTGGAAGTGGGCGTGGTTCTGCTGATCCCGCTGGCGTTTTCCATCGCCAAAAAGACCAATACCTCGCTGCTTAAGCTTGCCATTCCACTCTGTACCGCGCTGATGGCGGTGCACTGCGTGGTGCCGCCGCATCCGGCTGCGCTGTTTGTCACCAATAAGCTGGGGGCGGACGTCGGCACGGTGATTGTCTATGGTTTGCTGGTGGGCCTGATGGCGTCTCTGGTCGGCGGCCCGCTGTTCCTGAAACTGCTCGGCAACCGTCTGCCATATAAACCGGTTCCGGCGGAATTTTCAGACCTGAAGGTGCGGGATGAGCATACCCTGCCGTCGCTGGGCGCCACGCTGTTCACCATGCTGCTGCCGATTGCCCTGATGCTGGTGAAGACCGTCGCCGAGCTGAATATGGCGAAAGAAAGCACGCTGTATACCCTGCTGGAATTTATCGGCAACCCGATCACCGCGATGTTTATCGCCGTGTTTGTTGCCTACTACCTGCTGGGGATCCGCCAGCATATGGGCATGGGCGCTATGCTGACCCATACGGAGCACGGGTTTGGCTCTATCGCCAATATTTTGCTGATTATCGGTGCGGGCGGTGCGTTCAACGCCATCCTGAAAACCAGCGGGCTGGCGGACTCCCTGGCGCATATTCTCTCGAACCTGCACATGCACCCAATCCTGCTCGCCTGGCTGGTGGCGCTGGTGCTGCATGCCGCCGTCGGCTCCGCCACGGTGGCGATAATGGGGGCGACGGCTATCGTCGCGCCGATGCTGCCGCTCTACCCCAACGTCAGCCCGGAGATCATTACCATTGCCATCGGTTCTGGCGCCATTGGCTGCACGATCGTTACCGATTCTCTCTTCTGGCTGGTGAAGCAATACTGCGGCGCGACCCTGCATGAGACCTTCAAATACTATACGACGGCGACGTTTATCGCCTCGGTGCTTGCACTTGGCGGCACATTCCTGCTTTCTTTCATTATCTGAGCGCGAAGAGACGTATTATGGAAAACGCAACTATCACCACTTTAACCGCACAGTTTCCTCTGGTTGAGGATCTGATTGCCCTGAAAGAAACCACCTGGCTTAACCCGCGTACCACCTCGCTGGCTGAGGGGCTGCCCTATGTCGGGCTGACCAAAGCCGACGTGGACGACGCGCATGCGCGTCTCAGCCGCTTCGCACCGTATCTGGCGAAAGCCTTCCCGGAGACAGCCGCCACGAAGGGGATAATTGAATCCGAACTGGTCGCCATTCCGGCAATGCAGGCACGTCTGGAGAAAGAATCTGGCAAAGCCATTCCCGGCACGCTGCTGCTGAAAAAAGACAGCCATCTGCCGATCTCCGGCTCGATTAAAGCGCGCGGCGGCATCTATGAGGTGCTGACCCACGCGGAAAAACTGGCGCTGGAAGCCGGGTTGCTGAGCGTTGAAGACGACTACAGCATTCTGCTGGAGCCGCGCTTTAAGGACTTCTTTAGCCAGTACAGCATCGCGGTGGGCTCCACCGGCAACCTGGGGATGTCCATCGGCATCATGAGCGCACGCATCGGCTTTAAGGTGACGGTGCATATGTCTGCCGACGCCCGCGAGTGGAAAAAAGCCAAACTGCGCAGCCACGGCGTCATCGTCGTGGAATATGAGCAGGATTACGGCGTGGCGGTGGAGCAGGGACGCAAAGCGGCGGAAAGCGATCCGAACTGCTTCTTTATCGATGATGAAAACTCCCGCACCCTGTTCCTGGGCTACGCCGTTGCAGGCCAGCGTCTGAAGGCACAGTTTGCCGAACAGGGCCGCGTGGTGGATGCCGAACACCCGCTGTATGTCTATCTGCCGTGCGGCGTCGGCGGTGGCCCTGGCGGCGTGGCGTTTGGCCTGAAGCTGGCCTTTGGTGACAACGTCCACTTCTTCTTCGCGGAGCCCACGCACTCTCCATGCATGCTGCTGGGCGTCTACACCGGCCTGCACGATGAGATTGCCGTGCAGGATCTGGGCATTGATAACCTGACGGCCGCCGACGGGCTGGCGGTAGGGCGCGCCTCTGGCTTCGTGGGCCGCGCGATGGAACGCCTGCTCGACGGGTTCTACACGCTCTCCGATCAGAGCATGTACGACATGCTCGGCTGGCTGGCGCAGGAGGAAGGGATTCGGCTGGAGCCGTCCGCGCTGGCGGGCATGGCCGGGCCGCTGCGCGTGCATTCCGATGCGAACGTCACTCACCTGGTGTGGGCGACCGGCGGCGGCATGGTACCGGAAGAGGAGATGGCGAAATATCTGGCTCAAGGGAAGCCATGACGCCGGGTGGCGGCTGCGCCTTACCCGGCCTACAGGTTCAAAATTTGCTGAATATGGGTGACCGCAAACAGCAGTGACAGCGACAGTACAGCCAGGGCGATCAGGAACTTATCCCGCACCGCCTTCGGCTGTACAAAATCGTCCTGCGCCACGTCCATCAGGTTACGGCTGCGGGTATAGCGCCATAAAATGACAGCCACCAGCGCGAGTACGACGACGGAGATCCAGAACGGCGCCCCGGTGCGGTGCCAGTTGTGCTTAATCGCCAGGGCAATCAGCGCGCCATACCCCAGCAGCGTACGCAGCCACGCCAGCGACGTCCGCTCCGGCTGCAGGCCGGGGTCCGCTTCGCGTCGCGCTTTGCGGCTATCCGCCATAAAACACCAGCACCATCACCACGCCCGCCACCGCCAGCAGGATTGCGCTGATGATGAGTAGCCCGCGCGTATAGGGCAGATCCTGCTTCAGACGCATCGCCTTCTCATTGCGCAGCCAGCGCAGGTAGCCGTAAATCGCCAGCACGCCCGCGAACAGACACAGCAGCAGAGCCAGCACTTCACGAATCAACGGCGTGGCGAAATCAGGCGCGAGCTGGTCGAGGCCGACACCTGCAGCCAGAAAACCCAGTGCGGTGCGGATCCACGCTAAAAACGTGCGTTCATTGGCCAGAGAGAAGCGGTAGTCCGGCGCTTCGCCGAGGCGGGAAATTTTCATGAAGGTTCCTTGTCGTGCTACAGGCAGGCTTCAGCATAGCGTAAATCGACCAGGACAAGGAGACCGGCATCGGGCGATGCCGGTCGGGAAGATTAGTGCAGCTCCGGCCAGAACCCCTTATTGGCCTCGATCAGGTCATCCAGAATCGCTTTCGCCACAGAGGCGCTCGGTACGGTTTTGGAGAGGGTGATCGCCTGCCAGAGTTTCTGGTACGAACGCTGCTCCCAGGCATCCACCACCAGTTTTTCCACCGCCACCTGCTGGCTCATCAGCCCTTTCTGGAAGTGCGGAATATCACCCACCGTGAGCGGCTCCGGCCCGTTATGGCCCACCAGGCACGGTATCTCCACCATCGCGTCGGCATCAAAGTTATGGATCGCCCCGTTGTTCGGCACAATCAGCAGCATCCGCTCCTGGGTATTGAAGGCAATCGCGGTCGCCAGATCGACGATATAGGACGCATGTTCGTCAATCTCCAGCTCACCGGCGGAGGATTTCCCGGCTGCGATAATCGCCCGGCAGGAACTGAACACGTGCTTCTCTCGGTGATCCATCACCTCATTGGCGCGGGTACGCTCGGGACTGGAGTGCGCCACCACGTAGTCCGGGAACAGGTAATACTTCAGGTAAGTGTTCGGCATGGTGTCCGGATCCAGCGCCTGCACGTCTTTGGCTTTGGCGAAGGTATCGTTCCAGCTCGCTTCGGTATGGGCGTCGTCAGACGGCGGTACATAGCCGTTTTTAGCGACGTATTCGCGCAGTTTCGGCATCAGATCGTTACCGTTGAGATCTTCAATCGACGTCCACCAGCCGAAGTGGTTCAGGCCGTAGTAACGCACGCGCATCTCTTTGCGGTCTTTCAGGCCGACAATCTGCGCCATGCGCCCTTCGATGCCGATCGGCATATCGCAGATATTAAGAATTTTGGCGTTCGGGCGCAGGCGACGGGTCGCTTCCGCGACAATCGCTGCCGGATTGGAGTAGTTCAGCATCCACGCGTTCGGAGAGTACTGCTCCATATAATCCACCAGCTCCAGCACGCCGCCGATTGAGCGCATGCCGTAGGCGATGCCGCCCGGTCCGCAGGTTTCCTGGCCCAGCACGCCATGGCGCAGCGGGATTTTTTCATCTTTTTCACGCATCGGGTATTTGCCCACGCGGATATGCGCCATCACGAAATCCACATCACTAAACGCCGCTTTCGGATCGGTGGTGTAGCTGAATTCAATCTCCGGCGCCTGTTCCTTAAGGATGATTTTGCACGCTTCGGCGATGGTCTCCTGGCGTGCGCCGTCGTTGTCATAGAACTTCAGGGCGCGCAGCGGGAAACGGTCACGGTTGGCTAACAGCATCAGGACGATACCAGGCGTAAAGGTGCTGCCGCCGCCTGCAATGACAACTGAGAATTTTTTCATGATATAGCCTCTGTCAGGGTGGTTTGTTCATTCGTTAAAGGGGTTTTCATCAGCGATTCCAGCTGGTCGCGCACCTGAGGAACGTGCAGACCGACAATCACCTGAATGCCGTTGCCGCGTCGCACCACGCCGTGGGCGCCGAGGGCTTTAAAGACGTCATCACTTTGGGTTTTCGCCATATCGACCAGGGCGATACGCAGGCGGGTAGCACAGTTGTTGATGCTTTCGATGTTGGCCGCACCGCCGAGCGCCTGCAGGAACCCGGCTGCCTGTCCGACCTGCTGGCTGGCCGCTGCCGGGACGGTGGTGTGCCCGCGCGCCGCCTTATAGTCCGCCTTGCTGTAGAGTTTGATTTCGCTCGCTTCCCGGCCCGGCGTTTTCAGGTTCAGACGCGCAATCAGCGTTTTGAAGACCACGAAGTAGATCCCGGTGAAGCAGACGCCAATGCCAATCTGGGTGAACACCGTTGACGCGTGGTTGTGGAACATCGGGATCCAGTTTTGCGGCAGGAACTGGTCCAGCAGGCCGCCGCCCATGTTGCCGACGACGCCGAAGACGTACATCACCGTCGCCATGGTGGCCGCCAGCACGGCGTGGACGGCAAACAGCAGCGGCGAGATAAACAGGAAGGTGAATTCCAGCGGTTCAGTAATGCCCACCAGCACGGCGGTGAGCGTGGCCGGGATCAGCAGCCCTGCGACCTTGACGCGGTTTTCCGGTGAGGCGGTGTACCAGATCGCCAGCGCAATCCCGACCGAGCCAAACACTTTCGAGTTGCCGTGCAGCGCGAATCCGCCTTCCGGGAAAAGGGTTTTCAGCGGCAGCGTGCTCTGGCTGAATTCCTGCAGGTGCTGCGCCCAGTAGACCTGAATCCCACCCTCTACCGCCGCCGGGCCGAAGATAAACGGACCGTAGACGAAGTGGTGCAGCCCGGTTGGGATCAGAATGCGTTCCAGGAAGGTATAGACCCACACGCCCAGCGCACCGGCAGAGCGCAGGAAAGCCTGCAGGGACTCGATGCCCATCTGCACTTTCGGCCAGCCCAGCAGCGTCAGCCAGGCGCAGGGGATCATGACGAAAAACGCGAGGATAACGACAAACGAACTGCCCTGAAAAATTCCCAGAAACACCGGCAGCGGCTTGTCAAAATAGCGGTTGTGGATGGCGGTAACGATGCCCGAAATGACGATGGCACCGATGATGCTGGTATCGAGCGTTTTAATCCCGGCAATCATCGCCAGCCCGCTGCCTGCCGTCGGTTCGGCGGTGAAATCGACGCCAAAAAAGTGGCCCCAGGTCATGCCCATTGCGTTGATGAAGTAGTTCCAGGTGAGGAAGCTAATCAGCACCGCCAGACAGGCACGGCCCTGCGCCTGCTTCGCCAGGCCAATCGGCAGGCCAACGGCAAAAATCAGCGGCATATTACGAAAGACCGCCCAGCCGCCCTCTTCAATGATGTGAACAATCTGCGCGAAAAGGTTATCAGGGGCCGTTAAGACTTCGCCGACAAACAGCGGATTGCGAAGCATAATGGCGATTCCCACCACGATCCCGGCGAACGGAAACAGCAACACCGGGGTAAACATGGCACCGCCAAAACGTTGTATTTGACTGAGCATTTTTAAATCCTCACGTAACAACCTGTAGGGGAGAGAGGCCTTTATGGTTTTTTGCTGGCGTGAGGTGAGCATAAGAACTTACTGATGCGCGAACATGGCGTGCCGCTGCGATTCGTGATCGCATTCATGGTTTTATTTTGACCAATCAGGTCTACTTTTTGCGGTAAATATGGACATGTCAGGACGCCATCCACGCCCTGATAAGGGCAGAGAGGTCTACTGGTGATCTACAAATCTATCGCCGACAGGTTGCGGCTGCGGCTGAATTCGTCGGACTACAACATCGGCAGCCCGTTGCCGGGCGAAAAAGCGCTGGCGCAGGAGTTCGGCGTGGCGCGAATGACCATCCGCAAAGCGCTGGATCTGCTGGTGAGCTGGGGCCTGGTGGAGCGGCGGCACGGCAGCGGAACGTTTGTCGCGCGTAAAGACGTTCACCATGAAACCACAAACCTCACCGGGCTGGTGGAGGTGTTGCGCCAGCAGGGGAAAGAGGTGCAGAGCAAGGTGTTGCAGTTCGAAGTGATGCCCGCGCCGCCCGCCATCGCCAGCCAGCTGCGGATTCAGGTGGATGAGCGGATCTACTTTTCCCGGCGGGTGCGCTACGTGGACGGAAAACCGCTCATGCTGGAGGACAGTTTTATGCCGGTGAAGCTGTTCCGTAACCTCTCTCTGGCGCATCTTGAAGGGTCAAAGTTTGATTACATCGAGAAGGAGTGCGGGATCACCATTAGCGGCAATTACGAGAGCCTGACGCCGGTGCTGGCGGATAAACAGCTGGCGGGTTATCTGAATCTTCCGGAACAAACGCCGCTGCTGCGAATCACGTCCCTTTCCTACAGCGACAGCGGCGAGTTTCTCAACTATTCCGTCATGTTCCGAAACACCAGCGATTACCAAGTGGACTACCATCTGCGGCGCATCCACCCGGACGACCTGTTAGCTCATCCCCCAGAACAGCACCGCCAGTAGCTGCGGGGTGATAATGCGCAGGAACATTACCAGCGGATAAACCGTGGCGTAGGAGAGCGCCGCCGCGCCGCTGGTGGCGTGAAGGTTATTGGCAAAGGCCAGTGCGGGTGGGTCCGTCATCGAGCCCGCAAGCATGCCGCAGAGCGTCAGGTAGTTCATTTTAGCGAACATACGCGCCAGTATGCCTACCGTCAGCAGCGGGATTGCCGTGATGAATATGCCGTAGCCGACCCAGCTCATCCCTTCCCCTCTGACCAGGGTATCGACAAAATCCCCGCCGGACTTCAGCCCGACCACCGCCAGAAACAGCACAATACCCAACTCGCGCAGCGCCAGGTTGGCGCTCGGCGGCATAAACCAGTAGAGCTTACCGATGCAGCCAATACGCCCGAGGATCAGCGCCATAATCAGCGGTCCGCCCGCCAGGCCCAGCTTGAGCGCCACCGGGAAGCCCGGCACATACAGCGGAATGGAGCCGAGCAGTACACCCAACCCGATACCAATAAACACCGGCAGCATCTGCACCTGCTGCAGTTTTTGCTGAGCGTTACCGACCATATCCGCGACGGCGTCAATGGACGACGGCCGCCCGACCAGGTTAAGGATATCCCCAAACTGCAGGCTGGCCTCCGGGCTGGCGACCAGTTCCACACCCGCGCGGTTAAGGCGGGAGATCACGACGTCGTAACGCTCTTTCACCTGCAGATCGCGGATTTTCTTGCCGAGAACATGCTCGTTTGTTACCACCACGCGCTCCACGCGCATATCGGTGCCGCGGGTGGAGAGCGAGGTGTCCACTTCCTGACCGATCACCAGCCGCGCGTTGTTGAGATCGCCGGGCTGGCCGACCAGGTGCAGCAGATCCCCCTGCTGAATAATGGTGCCCGGCGCGGGCACCATCAGCATATCGTCGCGCTTAAGGCGCGAGCAGATAATGTTGGCGCTGTTCAGGATCGGCACGTCCTGAATCGCCATATTGTTCAGATTGGGGTTATCGACCCGAATATTGATGGTTTTGATCGGCATATGGCCGTTGGTGAGCGTGGTTTCGTGGTCTTTCGCCTCTTTATCGACGTTGATGCGAAACAGGACGCGTACCAGCCACATGGAGAGCAGAATGCCGCAAATGCCAAACGGATAGGCCATGGCATAGCTCATCCCCATCTGGTCAACAATGCCAGGTTCGATACCCAAATCACGCAGGATTTGCTGCCCCGCACCGAGCGCAGGCGTGTTGGTCACCGCCCCGGAGAAAATACCCAGCACCACGGGAAGCGGGATTGCGAAAAGTTTATGCAGAAGCGCGGTCACCAGCCCCCCCATCACCACAATCGCGAGAGCAAACAGGTTGAGGCGTAGTCCGGAGACCCGAAGGGAAGCGAAGAAGCCCGGCCCCACCTGAATGCCAATGGTATAGACAAACAGGATCAGGCCAAATTCCTGAATAAAGTGGAGCATTTCGGCGCTGAGGACCAGCCCGAGCTTGTCGGCGAAGTGCCCGACAAAAATACCGCCAAACAGCACCCCGCCAATACCAAACCCGACGCCGCGGATTTTGACGTTGCCAATCCATAGCCCAACGACGGCGACCAGGGCCAACACGCTGACGGTTAACGCGATATCACTCATGATCCCCTTCCTTAGCATAACCTTAGTTATGTTAAGGATTCTCTCAGAGCCGGGGGCGGTTGTATGGGCGATGGCGCACAAAAAAGCCCTGCCGGGGCAGGGCTTTATCTTTACTCCCTCTCCCTTTGGGAGAGGATCGGGCATCAGCCCGCACAGTGCTAACTGTTCAACGCCGGTCGGTCGCTAATGGCGATACGCTGTGGCGCGATAGCTTCCGGCACGTTACGGGTCAGATCAATATGCAGCAGCCCGTTAGTAAACGTTGCGCCGGATACATCCATATGGTCTGCCAGAGTAAAGCTCAGGCTAAACGGCTGATTAACCAGCCCCTGATGCAGCCATTTGGTCTCGGTCTCTTGTTTTTCCGGCGTACCCTTAACGGTCAGGCGCGTGCCTTCAAGCTGGATATCCAGATCCTCCTGACGGAAGCCGGCCAGCGCCAGGGTGATGCGATAATGGTTATCGTCGCTTTTTTCGATGTTGTACGGCGGAAACGTCTGTTGCTCAGCGGTGTTTTGCAGGGCATTCGCCAGTTTGTCAAAACCAATCCACTGACGCAGTAAGGGGGATAAATCATAGTTACGCATACTAAATCTCCTTCTGAGAAGCGAGTTCGGCACAGTTTAATTTTGTGCGCAGTTGTTCCTGCAAATCCTGATGGATTCGCATATGCTCCCGTTACGGCAAGCAAGTCTGGGTGGGCCGCTCGTGCGACCCGCAAAATTAGTTAATTTCGATACGACGCGGTTTTTTCTCTTCCGGAATCACACGTTCCAGTTCGATAAAAAGCAGGCCGTTAACCAGGTTCGCGCCTTTCACGTGAATGTTCTCGGCTAACTGGAACTTGCGTTCAAAGTTGCGCTCGGCGATGCCCTGGTAGAGGTAGGTACGCTCTTTCTGCTCAGCCGTATGGGCACCTTTCACCACCAGCAGGTTGTCCTGCGCGGTGATCTCCAGTTCGTTTTCTGCAAAACCGGCGACGGCAATGGCGATGCGGTAGTGGTTTTCGTCAACCAGCTCAACATTGTAAGGAGGGTAGCCGTTGCTCTGGCTTTGGTTATTTTCTAAATGGTTAAACAGGCGGTCAAAACCAATTGCAGAACGGTATAGCGGAGAAAGATCGAAGTTACGCATAAATAAAACTCCTGAAATCAGCGAGAAAATAGTGCCTTCCACCATGGACAGGCCTTTGCGCCCCCGAACACCCATCAGGCGTGTTCGTTATCGGGCCACATTCTTAAAATGGGTCTGCAACCGGGCTTTTCAAGCACGACAACTGCACTTTTTTTTGCACTTTTGTGCATCTCGCTTAGACTGGGACAACAGCACAAAGGGTTAAATTGCGATGGCTGCCACAGTGCGGGGTTATCGGGCTATCCATTTTGGATAAGGCTCGCTATAACCCTGAGTTGCAGGTCTATGCAGTGCCATTAACGATGACTGAGTGATGATGAAAAATGTTCTGATAAAGCTGACGACGTTCAGCGGGGTAGTTTTACTTTGCGGGTGTTCGAGCGTGATGTCTCACACCGGCGGTAAAGAAGGAACATATCCGGGGACGCGCGCCAGCGCGGCGATGATCTCCGATGACGATACCAACTGGGGCACCAAATCCCTGGTTATCCTCGATATGCCGTTTACGGCTGTGGCAGATACGCTTCTGCTTCCGTGGGATATATTTCGTAAGGACGACTCTGTGCGCTCACGGGTAGAAAAAAGCGAGCAGGAAAATCTGGCGACAAACGCCGTTATCCCGCCCGCGGAAATGCCTCCACGCTAGTTCTGTGCGGTTTCCGTTAACCAAAGCTGACGGAAACCGCCTGTCTCCTCCATCCACGCAATAAAGCGCCCGTCTGGCGAAAACACCACCGCATCAGCAGACGGTGGATTGCCGTGATCGGACGTCAAAAACGTCACCTCTCCGGTCCGTGCGTCGCAGCAGGCGATACGATCTTCCATGACAAATCCCAGGCGGTTGCCCGAAGGATGCCAGTTGAATGCCGACTGGATACCGTTTTCTGTATGCGTTAACTGGCGCGGCTCACCACCCTCGGAGGAGATCAGCCACAGTTGCACGATACCGTTATCATCGCGCATCAGGAACGCAATCTGCGTTCCTTGCGGATTGCTGCGCACCCAGTGACGCGGCACGTTCACCAGCCCCGGATACCGGTTCTGATGGGTAAAGGTCAGACGACGCTGCTTCACGCCTGCAGGCGGAGCGGGCAGGATTGCCGGCGTGCCCTGTAGCGGCACATCGCCCGCACGCTTCCAGCCCTGTTCGTCTTCTGGCAAATCGACAATAAACAGCTCAGGCACTTTTTCGCCCTGCGCAGAGAGGGTGTCACCGATAAACGCCAGCCTGCCGTTGCCTACCCAGCCCTCTTCGTAGGCGCGGTTGATCTCATCGCTGCCCGGCTGCGGGTTGGGCGTCGTGCGGCTAACCAGCACGCTCCAGAAGGTGCCCGAATACTCCCGAGGATGGTTACTCTTCGGCTTCACCGGACCGAAAGGCGCAGCCACGCCGACGTTGCGTAAATCAAGCTTTGGATCGCGCTCATGCAACACGTGGTCATTATAGGTAAAGCTGACGAACTGTCCGTTCGGGCTAAAGACATGGACATGGGTGCCGCCACGCAGCGCGCCTGCGGTGTAAGGCGCGGTGATATCCATCGCATCCAGATTGCTCACCTGGCCGTGATGCGCAATCACCCCCTGGCGATGGTGAAAATCATAGTGCCAGTCTGCGTCCGGGTTTTTCGGGCCGTGGATAAAGACATATTTCTCTTGTGCGGGATGAACGGTCACCACGCCAACGTGTGCGCCGTCTGTGGCGCGATAAATCACCTCCACCTCGCCCGAATGGATGTTAACCCGCTCAATGGTTTCACCGGTGAACGACGCGCCGGACGGGCGTACGTCGTAGACCAGCCACTGGCTGTCCGGCATCCAGGTATTGATATTGGTGAGCTGGTGGTTACGGGAAGCGAAGGTGATTTGTTTCATGAAGATACCCTGATGCGCGGTTTTCGCATCAGGGTAAAACATCCGGAAGAATTAGCCTACTCGTTTAACATCGCCTACCAGCAGGATGTAGGAGAGCGCACCAATCAATGCCACGGCGGAGATGTAGACCAGCGCCGGGCCAAAACCGTAATCCTGCGCCAGGTAACCGATGACCAGCGGCACGGTGATCCCGCCCAGCCCGCCAACGAAGTTGAACACGCCACCGGTCAGGCCGATCAGACGCATCGGTGCCAGCGACGACACCAGCGACCAGGTAATGGAGGCAAAACCGTTTCCGAAGAACGCCACGGCCATCAGGGTCATAATCCATACCGGATCGTTAGTGTAGTTGGCGCCCATGATGCACGTTGAGATCAGCAGCCCGCAGATAATCGGTGTTTTACGCGCAGCCCCCAGCGAGAAGCCTTTTTTCACCAGTTTGTCCGCCAGCCAGCCCGAAAGCAGTACCCCGAAGAAGGCCGCAAGGAACGGTACGGTGGTCATAAAGCCCGCCTTCAGCGCGGTGATCCCCTTCTCCTGCGTCAGGTAGTTCGGGAACCAGGTGAGAAAGAACCACAGCGTCGACGTGACCGCAAACTGGCCCAGATACACCCCCACAAGCTTACGATGGAAGACCAGCTTCCAGTCCGCTCTGGTGAGCGGCTGGCGCGCCTCTTTTTTCACGGGCGCATCGCCATCCACCAGACCGCCGCCATCGCGGATGTAGTCCAGCTCGGCTTTAGTGATGCTTTTGGTCAGCCGCGGAGGTTGATAGACCTTAAACCAAATTAGCGACCAGATAATGCCGATCCCGCCGGTGACAATAAACACCCAGTGCCAGCTAAGCAGCTCCTGGATCCAGATGAGCAGCGGCGTCAGGAACGCCAGGCCAACAAACTGTCCGGAGGTGTAGAAGCCCACGGCAGAAGCACGCTCATGCTCCGGGAACCAGCTGGTCACCATGCGGTTGTTGGTCGGGAATGCTGGTGCTTCAAAAATACCGGTAATGGCGCGCAGACCAATCAGCGACATCAGCCCGGTCGCGAAACCCTGGAACAGGGTCGCCACGGACCAGCCTAAAATGGCGATGAAGTAAGTCAGACGTGACCCCACGCGGTCCAGGAACCAGCCGCCGGGGATCTGGCAGAGCGTATAAAGCCAGGCAAACGCCGAGAAGACGTAGCCCATTTCCGCTTTGGTGATACCAAACTCTTCCTGAATATGAGCCGATGCTACGGCAAGATTGGCGCGGTCGACATAGCAAATGACCACGGTAATAAAGATCATGATGAGCGTCAGGTAGCGGCGACGCCCGATTTTTGCAGCAGTAACTGGAATATCCATCGCAATCTGTCTCCAGATTTTGGGCACAGCGAAGCCGCTCACCATGCCCTGTAATTTACAGAGGGTTATAGTTTTTTATGTATGTTTTTTTGCCCGGTGGCGCTTCGCTTACCGGGCCTACGGGAGGGCGATCACCACTCCGCTACACTGCCGTCCTCATGACGCCACAGCGGGTTACGCCAGTCTGGCGCGTTTTTACTGAGCTCAATAACTTTGGCTTCGTCAATTTCTACGCCCAGGCCCGGCTTCGTTAACGGTTTAAAGAAACCGCCTTCCATGCTGAAGTCTTCTTTGTTTTTCACAAAGTCGAGCAGCTCCGCGCCTTTGTTATAGTGAATGCCCATGCTTTGCTCCTGGAACACGGCATTGCGGGAGACAAAATCTACGTGCAGACAGGCCGCCAGCGCGATCGGCCCGAGCGGACAGTGTGGTGCCAGCGCCACATCGTAGGCTTCTGCCATTCCGGCAATTTTGTAGCATTCGGTGATGCCGCCCGCGTGGGAGAGATCCGGCTGCAGGATCGCAATGCCGCCCGCTTCCAGCACACGTTTAAACTCGAAGCGCGAGAACATGCGTTCACCCGCGGCGATGGGAATGTGCGTCTGTTCTGCGAGTTTCGGATAGTACTCAGCCTGCTCGGCCAGCACCGGCTCTTCAATAAACAGCGGGCGATACGGCTCCAGCTCTTTAATCAGCACTTTCGCCATCGGCGCGCTGACGCGTCCGTGGAAATCCAGCCCAAACTCAATCTCGTTGCCGAAGGCTTCACGGATTTGCGCCACGGTATTCACCGCGCGGTCTACCGCTCGTGAGTTATCGATCACGCCCATCTCTTCACAGCCGTTGAGCTTGAAGGTGTCAAAACCAATGTTGCGCAACTGCGTGATGCCGTCGATCACTTCCGCAGGGCGATCGCCGCCCACCCAGCTATAGGCTTTGATTTTGTCGCGCACCAGGCCGCCCATCAGTTGCCAGACCGGGGCATTCAGCACTTTGCCTTTGATATCCCACAGCGCCTGGTCGATACCGGCGATGGCGCTCATCAGGATCGGGCCACCACGGTAGAAACCTGCACGATACATTACCTGCCACAGGTCGTTGATGCGCGCAGGATCCTGGCCAATCAGGTACTCTCCCAGCTCGTGCACGGCGGCTTCAACCGTGCGTGCACGGCCTTCGATCACCGGCTCACCCCAGCCGACAACACCTTCATCGGTTTCGATTTTCAGGAACATCCAGCGCGGGGGTAAACGGTAAGTGGTAAGTTTGGTTATTTTCATTGCACTGCCTCTCGATACGCTTTCACAAATGCTGCCGCCTGCTGCGCGGTACGTTCTACGGACTGCCCGGCGCGATAGAGATCGCTGCCCAGCCCCGCGCCCACACAGCCTGCTTTTATCCACTGCACCAGGTTTTCTGGCGTGACGCCGCCCACGGCAAAGACCGGCACGCTGGCGGGTAAGACCGCTTTCAGCGCTTTGATGTAATCCGGGCCAAAGGCCGACGACGGGAAAATTTTGAGCGACTGTGCGCCCGCATCGAGAGCGGCAAAGGCTTCTGTGGCCGTGGCGCATCCCGGGCAGACGGTCATGCCGTAACCCACTGCGCGACGAATCACCTCAGGATGAATGTTGGGGGTGACGATAAGCTTGCAGCCCATCTTTGCCAGCCTGTCCACCTGCTCCGGTTTTAGCACGGTCCCCGCGCCAATCAGCGCCTTATCACCAAACGCTTCCACCACTGCCGGGATGCTTTTTTCCCAATCCGGCGAGTTGAGCGGGATTTCTACCGCGTCGAACCCGGCATCGATAACCGCCCCGACATGAGCTAATGCCTCATCGGGCGTGATACCGCGCAAAATCGCGATAAGGGGAAGATCAGTTTGCCACTGCATGAGCGATGCTCCTTATTCCTGCCTGAAATGCCGTGTCACCGGATACCGTTGAGACGTCGTGCCCTGCGCGACGTAAAGCCTGCTCGTAGCGTGAAGCCAACGATGACCCTGCAACAATCGTGATGGCCTGCCCCTGCGCAACAAAATCACACATGCTGGCGACTTCTGCGCCAATCAGCAGGCCGGAAAGAAACTCGCTGACCTGCTCGCGCGGGAGGGTTCCCAGCACGTGCGAGGCGCGGATTTCAAAAAGAGACGGCAGAACATCAGGCGAAGCGAGGCCGCGCTCAAGACCGGCGGTAAAGGCCTCCGGAGACGTTTTCTGCTCGGGTAAGCCAGCGCCCACCAGAGAATGATTGAGCAGCAAATGGTGTAACTCGCCGGTCATTACAGTGCGAAAATCGTGGATTTGCTCCGTGTCAGCCTGTACCCATTTGCAGTGCGTACCCGGCATCACATAGACAAAAGAAGGAGAAAGCGTGCGCGCGCCGAGCAGCTGCGTCTCTTCGCCGCGCATCACGTTGTGGTTATCGTCACGCGAGACGCTCAAACCGGGAATAATCCAGATATTGTCGCCAACGGACGTTAACTGCTCGCCAATAGCAGAGAAATGGGCAGGAACAGGCAAATAAGGCGCAACCTTCCAGCCCACGTTACTGCCGACCATTCCCGCCATCACCACCGGCGTCGCGCCATCGCGCCAGTTTTGTGTCACCTCAGCTAACACCGCCTCGGGGGATTTCCCGTTCAGACGCGTAACGCCTGCTTCTGATTGCCTGCTCTCCAGGCACTGCTCGCCCTGGTATAGCCAGGCGCGCAGATTGGTCGATCCCCAGTCAATTGCGATGTAGCGTGATGTCATGTGATTTCCTTCAGCCTTCGTGTCGAGCTGGCAATCATGGTGAGTGCTGCCTGCTCTGCCGCATCGCCGTCCTGATGCCGTATCGCATCAAACAGCGCTTTATGTTCCTGAAGCGTTTTCGGCATGTTGGCCTCATCGCCCATCCAGGTACGTTCAAATACTGCTCGCTGTAGCGAGCTGATCGCCACGCTAAGCTGCTGTAACACCGGGTTATGCACCGACTGCAATACCGCCTCGTGATAGCGAATATCCGCCTCGTTAAACGCTTCCCGGTTCTGGTTATTAGCGATCATGTCGTTGAGCGCCGACTCAATCTGCGCCAGATCGCCTGACGTTGCGCGCTCTGCTGCCCAGCGGGCGATGGCGGGTTCGACCAGGTTTCGTACTTCACTCATCGCACCGATAAGCCGCGGGTCGTAATCGTTTTCCAGCACCCACTGCAGGACATCGGTATCGAGGTAGTTCCACTGGTTACGCGGTGCAACAAACGCGCCGCGATAGCGTTTCATTTCAATTAACCGCTTCGCCATCAGCGAGCGGAACACTTCCCGGATGATGTTGCGCGAGGTTTCAAACTCCTCACACAGTTCAGCCTCTGCTGGCAGCGGCGAACCGGGAACGTATTTGCCACCCACAATCTGAGTGCCCAGCGTGATGACAATGCGATCGGTTTTGTTCAGCGTCATGGAGAGTCCTTGTGCTCTGTAAGTCCATCACTACTTTACCGCGACCGCTGAATTTCGCCTCACTTTTGCAGTACAAACGTGAAGCCTTTCGCCTTTTCTGTGGTTGTAATGTAGTACAATCAATTAATGTTGTACTACAATCCAGATCACAAAAAGAACAATTCAATAAACTCAGGGCCAAAAAAAGCCCCGGTTGATAACCGAGGCTGATGATTGCGGGCAATGTGTTACCGGGACAGTACAAATTTCTCAATCGCGTAGGCCACACCGTCTTCGAGGTTGGATTTGGTAACAAAGTTAGCAACCTCTTTCACCGACGGAATGGCGTTATCCATCGCCACGCCCATGCCTGCGAATTCAATCATCGCGATGTCGTTTTCCTGGTCGCCCAGCGCCATGATCTCGTCAGGTTTGATGCCCAGCGCGTCGGCCAGCGATTTTACCCCCGTGCCTTTATTGACGCGTTTATCGAGGATTTCGAGGAAGTACGGCGCGCTTTTTAGCACGGTGTACTTCTCTTTCACCTCGGCCGGAATGCGCGCAATCGCTTTATCCAGGATCTCGGGTTCGTCGATCATCATCACTTTCAGGAACTGGGTCGCCGGATCCATCTTCTCGGCTTCGCAGAACACCAGCGGAATGGTCGCAACATAGGATTCATGTACCGTGTAGTAGCTGATATCACGGTTGGCGGTATAGAGCGTATTGCGATCGAGCGCGTGGAAGTGGGAACCCACTTCACGGGACAGTTTTTCCAGGAACAGGTAGTCGTCATAGCTCAGCGCAGTTTGCGCAACCGTACTGCCATCCGCGGCTTTTTGTACCAGCGCGCCGTTATAGGTGATGCAGTAGTCGCCAGGCTGATTCATGTGCAACTCTTTCAGGTAGCTGTGTACGCCCGCGTACGGACGCCCCGTGGTCAGGACCACATTCACGCCCTTTGCGCGTGCCGCGGCGATCGCGTTTTTAACGGCTGGAGAGATAGTGTGGTCTGGCAGCAGCAGCGTGCCGTCCATATCGATTGCAATGAGTTTAATAGCCATGAGTTCCCCGGGATAAATGAGTGCTGCCTCATGCTAACGCGATTAAGCACACAAAAATAGAGCTACATTGCGCAACAGGAATACCCCTTTTACGCATCCCGGGGGAATGATGACTTACTCGCGGGTGAGAACGATTTTACCGAACGCGCCGCGATCGAGATGTTCGAGCGCCTGTTCAAGTTCATCAAAGCGGTAGCGGTGCTCAATGACCGGCTTCAGACTCGTGACATCAACAGCCCGGACAAAATCCTCCAGCGCCCGGCGATGTCCCACGCCAATCCCCTGAATGACCGGGGATTTCAGCAACAGCTCGCCAGCAGACAGTGAAATCTCCGCCCCCGCCAGCACACCAATGACCGATATCCGTCCATGAACGGCAACGGCGCGCAGGGAATGCTTCAGGTTCTCCCCGCCCACGGTTTCAATAATATGGTCAATACCGCGATCCTGCGTGAGTGCCAGCGTCGTTTCAGCCCAGTCGCCTTTCACGCGGTTGATGCCCTGGCTGGCCCCCAGTTTTTTAGCCCGCGCCAGTTTTTCATCACTTCCCGACGTGACAAACACCTCTGCGCCGTGGGCTTTTGCAATTTGCAGTGCGAAAATCGCCACCCCGCCCGTGCCCTGTACCAGTACCGTTTGCCCGGCGCGCAAGTTTCCACGCTCGATCAGCGCGAACCACGCCGTAAGCCCGGCGCACGGTAAGGTGCTGGCCTCTGCGTCATCCAGGGTTTCCGGCGCGGCCACCAGCGCATCTTCCTTCACAATCACATACTCAGCCAGCATGCCCTGGAAGTAGCCGCCGGACGTTTTATAGGGCAGATTGCGTGCGTCCGCCTGCGGCTTACCATCGAACCACTCAGGGAAAAAGGTGGAAATAACGCGAGCGCCAGGCTGGAAACGGGTGACGCCTTCCCCCGTGCTGTCCACCACCCCCGCCATGTCCGAGGCCGGCGTAAACGGGAAGGAAAGCGGGATCGGCATAGTGCCTTCAATCACCATTTTATCGCGATAGTTGAGCGCAACAGCATTCACCCTTACGCGCACTTCACCCGGGCCTGGCTCGGGAACAGGCTCCTGAATAAGTTTGAGGCTTTCGCGCCCAAGGGCGTTCATGGACCAGCGTTGCATTGTCTCTGTCATTTTTCTCTCCTGCCATCAAATAAGTGTCAAGACTACAGTCTACCGTTGACGAAAGGTCGCCAGTGGCGATAAATTTTCCCTTAATTGATGAATGAATAGATACAATCTATGACCGATACGCTGAAGGATATTCCTGTTTTTGTGGCCGCCGTTGAGGCGGGAAGTTTTGCGCAGGCCGCTATCCGTCTGCATTTGTCACGCTCAGCGGTCGGAAAAAGCATCGCTCGCCTGGAAGAGCGGCTGGGGGTACGCCTGTTTCACCGCACGACCCGCAGCCAGAGCCTGACTGATAACGGCGCCCTTTTTTACGAGCGCTGCCTGCGCGCGCTGGAAGAAATCCGCGGCGCAGAATCGCTGCTGGAAACAGGAAAACAGCAGGTCAGCGGCCGCCTGCGTGTTGCTATGCCGGTGCTGTTTGGTCGCCAGTGCGTCGCCCCGCTGCTGATAAACCTGGCGCAGGAACACCCCGGACTTGAGCTCGAAATGTCATTCAGCGACCGCGTGGTGGATCTTGTCGAGGAAGGGTTTGACATGGCGGTACGCAACGGCACGCTGCAGGACAGCAGCGTTCTGGTCGCCAGAAGACTGGGAGAACACCGCATGGTGCTGTGCGCCGCGCCGGAGTATCTGCAGAAAAGAGGTCAGCCAGAAACGGTGGCTGATTTACCCCACCATGCGGCCATTAACTATCAGCGGGCAGGCAGAGTGTTACCCTGGCAACTGATGGATAACGCAGGGACCTCGCACACCTTTACCCCCCGCTCATCACTCAATATGGATGATTTGCAGGCGATCTGCGACGCGGCGCTGGCCGGACACGGCATTGCATGGTTACCCTGCTGGATGGCCAGCCGGGAAATTCATCAGGGAAAACTCGTCCCGCTGTTAAAGCAGGCACCGGATGTGCGCTTCGACGTGCATGCTGTCTGGCAACAGACGCCGCATCTGCCGCTGAGAGTCAGAATTGCCGTCGATACGCTCGCCAGCCGTTTACCGTCAGTGCTGTCGCAGGAAATGCCTGCGCCCATAAAAAAGCCGCGCTAAACGCGCGGCCTGAGTAAAGCAGTCTGACAACGATTAAATATCGATATTTGCCGCTTTCAGCGCGTTCTCTTCGATGAAGGCACGACGTGGTTCCACCGCATCGCCCATCAGCGTTGTGAACAGCTGATCAGCCGCAATCGCGTCTTTCACGGTGACACGCAGCATGCGGCGGCTCTCCGGATCCATGGTGGTTTCCCACAGCTGATCCGGGTTCATTTCGCCCAGACCTTTATAACGCTGAATGGAGAGACCACGGCGGGACTCTTTCACCAGCCAGTCCAGCGCCTGCTCGAAGCTGGCTACCGGCTGACGGCGCTCGCCACGCTCAATGAACGCATCGTCTTCGATCAGCCCGCGCAGCTTCTCGCCGAGCGTGCAGATGCGACGGTATTCCGGGCCGGTCACGAACTCGTGCTCCAGCGGGTAGTCTGTGTCGACGCCGTGGGTACGCACGCGAACAATCGGCTCGAACTGCTGAGCGGCGTTCTGCTGAACATCAAATTTCCACTGGCTACCGTGCTGCTCTTTCTCGTTCAGCTCGCTCACCAGGGTGTTCACCCAGCGGGTAACGGCCTGTTCACTGCTCAGATCGGCTTCGGTCAGGGTTGGCTGGTAGACCAGCTCCTTCAGCAGCGCTTTCGGATAACGACGCTCCATACGGCCAATCATTTTCTGCGTGGCGTTGAACTCAGACACCAGACGCTCCAGCGGTTCACCCGCCAGTGCCGGTGCGCTGGAGTTCGCGTGCAGGGTCGCACCATCAAGCGCGATAGCGATTTGGTACTGATCCATCGCATCGTCATCTTTGATGTACTGTTCCTGCTTGCCTTTTTTCACCTTGTACAGCGGCGGCTGAGCAATGTAGACGTGGCCACGCTCAACGATTTCCGGCATCTGGCGGTAGAAGAAGGTCAACAGCAGCGTACGGATGTGAGAGCCGTCGACGTCCGCATCGGTCATGATGATGATGCTGTGATAGCGCAGCTTGTCCGGGTTGTATTCGTCACGGCCAATGCCGCAGCCCAGCGCGGTGATCAGCGTCGCCACTTCCTGAGAAGAGAGCATCTTGTCGAAGCGCGCCTTCTCAACGTTAAGGATTTTACCCTTCAGCGGCAGAATCGCCTGGTTCTTACGGTTACGGCCCTGCTTCGCAGAACCGCCCGCGGAGTCCCCTTCCACAAGGTACAGTTCGGACAGCGCCGGGTCACGTTCCTGACAGTCAGCCAGTTTGCCCGGCAGACCCGCGAGATCCAGCGCGCCTTTACGACGCGTCATTTCGCGAGCTTTACGCGCCGCTTCACGAGCACGTGCTGCATCAATGATTTTACCGACAACGATTTTCGCGTCGTTCGGGTTCTCCTGCAGGTAGTCGCTCAGCAGTTCGTTCATCTGCTGTTCAACCGCTGATTTCACTTCTGAGGAGACCAGCTTGTCTTTGGTCTGAGAGGAGAACTTCGGATCCGGCACTTTCACGGAGACAACAGCAATCAGGCCTTCACGGGCATCGTCACCGGTAGCGCTGACTTTCGCTTTTTTGCTGTAACCTTCTTTGTCCATGTAGGCGTTCAGGGTACGGGTCATCGCCGCACGGAAGCCTGCGAGGTGGGTACCGCCGTCACGCTGCGGAATGTTGTTGGTGAAGCAGTAGATATTTTCCTGGAAACCGTCGTTCCACTGCAGCGCCACTTCCACGCCAATACCGTCTTTTTCGGTGGAGAAGTAGAAGATATTTGGGTGAATAGGCGTTTTGTTCTTGTTCAGATACTCAACGAACGCTTTGATACCGCCTTCGTAGTGGAAGTGGTCTTCTTTGTTGTCGCGTTTGTCGCGCAGGCGAATTGAGACGCCGGAGTTCAGGAACGACAGTTCACGCAGGCGTTTCGCCAGAATGTCGTACTCGAATTCGGTCACGTTGGTGAAGGTTTCAAGGCTTGGCCAGAAACGCACCATCGTACCGGTTTTTTCGGTCTCGCCGGTCACGGCCAGCGGAGCTTCTGGCACGCCGTGCTGATAGATCTGACGGTGAATTTTGCCTTCGCGCTGGATAACCAGTTCCAGTTTCTGCGACAGGGCGTTTACCACGGAAACACCTACGCCGTGCAGGCCGCCGGAAACTTTATAGGAGTTATCGTCGAACTTACCGCCGGCGTGCAGAACGGTCATGATCACTTCTGCAGCGGACACGCCCTCTTCCGGGTGAATACCGGTCGGGATGCCACGGCCGTCATCCTGTACGGAAACGGAGTTATCGGCATGGATAGTGACGATAATGTCTTTACAGTGACCCGCGAGCGCTTCGTCGATAGCGTTATCTACCACCTCGAATACCATGTGGTGCAGACCGGTGCCGTCATCCGTGTCGCCGATATACATACCCGGGCGCTTACGCACCGCATCCAGCCCTTTCAGGACTTTGATACTGGAGGAGTCATAAGAATTCGACATCAACGTTTCTCGCTCATTTCAACTTGGGTTAATCCGTTATTTTACCCTTTTCCACGGTAAACATCTTCGAATTTTCGTCCGACATGTCCATAACGTGTTCAGCGCTAATGGCGCTGACGAAAACCTGCGACTGCGTGGCTTTTAAGCGGCTGGCAAGCAGCCCGCGACGCGCGTCGTCAAGTTCCGAGGCAAAATCATCTATCAGGTACAGGCAGCGTCGCCCGCTCTCACGGGTGAGAAACTCCCCCTGCGCCAGGCGCAGCGCGCACATCAGGAGCTTGAGCTGCCCGCGCGACAGCGTGTCTTCCACCGGCGCACCGTCGGCACGAATGCGGAAATCCGCCTTGTGCGGGCCGTGCGCGGTGTAGGTCAACATGCGGTCGCGCTCGAAGTTTCTCTCTAACACCTCGGCATAATCCGTCTCTTTCTCCCAGCCGCGCTGGAAGGAGAAGGTGAGAGAGAATTCGGGTAAAAACTGTTTGCAGGTGTCGGCCATGTCTTCGGCAATACCTGCGCTGTATTCGGCACGCCAGCGGCTGATTTGTTCCGCAAGAGGAATGAGTTCCATGTCCCACGGGCGCAGCTGGGCGTAGCGCGTCACCTGGCGCAATGCGGCGTTACGCTGCTTAAGCAGGCGCTTCAGGTTGCTCCAGGCATTAAAGAAACCGGCTTCGTTGTGAAAGCATCCCCAGTCGAGGAACGCTCTTCTGTATTTGGGGCCGCCGTTGAGTAAAGTAAACCCCTCCGGCGTAATCAGCTGCATCGGCATCAGCAGCGCCAGCTCCGCCACCTTGTGGCCGTCGGTACCGTCGATGCGCACCTTGCTGTCGCCCTGCTTGTCTTTGGTCAGGCCGATGGCGGTCTCCCGTTCCTCGCCCTGCAAACGCCCGTGCAGAACAAAAGACTCCTGTTCGTGGCGAATGACGCGACCAATCTGCAAACTGCGAAACGCCCGACCGTGGCCGAGCGTATAGATGGCCTCAAGCACGCTGGTTTTGCCACTGCCGTTGGCGCCAACCAGGAAGTTAAAGCCAGGGGATAAAGCGAGATCCGCGCTTTCGATATTGCGAAAGTCGCGGATCAACAGACGGGTGAGCGACATTACAGTCTCATTGGCATGACAACATAGGCAGCCGACTGTGATGCGGCATCTTCAATCTGTACGCTTGATACGGAATCGGTCAGCAGGATGCGCACGTTCTCGCATTTCAGCGCATTCAGCACGTCCAGCACGTAGCTGACGTTAAAGCCGATTTCCATCTCTGCGCCGGCGTAGGTGACGTCCAGAATCTCTTCTGCCTCTTCCTGCTCCGGGTTGTTAGCGGTGATTTTGATCTGATTTTCACTGACGTACAGGCGCACGCCGCGGAATTTCTCGTTGGAAAGAATAGCGGCGCGAGCAAAGGCCTGCTTGAGGCTGTCGCAACCAGCTTCCAGCGTTTTGTCCGGGTTCTTCGGCAATACGCGGCGATAATCCGGGAAACGACCGTCAACCAGCTTCGATGTGAAGACAAAATCACCCACGTGAGCGCGGATGTTGTTGCTGCCGATCTGCACGCGCAGCGGCGTATCGCCGCCGTCGAGCATACGCATCAACTCTATTACCCCTTTACGCGGCACGATCACCGAATGGTTGGGCAGCGCATCACCAATCGGCATAGAACAGACCGCCAGACGGTGGCCGTCAGTGGCCACGGTACGCAGCTCTTCACCTTCGGTTTCGAACAGCATGCCGTTTAAGTAGTAACGAACGTCCTGATGCGCCATAGAGAACTGCGTGGCTTCAATCAGACGCTTCATCGTCGCCTGCGGCAGGGTGAATTCGACTTCACTTTGCCAGTCGTCCAGGTTCGGGAAGTCCGCAGCGGGCAGCGTGGAGAGCGAGAAACGACTGCGGCCAGAGCGCACCAGCATACGGTCGCCTTCAAGCTGCACAGCGATTTCAGCGCCTTCCGGCAGCCCACGGCAGATATCAAAGAATTTACGTGCCGGAACCGTGGTCGCGCCTGCGTCGTGCGGCTGCGTCAACGTAACGCGTGCGATCATTTCCATTTCCAGATCTGTACCGGTCAGCGACAGCGTACCGTCCGCGACCTGAAGCAGCAGGTTTCCGAGAATAGGCAGCGTTGGGCGGCCACCTAATGGGCCACTCACCTGTTGCAGCGGTTTTAATAAATGTTCACGTTCAACGGTAAATTTCATAGCGTCACGATGATAATGTTCTGATTAGATTGGAAAAATCTTCTTTTATGTCGTGGCTTTCTTCGCGTAACTGCTCAATCTTGCGACACGCATGCAGCACGGTCGTATGGTCGCGGCCACCAAACGCATCCCCGATTTCCGGCAGACTGTGGTTGGTTAACTCCTTTGCCAGCGCCATCGCCATCTGACGCGGACGCGCCACCGAGCGGGAACGACGTTTAGACAGTAAATCAGCCACTTTGATCTTGTAGTACTCAGCCACCGTCTTTTGAATATTGTCGATGGTGACCAGTTTTTCCTGCAATGCCAGCAAATCGCGCAGCGCTTCACGCACAAAATCGATGGTGATTGCACGACCGGTGAAGTTGGCATTGGCGATAACGCGGTTCAGTGCCCCTTCCAGCTCGCGCACGTTGGAGCGCAGACGCTTGGCAATGAAGAACGCCACTTCACCCGGCAGGCGAATGTCGTTTTCATCGGCTTTCTTCATCAGGATCGCAACGCGGGTTTCCAGCTCCGGTGGCTCGATCGCCACGGTCAGGCCCCAGCCGAAGCGGGATTTCAGACGATCTTCAACACCGTTGATCTCTTTTGGATAACGATCCGAGGTCAAAATGATCTGCTGATTGCCTTCCAGCAGGGCGTTGAAGGTGTGGAAAAACTCTTCCTGCGATCGTTCTTTATTAGCAAAGAACTGAATGTCATCGATCAGCAGCGCGTCAACGGAACGATAGTAGCGTTTAAACTCTTCGATCGCATTGTTTTGCAGGGCTTTAACCATGTCCTGAACGAAGCGCTCGGAGTGCATATACACCACTTTGGCATTTGGCTTGCGCGCCATAATGCCATTACCCACCGCATGCAGCAGGTGGGTTTTACCCAGACCCGTGCCGCCATAAAGAAACAGCGGGTTATAGGCCCCACCCGGGTTATCAGCAACCTGGCGAGCCGCCGCGCGCGCCAGCTGGTTCGACTTACCTTCAACGAAGTTATCGAACGTGTGTTTCACGTTAACGTTAGAGCGGTAGGTTGGCTCAGCCGGTGCCGGGACGTTATCCCAACCCTGACGAGCAGGCGCGACACGAGGCGCAGGCGCGGGAGCGGCCTGGGCAGGCGCTGCCACATTGACGGTTTCACGAACGGTTTGGGTAACCGGCTTTGTGCCTACTTCAAAGCGCAGCTGTGGGGCATCTGACCCGCAGAAATCGTTCAGCAGTCCATTGATGTTGTTAAGGTACTTGTCCCTTACCCAATCGAGCACAAAACGGTTTGGCGCATACAAAGCCAGCGTGTTATCGCTCAGTTCCGCCTGCAACGGGCGGATCCACATACTGAATTCTGTGGCTGGTAACTCATCCTGCAATCGGGCAAGACACTGCTGCCAAAGCGAAAGTGACACGGCGGACTCCACTCGAACAATAAAAGAAAACTATTGAATATTCATGATTGTTGGCGCACATCGGCATGACCCTGTGTAAAGGGGGACGTGCGAATTGCTATCTGCAATTTATCCTGACCAGGATCCTGGGATCCCGATCGGGACCGCGGATCATAGCCTAAACTGAGCCAGAGATCTTCTGTTTCTCACAGATTCTTCCCGATTTATCCACAGGAAGATCCGGAACCGGGTAAGTGTAAACGATCCTGGCGCGAGTGCCCCGCGATTTAGGCCGCATATTGGAAAATTTAATGAGCACAGACAATTTATTGCTTAAATGATCTAACGAAGATCCGGGACGATCCTTGCGCTTTATCGGTGAGCCCGTATAATCCTCGACCCGGCGCGTGATGCTCATCTCCTGCGTCGTCCGTTGCTCATTTTCCACGCGAAATCGTGCGGAAATACGCAGGGATTTAAGGAAAGAGAATTGACTCCGGAGTGTACAATTATTACAATCCGGCCTCTTTAATCACCCACGGCTTCGGCGTCCGTCATTCGAATCTCGTTCGGGCATCCGAAAAAAGCCATGAATTTATTCAAGTTTAGGTAGAAATCGCCATGAAACGCACTTTTCAACCGTCTGTACTGAAGCGCAACCGTTCTCACGGCTTCCGTGCTCGTATGGCTACTAAAAATGGTCGTCAGGTTCTGGCACGTCGTCGTGCTAAAGGCCGCGCTCGTCTGACCGTTTCCAAGTAATAAAGCTAACCCCTGAGTGGTTAAGCTAGCATTTCCCAGGGAGTTACGTTTGTTAACTCCCGCTCATTTCACTTTCGTCTTCCAGCAGCCACAACGGGCTGGCACGCCGCAAATCACCATCCTCGGCCGCCAAAATTCGCTGGGGCATCCCCGCATCGGTCTCACAGTCGCCAAAAAAAATGTTAAGCGTGCGCATGAACGCAATCGGATTAAACGTCTGACGCGTGAAAGCTTCCGTTTACGTCAGCACGAACTGCCTTCTATGGATTTCGTGGTGGTGGCTAAAAAAGGGGTTGCCGACCTCGATAACCGTGCTCTCTCGGAAGCGTTGGAAAAATTATGGCGCCGCCACTGTCGCCTGGCTCACGGGTCCTGATAGCCCTCATTCGGGTCTATCAACGCCTGATTAGTCCGCTACTCGGGCCGCACTGCCGTTTCACACCAACATGCTCAAGCTACGGAATTGAGGCATTGCGCAGGTTTGGAGTGATAAAAGGCAGTTGGTTGACGGTGAAACGCGTATTAAAATGCCACCCTTTACACCCAGGTGGAGACGATCCCGTCCCTCCAGGACCTTTTGATACCAGAGAACACTAACGATGGATTCGCAACGCAATCTTCTTATCATCGCTTTGTTGTTCGTGTCTTTCATGATCTGGCAGGCGTGGGAGCAGGATAAAAATCCTCAACCACAACAGCAGGTCACGCAGACAACGACCACCGCAGCGGGTAGCGCCGCCGACCAGGGCGTACCGGCCAGTGGCCAGGGGAAACAGATTACGGTTAAGACCGATGTGCTTGAGCTGACAATCAACACCCGTGGTGGTGATGTTGAGCAGGCGCTGCTGTTAACCTACCCGAAAGAGCTGAAGTCTAACGAACCGTTCCAGTTACTGGAAACCACGCCAGAGTTTATCTACCAGGCGCAGAGCGGCCTGACCGGTCGTGATGGCCCGGATAACCCGGCTAACGGTGCGCGTCCACTGTATAACGTCGAGAAAGACGCTTTTGTGCTGGCTGATGGTCAGAACGAACTTGCTATTCCGATGACCTACACCGACGCCGCGGGCAACACCTTCACCAAAACCTTCACCCTGAAACGCGGTGAGTATGCGGTGAACGTGGGCTATACCGTACAGAACGCCAGTGCGAAACCGCTGGAACTGTCGACCTTCGGCCAGCTGAAGCAGTCCATCAATCTGCCGTCTCACCGTGACACCGGAAGCAGCAACTTTGCGCTGCATACTTTCCGTGGCGCAGCATACTCCACGCCTGACGCGAAGTATGAGAAATACAAATTCGACACTATTGCCGATAACGAAAACCTGAACGTCAGCGCTAAAGGCGGTTGGGTGGCGATGCTGCAGCAGTATTTCGCGACGGCGTGGGTGCCAAATAACGACGGTACCAACAACTTCTACACCGCGAACCTGGGTAACGGTCTTGCAGCCATCGGCTACAAATCTCAGCCGGTTCTGGTTCAGCCGGGTCAAACCGGAAAGATGGCCAGCACCCTGTGGGTCGGCCCGGAAATTCAGGACAAAATGGCCGCTGTTGCGCCGCACCTGGATCTGACCGTTGACTACGGTTGGTTGTGGTTCATCTCTCAGCCGCTGTTTAAGCTGCTGAAGTTCATCCACAGCTTCCTGGGTAACTGGGGCTTCTCCATCATCGTTATCACCTTTATCGTTCGTGGCATCATGTACCCGCTGACTAAAGCGCAGTACACCTCCATGGCGAAGATGCGTATGCTGCAGCCGAAGATTCAGGCAATGCGTGAGCGTCTGGGCGATGACAAACAGCGTCAGAGCCAGGAAATGATGGCCCTGTATAAAGCAGAGAAAGTAAACCCACTGGGTGGCTGCTTCCCGCTGCTGATTCAGATGCCAATCTTCCTTGCGCTGTACTACATGCTGATGGGCTCCGTTGAGCTGCGCCATGCGCCGTTCGCGCTGTGGATCCATGACCTGTCCGCACAGGACCCGTACTACATCCTGCCGATCCTGATGGGCGTGACGATGTTCTTCATTCAGAAGATGTCGCCGACCACCGTGACCGACCCGATGCAGCAGAAGATCATGACCTTTATGCCGGTCATCTTCACCGTGTTCTTCCTGTGGTTCCCGTCAGGTCTGGTGCTGTACTATATCGTCAGCAACCTGGTGACCATCATCCAGCAGCAGCTGATTTACCGTGGTCTGGAAAAACGTGGCCTGCATAGCCGCGAAAAGAAAAAGTCCTGATCCGTTAAGTTAACGCTAAAATAAGGGCGGTCGATTGACCGCCTTTTTTATTTGTATTGAACGAGAGCAACCATGAGCCATAACGACACTATCGTCGCCCAGGCAACCCCACCGGGACGCGGTGGTGTAGGCATTCTGCGTATCTCCGGCCTGAAGGCGCGCGAGGTCGCCGAAGCGGTACTGGGTAAGCTGCCAAAGCCGCGCTACGCTGATTATCTGCCGTTTAAAGACACCGACGGCACGCCCCTGGACCAGGGCATTGCGCTGTGGTTCCCCGGCCCAAACTCCTTCACCGGCGAAGACGTGCTGGAGCTGCAGGGCCACGGCGGCCCGGTCATCCTCGACCTGTTGTTAAAACGTATTCTGACCCTGCCGGGCCTGCGCATTGCGAAGCCGGGCGAGTTCTCCGAACGTGCCTTCCTCAACGACAAGCTCGACCTGGCGCAGGCAGAGGCGATTGCAGACCTGATCGACGCCAGTTCTGAACAGGCGGCCCGCTCCGCCCTGAACTCGCTGCAGGGGGCATTCTCCGCGCGCGTGAATCACCTTGTGGAAGCACTTACTCACCTTCGAATCTACGTCGAAGCGGCGATCGACTTCCCGGATGAGGAGATCGACTTCCTCTCTGACGGCAAAATCGAAGCCCAGCTCAACCAGGTGATGGCCGATCTCGACGCCGTGCGTGCCGAAGCGCGCCAGGGGAGCCTGCTGCGTGAAGGGATGAAGGTGGTCATCGCCGGGCGTCCCAATGCCGGCAAATCGAGCCTGCTGAACGCCCTGGCGGGCCGTGAAGCGGCGATCGTGACCGACATTGCCGGAACCACCCGCGACGTGCTGCGCGAACACATCCACATCGACGGCATGCCGCTGCACATCATCGACACCGCCGGTCTGCGCGATGCCAGCGACGAAGTTGAGCGCATCGGTATCGAACGTGCCTGGCAGGAGATCGAGCAGGCCGACCGCGTGCTGTTTATGGTGGACGGCACCACCACCGACGCCGTTGACCCGGCAGAGATCTGGCCGGACTTTATCGCCCGTCTGCCGGCGAAGCTACCGATCACCGTGGTGCGTAACAAAGCAGACGTCACCGGTGAAACGCTGGGCATCAGTGATGTAAATGGTCACTCACTTATTCGCCTGTCGGCCCGTACCGGCGAGGGCGTGGACGACCTGCGTAACCATCTCAAGCAGAGCATGGGCTTTGACACCAGCATGGAAGGCGGCTTCCTGGCGCGGCGTCGCCACCTGCAGGCGCTGGAAGAGGCGGCGAACCACCTTGTTCAGGGTAAAGCGCAGCTGATAGGCGCCTGGGCGGGTGAACTGCTGGCGGAAGAGCTGCGCCTGGCGCAGCAGAATCTGAGCGAGATCACCGGGGAGTTTACGTCGGACGATCTGCTGGGAAGGATCTTCTCGAGCTTCTGTATTGGTAAATGACCCACCCTGATCGATGGTGATTTCCTCCAGGGAAATCACCATTGTCCAAATGGCAACTCGCTTCAACCCCATTCACCCCTTATCCTGCTTGCCTTCACCTTTGGGGGGTTTATGGCGCGTTTTCTGTTTTGTAGTTTTGCACTGGTTCTGCTTTATCCATCTGGCATTGATATGTATCTGGTGGGATTACCGCACATCGCCCGCGATCTGGGCGCCAGCGAAGCGCAGCTGCATATTGCGTTTTCGGCCTATCTCGCGGGGATGGCGTCGTCGATGGTGTTTGCCGGGAAAATAGCGGACAAAGCCGGACGTCAGCCTGTCGCGATAACCGGTGCCATCATCTTTGCACTGGCCTCCATACTCTGTTCGCAGGCACAGAACAGCACGCTGTTCCTGTCAGGACGCTTTATCCAGGGCATTGGTGCCGGCGGTTGCTACGTCGTCGCCTTTGCGATTTTGCGTGATACGTTAAGCGCCCAGCGTCGCGCTAAGGTGCTGTCGATGCTGAACGGTATTACCTGCATTATCCCGGTGCTGGCCCCGGTCGTGGGCTATATGATCATGCTGAAATTCCCGTGGCAGAGCCTCTTCTGGACGATGGCGGCGATGGGTGCGCTGGTGTTTATCCTGTCGATCGCCGTACTAAAAGAGACCCATCCGGGCTCGCAGAATAGCGGTCATACCGCGACGATTCACCCTGCCGAGAAACTGTTTAACCGCTTCTTCCTCAGCCGTCTGGCCGTGACCACGTTAAGCGTGGCGGTGATCCTGACCTATGTAAACGTTTCCCCGGTTTTGCTGATGGAGACCATGGGCTTCGATCGCGGTGAGTATTCAACGGTGATGGCGTTAACCGCGATGGTGAGTATGGCCGTTTCATTTTCGACGCCGTTTGCGCTGAACGTCTTTCGTCAGCGCACGCTGATGCTGACCTCACAGGTTTTATTCCTCACCGCAGGCATCATCCTGGCGACCGCCAGCACACATGCGGTAATGCTGGTGGGCATTACCCTCATTTGCGCCGGGTTCTCGGTGGGTTTTGGCGTGGCGATGAGTCAGGCGCTCGGCCCGTTCTCGCTGCGGGCAGGCGTGGCAAGCTCGGTGCTTGGTATCGCCCAGGTCTGCGGCTCGTCCCTGTGGATATGGCTGGCGGCGGTCATCGGACTTAACGCGCTCAATATGCTGATCGGGATTCTGATTGGCTGTAGCATGCTCTGCATCATCTTACTTATGGTCATCCAGCCCGCGGCGCATTATGAAGAAGCCCATCAGCAGTCTCGATCTTAACCTGTTGCTTTGCCTGCAGCTTTTGCTGCAGGAGCGCAGCGTCACCAAAGCGGCGAAGCGGATGAACGTGACGCCGTCGGCGGTGAGTAAATCACTGGCCAAACTGCGTGACTGGTTTGACGACCCGCTGTTTGTCAAAACGCCGTTAGGGCTGCTGCCAACGCCGCTGACGGTGAGCCTGGAGCAGGATCTGGCCGACTGGATGCAAATCGGCAACCAGATCCTCGATAAATTCCACCATGACGCCCCGGGCGGGCTGACGTTCGTGCTGTCCGCCGAAACGCCGTTGATGCTGATCCGCTTTAACGCCCTGCTGGAGCAGGTGAACCAGCGCTACCCGCAGGCTACGGTGAAGATGCGCCACTGGGATTACGACTCGCTGGACGCCATTACGCGTGGAGAAGTGGATCTGGGCTTCACCGGCCGTGAAACGCATCCGCGCTCACGTGAATTGCTGAAGCTGATGCCGTGGTTTATCGACTATGAGATCCTGTTCAGCGACCGTCCGTGCGTGTATCTGCGTGAGGATCACCCTGCGCTGCAGGATGAGTGGAACCTCGAGACCTTCCTGCGCTATCCGCATATCAGCATCTTCTGGGAACGCAGCGACACCTGGGCGCTGGACGAAGTGCTAAAAGAGATGGGGCGGGAGAGAAACATTGCCATGAGCGTACCGGGCTTTGAGCAGTCAATGTTTATGGCGGCGCAGCCCGGTCATAACTATATCGCTACGGCTCCCCACTACTGCCACCACTACAATCAACTCCACCAGCGGAAGCTGATCGCCCTTCCCATTCCCATTGACGAAGCGCAGGCCGAAAAGCTTACCGTTCCCTTCACGCTGATCTGGCATAAACGTAACAGCCACAATCCGAAAATTCTCTGGTTACGGGAGACCATTAAGGCGCTGTACGGTGCGAGCGATCCAATTTTTGCCTAAGAAAATGTAAAGTTCGGTCCTGAAGCTTCTCATACGCACATTTACTGATTAAAACAGGAGTCAAGTTAAGCGATAATCATGTAACCGTTTAACCGAATACGACCATTATCAAGGAGCGAAAAATGGCAACGCACTTTGCAAGAGGGATACTTACTGAAGGACGTCTCGTATCGGCCAGACTCTCTTCTTCCTGCCTCAGTGAAGCAGGCAAACTTCCGGAACACCGCAGGTCGCGCTTTTTAGCCTCCCGGGCGCTTCTCGCCGAGCTGCTGTTCATGCTGTACGGCACCAGCGAACTGCCGGAGATCATCACCCAACCAGAAGGCCGCCCGGTTTTTGCCGACCCGGAACTCCCTCGTTTTTCCATTGCCTACACGGGCAATATCATTGGCGTCGCACTGACCACCGAAGGGGACTGCGGGCTGGATATGGAACTGCAGCGCGCGACGCGTGGCTTCCACGGTGCCAACCCGCACGATGACTATCCGCTCTCAAGTAATGAGCAGCTTTGGGTGCGCAACCAGAATGATCCCAGCGAGGCCAGAACCCAGCTCATCACCCTGCGCCAGAGCATTCGCAAGCTCTGTGGATGCGCCTCAGACGACGCCAGCCTGCTGCAGTTGCTGCCCGGCTCCGGACGCCTGCGTGCCACTAAAGCCGCGCTGGTAGAAGCGCTCTGTGACGCAGAGGATGTGCTTATTTGGTCCATTGCGGTTACCCCCGCCATCGAGCGCATGAAAATCTGGGAATTTGACAGTCAGCAGGGATGGCGTAGCCTTCCTGATGTGCCCGAGCGCGCCAACGAGCCCGCCGCACGCCTGATGCGATTAACCAGTTTACCGGCAGAAAAAGCATACACTCTTAGCTGATCCATTCAGGGTCATCATGATGAAACAGGAGTAATCATGTCTGATACGTTGAAAGTCGTTACGTTACTGGGAAGCCTGCGCAAAGGTTCGTTTAATGGGATGGTTGCCCGCACGCTGCCGCAGCTGGCACCCGCAGGTATGGAGATAAGCGCCCTGCCGTCTATCGGCGATATCCCGCTTTATGATGCAGACGTACAGCAGGAGGAGGGTTTCCCGCAGAGCGTGGAAGCGCTGGCAGAGCAGATCCGCCAGGCCGACGGTGTGGTCATCGTCACCCCGGAGTATAACTACTCGGTTCCGGGTGGTCTGAAAAACGCCATTGACTGGTTATCCCGTCTGCCGGAACAGCCGCTTTCAGGCAAACCGGTACTGATCCAGACCAGCTCTATGGGGGCTATTGGCGGCGCACGTTGCCAGTATCACCTGCGCCAGATCCTGGTTTTCCTGGATGCAATGGTGATGAACAAGCCGGAATTTATGGGCGGAGTGATTCAGAACAAGGTCGACCCGCAGACGGGTGAAGTGGTGGATCAGAGCACGCGTGACCATCTCTCTGGCCAGCTGACGGCGTTCGGGGATTATATTAAGCGGGTGAAGGCGTAAGGTGAAGTGCGGGCTGATGCCCTCACCCT
>NZ_POVL01000139.1 GCF_002939185.1 Enterobacter sichuanensis | reverse complement strand
CACCGGCGGCTTGCCTGCCACACATTGAACATTACAGACCAATTAGCACTTTGTCACCGGGGAAAGATGTAAAGATTATGTATAAATAGATTGGCTTAGAAGTGACATTTCAACTTTGGAGAAACAGGTGACATTTTAAACTTGCTTTAACAAAATTTTGGGACTGACCGAAACAAAAAGGCCAGCCCCGGAGGGCTGGCTATTCAGTACAGGGCAATGACAGGTTTCTTGATGCCGCAGGCGTGAGCGTAGCGGGTCAGTGTGTCGATGCTGGCTTTGGTGATGTTGTTTTCCAGGCGAGAAATAACCGGAGGTGTAACCCCCATGCGTTCAGCAACCTGCGCTTTTGTCAGGTTGTCATGCTTGCGCCATTCAGCAAGCAGCTCCCTGAGCTTTTCCTTACGTTCTTCTTCCTGCCATGCAGCGCGATATTCATCGTCCTGCATCCACTCGTTATGCAGTTCTTTATGGCTTACCAGTTTCATTAAGTACCTCCGCTAACCGCTTTTTGGCGAGATCGATTTCTTTCGCTGGCGTTTTCTGTGACTTCTTGATGAAAACACGGAGCATGATGATGGTATTGCCTTTGTGGTATACCCAGATTCCCCTGGCTATGTCCGTCCCCATCGTGCGGATCTCAAAAAGTCCATCGCCCAGGGGCTTCGTGTCCGGCTCCCGCAGTAATCGGGCGTCATACTCCAGTTTGCCGATGAGACGGTCAAACTTCACCCTGATTTTTACGGGTAATGCTGTGGCTTCTTCCCTGGCTTCCGGGTGATAAACAACGCTAAACATGTGACCTCCCATTTCTATTAATATTAACCTATAGGCTAATTTCAGACAAGGTAGAATTAACCTATAAGCTAATTTTGTTGGCAGTTATCGTGGCTACCCGGTCACTACCCTGTTAGCGTGAGTTTTCGTTCCACTGAGGAACGGGGATTTATGCGCGTTAGCGCATGTAAGGCGGCAGGATGAAATGACAGGTAGCACCGAGGGTTAGCCGCCGATACCAGTGAGGGATCGAAAGGGATCGCCTATCCATCCCTTCACCTTGCAAAGCCATATTCCGCTAAAAGCGGCTCAGAGGCTTTTGTGCGCGGTCGGAGTGGTCACAACAAGGCGAAGCCGCAGTTGGGGCGTATCTCCGCGTTAGCGGGTCGTAAGAGCCGCTTACGAGCGTGTAAGCTAATTCTTCAGCGATATTTGCTGACGTATCCGGCGTGGCCGGATTTGTCCAATCCCTCGATGGCTAACAGGCGAGCTGTTAGCCATCGAGGGATTCCGTTCTGAATGCCCCGCGCTTTAGCGTGGGGAGCTACTTTTGAGGCGCTCGCGCCGATGCTGTTCGGTTATCCACTTTTTAAAGGGGATAACAGTAATGTCTTTTATTTTTTGGTTTATCTTTTAATACGTAAGTAATTAAAAGATAAACCAAAAGAGTATTTGCGCCATCTCGTTTGCACTTCATTATCACTTACCCACAAGCTATACAGCAGTTGTGGTGGGTCTACGCCGGAACCGCCGAAAAATCCGTCATTCCTGTAGGCGGGATGGGTTGGATTTCGAAAATTATTGTACTATAAGGGCTTCCCCGGCGTGTCAACGCCGGTGTTTATGGTTTCTGTCTGCTCTTCAGTAAAAATAAAGGGGAGAGACTGCGGTACTATAAACGGCCATGATGAATCGTCATCGATTCGGA
>NZ_POVL01000138.1 GCF_002939185.1 Enterobacter sichuanensis | reverse complement strand
GTTCCGGTAACTATCAACTTGAGTCCAACCCGGAAAGGTACGACAAAGCGCCACTGGCAGCAGCCACTGGTAAACAGGATGTGCGAGAGATGTATTTGAGTTCTTGAAGTGAAGACCTAACTGAGGCTACACTGGAAGGACGGATTTGGTGACATGTCTCGCACAAGACTGTTACCACGGTTCATAAACTTGCCGGTTAATGAACCTTCGAAAAACCACCTTGCCGGGTGGTTTTTTCGTTTTCCGAGAAAGAGATTACGCTTTGAGCGAATGAATCTCAAGAAGATCATGGCATTTGATGAACAAATGAGTCAGCTACTCAGATTGATAGAAAAAATGCCCCTTATACAAGTGATATCTTTTCCAAAACTGATACTCTATTTTAACATTAGAAAGCGTCCATTTCCCACTCCGCGATTCAGCCTCTTCTTTAATATCAGCAATACTTGGGATCACCCCATTTGAAATAACAAAATCGTCCAACCAATCCCACATTTCTCGCCGAGATGATTTAAATACAACAGGAGCTTTCCCATATGAGCAAGTTGGCATAAAATCCCCCGTAATAAATCTTTTAAACCCCCCATTCACAAGAGAAACTTCTCTTCCATTACCATTACCATTACCATTACCATTACCATTACCATTACCATTACCATTTTTCATCGTAGAGCTATCAGGTTCCTTAATTGTCACACTGCCATCAGGCCCAACAAATATCCAGTGTAAATTCAATTTACTAACAGCAAGAATGCTCGTTTCTTCTATTAATCTTTCATACTGTTTTATTCTTGGAACAGCAATAGCATAATTAATATTATCTTTTGTCATTCTCTGCACTAATTGTCCAAGACAAGTTCGAAAATCCAACCCTGGCTGTGATGTTTTTCCTTTTACTTCAATATGCCACACAACATCCCTAGATTCTTTATCACGACAAATAAGGTCAATATAAGAACCCGTATCTATATCGAACCCTTGTCGAAAAAAATATTTTTCTAAAGAAGCTTGAACAAATTCCTCGGAGGGATATTCACCACCTAGTAAGTACCTTCTCGTCACCATAAGAGCCACACCCCCTACGCATCCTATTTACTATAACGTCATATTTTAAGAGTTCCCACAAGGGGAACTCTCTGTACGATTACGAGTGATCATTCGATATATTTCGTTGAAATCCATACCATGAATCAACATCTTCGCCGCCACATAGCCTTTCTCTAATCAATTTGAGGAAAGTATCCCTAGCCACAGCTGATGCTAGAAAAAGAGCTTCTGGATGATGATTAGAGCTCACGACCCAAGCATCACCCCGACCACCCTCAACACACTGATACAACCCCATATCACTTACATTCTGAACGGAATCATAAAGAGCCATAACCTCCTCATAATCGCCATCAACATCATCTAACCACGCATCAAAATTAGTAGCAGTCGCCATGCCAATCCTCCATTTTTTAGTTTTCAGGAGTTAATTTACATAGTGATAGGGGCTGTTAAGCAAATAAGTTTTTACCCTTTTTGCCTCATGCTCTAAAAGTGAGCAAGACAGGCATTTACCATAACGTCGCATTACACGCACCGCTCAAACGCTCGAGAAACGATTCTGGGGCGTAACCCATTAAATCCTACGTCTTACCCCCTGAAAACGCCTCAAAATCGCGCTGATGGGTTTTACGGGCATGAATTGTTATGCACCAGACTGGCTGGAGGTAGATTTCATCCTGAATTCACGCCAGACAACTCAAAACCCGCACCAAACCCGACT
>NZ_POVL01000137.1 GCF_002939185.1 Enterobacter sichuanensis | reverse complement strand
TGGGAAATCTGAAGAAAAAAAAGATAGTAAATGATTTACCATAACACCTCATTGCGCGCACCGCTCAGACGGCCTGTGCGCGATTTTCCCTCCTGAGCCTCAAAACCACACACCTTACCCACTGAAAACCGCTCAGAATGGCGCAGATGATTTCTGAGGCCGTGAATCGTTATGCAGCCGGCTGCCTGGCGTCCGGTTTCAGTGCGATCCCATACTTAACTGCCAAAAAAACAAAAAATATGACTTTCACGAAAACGGTGAACGGGCAGGCAATTTATTGCCGAATCGTGAAGCGTTGGCGGGGTATCGGGGCGCAGCCCTGACCAGGGGATCAAAGGGGATGAAATCCCTTTGCAAGGACGCCGATAAGAGACAGAGCGCGAAGCGTTTTGTATATACATCGGGTAGCCTTGTTGCCTTTGAATTTACGCACCGTTTCTCCCATTTATGGAGAAACGTCTAAGTGCGCGTTGCTTTTATTTTTGGTTTTATAAATTCAGATCTCAAAGCCAGCTAACTTGCCTGGTTTAAAAGGTGAAAGATGTAGATTCAGAGTGACCGCGAATCATGTGATCTCAGGTCCAATGACGCCTCCTCGCTCATTCGCTCACTCCGTTCGGTCATGAGTCTGTGGCGGGCGTTGAGAGTGTTACTGAAAGGGATTTGGGATTTACTATGGCCCAGATGTACAAAAGCCCCGTGACATAATCACAGGGCTTAGGTACGCTTATTCGTGCAGATACCTGCTACAGATAAGACCTAGACAATCAAATCTTAGCAGGGCTGGCTAGCCATGTCACTACCAGCTTAATACCATTCAACGACATTAAAATCATATCTGCACCTTAGACGCTCAGGTCTACGCCCCGGACTCCGGCAGGATAAACAGGCAAATTGGTGGGAACGTAACTTAACCGCGAAAGAGTTAGGCTCTACCCCGTCTCGCTGTACGATAACAAGCACCTGATAAAATGAGCGAACAAGGCAGCAGTAAGCGGGAAAGTGTGATTGTGAGAAGTCTGACACTAACCCCACACAAATCGAATCAGTTGCTGGATAAGACACACAAGAAAAGAGCTTGACGAAGGTCGCTCCGCTCCCCATGGTTTTTATATACCCACCATGGGGGCATTAGCTTTCTATTCTTATAAAAAACCAGGAGACAGAATGAATAGCGATCAAAGTTACTGGCTTGTGGGTGCAAGCTGGGATGGTGTAGATCACCAAGACAAAAAATTTGTAGATAACAAAATCTGGGTTTTGGGCTACAAAGAAAAAGATGATGAAAGTCAGTATTTAAAGGCAAAAAAAATAAAAAAAGGCGATCGTATCGCTATAAAAAGGATGATGGGAAAAGGCTCAGCCAACATAAAAATACTCCACACAGGAATAGTGGAAGGAGTAGTCGACTATGGCTCATTGGTCATTTGCGTAGTCAATTGGCTAGTACTAGAAAAGAACATTGAAGTTGACAGTAAAGGTGCCTTTGCCAGCATTCACGGTCCATACAAGCAAGGGAAGGACAAGGATACCGATGCATGGCTGAACAAAGTATTCTCACTGTAATTAGCCGACAATCGAAAACAAAAGGGAGAACAGATGATGAAAATAGATCGTCTTGTAAGGGTCACAAAAAAAGAGAATAGCAACGGTTCATCGTCAACCGAGTTGGAATGGGAGCCTGGTTCGAAAAAAGAGATTCTCAAAGGAGCAGCAGCTGGAGCAGCATTAGGGAGCATTGTCCCTGTTATTGGAACCGGAATTGGCGCAGCTATTGGTGGGACTCTAGGACTGATTTT
>NZ_POVL01000136.1 GCF_002939185.1 Enterobacter sichuanensis | reverse complement strand
TATCCGGTAACTATCGTCTTGAGTCCAACCCGGAAAGACATGCAAAAGCGCCACTGGCAGCAGCCACTGGTAACTGATTTAGAGGAGTTAGTCTTGAAGTTATGCGCCGGTTAAGGCTAAACTGAAAGGACAAGTTTTGGTGACTGCGCTCCTCCAAGCCAGTTACCTCGGTTCAAAGAGTTAGTAGCTCAGAGAACCTTCGAAAAACCGCCTTGCAGGGCGGTTTTTTCGTTTCCAGAGCAAGAGATTACGACGCTACAGAAAGGATCTCAAGAAGATCCTTCACCATAATGGAAATCTATCCCACCCGAGCATATAGGATGCATATCGTTATAAAACATTGGATATTATGCATCCCAACTAAAAATAAGCTCGAGGATAAAAAATGAGTTCAATGGTTTACTGCCGAGGATGCGGCAAGGAAATACACGAAACAGCAAAGTCATGCCCACACTGCGGAGCCACAAACGCCTCTTCAGGTTCAGGTGAAAAAAGTAGAATCGCAGCCGCGCTATTAGCATTCTTCCTTGGTGGATTTGGCGCACATAAATTTTACTTAGGTAAAATAGGACAGGGATTCCTGTATCTAATTTTTTGCTGGACATTCATACCCGCGATCATCGCGTTTATTGAGTTTATTATTTATCTATGCGATTCCGATGAAAAATTCGCAAGAAAATATGGCTAACTCATAGCAAAAAAGCCCTGCGGGGCTTTTTTTGTACCAGTCTGTGAGGCACATTTACCATAACATCCCTTATCGGTACCGCCTAAGACGCTCTCAGCGCGTTTCTGCGGCCTCATGCCGATTTCCGGCACCTTTCCCCGGGGAAAACCCCGAAAAACGTTCCTGATGATTTCTGCGCGTCTGCATGGCTATGCACGGAAATGCCTTGCCTGCAGTTTCATCACAAAACTGCAGCAGAAACCTCATAACAGCCACTCACCGGCGCGGCGATCGCGGACGTGACCAGGTAAATTCGGCCTGCTGCCGTTCTTCCTCACGTAGAGCGCGCTGCCGGTCGGCGTGCCGCTGCGACTCAATCTGCGCTCTTGCCCGGTTGAGCACGATATGTCGGTTCGGCTGGTTGAGTTTCTTGCCGGAAGCACGCTCTGCAGCTGCAACAGCATCATCAAGAAATTGCTTCTCTGCCGGCGTCAGATTGGTCAGTCGCGTCATGTAGGTCTCCTGTTCAGCATCACGCTGGCCAGTCTGCCAGACAAGGTGGAAGCAATGAAGCAGCGGCGGAATGTCAGAACCATCAGAAACGGTGAACGGGAGCGGATTTTAATCAGGTGCCGTGAAGCGTTGGGCAAGCCGTCAGGCGCGCCAGTGGTCCTGGCGGGTTTCGGGGCGCAGCCCTGAACCAGTCACGTAGCGCTAGCGGAGTGTATACTGGCTTAATATGTTGGCACGGATGCGGATGTCAGTGAAGTGCTTCATGTAGCAGGAGAAAAAGGCGGCACCGGCGCGTCAGCAGAACATGTAGTAACGGGAGATGTGCCGCTTCCTCGCTCACTGACTCGCTGCGCTCGGTCGTTCGGCTGCGGCGAGCGGTACCGGCTTACGGGTGAGGTGGAAATTTCCTGGTGGATGCCAGGAAGGAACTTAACAGGGAAACAATGAGGCTGCGGCGAAGCCGTTTTTCCATAGGCTCCGCCCCCCTGACAAGCATCACGAAATCTGACGCTCAAATCAGTGGCGGCGAAACCCGACAGGACTATAAAGATCCCAAGGGTTTCCCCCTGGTAGCTCCCTCGTGCGCTCTCCTGTTCCTGCCTTTCGGTTTACCGGTGTCATTCCGCTGTTATGGCCGCGGTT
>NZ_POVL01000135.1 GCF_002939185.1 Enterobacter sichuanensis | reverse complement strand
AGCCCGGACCGCTCGCGGCTCAACGCCTCTTTAGTCAGAGAATGACTTGACCCGGTTGTGGGTCTGACAGATTTGGGCTGTTGTCTCAGTGTTCTCGGATTGGGCTGCCCGGTACAGTATCCCCGGAGGGACCCGGCTGTTTTACCTGTTGCCGGAGCACAGGGTGCGTCAGAGTGCACGGCTCATGGTTTGACTAAATACTAGCCAGGTTTTGCATGCGTGTGAATGTTGTTTTTTAAATGTTGCGCCTGACTCAGTTTAATAGCGGGTGTCGCAGGTACTCATATTGCCTGAATAAAGAACGCCGGGACTGACCGCCCCGGACCCCGCCAACGGTGACCGGACAGACAAAAAATTTGCCTGCCCGGTCACTGTTTTCACTCCAGGATGACCGTCGTGATGCCAGGATGGTGTCACAGAGAAAGCGGAGAGACAGAATGAAGCTGATTACGGTGGATGAGTCCGTGGTGAACGCGATAGTGGAATACTACGCACAGGGCAGTGAGGAGGCGCATGCAGAGGGAAACAGGATGTTCCTGCGTTATCTGCACGAGTTAACGGGAACACAGCGTGTGGCGGTTGAGGCGGCCAGAAAGCAGTCTCTGGCCGCGATAAATAAGGGGGGGGCGCTTCCCTGTGATTAAAATCGCATTTATGGACGGCTGATGTCTGTGCACTGGCCCGGAAATATTTTTCTCCGGTGAGGGGCTGATATGAGCTACCTTTTTCTTGTCGCCGGCACCGCACCAGGTGCGACGGTCCTTTTACAGAGTTGTCCTCATTTGACGGGCCTGGATGGCCCGTTCTTTTATGCTTTTAACGTCCAGAACCCTTTTCTCGGCCGAAATCACCTACTATGCAGTGGTGTGAATAGCCATGCATATGCGTAAAATAAATCAGGCGCGTTTCTGGCGGTTTTCGGTGTACTTGCCACCACCTTTTGCCCGTTAACCACCAGAAACGCCCTGAGGCCGTTTTAGCGGTGCGCGTAAGAAGGGATTATGGTAAATTCTATATGTACTTAATTGCGTACATGTTCTATACTGGTACTACAACTGAAGGGAGCCAATAAGATGCATGCAATCACTTTTACGGATGCCCGTAAACATTTTGCCGATACCATGAAGCGTGTTACCGATGATGCTGAGCCGGTACGAGTAATGCGGCGAGATGCACCTGATATCGTCATGATCGATGCTGGAGAGTATGAGGCACTCATAGAAACAGTGTATCTGTTCAGCAATCCTGCGAATGCTGCTCATATCAATGAGTCAATGAAACAGGCGGAGCGCGGCGAATTTGTCGAAGTGGAATATTAAGTTCACGAAGAATGGCGCTGATGATATCAATTACTGGCGTGGTACTGACAAAAAGAAGTTTGAACGTATCCGGCAGCTACTTCACAGCATCGAGTCTGATCCGTTAACTGGTATAGGGAAGCCTGAGCGATTACGCCATCACAAAGATCCTGCGCTCTATTCTCGGCGCATCGATCAGAGCCATAGGCTTGTTTATTCAATCCAAAACGGAGAAATTATCATCTACGCAGCGCGTTATCACTACGGCGATAAATAGAAATAAAAATATTTTACATTTAGCTATCGGGTTTATATTTTTTCTAAAAGGATTTTTCCAACTGATGATTTTAAAATGAGAACTCATTACGATAATTTGAAGGTGTCTCAGGATGCACCTGTCGAGGTGATTCAGGCTGCTTATAGGACCCTTGCAAAAAAATACCATCCTGATTTGAATCGAGATAATCCGGATGCGGAAAAAATCATGCAGATATTAAACGAAGCTTATGAGGTGCTTAGTGATCC
>NZ_POVL01000134.1 GCF_002939185.1 Enterobacter sichuanensis | reverse complement strand
GTTCAGAGTAGCATGTTTCAATATTATGATTCGTTACCAATTTGGAGTTTTATCATGCCGCCTCGCCGCTACAACCCCGACCACCGACGTGAAGCGCTTCTGGAACGTATTAATATGGATATTCCGGCAAGCGTCGCCCATGCTCTGAAAGAAGACCTGGGCGGCGACGTGAATGCCGAAAAGGATATTACCGCACAATTGTTGCCAAAAGAGACACGCTCTCACGCGGTGATTATCACCCGTGAAGAGGGCGTTTTTTGTGGCAAGCGCTGGGTTGAAGAGGTCTTTACCCAGCTGGCGGGCGATGATGTGCAGATCGTCTGGCATGTTGAAGACGGCGATGCGATCGCCGCAAACCAGCCGCTGTTTGAACTCGACGGCCCGTCCCGCGTGCTGCTGACCGGCGAACGTACCGCCCTTAACTTCGTCCAGACCTTGTCCGGTGTGGCAAGTGAAGTCCGTCGCTACGTTAACCTGCTGGCTGGCACCCGTACCCAGCTGCTGGACACCCGCAAAACGCTGCCGGGTCTGCGTACAGCGCTGAAATACGCGGTACTCTGCGGCGGTGGCGCAAACCATCGTCTGGGATTATCCGACGCCTTCCTGATTAAAGAGAACCACATTATTGCCTCTGGCTCCGTGCGTCAGGCGGTTGAGAAAGCCTTCTGGCTGCACCCGGACGTGCCCGTTGAAGTGGAGGTCGAAAACCTGGAGGAGCTCGACCAGGCAATTAAGGCCGGGGCTGATATCATCATGCTCGATAACTTCGAAACAGAGCAGATGCGCGAAGCCGTCAAGCTCACCAACGGCCAGGCACAGCTTGAAGTGTCCGGGAATGTCACCTTCGACACGATCCGTGAGTTCGCCGAGACGGGCGTGGATTACATCTCCGTCGGGGCTCTGACCAAACACGTTCGCGCTCTCGACCTCTCCATGCGTTTCAAATAATGATGGCACCCCTCTCCACCCGGAGAGGGGAATGTCTGCCCCGCTCGCAATTCCGTTGTACCTCCCTGCAACGCAGAATGAATTCTCTGAAGCCCCTTTCCCGTTCCCTTTTTTGCCCCTCGTTTCTGCCCTTTCGCGCTGACAGAGTAGCGCCACTTAACCTAAGGAGCAGATATGGACAAACAACACGGATTCACGCTCATTGAGTTGATGGTAATGATGAATAGTGAATTACTGTTTATGTATTGAAATAAATTAGAGTAGTTTTGGGCTGAAAAAAACATTTATATAGGTAAAGACTATCATTTACATCCCAACAATTGGTTAAAGCTAACAAAAAGGCCGATTGCAACTAAATCTATTATTGTGCCAACAGCCCTGTACTTGCCAAGGTGATAGAGGTAAATTAGGGTCGATTCCAAAGTAACTGTATACTTATAAAGCAATAAACAAATAAAGTTTCAATAAGCACATAGCAATTGAATTGTTTACAAAAAGGATATATAGAATGATAAATGAAATTATTGTTCACAAATACAGAAAACTTGAAAATTTAAAATTCCAATTTGAGCCTACCGTGAACATCATTTCTGGGACTAATGGAACTTGTAAAACATCTTTATTACACATTATCAGCAACTCTGTTAAATCCCCCTCATTACGTTCCGAAGAATTTGATAACCCTAATTGCTTTAAAATAATTAGAAATACAAACGTCCTGATGAACCCTAAAATAGAAGCATTAGTCCGTGACGCAAAATCATATACTGACCCATCAAGCGGGATGAAAGGAAATTTATTCGAAGTTGAATATATTGATAGCAAAAAATTAAAATTCAGAAAACACAACTCAAAATTAAACAACAGATATGCAATAAAACCTTATTATGGACAATCTGGTGAGAGTCAATACTTACCATCCTGTGCTGTAATTT
>NZ_POVL01000133.1 GCF_002939185.1 Enterobacter sichuanensis | reverse complement strand
AATCATTACACGCGGCTGGAGCGGCATAATATGTGGAGCGAAAACAAATTCTTTGTTGCTCCCATTAATCACATATACAAGTAAATAGTTTAAATACTGTGTGCTATTTATTGCTTCCGATGCACCATGTGTAGCAATACTTTGTTTTTTGGATTCATAAAATGATTTGCTTAATGACTTTCTAAAAAAAATAGAGACAGGTGCTTGCCTGATAATGGATGCATTACCTGCAGTTTCTGGTGAAGTATTACCGCTCCAGCCAGAACCAATAGCCAAATATTGTTCTAAAGCAAATCGAGTTGTATTCCCTATATCAAAACAGACACCATTTGAACTGTTATAACCATGCTGATACCATGCCAGAAGTTTATTCCTAAAGAATATAGTATCAGCATCACCTTTCTCAAGAAGAGTTTCCGCAAGGTATAATGCCATGGAAGTATCATCCGTCCATTCGCCTGCGCGCAGTCGAAATGGCCCACCCCCCTGTCATATCCTTAACGTGTGCTCTGTCACGGGGTAGAAATTCGAGTGTGGTGCCTACAGCATCCCCGACCGCAAGACCAATAAGCGCACCTATCGCGCGATCCCGTGATTCCTCAAGCGAGATGTTACATAATGGTGTTAAATCCCATTTTTGTTGTGCATCGCAATCAAAAGATGATGCTAATGGTTTATCATTATATTCATACTGCATCCTCCGCTGGACTGAAGGACTGCTAATAGGTAAGTACTTACGATATCTATCTACATATTTTAACAATACATTCAAATTAGCATGTAAATCAATCACCATTCACCCATAATAAAAATATTTAACACCCAGCACTAAAACTCATCAGGATATTTCTTATTGAGCTTTTGTTGCTTTGTTATGTAATTGGCGTCAACCTCATGCGGCAACCTAACCTTTAATCCTCGGCGGATTTGATCCACAATAAACCAAGCATCCGACAACCTTTCAAAAAACAACTCATCAGAATTTTCAAACTCCTTCACTGCATACATACCGAACGTCATTTTCCATAATTTTGCCTTATCCTTTTCCTTACCTTCTATTAAATCCCGTAAAAATAATAATTGTTGTACAATAGAGTCGTACATTTGTAAAAGCGGGTTATGAGGGTTAAGATTTTTGACCTCAGCATATCTCTTTTGTGCTATAACCAATGCTCTTTCAACATAACCAAAGATTGTTATTTCATTCATTGCAGTGAATCGAATTGTCTTAAAATATTACACATGATAGCAAGTTATGTCCCCATTTTTCCGTGGTAACTCTAACCAGGATGATTACATTTAAAACTTTAATCAAAAGTTACTCATCACTTGCGATATCTCTTTTGCCTTTTCAAGTACTCTACGTCTTGCTCATGGGGGAGAATAACTTTCAATCCTTGCCCCATCTGAGAAGCTATATAATTAGCATTGGACAAATGCTGAGCAAGCTCGGCATCGGTAGTATCAAACTCTTTGGACGCAAGCACTCCAAGATTCAATGTGTGTAATTTACTTTTATCCTTTTCAGCACCAGTTAGAATGGATCTTATATAATCCAACTGATTCTTTGCCATAATATATAAAGAAAATGTAGGATTTTGTTCCAATCGATGATTGATTGCATCAATAGCATCATTGATATAATCCAGCGCGGTGTAATTTTCTTTATCCACAACCATGGTCACCACATCTTCTCTTGTCGAAGAATCTGTATTTTCCAATTTTTATCACGTAGGGATGCTTTTAACTAACAAACCATTAGGTACAGACTAAGAAAAAGGCACGGTACAATACCCGTGCCAGATGGCTAATATAATTATAAGAAATTATCCTCAGGAGCTCTATCGAACAGTTCACCTGCCATTTTGGCGATACGTTCGTGCTGTACGAGTCTGTTTTTCCACTCCTGCGGAATACCGGAGTAACCATATAATGCTCCCGCGATTTGTCCCGCCGTCGCTGCAACGCTGTCAGCATCATCGGCAAGGTTAGCTGCCAGTAGAATGGCATCACGGAAATTATCCGTA
>NZ_POVL01000132.1 GCF_002939185.1 Enterobacter sichuanensis | reverse complement strand
CTTAGAACAATTTGTGAAAAGTTATGCTTAAATCATTGTAACGCGACCAAATTGTTTCAGGGAAAAAACCGTGTTAATAATCTGCCCGCTGCTGTATTAAAATGCACCAGGTTATAAACAGCGTTATGCACCAAAATAATGAAATTTTTATGACGCTGCATCAAAAGAAGGCAAGCAAAACGTTTCGATAAAAATAAAACAATCTCACGCACCCGTTTATACAGAATATATGCTCAAACCTGTCGCTTCGTTTATAAGGATAAATATTCACCAATTTTCAATATTCTGAAGGAATGGTTAACTGGTGCTAAATTATCCAGCACAGTAATTAACTCCTGCACGGGTTCATCCAGCGCTTCATCCGCCAGTTCAAACACGCCCCAGTGAATGGGAAACGCCAGTGGAGACCCCAGCTGCTGCCATAACGCCACTGCCGATTGCGGATCCATATGATGGACAGCCATGAACCATCTTGGGGCATAGGCACCAATCGGTAATGCGGCCACATCAACCGGCCCCAGACGTTCCGGTATCAACAGCAGTTCAGGAGAATACCCGGTGTCTCCGCTGAACCAGAAACGGTGGTGTCGTCCTTCCATGACCCAGCCGCACCATAACGAGCGATTGCGGTTCCACGGCGTGCGCATACTCCAGTGCTGCGCCGGTACAGCGGTAAGCGTCATTCCCTGCCAGGTGAAACTTTGCCACCAGTCGAGTTCAACCACCTGTTTTGCTCCCCGACGGCGAAACCAGGCAGCCAGGCCAAGAGGAACAAAGAGCTGCACATTGGGAAAACGCCTGAGAATACGGCGAATGGTCGCGTCATCAAGATGATCGTAGTGATTATGGGAGATGATGACCGCATCAAGTTGCTGAAGTTTGTCGACAGACAGTGCGGGAGGCGTCCTGCGCTGTGGTCCGAGAAAAGGAAGCGGAGAAGCACGCCGTGAAAATACCGGGTCGGTCAGGAGGATATTGCCGTCCATCTGCAGCAACACGCTCGCATGCCCCAGCCACCATACGCCATCTTCATGCGGTTGCGTCAGCACAGCGGGTTGCCACCACTGGCGGATAAAATTGTCATAACCCAGTGTGGGCGGTTTCGGTAGACCGGCCTCTTTACGCGCTTTACGCCAGCGGTCCAGGTCGCCGGGCTGATGTCCACCAGGTTGGGTATTACGAAAACCGTTTGGGGTGTGATGATTCAGGGAGGGGTCATACCAGGGATTTTTCCAGACCACGGCCACCTCCCAACGCAAAAAGATTAACGCTCAGCCACCAGGCGGATAAAGTCGTCTTCGTCTTTCTTGTCTTCAACAACCGCGTCTTTCGGCGCGTCTTTCTCTTCCGGTTCGTTCGCTTCACACAAACGGCGAAGCAACGCATTCTGGCGCTTTTGCTGATCGAGCAGCGCTTCCAGCAGTTCGATCTGCTCGTTCGTACGTGAACTGGCGCGGTTCACGAAAAACCAAACGACCAGGCCCACAAGCAGCACCACCAAAGACATCATCAGGGATGCCATATTCAGCAGCCCTGAATTCAGTAACTCACCCATTTCACCACCTCAATAAAAACGTCTATTTTACCACTGGCGCGAAGGAAGGAAATCACCTTGAGAAAAAATGCGTATTACCACGGAATAAACTTATTGATTGCGCAAACGCCGCTAAAAAACTGTACATCCTGATCGCACATCACATTGATAGTCTGCGTCCATAACACCACGCACGCTATCAGCACGATAATCAGAATCACCCAGCGTATTTTTTTCACTCCACACTCCGTTTAAAGACCTAATGCCACCAGGTTAACACGCTTATCTTAAACAAGGGCTAACTGTACCGCCATCACCCCTTTTTAAGAATTCTGCACTTGTTTCAGAGCGTAAACCGTTTAGGCTGAATGTATGATAACAACGATAAAAGAGGTAATGATGCGATTAATCATTCGAACAATTATTGCACTGGCCGTCGTCTGGACGGGTCTTCTGTTAACGGGTTATGGCGTGCTCGCGGGAAGCAACGAAAATGCAGCCGGACTCGGCATTCAATGTAAATACTTAA
>NZ_POVL01000131.1 GCF_002939185.1 Enterobacter sichuanensis | reverse complement strand
TTGATGATCTGTTCGTCGGAAAAACGCTTCTTCATGGGGATGTCCTCATGTGGCTTATGAAGACATTACTAACATCGGGGTGTACTAATCAACGGGGAGCAGGTCACTATCTCATCGGATGCCAACTTGGTTCATCTGTCTTTTTTAGTAGGTGTGTGTAAGATGGTTTTACATTACAGTCATTCTTTGTCTAATACATGATCAGGAGATTTGTTCAGTGAATGTTTCCGCCCGTTTTGTTATACTCTTAAATCTTGCATGCGCTGCTTTATTATTTACTCTACTCAATGCTCGGTTTGATTTATTCTGATCAGGTTCTCATTTCACTTACTTAAAATCCCTCCCAAGATTTATGCAAGTACATATTTTATATCCAATCGAGTAGTAAATCGACAATCATCAGGGAGAATAATGACTTGATAAAGGACGTGATCATAGACCATCGTCCTAATCTTCCATACACAGGTGGGTATGTTGTGTATGAACCCCCGTCCAACTAGTTCCTTACGATTACCCTTAAAGCACTTTTCATGGTGATGTTTTTCCTTGTTACATATTTGGATGCTTGTTTTAAGGCATTATTCATTGCTATTACAGTCACAGGCCTAGCTAATCCTTTAACTCGATTTGATCTACTCTGGAAAACATAAATATCAGAAGAATTGCAATCCTTTCTGCACGCAATTAACTTAGAAAGCAATAAATTTAATCTAATTGTTCGTGGCTCAAATTTTGGAGTTCCAGCCAAGTGCAGCATGTCATCTTCGATATCGGAATATCTAATAGTAATCACCCTGCTGCCTTCAGCACGGAGAGAAAACAATGTTAACCATAAGTCTGCCCAAGTTGATGAGATTTTAGACAATTCAACGTGAATAGCCCTGAACTCTTCTGGTGTAATAGAATCTGTTTTTGCCATGAATACCCCCAATGCTCACCCCAACCGCTCACCAAAATTTCAACAACTTTATTACATTCTTTCAATACTTTATTACGAAAACTGTATTAAATGTTCAATATTTTTTCCTCTGCCCCTACCGCGCCGGAAATTTCTTATACAAGGTGCACACCGCAACGTCGTAAATAATCGCTACTTGCTTTCTGTCTACTCCGTTTGCGATCAAACGCCCCGCCTGCGCCCATTGCTCTGTCGCATTCGCTAACTAATGTAGATGGCTCCCAACCACAAACAGATAATGATGACTGTGGTTGCTAAAACCTACGAATCTTCATCTCCGCGCATTATTTTGATCTCATTTTCTAATGAAACTAGCCGGGAGGAAACTTCTTTAAACGCTTCAACATAAAGGGCTGACAATGCAGAGTAAACAACCGATTTTGCATCCTGAATAGTATTCCCCTCGCTATCTACCCCTTCGCCGCTTATTGCAACAGCGCAAGGTAGAACCTTTTCCAGTTCCTGGGCTAATACTCCTGCTCCATCAACCCATGTATCCTGGGTAACTCGTAACTGGTATGTCAGGCCTCTTAGCTGCATTAATTTATCCAGCGCTCCTGTCACCTGCTTTAACCCCTTTTTCAGACGTTCATCTGACGTCTGAAATAACGTCGCACACGTAAACTTCCCGTTAGAATCAAAGGAGCATGAATAGCCGTCAGATGTAGAATCTGGTCGAATTGAGATACGCCCTGTCGATGAGGGAGAAGCAAAAATCACCCCACGAGATTTGGCGCCATCTGAGTCATAGAACCATACATGCGTATTCCCGTTGGTGGAGGGTTTAATCTTAATAACATCATTGAATGTCTGGGGTCCTGAAAATTCATTTGAGGAATTTAGCCCGGGAACCCCAAGAGAAGAGCGTGCACCGGCAGCGGTTGTCGACCCGGTACCACCCTGGGAAACAGGTACTCCGCCAGATGCGTCTTTCTGTGCCAGAGACTTTTGTGCGGGCACGGTAACGGCCGTACCATTAATGGTGATCGTCACATTCCCGGTGCCGGTCATTACATCAGCGAACCCGCTCATGTAGCGCTGATACATCGTGAAGGTTTCAGCGATGTCCTGCGCCAGACCGTCAACGCTCAGGCTGTCGCTCAGAAGAATGGCATATTTGGTTCCCGCAGGGATAGCAGGGTTAGCAGCTGGCGTAACGGTGAGAGAGGTTGCGCCGCCGATAGCGGTAATCTGGAAAACCTGCGCTGGG
>NZ_POVL01000130.1 GCF_002939185.1 Enterobacter sichuanensis | reverse complement strand
CCATCAAAGAAAGGATAGAGGCAGCCGAAGCCGCAGCGGAACAAATCAAAGCCGATGGTGGTGAGGTACCTGAAGAGTTACTTAATCCGGTACCGGGTGCGCATCTGGAAGTCGGCGAACGTTCATTACAGGTGCGCTAATCATGCTGAAACTGACTCTCAAAAGAGGTGATGCGGTACACGTGGTGTTTCCTGATGGAACAAACGGGATCATCGAAGCACGTAGCCGCAGCGAGCTGGGGTTACATCTTCCGGAGAACGTCAAGGTTAAACGTGAGAAAGGTGCGTTTCTGGAAGGAAACCTGATTAAGCGTAATCAGAATTAATACCTCTTTGCCGATAGCATTGTGGCCCCACTTAATCAACGGAGGCCACAATGCTGCACTGGCAACCCGGAGCAATTTTGCTCTCAGACTTTGATACCAAGATCGGAAAATTATCAGCGAGCGTACGAAAGAAGACCCTGACCAGGTCGGATATAGAGCGTGCCTGTAATGACGCTGACGATGCGATATACCGCATGTTGAGGAAAGACCATGAGACACGATCACGACATTATCACCAGAGAAGAGATGATAGAACTGACGGGGACTCCGCTTAAATCAAAACAGTGCGATGCTCTGCGTCGCGCCGGGATATTCTTTATGGAAAGAGCGGACGGCCACCCTAAAACAACATGGGGGCATTTCATGAACCCCATAAAATACCGCAACCCGGAAGAACCCCCGGTGCGCGAGGATAAAGAACCAGATTTCGGAGCCGTATTTAATGGCCGGAAAGCGTAAAAACCCCTCCGACAGCTGGATGCCACCGCGAGTATATCGCGGCAAAGCAGCGTATGAGTTTCGGACTAAAGATAACAAAGCCGTTCGCCTGTGCTCCCTTACAGAAACACAGGCATCGGTCTGGCTGGCGTATGAGAAAGCCGTAGGCGAAGAAGTCCGGAAAAATACATTCCAGACCCTCGCAGATATGTTTATGACCTCCCCCGACTTTATGGATTTGTCACCGGAAACCAGAAAGGATTACACGAAATATTCGGGTAAGGTATTACCCGTTTTTGGCAAAACAGATCCCAATAAAATAAAACCTGAGCACATCCGGCGTTATATGGATCAGCGTGGTATCTCAAGCCGAACGCAGGCGAACAGGGAAAAGAGTTTCCTTTCGCGGGTATTTCGTTGGGGCTACGAACGTGGATATGTAGAAAGAAACCCATGTCAGGGGGTTAAACAATTCAAGGAGGTATCACGCGAGCGCTATGTGACGGATGAAGAATACAATGCTGTGTATGAGGTTGGGGCTGATGTGGTCCGTGCTGCAATGGAGATCGCTTACCTATGCGTTGCCAGGCAGAGCGATGTCCTGTCTTTAAGTGAAGAGCAGATCAGCGACATGGGGATATTTATCCGCCAGGGTAAAACTGGCGTGAAGCAGATCAAGGCATGGACACCTCGTTTACGTGCAGCGGTTTCGCTGGCTCGCGCGCTGCCGCTAAAACCTGGCATAAGAAGCCTGTTTCTTATCCACCAATCCAGTGGTAGCAAATACACCCGTGATGGCTTTAACTCGCGCTGGCGCGAGGCAAAACTCGCAGCCCAGGCTAAGTACCCTCACCTGTCGATTGATTTCACTTTCCACGATCTGAAAGCAAAAGGCATTTCAGATCTGGAGGGCAGCCTTGAAGAGAAACAGGCAATTTCCGGCCATAAGAACTCCCGGCAGACGGCAATTTATGACAGGAAAGTAAAAGTGGTACCAGTTGTGGGCGGACAGAAAAACTGATTGGGTATGCGTTCGCGGAAAAATCATCTTCGGACGCATCTTCGGAAAAGCAAATTTCGGGCATAAAAAAACCACCTTTCGGTGGTTTATACGACACTGTTTATCATTGATTTTATTCTAGTTTTCCCATGGTACCCGGAGTGGGACTTGAACCCACACAGCGCGAACGCCGAGGGATTTTAAATCCCTTGTGTCTACCGATTCCACCATCCGGGCTCGGGAAGAAAGTGGAGGCGCGTTCCGGAGTCGAACCGGACTAGACGGATTTGCAATCCGCTACATAACCGCTTTGCTAACGCGCCGTAAAACTTTTCAAACTGACACCCGCTAGTGCGCATGTCTTTAATCTGGAGCGGGAAACGAGACTCGAACTCGCGACCCCGACCTTGGCAAGGTCGTGCTCTACCAACTGAGCTATTCCCGCA
>NZ_POVL01000013.1 GCF_002939185.1 Enterobacter sichuanensis | reverse complement strand
TGGGGAGAGGGTTACGGTGAGGAGATTTGACCGCACTTACTTAACCATTTTCCCCTTCAGCAGCTTCCGCACCCACAAGCGATTCGGATTCAGTCCCGCAAGCGTAACCCTGTCCAGCGGAATCGGCTCGTCGCTCATTTGCGCGGCTAATACTTCAGCCAGCAGCGGTGCAGAACAGATCCCGCGCGAACCCAGCCCGCCCAGCATAAACAGTTCCGGGTAGACCGGTGAAGTCACTGCCGTTTCCTGATGTTCAGCCAGATCCGAATAGACCGCAAGCGTGGCGTCGTAGTCCGGCACGTTTCCCGCCATCGGCAGATGATCGCGGGTGGCACAGCGCACGCCGCAGCGCGCGTCTCCGGCACTGACGTCAACCGTTTTCGCCCACGCTGCATCCGGGAAACAGTCAAGCAGGCGCTGACGGTTTCGCGCCTGATCCGCCTCACTGTAGCGCATATCCGTTTCGCCGCGATGATAGCTGGCCCCGATGCAGTGGTGACCGTTAGACGGATTCTGCGGCGTCAGGTAGCCGTCATAGCACAGCACCTGGCGCAGTTTGCCCAACTCAGGCGTCGAAGGAATATGGCTCACCTGACCGCCGACCGGATACACCGGTAACGTCGCTGTCTGGATAAACTGGCTGATGTGGTGCCCGTTGGCGAGAACGACGCTGGCATGGTGCGCCGTGTTGCCATCGGCAAAATGCAGATCCCACTGTTCTGTCCGGCTGAGTGATTCCACGTTGTGGGCATAGTGCACTGTCAGTCCGCGCGACTGCGCCAGGGCAATGACCGCGGTGGTCAGTTCTGCCGGGCACAGCCAGCCGCCGAGGGGGTACTGAATGCCGCCGCAGTGCGTCTCTACGCCAGCGCTTTCTGCCACCTGCGGTGCGCTCACCGGGCGGGCAATCTCGTCAGGCAGGCCCAGCGACAGCATTTGGGTGATTTTTTGCTGGCTCTTCTCATCCCAGGCGAGCTGCGTGACGCCGCACCAGTCGTGGTCGAATGCCACTGGAAGGGCGTCATACAGGCGACGGGCGAAGGTAAACGCCGCCGGGAAAAACTGGAACAGCGCCGGGTCATGCGCGCTTAAAAGTGGATAGAGCGCGCCCTGGCGGTTGCCGGAGGCGCCGTTTGCAGGCGCGTCGTCAGCACAGTAGAGCGTGACTTGCCAGCCACGGTGGATAAGCGCGAGCGAGAGCAGGGCACTGGCAATCCCCCCGCCAATGATTGCAACCTCACGGGATGCGCTGGCACGGCGTGCAAACCAGGGCGTACTGGCCGGGATATCCAGCGAGTGCTCCATTCTGCCGACCAGCATGTCACGCTTGCGGCCGAAACCTTTGGTCTTCTGCATGGTAAAGCCCGCCTCCTGCAACCCGCGGCGGACAAAGCCTGCCGAGGTGAAGGTGGCGAGCGTCGCGCCAGGGCGCGCCAGTCGCGCCATCGCGTTAAACAGATGCTGGCTCCACATATCCGGGTTTTTGGCGGGAGCAAAACCGTCAAGGAACCATGCGTCCACCTTCTGATTCATCGAATCATCAAGCTTGTCGGTCAGATCGTTGATGTCGCCCAGCCAGAGGTCCAGCGTGACGCGTCCACCATCCAGGATCAGGCGATGGCAGCCGCCGATGTGGGGCGGCCACTGCGCCTGAAGCTGCTCTGCCCAGGTTGCAAGCTCCGGCCAGCGCTGATGGGCAAGCCGCAGGTCGTGCGCGGTGAGCGGGAATTTTTCAAAACTGATGAAATGTAATCTTTGTAGCGTAGCCTCAGGATGTGCAGCGTGAAACCGATCGAACGCCTGCCAGAGGGTTAAAAAATTCAGCCCGGTGCCGAACCCGCTCTCCGCCACCACAAACAGGCTCCGTGGATGGGCCGGGAAGCGGGTATTGAGCTGGTTTCCGTCGAGGAAAACATAACGGGTTTCTTCCAGTCCGTTATCATTAGAAAAATAGACGTCATCAAAATCTCGGGAAACAGGTGTACCCTCAGCGTTGAATTCGAGGTTGGCGGGTTGTATAGCGTTTTGTTTCACGTAAGTTACTCGTCTGACAGGCAGTGGCACGATCTTAACGATGTGAGTCCATCGGTGCAAATTTCCGCAGAAAATGTCTGATCGGACTTGTTCGGCGTACAAGTGTACGCTATTGTGCGACTCGAAACTTACTATAGTGCGACTTACAGAGGTATTGAATGAAACGTGCAGTGATTACTGGCCTGGGCATTGTTTCCAGCATCGGTAATAACCAGCAGGAAGTCCTGGCATCTCTGCGTGAAGGACGCTCCGGGATCACTTTCTCTGAAGAGTTTAAAGATTCAGGTATGCGTAGCCACGTATGGGGTAACGTCAAACTGGACACCACCGGTTTGATTGACCGCAAAGTGGTTCGTTTCATGAACGATGCCTCTATTTATGCTTATCTCTCCATGCAGGAAGCGATCAAAGATTCCGGCCTGAGTGAAGAGGTTTATCAGAACAACCCGCGCGTGGGTCTGATCGCCGGCTCCGGCGGCTCCTCAAAAGCGCAGGTATTCGGTGCTGACGCAATGCGTAGCCCGCGTGGTCTGAAAGCGGTAGGTCCGTACGTGGTGACGAAAGCCATGGGTTCTGCGGTTTCCGCGTGCCTGGCGACCCCGTTCAAAATTCACGGTGTGAACTACTCCATCAGCTCCGCGTGTGCGACTTCCGCGCACTGCATCGGTAATGCGGTTGAGCAGATCCAGCTGGGTAAACAGGACATCGTATTTGCTGGCGGCGGCGAGGAGCTGGGCTGGGAAATGGCCTGTGAATTCGACGCCATGGGCGCACTGTCCACCAAATACAACGAGACGCCAGATAAAGCCTCCCGTACCTATGACGCACACCGTGACGGTTTCGTTATCGCTGGCGGCGGCGGTATGGTTGTGGTTGAAGAGCTGGAGCACGCGCTGGCACGTGGCGCGCACATCTACGCTGAGATCGTGGGCTACGGTGCCACTTCTGACGGCGCCGACATGGTTGCGCCATCCGGCGAAGGTGCGGTACGTTGCATGAAGATGGCGATGCACGGCGTTGATACCCCAATCGACTACCTGAACTCCCACGGTACCTCTACGCCTGTAGGCGACGTGAAAGAGCTTGGGGCGATCCGCGAAGTGTTCGGCGACAACAGCCCGGCGATCTCCGCGACCAAAGCCATGACCGGTCACTCTCTGGGTGCGGCGGGCGTGCAGGAAGCGATCTACTCTCTGCTGATGCTGGAAAATGGCTTTATCGCTCCAAGTATCAACATTGAAGAGATGGATGAGCAGGCGGCTGGCCTGAACATCGTGACCAAACCAACGGAAGCGACACTGACTACTGTCATGTCCAACAGCTTCGGTTTTGGTGGTACTAACGCCACGCTGGTGATGCGTAAGTACAAAGCATAAGTTTTATGTTTGATTCGAAAGGGGAGCCATAAGGCTCCCTTTTTTTTATGCATTGACAAGCGGCTGATTGCACAGGCAAACTTCACATCTCAACATTATCCTCACGATAATGCGTAAGCGTTTAACGTCAACCAACGCACCTTAATCCTGGTAAACAGGTAGAGGGGGCGTGGCATTTCCCCGCCTTACTCTTCATTTCGGAGTAAAGCATGACTGCAGTCACTCAAACAGAAACAACCTCTTCAGCGAATGTCTCGCTGTTCCGTATCGCTTTTGCGGTATTCCTGACCTATATGACCGTTGGCCTGCCGCTGCCGGTGATCCCGCTGTTCGTTCATCAGGAGCTCGGGTATGGCAACACTATGGTTGGCATCGCTGTAGGTATTCAGTTTTTAGCCACGGTATTAACCCGCGGCTACGCCGGGCGACTGGCGGATCAGCACGGTGCGAAACGCTCAGCGCTCCAGGGAATGTTTGCCTGCGGGCTGGCGGGCGGCGCATGGCTGCTGGCCGCGCTCCTGCCGGTAGACGCGGCGTATAAATTTGCTCTGCTGGTGCTGGGCCGTTTAATCCTCGGTTTTGGTGAAAGCCAGTTGTTGACCGGCACCCTGACCTGGGGAATGGGGCTGGTGGGGCCCGCCCGTTCCGGTAAGGTGATGTCCTGGAACGGCATGGCTATCTATGGCGCCCTGGCCGCCGGTGCGCCGCTTGGGCTGCTCATCAATAGCCAGTTTGGGTTTGCGACGCTTGCGGCCACCACCATGCTGCTGCCGCTGCTGGCGTGGGCCTTTAACGGCTCGGTGCGTAAAGTGCCCGCGCACAAAGGTGAGCGTCCTTCCCTGTGGAGCGTGGTCGGCCAAATCTGGCAGCCGGGTCTTGGCCTGGCGCTGCAGGGCGTGGGCTTTGCGGTAATTGGTACCTTCGTCTCGCTCTATTTTATGAGCCGTGGCTGGGCGATGGCCGGCTTTACGCTCACCGCGTTTGGCGGTGCGTTTGTGCTGATGCGCGTATTCTTCGGCTGGATGCCGGATCGCTTTGGCGGTGTGAAGGTGGCGGTGGCGTCGCTGGTCATTGAAACTATCGGTCTTCTGCTGTTGTGGAATGCACCCGCGGCATCCGTTGCGCTGCTTGGCGCGGCGCTGACCGGCTGCGGCTGTTCTCTGATTTTCCCGGCACTTGGTGTGGAAGTGGTGAAGCGCGTGGCCCCACAGGTGCGCGGTACGGCGCTCGGCGGTTATGCGGCGTTTCAGGATATCTCATACGGCGTAACCGGGCCGCTGGCCGGGCTGTTAGCGACGTCGTTTGGCTATCCGTCCGTCTTCCTGGCCGGTGCGGTTTCCGCAGTGGTGGGGATTGTGGTGACGCTGGTGGCGTTTCGTAGAACGTGAGCCGTTGTTGCCGGGTGGCGGCTGCGCCTTACCCGGCCTACGGTTCGGGGCGTTGTAGGCCCGGTAAGCGTAGCGCCACCGGGCAAATCCTCAGGCAACCAGCCAGAAAATCGCCAGTGCAATCAGTAACGCAATAAACAGCAATCCCGGACGCGCAGAGAGGGTTCTGAACGTCTCCACAACCGGCGCAAACAGCGGGCTGTAGATCGGCTGAATATCTCTCACCTCCGGTACGCCGCCTTCGCGCTCGGCGCGGCGAACGAAGATCTGATTGAGCACATCCTGCACCTGCGCGGTGGTCAGAACCGTTTGCGGGGTGGCCTGCCAGTTTTGCTGGGCATAGTCCCGAATCATCTCAAACTCATGCGGTTCCAGCGGCTGTTTAAGCGCAGCCTGAACGGTATGCAGGGTAGGGGCGCTCTGGGTGCTGAGCGTCTGGCGCGCCTGCAGCCAGGTTACCAGATGGGTAAACTGTTTTGCGGGGATCAGCTCGCCCGCCTTCACGCCGGACAACTCCAGCATGGATTGCCAGATAAGCTTCGTCGGTTCGCCGGTGGCCGCGGCAAGCTTGGTCACCATCTGCTTAAGCGTGTTGTGCTCGGCAGGCAGCAGCGAGCGTTCGGTCGACGGACGCACCTGAGGCTGTGGAATAGAGAGCTCATTATTCTGCAGCAGCGTCAGCACCGTTTTAAGCTGCTCCGGCGTCAGCTGACCCAGAGCGGTCTGACCATACTGCTGGCGAATAAAATCACTCACCGCCTGGCGGTTATTCCCCTGGCCCAACAGCTCCGTCAGCTGCGCGACAATCTGGCGCGTGGTGTGGTTCTGCTGCGCGGTGGTAATACGCTGGTTCAGGTTTTGCTCAGCGGCAGGGAAGTGGCGCGACTGGAGCGGCGCGTCGTTTCTCATACCCAGGTCATGCTTTACCCCGGCCCAGACTTCCGCATTTTGCTGCGAAGTCAGCGCAATCAGGCGCGTGATCAGGCGCTCCAGCACGGTGCGCTGTTGCGTGGATAGCGGTTGTTCACCGGCAACGTTTTGCGTGACAGGGCCTTCACCCGGAGGGCGCGGCGGCGTACCTGAAATGGGCTGCATCGTCAAAAATCCTTAAAGTCAAAACTCAGCGTAAACCTGGCATACGTATATGCCTGGCGGCCAGATTATGGCACACTTGGCAGGTTTTCTTCCTCTCAAACAGGTACTCAGACGTGAAAATCCTCGTTGATGAAAATATGCCTTATGCCCGTGAGCTGTTTAGCCGCCTGGGTAACGTGAAGGCTGTCCCTGGTCGCCCGATCCCGGTCAACGAACTGGATGACGCAGACGCGCTGATGGTGCGCTCGGTGACCAAAGTAAATGAGGCACTGCTCGCCGGTAAAGGGATCAAGTTCGTCGGGACCGCAACGGCAGGGACCGATCATGTGGATGATAAATGGCTTGCGCAGGCCGGGATCGGTTTTTCCGCCGCGCCGGGCTGTAACGCCATTGCCGTCGTGGAATATGTTTTCTCCTCGCTGCTGATGCTGGCCGAGCGCGACGGTTTTGCGCTGAAAGACCGCACGGTGGGGATTGTCGGCGTGGGCAACGTTGGCGGACGCCTGCAAAAGCGCCTGGAAGCGTTAGGGATCCGCACGCTGCTGTGCGATCCGCCGCGCAAAGACAACGGCGAGGAGGGGGATTTCCGCTCGCTGGATGAGCTGGTTGAACAGTGCGATGTCCTGACTTTCCACACACCGCTGTTTAAAGAGGGGCCGTATAAGACTTTGCATCTGGCTGACGAGGCGCTGATCCGCCGTCTGAAGGCTGGCACTATTCTGATAAATGCCTGCCGTGGTCCGGTGGTGGATAACGCCGCGCTGCTGAAATGTCTGGAAGCGGGACAGGATCTCAGCGTGGTGCTGGACGTCTGGGAACCAGAGCCGGAACTCAACGTTGCGCTGCTGCACAGGGTGGACGTTGCGACCGCACATATCGCGGGTTATACGCTTGAGGGGAAAGCGCGCGGTACGACGCAGGTCTTCGAGGCCTACAGCGCCTTTATTGGCCACCCGCAGCTGGTGGCGCTGGATACCTTACTCCCCGCGCCTGAATTTGGCCGTATTACCCTGCACGGTCCGCTCGATCAGGCAACGCTGAAAAGGCTGGTGCATTTGGTGTATGATGTGCGCCGCGATGATGCGCTGCTGCGTAAAGTGGCGGGGATCCCGGGTGAGTTTGATAAGCTGCGCAAGCACTACGTTGAGCGTCGCGAGTGGTCTTCCCTGTATGTGATGTGCGATGACGCCCCGGCGGCGACGCTGCTGCACAAGCTGGGTTTTAACGCCGTTCATCACCCGGCGCATTAATGTCTTCTTAATGCTCCCTGTCGGATACTCCGACAGGGACGCTTTTTTATTTCTGGAGTAAACCACCATGTCTGAAGGCTGGAACATTGCCATTTTAGGTGCCACGGGTGCCGTGGGCGAAGCCCTGCTCGAAACCCTTGCTGAGCGTCAGTTCCCGGTGGGCGATATCTATGCGCTGGCGCGTACCGACAGCGCGGGTGAGCATCTGCGTTTTAACAGTAAATCCGTCATGGTCCAGGATGCCGCCGTGTTCGACTGGACGCAGGCGCAGCTGGCGTTTTTCGCCGCGGGCGCTGAAGCCACGGCGGCGTACATTGAAGAGGCGACCAACGCCGGCTGTCTGGTGATCGACCTGAGCGGCCTGTTCGCTCTGGAGCCGGACGTGCCGTTGGTGGTGCCGGACGTGAACCCGTTCGTGCTGGCCGACTACCGTAACCGCAACATCATCGCGGTACCTGACAGCCTGACCAGTCAGCTGCTGACGGCCCTGAAACCGCTGATCGACGACGGTGGCCTGTCGCGCATTGCCGTCACCAGCCTGCTTTCCGTGTCCGCGAACGGCAAAAAGGCCGTCGATGCGCTGGCAGGGCAGAGCGCGAAGCTGCTGAACGGCATCCCGATTGACGAAGATGATTTCTTTGGTCGCCAGCTGGCGTTCAACATGCTGCCGATGCTGCCAGATAATCAGGGCTCCGTGCGCGAAGAGCGCCGTATCGTGGACGAAGCGCGTAAAATTCTGCAGGACGATGGCCTGATGATCTCCGCAAACGTTGTGCAGTCCCCGGTATTTTACGGTCACGCGCAGATGGTGAGTTTTGAGGCGCTACGCCCGCTGGCGGCGGAAGAGGCGCGTGATGCGTTTGGCCGCGGTGAAGACATTGTGCTTTCCGAAGAGCGCGAGTTCCCGACCCAGGTGGGTGACGCTACCGGAAGCGCGCACCTCTCTGTCGGCTGCGTGCGTAACGATTACGGTATGCCGGAGCAGGTTCAGTTCTGGTCTGTTGCCGATAACGTCCGCTTTGGCGGCGCGCTGATGGCGGTGAAGATCGCTGAAAAACTGGTGCAGGAGTACCTGTACTGATGTCCGCAGTGGATCAAAAGCCGGTTCATAAAATTGCCCTCGGTATCGAGTACGACGGCAGTAAATATTATGGCTGGCAGCGTCAGAATGAGGTGCGTAGCGTCCAGGAAAAGCTGGAGAAAGCGCTTTCTCAGGTGGCAAACGAGCCGATCAACGTCCTGTGCGCGGGGCGCACTGACGCCGGTGTCCACGGGACGGGGCAGGTGGTGCACTTTGAAACCACCGCGGTGCGTAAAGATGCCGCCTGGACGCTGGGTGTAAATGCGAATTTACCTGGTGACATTGCTGTGCGCTGGGTGAAAGCTGTACCGGATGATTTTCATGCGCGCTTCAGCGCCACGGCGCGTCGTTACCGTTATGTCATCTACAACCAGCGTCTGCGTCCGGCGGTGTTAAGCCAGGGCGTGACGCATTTTTATGAACCGCTCGATGCGGAACGCATGCATCGTGCGGCGCAGTGTCTGATTGGTGAAAATGACTTTACCTCATTTCGTGCGGTGCAGTGTCAGTCCCGCACGCCGTGGCGTAACGTCATGCACATAAACGTCAGCCGTTTTGGCGCGTATGTGGTGGTAGATATCAAAGCCAATGCCTTTGTACATCATATGGTGCGGAATATTGTGGGCAGCCTGATGGAAGTGGGTGCCGGACACCAGCCGGAGAGCTGGATTGCAGACCTGCTGGCAGCGAAGGACAGAACGCTTGCGGCAGCCACGGCGAAAGCGGAAGGGTTGTATCTGGTCTCGGTAGACTATCCGGATCGGTTTGACCTGCCGAAACCGCCAATGGGGCCGCTCTTTTTAGCGGACTAAATAAAGGTGCAATTAAGGCTTAGACAATATGGACGTAATTCGTTTTTTGATTGATTTCATCCTGCATATTGATGTTCACCTGGCAGAGCTGGTCGCGCAGTATGGCGTCTGGGTTTATGCCATTCTGTTCCTCATTCTGTTTTGTGAAACCGGTCTGGTCGTTACCCCCTTCCTGCCGGGCGATTCACTGCTGTTTGTCGCCGGGGCGTTGTCGGCGTTACCCACCAACGATCTGAACGTGCATCTTATGGTGGTACTGATGGTGATTGCCGCGATTGTCGGTGACGCGGTCAACTACACTATTGGTCGCGTGTTCGGTGAGCGGCTGTTCAGCAATCCGGATTCGAAAATTTTCCGTCGCAGCTATCTGGACAAAACCCATGCGTTTTATGAACGCCATGGTGGAAAAACCATTATCCTTGCGCGATTTGTGCCTATTGTGCGTACATTCGCACCGTTTGTGGCGGGAATGGGGCATATGTCCTATCGTCATTTTGCAGCCTATAACGTGGTGGGCGCGCTGCTGTGGGTACTGCTGTTTACCTATGCTGGCTATCTGTTTGGCGATCTCCCGGTGGTTCAGGAAAATCTTAAGTTACTGATTGTAGCGATTATTGTGCTTTCCGTCCTGCCGGGCGTTATCGAAATTATTCGTCACAAACGTGCGGCGGCAAAACAAGCGAAGTAAATGCACACTGGCGGTTCGACCACTTTTTTATCCAAAGTTTCGGGCTGTTATGTTTTAATGTGCAACATTCATGGTCTGTTGGAGGCAAAAATGGCATTATTCGCCTCTTATAGCAAAACTGGCATACGACCAGGTTCAGGCAGAAAGGTTATCAATGAGCTGGATTGAACGAATTAAAAGCAACATTACCCCAACGCGCAAAGCGAGCATTCCTGAAGGGGTATGGACGAAGTGTGATAGCTGCGGCCAGGTTCTGTATCGCGCAGAGCTGGAACGCAACCTTGAGGTGTGTCCGAAGTGTGACCACCATATGCGTATGTCGGCGCGCAACCGCCTGCATAGCCTGCTGGACGAAGGTTCTCTGGTAGAACTGGGCAGCGAGCTTGAGCCAAAAGACGTGCTGAAGTTCCGCGACTCCAAAAAATATAAAGATCGTCTGGCCTCTGCACAGAAAGAGACCGGCGAGAAAGACGCGCTGGTGGTGATGAAAGGCACCCTGCATGAGATGCCGGTTGTTGCCGCTGCGTTTGAGTTCTCCTTTATGGGCGGCTCAATGGGCTCCGTGGTTGGTGCGCGCTTTGTGCGTGCCGTTGAGCAGGCGCTGGAAGATAACTGTCCGCTGATCTGCTTCTCTGCCTCCGGCGGGGCGCGTATGCAGGAAGCCCTGATGTCTCTGATGCAGATGGCGAAAACCTCTGCTGCGCTGGCGAAAATGCAGGAGCGCGGTCTGCCGTATATCTCCGTGCTGACCGACCCAACCATGGGCGGCGTCTCTGCAAGCTTCGCGATGCTGGGCGATCTGAACATCGCTGAGCCAAAAGCGCTGATCGGCTTTGCGGGTCCTCGCGTTATCGAACAGACCGTTCGTGAAAAACTGCCGCCTGGTTTCCAGCGCAGTGAGTTCCTCATCGAGAAAGGTGCCATCGACATGATCGTCCGCCGTCCGGAAATGCGCCTGAAGCTGGCGCGCATCCTGGCGAAGCTGATGAATCTGCCAGCGCCGAACCCGGATGAGCCGCGCGAAGGCGTGGTGGTACCGGATCAGGAACCCGAGGCCTGATAACTGAAAAGGGCAGGGCCAGCTGGCGCTGCCCTTTTGCTTTCTAATCTGTTAATGACAACCGGGCATTATGGAAAATAAAAGCATTCCCCAAGCCACGTCGCCCCTGGCCGCGTGGCTTTCTTATCTGGAAAACCTGCACAGTAAAACCATCGATATGGGCCTTGAGCGCGTAAGCCAGGTTGCTGCGCGACTTGATGTGCTAAAACCGGCGCCTTTCGTATTCACCGTCGCAGGCACCAACGGCAAAGGCACCACCTGCCGTACGCTGGAATCTGTTCTGATGGCTGCGGGTTACAGGGTAGGCGTTTACAGCTCTCCACACCTGGTACGCTACACCGAGCGCGTTCGCGTGCAGAACAGCGAACTGCCGGAATCGGCGCATACCGCGTCGTTCGCGGAAATTGAAGCCGCACGCGGTGAAATTTCATTAACCTATTTTGAATACGGCACCCTGTCGGCGCTGTGGCTGTTCAAACAGGCACAACTGGATGTGGTAATCCTGGAGGTCGGCCTCGGCGGACGTCTTGATGCCACCAATATGGTCGATGCGGATGTGGCGGTGGTCACCAGCATTGCGCTGGACCATGTCGACTGGCTGGGGCCGGATCGTGAAAGCATTGGCCGCGAGAAGGCCGGCATTTTCCGGGCGAATAAGCCGGCGGTTGTCGGCGAGCCGGATATACCGCACACCATTGCGGATGTCGCAAACGAGAAGGGCGCGCGTCTGCTGCGCCGCGGCGTGGACTGGCAGTATGAAGTTCAGGACAACGGCTGGCGCTTTAGCGATGCACAGGGCACGCTTGAGCACCTGCCACTGCCGCAGGTGCCGCAGCCGAACGCGGCAACGGCTCTGGCAGCACTTCGCGCCAGCGGGCTGGCGGTGAGCGAGCAGGCGATCCGCGACGGTATACAGCAGGCAATTCTGCCCGGGCGGTTCCAGATTGTCAGCGAGTCACCACGCCTGATTCTGGATGTGGCGCACAACCCGCATGCGGCGGCGTATCTCGCGGGACGTCTCAAATCGTTACCAAAAACCGGGCGCGTGCTGGCGGTTATCGGTATGCTTCATGATAAAGATATCGGCGGGACACTGGCCTGCATGGAGAGTGTGGTCGATAGCTGGTATTGTGCTCCTCTGGAGGGGCCACGCGGCGCGACGGCTGAGCAACTGATGGAACATCTCGGCATAGGCGCAATCTACACTAGCGTGGCGCAGGCCTGGCATGCCGCGATGGCGGATGCTAAACCAGAAGATACCGTGCTGGTGTGTGGTTCATTCCACACGGTGGCACATGTCATGGAAGTGATGGACGCGGGGAGAACCGGTGGCGAGTAAGTTTCAGAACCGTTTAACAGGAACCATTGTGCTGGTCGCGCTCGGGGTGATTATTCTTCCGGGGTTGCTCGACGGGCAGAAAAAGCATTACCAGGATGAGTTTGCCGCTATTCCGCTGGTCCCTAAACCGGGCGACCGGGATGAGCCGGATATGCTGCCCGCGGCAACGCAGGCGCTTCCCGCTCAGCCACCGGAAGGTGCGGCGGAAGAGGTACGGGCGGGCGATGCCGCAGCACCGTCACTCGATCCGTCTCGTCTGGCGGCCGCGAGCAACAACGATATCGATCCTGTGCCGGTAGAGCAGCCTAAACCGGTTGAAAAACCGAAGCCGGTCGATAAACCACAGCCGAAACCGCAGCGGGATAAAACGGCAGAACAGCTTGCCGCGGCGTCAGAGACGCCTCCGCCAGCAAAACCGGCTCAGCAGGACGCGGCGGCCCCAACGGGTAAAGCTTACGTTGTGCAGCTTGGCGCGCTGAAAAATGCGGACAAGGTCAATGAGGTGGTGGGTAAACTGCGCAGTGCGGGATACCGTGTTTATACTTCACCTTCCACGCCGGTGCAGGGTAAAATTACCCGTATCCTCGTGGGGCCAGAAGCGTCTAAAGACAAACTGAAAGGTTCGCTCGGCGAGCTGAAGCAGATCTCCGGTCTGAGCGGCGTCGTGATGAGCTACAGCGCGAACTAAGTACGACCTGCTCCTTAAAGAGAGAGGCGATAAGCCACGGCGTTGAACATTTTTTCAGCGCCTTTTTTATTTACGCGCGGGAAGGAAATCCCTACGCAAACGTTTTCTTTTTCTGTTAGAATTCGCCCCGAACTGGATGACAGGGCGTTAAATCGTGGGACATATATGGTCTGGATTGATTACGCCATCATTGCGGTGATTGGTTTTTCCTGTCTGGTTAGCCTGATCCGTGGCTTTGTTCGTGAAGCGTTATCGCTGGTGACCTGGGGTTGTGCTTTCTTTGTCGCCAGTCATTACTACACTTACCTGTCTGTCTGGTTCACGGGCTTTGAAGATGAACTGGTCCGAAATGGAATCGCCATCGCGGTGCTGTTTATCGCGACGCTGATTGTCGGCGCTATCGTGAATTATGTGATAGGTCAGCTGGTCGAGAAAACCGGTCTGTCAGGAACGGACAGGGTACTCGGGATCTGTTTCGGGGCATTACGAGGCGTGCTGATTGTGGCCGCGATCCTGTTCTTCCTGGATACCTTCACCGGGTTCTCCAAAAGTGAAGACTGGCAGAAATCGCAGCTCATTCCGGAGTTCAGCTTCATCATCAGATGGTTCTTTGACTATCTGCAAAGCTCGTCGAGTTTTTTGCCCAGAGCGTAATCCGTTCTGAGATGTGGCTTAACGAGGAAAAGACGAATGTGCGGTATTGTCGGTATCGCCGGTTTCATGCCGGTAAACCAGTCGATTTATGACGCGTTAACGGTGCTTCAGCACCGTGGGCAGGATGCTGCGGGTATCATCACCATTGATGCAAACAACTGCTTCCGTTTACGCAAGGCGAATGGCCTGGTAAATGATGTGTTTGAAGCCCGCCATATGCAGCGTCTGCAAGGTAATATGGGGATCGGTCACGTTCGTTATCCTACTGCTGGCAGTTCCAGCGCCTCTGAGGCTCAGCCTTTCTACGTCAACTCACCGTATGGCATTACCCTGGCGCATAACGGTAACCTGACCAACGCACACGAGCTGCGTAAAAAGCTGTTCGAAGAGAAACGTCGCCACATTAACACCACCTCTGATTCTGAAATCCTGCTCAATGTGTTCGCCAGCGAGCTGGATAACTTCCGCCACTATCCGCTGGAAGCAGACAACATCTTTGCTGCGATTGCCGCGACAAATCGCCAGATCCGCGGTGCTTACGCCTGCGTGGCGATGATCATCGGTCACGGTATGGTGGCCTTCCGCGATCCAAACGGCATTCGTCCGCTGGTGCTCGGCAAGCGCGACCTCGGCGATGGTCGTACCGAATATATGGTTGCCTCTGAGAGCGTGGCGCTGGACACCCTGGGCTTTGAGTTCCTGCGTGACGTGGCGCCGGGCGAAGCGGTGTACATCACCGAGAAAGGCCAGCTGTTTACCCGCCAGTGTGCCGATAACCCGGTCAGCAACCCGTGCCTGTTTGAATACGTTTACTTCGCCCGCCCGGACTCCTTCATCGACAAGATTTCCGTCTACAGCGCGCGCGTGAACATGGGTACCAAGCTTGGCGAGAAGATTGCCCGCGAGTGGGACGATCTCGATATCGACGTCGTGATTCCTATCCCGGAAACCTCCTGCGATATCGCGCTGGAAATCGCCCGTATTCTCGATAAGCCATACCGTCAGGGCTTTGTGAAGAACCGCTACGTTGGCCGTACCTTTATCATGCCTGGCCAGCAGCTGCGCCGTAAATCCGTGCGCCGCAAGCTGAACGCCAACCGTGCTGAGTTCCGCGACAAGAACGTGCTGCTGGTGGATGACTCCATCGTGCGCGGTACCACCTCAGAGCAGATTATCGAGATGGCGCGCGAAGCCGGGGCGAAGAAAGTCTACCTGGCTTCCGCGGCTCCAGAGATTCGTTTCCCGAACGTGTACGGGATCGATATGCCAACCGCCAACGAGCTGATTGCTCACGGTCGCGAAGTGGATGAAATTCGCCAGATCATCGGTGCCGATGGCCTGATTTTCCAGGATCTGAACGATCTCATCGACGCGGTGCGCGCCGAGAACCCGGATATTCAGCAGTTTGAATGCTCCGTGTTCAACGGGGTGTATGTCACCAAAGACGTTGACCAGCAGTACCTCGACTATCTGGATTCGCTGCGCAATGACGACGCAAAAGCCGTTCAGCTGCAAAACGATCTCGAAAGTTTAGAGATGCACAACGAAGGGTAATCTTCGGCAGGTGAGGGCGTTCGCCCTCACTTGCAACTCACCGAAAAATCCTGCACAGTCTGCCCTGAAATCAGTAAGGGCGAAAATCATGAAACGACTCATTGTTGGGCTCAGCGGCGCCAGTGGCGCGATTTACGGCGTACGTCTGTTACAGGTTCTGCGTGACGTGGCGGAAGTCGAGACCCATCTGGTAATGAGCCAGGCGGCGCGACAGACCCTCTCTCTGGAGACCGATCTCTCCCTGCGCGATGTGCAGGCCCTGGCGGATGTCGTTCACGATGCCCGGGATATCGCTGCCAGTATCTCTTCCGGCTCGTTTAAAACGGCTGGCATGGTTATCCTTCCCTGTTCGATTAAAACCCTCTCCGGCATTGTGCACAGCTATACCGACACCCTGGTCACCCGCGCGGCGGATGTCGTGCTGAAGGAGCGTCGTCCTCTGGTGCTCTGCGTGCGGGAAACGCCGCTGCACCTGGGCCATTTGCGTTTAATGACCCAGGCCGCCGAACTCGGCGCGGTGATCATGCCCCCGGTCCCGGCGTTTTATCATCGCCCGACCTCGCTGGATGACGTGATTAACCAGACCGTTAACCGCGTGCTCGATCAGTTTGACATCGACCTGCCGGCCGATCTCTTCACCCGCTGGCAGGGAGCCTGAATTTGTGCACAAACAGTGTGCATGAAAAAAGACGTTGCCCTGTTTCAGGGCAATTATGCAACGGCGATCATATCCTCGACATTTAATTCGTTTTTTCCCTTTTTCTCTCTCCGGTTCGTTCGGCAGACCTGCTATCTTTCACCATTAAGGCAGTATCGCAACGTTTTATTAACATATTTAACGTCGAAGTTTTAACCAGACGGCAATGTGGCATAAGACCTGCAAGATGAAGCCTGCAACACAACACACAACACAATACATAATAAAATCACGGTACTTGAGGGTAAATGTATGAAGAAGACGGTTCTGGCTCTGTCTTTGCTGGTGGGGTTAAGTGCGGCAGCAGGTAGCTACGCAGCGCTTCCACAGACAGTTCGTATCGGTACAGACGCAACCTACGCGCCATTCTCTTCCAAGGATGCGAAAGGCGATTTCGTGGGGTTTGATATCGATCTGGGTAATGAAATGTGCAAACGCATTGCGGTGAAATGCACATGGGTGGGCAGCGACTTTGACGCGTTAATCCCGTCGCTGAAAGCCAAGAAAATCGACGCCATTATCTCTTCTCTTTCCATCACCGAAAAACGTCAGCAGGAGATTGCCTTCTCTGACAAGCTCTACGCCGCGGATTCTCGCCTGATTGCGCCTAAGGGTTCCCCGATTCAGCCCACCATCGACTCGCTGAAAGGCAAGCATGTGGGTGTGCTGCAGGGGTCGACGCAGGAAGGCTATGCCAATGCTAACTGGCGTGAGAAAGGCGTAGACGTGGTGGCTTATCAGAACCAGGATCTGATTTACTCTGATCTGGCGGCAGGCCGTCTGGATGCGGCATTCCAGGATGAAGTCGCGGCAAGCGAAGGCTTTCTGAAACAGCCTGCGGGTAAAGAGTTCGCCTTTGCAGGCCCGTCTGTGAAAGACAAAAAATACTTTGGTGACGGCACCGGTATTGGCCTGCGTAAGGATGATACCGAGCTGAAAGCCGCCTTCGACAAAGCCTTTGCTGAGCTGCGTAAAGACGGTACTTACGACAAACTGGCGAAGAAATACTTCGACTTCAACGTCTACGGTGACTAAGACCTGACGATAACGCACCGCAAAGGTGCGTTACGGGTGGGATTGACCCAATGCAGTGCATTTGTTGCACTGTATTGGATCGCTGTGTGCATACTTACGCATTTAAAATGCAAAAATTCCCGGCTGAAAGGCATTAATCTTTGCCTGACTAAGGGGATTAATGGCACATTAGCACCACCCCGTCGTCGTAAAAATCCCGTATGAAGACAGTTTGTTGAGGATAAATATGAAAAAGCTCGTGTTGTCATTATCTCTCGTGCTGGCCTTTTCCAGCGCCACCGCGGCATTCGCAGCCATTCCGCAGAAAATTCGGATTGGTACCGATCCAACCTATGCACCGTTCGAATCAAAGAATTCAAAGGGTGAACTCGTCGGTTTTGACATCGATCTGGCCAATGAGCTGTGCAAACGCATCAAAGCACAGTGTACCTACGTTGAGAACCCGCTGGATGCGCTGATCCCGTCTCTGAAAGCGAAAAAAATCGACGTGATTATGTCCTCGCTCTCCATTACCGAAAAACGCCAGCAGGAGATTGCCTTCACCGACAAACTCTACGCGGCCGATTCTCGTCTGGTGGTGGCTAAAGCTTCCGACATTCAGCCAACGCTGGAATCCCTGAAAGGCAAACGCGTCGGCGTGCTGCAGGGCACCACGCAGGAAACCTACGGCAACGAACACTGGGCGCCGAAGGGGATTGAAATCGTCTCCTATCAGGGCCAGGAAAACATCTACGCTGACCTGACGGCAGGCCGAATTGATGCCGCTTTCCAGGATGAAGTCGCCGCGAGCGAAGGCTTCCTGAAAACGCCGGTGGGTAAAGATTACAAGTTTGGCGGTCCGTCCATTAAGGATGTGAAGTTGTTTGGTGTAGGGACCGGTATGGGCCTGCGCAAGGAAGACAACGAATTGCGTGAAGCGCTGAACAAGGCGTTTGCTGAAATGCGCGCGGACGGAACGTACGACAAACTGGCGAAAAAATACTTCGATTTTAATGTTTACGGCGGCTAATCGCCCCGTCATATAACGTGCGGCCCCTCCCGCTGAGGGAGGGGAAAAGACACGGTTCCACCACTCACGATACGACAGGGCTCGCGGTATGCTGTACGGATTTTCTGGCGTTATTTTACAGGGCGCGCTTGTCACCCTTGAGCTGGCTATCAGCTCCGTGGTGCTGGCGGTGCTGATAGGTCTGGCAGGCGCAGGGGCGAAGCTTTCGGCTAACAAACCGCTGGCGCTGATCTTTGAAGGCTATACCACACTCATTCGCGGCGTTCCCGATCTGGTGCTGATGCTGCTGATCTTTTACGGTCTGCAGATTGCGCTTAACGGCATAACAGACGCGATGGGTATGGGACAAATTGATATCGACCCGATGGTGGCCGGTATTATTACCCTCGGTTTTATCTACGGTGCCTACTTCACTGAAACTTTCCGCGGGGCTTACATGGCCGTGCCGAAAGGTCACATTGAGGCGGCAACCGCATTTGGTTTTACCTCTTCACAAACGTTTCGTCGGATTATGTTCCCCGCCATGATGCGCTATGCGCTGCCGGGCATCGGTAATAACTGGCAGGTTATCCTCAAAGCCACCGCGCTGGTCTCGCTGCTGGGCCTGGAAGATGTGGTGAAAGCCACGCAGCTGGCAGGCAAAAGCACCTGGGAGCCGTTCTACTTTGCGGTGGTCTGTGGCGTTATCTATCTGGTCTTTACGACTGTCTCCAACGGGGTGCTGCTTCTGCTTGAGCGTCGCTATTCCGTGGGTGTGAAGAGGGCTGACCTGTGATTGAGATTATTCAGGAATACTGGAAATCGCTGCTGTGGACAGATGGCTACCGCTTTACCGGCGTGGCGATCACGCTCTGGCTGTTGATCTCCTCGGTGGTGATGGGCGGCATTCTGGCGGTGTTTCTTGCCATTGGCCGCGTGTCGAACAAAAAATTTATCCAGTTCCCAATCTGGCTGTTTACCTATGTGTTTCGCGGTACGCCGCTCTACGTGCAGCTGCTGGTCTTCTATTCGGGGATGTACACGCTTGAGATCGTCAAAGGCACAGAGATGCTGAATGCGTTCTTCCGTAGCGGTCTGAACTGTACGGTACTGGCGTTGACGCTCAACACTTGCGCCTATACCACCGAGATTTTTGCGGGGGCCATTCGCTCTGTCCCTTACGGTGAAATTGAAGCGGCGCGTGCGTACGGTTTTTCTTCTGTGAAACTCTACCGTTGCATTATCCTGCCGTCGGCGCTGCGTATTGCGTTACCGGCATACAGTAACGAAGTGATTTTGATGCTGCACTCCACCGCGCTCGCCTTTACCGCGACGGTACCGGACCTGCTCAAAATTGCGCGTGATATTAACTCCGCGACCTATCAGCCGTTTACCGCGTTTGGCATTGCGGCGGTGCTCTATTTAATTATCTCTTATGTATTGATTAGCCTGTTCCGTAAGGCTGAAAAACGCTGGTTGCAGCATATAAAACCTTCTTCGACGCACTGAGAAAGATGATGGCTGAGAACAAATTAAACGTAATTGATTTGCACAAACGCTACGGCGAACATGAAGTGCTGAAAGGGGTGTCGCTGCAGGCGAATGCGGGCGACGTGATCAGTATCATCGGCTCATCCGGCTCGGGTAAAAGTACCTTCCTGCGCTGCATCAACTTCCTCGAAAAGCCGAGCGAAGGCTCAATTGTGGTGAGCGGGCAGAATATTAACCTGGTGCGTGACAAAGACGGCCAGCTAAAGGTGGCCGACAAGAACCAGCTGCGCCTGCTGCGTACGCGTCTGACGATGGTGTTCCAGCACTTTAACCTCTGGAGCCATATGACGGTGCTGGAGAACGTCATGGAAGCGCCGGTTCAGGTGCTGGGGCTGAGCAAGCATGAAGCCCGCGAGCGGGCGGTGAAATATCTTGCAAAGGTGGGTATCGACGAGCGCCAGCAGATGAAATACCCGGTGCACCTCTCCGGTGGCCAGCAACAGCGTGTCTCTATCGCCCGCGCCCTGGCAATGGAACCTGAGGTACTGCTGTTTGACGAACCGACCTCAGCGCTGGACCCGGAACTCGTTGGCGAAGTGCTGCGCATCATGCAGAAGCTGGCCGAAGAGGGCAAAACGATGGTGGTGGTGACGCACGAGATGGGCTTCGCCCGTAACGTCTCGAACCATGTGATTTTCCTGCATCAGGGGAAAATTGAAGAGCAGGGGCACCCGGATGAGGTGCTGGCGAACCCGCAAAGCCCGCGTTTGCAGCAGTTCCTGAAGGGTTCTTTGAAGTAGGTTTTGCCTTTTTCCCTCTTCCTGTGGGAGAGGGCATCAGGCCGCGGTGCAGCTCAATCGCCCGGTGGCGCTTCGCTTACCGGGCCTACAAAAACCGTAGGCCGGGCAAACGCAGTGCCGCCCGGCATTCAGAGCGCACCGCACTCCAGCCGATACACCCAGTCGTCATAGCGTACGCCGTCAATCTCATACGCCTTTTCCAGCACCTGGGTACGCACAAAACCGGCTTTCTCCAGCACCCGCACCGACCCGCCGTTGTCCGCCAGCACGTAGGCGTTAATCGCCTTCACGCCGGTCTGGTTAAAGGCGTATTCACACACCGCGCGCAGCGCCTCGCTGGCGATACCTTTTCCCTGCGCGGCTGGCACAACCGTATAGCCGATATCGGCTTCTTCACGATTCTCAGGGCTGATTTGCAGGCCGATGTCGCCAAGCGGTGTGTCATCATTACGAAAGCGGATCACAAAAACATGTGCAGCCGTAAGCCGCGCGGCAAACACGCGGCGGGTCTCTTTTTCCGGAGCGATGGCGGCCATATAGCGCATGATGCTGCGATCTTCGCGCAGCGAGCGAAAGAAGGCCCAGTCAGTGGGTTTGAAGGGAGTGAGATGAAGCCGGGGGGTAGTGAGGGTTGCCATTGTTACGCCATTTCATCGGAACATGGCGTACGACTGTAGCATATTCACCGCACCACATCCCCCAGCGCTTCCTCTAAGTCATACCAGCGGAACGCGAACCCGGCCGCTTCCAGCCGTTTGGGCAGCGCCCGTTGCCCGCCTAATACCAGCACCGCGGCTTCACCCATCATCAGGCGGATCACCGTAGCGGGCACCCGCAAAATCGCCGGGCGGTGCAGGGCATGTCCCAGCGCATGGGCAAACTGCTCATTACGCACCGGATACGGCGCAACCATGTTAAACGGCCCGCGCAGATCGTTATCCAGCAGCCAGAGAATACCGTTGACCATATCGTCGATATGGATCCAGGCTAAATACTGACGCCCATTACCGATGGGCCCGCCAAGTCCAAGCCGGAAAGGGGGAAGCATTTTCGCAAGGATGCCGCCTTTCGGGGCCAGGACAACGCCGGTCCGCAGCAGGCAGACGCGGGTCCGATCGCTCTGCGCCGCGCAGGCAATACGCTCCCACTGGGCGCAGAGTTTATGGGTGAACTCGTTATGGGGCGGCTCTTCCTCAGTGACCACCACCTCGCCGAGATCGCCGTAGTAGCCCACAGCGGAGCCTGAAATCAGCACCGAAGGCGGCGTGTGACTGTTGCGGATAAGCTCGACCAGCTTTTCGGTGATGTTCCACCGGCTGCTGCATAACAGCTGTTTTTGCTCTTCCGTCCAGCGCTTATCGGCGATGGGTTCACCCGCGAGGTTAATGACGGCGTCGAAGCCGTCGAGATTTTGCTGATCGGCGAGATTTTTCCAGATGTCGACACCAGCACCCAGCACCTGGCGTGCCTTCTCAGGGCTGCGCGTGACCACGGTAATGTCGTGATGCAAGGCCTGCAGACGCGCAATAAGGTGACGACCAATGAGGCCTGTACCGCCGGTCAGCAAAATCTTCATACAACCTCCAGGTTTACGCCTGGCGTTTCCAGCTTAGCGTCATAGAGACGGAGTCGGCGTAACGCAGGGCGTGAAGTTTATCGATCTCAACTTCAGCATAAGTGACCCAGTGATGTTCGCGTGCGATATCGAGCACATCCTGAGTTAATTTTTCCAGCAGAGAGAAGCGGTTATTCTCCACGTACTGGATGATATTTTTGGTGATGGTGCGGTAGTTCAGCGCGTCATTGATGTCTTCACTGGCCCGCGCTTTGTCTGCGGGATAGTGAATCACCACGTTAATGACAATATCCTGACGGTTGGCGATCTCTTCCTCTTTGATACCGATGAAGGTACGCAAGCGTAAATTTTTTATACGAATAATGGCGTCTGGCTGTGACATTGCAGGTCTTCTCCGTGTCAGTATTTCCCGCTCATCATACATGAGTGGCTCACAGGCACCCAGCCTCATACCGGGTTAAATTTGCTGGATTTTTTGCATCGCGCGTTCGGTCGCCGGGCGGGTACGGATGCGCTCGAACCAGTTGTTTACCGCCGGGTAAGCGCCTAAGTCAATTCGGTGTTTTTCATGCGTATTCACCCACGGCCAGCAGGCAATGTCGGCAATACTGTAATGATCGCCCCCGAGCCACGGCGTCTTCTCCAGCCGACGGTTCAGAACGCCATAGAGCCGCTGAGTTTCAACCTGATAGCGCTCTATCGCATAAGGAATGGGCTGCGGGGCGTAGGCGGTAAAATGGTGATTTTGCCCAAGCATGGGCCCCAGCCCGCTGGCTTGCCAGAAGAGCCACTGCAGGGTGTGATGACGCTCGCGTAACTCCCCGCTCAGCAGCTTGCCGGTTTTCTCCGCCAGGTAGAGCAGAATTTCACCGGATTCAAACAGGCTCAACGGCCTGCCCCCGTCCGTCGGCTGGTTATCAATAATGGCCGGAATTTTATTGTTCGGCGAAATAGCCAGAAAGAGAGGGCTGAACTGATCGCCTTTGCTGATATCCACGCGAATGATCCTGTAATCCAGTTCGGCCTCCTCGAGAAAAAGGGTGATCTTGTGGCCGTTTGGGGTAGGGGCATAATAAAGGTCGATCATTCTCAACTCCTGTCCATGCGAAGAGTGGTGCCATATCAAATGAGTATAGGTGGTTGTTGTAAATCGTGAGTTTTCATCAAGTGACAGCGAGGCAAAGAGATTATATGTTGAGTCAAAACCCGATCAGCCAATGAGGATGTTATGAACCAGCCCGTAATCACGTTGTGGTCCGATGCGAATTTCTTTTCTCCCTATGTCATGAGCGTATACGTTGCGCTGGCCGAAAAAGGACTCACATTTACGCTGAAGACCGTCGATCTTGACGGTGGTGAACATCTTAAACCGCAGTGGCAGGGATACGACCTGACCCGACGCGTGCCGGTGCTGGAAATAGAGGGGTTTGCCCTGAGCGAATCGTCGGCGATCGATGAATATCTGGAAGATCGGTTTTCGCCGCCAGAGTGGGAGCGGATCTATCCTCACGATCTGCAAAAGCGCGCCCGGGCGCGGCAGATTCAGGCGTGGCTGCGCAGCGATCTGGTGCCGATTCGCGTGGAACGCCCGACGGATGTCGTGTTTGCCGGGGTAAAAAAGCCCGCCCTGAGCGCAGAAGGCCAGGAAAGCGCCCAAAAACTGATTGATACCGCCACCTTACTGCTCGCTCATGGCAACCCGAACCTGTTCGGTGAGTGGTGTATTGCTGACGCAGATCTGGCGTTAATGCTAAACCGTTTGATCCTCAACGGTGATGCGGTACCGCAGCTGCTGGTCGATTATGCCGCGTTTCAGTGGCAGCGAGCCTCCGTGCAGCGCTATGTGGCACTCTCCGCTAAGCATGCGGGCTGATAAGACCTGACGCTTCAGGTATGATGGGGGCAGTCTGTTTTCCCGAGGAGTGACTGATGAAACTGATGTTTGCGTCGGATATCCATGGATCGCTGCCCGCGACCGAGCGTGTCCTCTCCCTGTTTGCACAAAGCGGCGCGCAGTGGCTGATCATTCTGGGCGATGTGCTTAATCACGGCCCGCGCAATGCGCTGCCGGAAGGCTACGCCCCTGCGCAGGTGGCTGAAAAACTGAACGCGTATGCCTCGCGCATTATCGCCGTTCGCGGCAACTGCGACAGCGAAGTGGACCAGATGCTGCTGCATTTTCCCCTCACCGCGCCGTGGCAGCAGGTGCTGCTGGAACACAGCCGACTGTTCCTGACGCATGGCCATCTTTTTGGCCCGGATAATCTCCCGGCGCTCGCGGCTGGCGATGTCCTGGTTTACGGTCATACTCATATTCCGGTTGCTGAAAAACGCGGTGATACTTATCACTTTAATCCGGGGTCGGTCAGCATACCGAAAGGCGGATATCCTGCGAGTTATGGCATGCTGGAGGGTAATACCCTGAGCGTTATCGCACTTAATGATCAGCAAGTTATTGCGCAGGTAACGATTAATCCGTAAGTTACACCTCAACTGCAAACGCGCCGACAGAGCGCTTAGACGAGAAGGTTTCCCGATGGTGGAGCAGAGTCATTTGGCAAGTACAGAGTGGGTTGACATTGTCAACGAAGAGAATGAAGTGATCGCGCAGGCCAGCCGCGAACAAATGCGTGCGGAGCGCTTGCGTCACCGTGCGACATATATCGTTGTCCATGACGGTATGGGTAAAATTCTGGTTCAGCGCCGCACGGACACCAAAGATTTTCTCCCGGGTATGCTGGATGCCACTGCAGGCGGCGTTGTCCAGGCGGATGAGGTGCTGCTGGATTCCGCGCGTCGTGAAGCGGAAGAAGAGTTAGGTATTGCCGGTGTGCCGTTTGCCGAACATGGTCAGTTCTACTTTGAGGATGAACATTGCCGCGTCTGGGGCGGGCTGTTCAGCTGCGTTTCTCATGGCCCGTTCGCCCTGCAGGAAGAAGAAGTCAGCGAAGTAAACTGGATGACGCCGGAAGAGATTACCGCGCGTTGCGACGAGTTTACGCCGGATTCGTTAAAAGCGCTGGCGCTCTGGATGAGCCGTAACGCCAATAACGAATCGACTAAATCCGAGAAAGAGGAAGAGGCCGAGTAAGCGCTAGCAACTCTCCCTCAGACACAGACTGGACGCGATGGGTTTTTGGTCGCGCCAGTCTCCGCCATTCAGACGCTCCAGTAACGCTTTTCCGGCTTCAATCCCAATCTTACGATGCGGTACCGCCATGGTGGTCAGCGGCGGCTGACAGACCCGGCTGACGTCGCTATCTCCAAAACCCACTATCGCCAGATCGTCCGGTACTTTGATGCGCCTGCGCTGGCATTCGTACAGCGCCCCGCAGGCCAGTTCGTCAGAAACGCACACCAGCGCATCCAGCTCCGGCCAGGCCAGCAGGAATTCAGGCAGTTGCGCCGCACCGGTCGAGAAACTCGGCGACATGGCCGCGTTAATGACCCGGTTTGGCGACATGTGGTGGCGCAGCATGGCTTTGTACCAGCCCTGCAGATGCTGCTGGAAAATCCACTGTTCCTGGTTGGCGCACAGCAGGCCAATATTCTGATAGCCGCGCTTAATGACCATTTCCGTGAGTTCATACATGGCCGCCACGTTATCAATCCCGATGTTCATATCGATCGGGTCGGCGCGCATGGCCCCCATCTCCATCACCGGAATAGAGGCATTCTTCAGCCAGTGACGAACGGTGTCGGTATGTTCAACGCTGAGCAGGATAGCGGCGGCGATATTTGACGCCAGCAGCGTCTCCAGCAACTTCTCTTCCTGCTCAAGGCGGTGCTGGGATTCAGCCAGCATGATTTGATATCCGGCGGGCTGCAGCACCTGCTGTAGCCCGGCGAACATCTCCGAGCAGCCTGCTTCGGAGAGGTTAGGCACCACCATGGCTATGGTCCATGAGGAGGCCGAGGCCAGCGCGCTGGCGGCAAGATTGGGCATATAACCCAGTTCCTGCACCGCGGCTTCAATTTTTTCTCGTAGTTTATCGGAAACCTGTTCAGGCGTGCGGAGTGCACGGGACACGGTCATCGTGCCCACACCGGCAAGCTGTGCGACATCGGCGAGTGTCACTTTACCAGTACTGCGCCGTTTTCGGGTTAGAGACATACACCTTCCTGCTGACCAGACGCGTTCGTTTTCCTTCATTTCACGTGACACGCAGTATACGCCTTAAATCCCTTTTTTTGCTGTGATTTCACGCCAGGATAGGAATTTGATAGCGCTATCACACTTCTGAATGTTAGATCTTGGTAGCGCTATCTTTGTGATGATCATCACGGTTAATAATGGGTGTGTTGAATAAAGTTTGCTCATCTTTTGCAGTCTGGCGGGAGTGAAAAGTGCTGAAAAAATGGATATATGATACAACCATCACGCTGCAGGATAGCGTTGAAAGCTGGCCGCAGGCCCTTGAGATCTGCGCGAAACCGCTGCTGGAGCTTAAGACGATAGCGCCAGAATACGTGACGGCAATCATTGAGCAACACCATACGTTAGGACCTTATTATGTGCTGGCACCAGGGCTGGCTATGCCGCATGCGCGGCCGGAGGAAGGCGCCAAAGGACTGGGATTGTCATTATTAAAACTCAGGCAGGGCGTCTCTTTTGGTGCCGGTGAGTTCGACCCTGTCGATGTGATTATTATGCTCGCGGCACCTGACAAAAATAGCCATATCGAGATGATCTCGGCGCTGGCTGAATTATTTTCCAGCGAGGCCGATATGGCCGAACTGCATCAGGCGAATGCGCTGGAGGAGATAAAAACGATTATTAACCGCTTCTGATTAATTTTTTAACCCGCTTTTTCACAACATTACGCGTCAGCGTGGTGGGGCGTACTCTACTCAAAAATAAGGGGACAACAATGAAAATCATGGCTATTTGCGGTTCCGGTCTGGGCAGCAGTTTTATGGTTGAAATGAACATTAAAAAGGTGCTCAAAAAGCTGGAGATTGAGGCTGACGTTGAACACTCCGATCTCTCCTCGGCCACGCCGGGTGCGGCCGATCTGTTCGTGATGGCAAAAGACATTGCGGCCAGCGCCAGCGTGCCGGAAAGCCAGCTGGTGGTGATCAACAACATCATTGATATCAATGAACTGGAAGCGCAGTTGCGCAGCTGGTTCGACAAACGTTAAACCTGATAAGGCGAGGTGGATATGTTTATCCTTGAAACGCTGAATTTCGTTGTTGATATATTAAAAGTCCCTTCGGTGCTGGTGGGGTTAATTGCATTAATTGGTCTGGTCGCGCAGAAAAAAGCCTTTTCTGATGTGGTGAAAGGGACCATTAAAACCATTCTTGGCTTTATTGTTTTGGGCGGCGGCGCCACGGTACTGGTTGGGTCGTTAAATCCTTTAGGCGGCATGTTTGAACACGCCTTTAATATCCAGGGAATTATTCCAAATAATGAAGCAATTGTGTCCATTGCGCTGGAGAAATACGGCGCCTCAACCGCGTTGATTATGGCCTTCGGGATGGTGGCGAATATTATCGTCGCCCGCTTTACCCGCCTGAAGTATATCTTCCTGACCGGGCATCATACCTTCTACATGGCGTGCATGATTGGCGTGATCCTGACGGTGGCGGGCTTTGAGGGCGTAGGGCTGGTGTTTACCGGTTCACTGATCCTCGGCCTGATCATGGCTTTCTTCCCGGCGATTGCGCAGCGCTACATGAAGCGCATTACAGGCAACGACGAGATTGCCTTCGGCCACTTCGGCACGCTGGGCTACGTGCTCTCCGGCTGGATTGGCAGCAAGGTGGGGAAAGGCTCGCGCTCAACCGAAGAGATGAACCTGCCGAAGAACCTGAGCTTCCTGCGCGACAGCTCCATTTCTATCTCCCTGACCATGATGATTATCTACCTGATCATGGCGGTGAGCGTCGGACGTGAGTATGTCGAGGCCACCTTCAGCGGCGGTCAGAACTACCTCGTTTACGCCATCATCATGGCGATCACCTTTGCGGCGGGCGTGTTCATCATCCTGCAGGGCGTGCGTCTGATTCTGGCGGAAATCGTCCCGGCCTTCACCGGCTTCTCGGAAAAACTGGTACCCAATGCGCGTCCGGCTCTGGACTGCCCGGTGGTCTATCCGTATGCGCCAAACGCGGTGCTGATTGGCTTCCTGTTCAGCTTCCTCGGGGGAATTGTGGGGCTGTTCATCTGCGGACAGTTCAGCTGGGTGCTGATCCTCCCGGGCGTAGTGCCGCACTTTTTCACCGGCGCAACGGCGGGCGTGTTCGGTAACGCCACCGGTGGACGTCGCGGGGCCATGATTGGCGCCTTTGCTAACGGTCTGCTGATCACCTTCCTGCCTGTCCTGCTGCTGCCGGTGCTGGGCGCCATTGGCTTTGCCAACACCACCTTCTCGGACGCGGATTTTGGCGCTGTCGGGATTGTGCTCGGCAACCTGGCGCGCTTCCTGTCACCGCTTGCCATCACCGGGCTGGTTGTGGCGCTGTTCGCGCTGCTGGTGGCGTACAACGTGTTCGCGAAAAACAAACCTGCGGGCGGTAACGCGCAGGAAAACACCGGAGCCAAATCATGAATGAGAAAGAGATAACTGAACTCGCGTGTCAGATTCGCCTTGAGACCCTGAAATCGCTGACGCAGCTGGGGTTTGGCCATTACGGCGGCAGTATGTCGGTGGTTGAAACCCTGGCCGTGCTGTACGGCGCGGTGATGAAGATTGACCCGGCAGATCCGGACTGGCCTGAGCGAGACTATTTTGTCCTGTCGAAAGGCCATGCGGGCCCGGCGCTCTACAGTACGCTGGCGATTAAGGGTTATTTCCCGCTTGAGGAGCTGAGCACCCTGAACCAGAACGGTACGCGGCTGCCCAGCCACCCGGACCGGCTGAAAACGCGCGGCGTGGATGCCACGACCGGCTCGCTGGGGCAAGGGATCTCCATCGCCGGCGGCATGGCGCTCTCGCACAAGCTGGCAGGCAGGCCGAACCGGGTCTTTTGCATCGTCGGTGACGGTGAGCTGAACGAGGGGCAGTGCTGGGAAGCCTTCCAGTTTATTGCCCACCATCGCCTGAATAACCTGACGGTGTTCGTTGACTGGAATAAGCAGCAGCTGGATGGCGAACTGGATGACATCATCAGCGCATTCGATCTGGAGGGGAAATTCCGCGCCTTTGGTTTCGACGTGGTGACGGTGAAAGGTGACGATATCCCAGGGCTGCTGGAGGTGACGTCCCGTGTGCCAGCCACGGATGCGCGCCCGCGGGTGGTGATCCTCGACAGCATTAAGGGGCAGGGGGTGCCATATCTGGAGCAGCTCAGCAACTCGCACCACCTGCGCTTGACCGCAGAGAGCAAAGCGGCCCTCAACGAGACGATTCGCCAACTGGAGGCTTCACATGATTAAGGTTGCACCGCCACGACAGAAAGATGCCGTTGAGATGCGCAAGGTTTACGCGGGTTTTGTGGCAAAACAGATAGAGGCAGGCAGTGAGATTATCGCGCTGGAAGCGGACCTGATGAGCTCGATGGCGATGGACGGCGTAGCGCGCGATTATCCGCAACACGTGATTAACTGCGGCATTATGGAGGCCAACGTGATTGGCACCGCGGCGGGGCTGGCGCTTACCGGACGTAAGCCGTTTGTTCACACCTTCACCGCCTTTGCCAGCCGTCGCTGCTTCGACCAGCTGTTTATGTCTCTGGACTACCAGCGCAACAACGTGAAGGTGATTGCCTCGGATGCGGGGGTAACCGCCTGTCACAACGGCGGGACCCATATGTCGTTTGAGGACATGGGGATCGTGCGCGGTCTGGCGCATTCGGTGGTGCTGGAGATGACTGACGCGGTGATGTTTGAAGACGTCCTGCGCCAGCTGATTGACATGGAAGGGTTCTACTGGGTGCGTACCATCCGTAAGCAGGCGCCGAGCGTTTATGCGCCGGGCTCCACCTTCACCATCGGCAAAGGCAACGTGCTGCGCGAGGGGAGTGATATTACGCTTATCGCCAACGGCATTATGGTGGCGGAAGCGCTTGAGGCGGCGCATCAGCTGGAGCAGGAGGGGGTCAGTGCGGCGGTCATCGACATGTTTACCCTGAAGCCCATCGACCGGATGCTGGTGAAAAACTACGCCGAGAAAACCGGACGGATTGTGACCTGTGAAAACCACAGCATTCACAACGGGCTGGGATCGGCGGTGGCGGAAGTACTGGTGGAAACCTGCCCGGTGCCGATGCGGCGGGTGGGGGTGAAGGAGCGTTACGGTCAGGTGGGGACGCAGGAGTTCCTGCAGAAGGAGTACGGCCTGACGGCACATGACATAGTGTCGGCGGCGAGAGAGCTGCTGTAATAAAAAAGGCGACCCTTTGTGGTCGCCTTTCTTGCCGGATGGCGCTCCGCTTATCCGGCCTACAAAACCGTAGGCCCGGTAAGCGTCAGCGCCACCGGGCTTTTTGGCTTACTGCTGCTGTGAAGACTGGATCGCCGTCAGCGCGATGGTGTAGACGATATCGTCAACCAGTGCGCCACGGGACAGGTCGTTCACAGGTTTGCGCATACCCTGCAGCATCGGCCCGATGGAGATCAGGTCTGCAGAACGCTGTACCGCTTTGTAGGTGGTGTTACCGGTGTTCAGATCCGGGAAGATGAACACGGTAGCGCGACCTGCAACCGGAGAGTTCGGCGCTTTGGATTTCGCAACGTCAGCCATAACGGCGGCATCGTACTGCAGCGGGCCGTCGATCATCAGGTCAGGACGTTTTTCCTGCGCCAGACGGGTCGCTTCACGCACTTTCTCTACGTCGCTACCTGCACCAGAGGTACCGGTGGAGTAAGAGAGCATCGCCACGCGAGGTTCGATACCGAAGGCAATCGCGGAGTCCGCGGACTGGATTGCGATTTCTGCCAGCTGCTCTGCCGTCGGATCCGGGTTGATCGCGCAGTCGCCGTAAACGTAAACCTGTTCCGGCAGCAGCATGAAGAACACGGAAGAGACCAGGGAGCTGCCCGGTGCCGTTTTGATCAGCTGCAGCGGTGGACGAATGGTGTTTGCGGTGGTGTGAACCGCACCGGAAACCAGACCGTCAACTTCGTCCTGCTCCAGCATCAGCGTACCCAGCACCACGTTGTCTTCCAGCTGTTCGCGCGCAACGGCTTCGGTCATACCCTTGCTCTTACGCAGCTCAACCAGACGGGCAACGTAGCTTTCACGAACCACTTCCGGGTCAACGATTTCGATGCCAGCGCCCAGCTCAACGCCCTGAGACGCCGCCACGCGGTTGATCTCATCCGGGTTACCCAGCAGCACACAGGTCGCGATGCCGCGCTCTGCACAGATAGCTGCCGCTTTCACAGTACGCGGTTCGTCGCCTTCTGGCAGCACAACGCGTTTGCCTGCTTTACGCGCCAGCTCGGTCAGCTGGTAACGGAATGCAGGAGGAGACAGACGACGGCTGCGCTCGGAGGTCGCCGTCAGGGATTCGATCCAGTCTGCGTTGATGTAGCCCGCAACGTATTCCTGAACTTTCTCAATACGCTCATGGTCATCAACCGGCACTTCCAGGTTGAAGCTCTGCAGGCTCAGGGAGGTCTGCCAGGTGTTGGTGTTCACCATGAAGACCGGCAGGCCGGTCGCGAACGCGCGCTCGCACAATTTGCTGACGCGTGGGTCCATCTCGTAAGCGCCGGTCAGCAGAATAGCACCGATTTCCACGCCGTTCATCGCGGCCAGACACGCTGCAACCAGCACGTCAGGACGGTCTGCAGAGGTCACCAGCAGGGAGCCTGCGCGGAAGTGTTCCAGCATGTGCGGAATGCTGCGTGCACAGAAGGTCACGGACTTCACGCGACGGGTGTTGATGTCGCCTTCGTTAACGATGGTGGCGTTCAGGTGACGCGCCATATCGATTGCACGGGTGGCAATCAGATCGAAGCTCCATGGCACCGCGCCCAGTACTGGCAGCGGGCTGGATTCCTGCAGTTTCGCCGGGTCAACTTTAATGACTTTCGCTTTGGAAGAGTCATCAAAGATCTCAGACAGGTCAGGGCGCGTACGGCCCTGCTCATCCACTGGCGCGTTCAGTTTGTTGACGATCACGCCGGTGATGTTGGTATTTTTCGCACCGCCGAAGCTGCTGCGCGTCAGTTCGATACGCTCGTTCAGCTGCTCTGGGGTATCTGTGCCCTGAGACATCACGAAAACGATCTCTGCGTTCAGGGTTTTCGCGATTTCGAAGTTCAGAGACTGAGCAAACTGGTGTTTGCGGGTTGGAACCAGGCCTTCAACCAGCACCACTTCCGCGTCTTTTGTATTGGCGTGGTAGTTGGCGATGATCTCTTCCATCAGCACGTCTTTCTGGTTGCTGGACAGCAGAGATTCAACGTGGTTCATCTTCAGCGGTTCAGCCGCTGGCAGATTGGAGTTCTTGCGAACGATGGTGGTAGTCTGGTCTGGCGCATCGCCACCGGCACGTGGCTGGGCGATTGGCTTAAAGACGCTCAGACGAACGCCTTTGCGTTCCATAGCACGGATCACGCCAAGGCTGACGCTGGTCAGGCCGACGCTGGTTCCGGTAGGGATCAGCATAATAGTACGGGACACGGTTTATCCTCTTTCGTTACCGCCTGAATGTGGCGGGTTACAAAACAGCACCGCCAGCATTGCTGGCGGTGTGGAATCAGGCAGTCAGGCGGTGCGCGTCTTGCGCGATGACCAGTTCTTCGTTAGTTGGGATAACGAGAGCAGGGCGGGTGCCTTCTTTGTTGATGAAGCCAGACTTGCCGAAGCGGGCAGCCAGGTTACGCTCGTGATCAACGTCGAAGCCCAGAACGCCCAGTTTGCCCAAGGACAGTTCACGCACCATTGCCGCGTTCTCACCGATACCACCGGTGAAGACAACCGCGTCCAGACGGCCGTCCATCAGCGCAGTGTAAGAGCCGATGTATTTCGCCAGACGGTGGCAGTAAACGTCCATTGCACGTTTAGCGTCTTCTTTCTCTGCGTAGTTGTCTTCAACGTAACGGCAGTCGCTGGTGACTTCGGTCAGACCCAGCAGGCCAGACTCTTTAGTCAGCATTTTGTTGATCTGGTCAACGCTCATGCCCAGGGTGTCGTGCAGGTGGAAGATGATCGCCGGATCGATGTCACCGGAACGGGTACCCATCACCAGACCTTCCAGCGGGGTCAGACCCATGGAGGTATCTACACATTTACCGTTGCGGATAGCAGAAACAGAACCACCGTTGCCCAGGTGGCAGGTGATGATGTTCAGCTCTTCAACCGGCTTGTTCAGTACTTTTGCGGCTTCCTGAGTCACATAGAAGTGGCTGGTGCCGTGTGCGCCATAACGACGTACGCCGTGTTCTTTGTACAGGCTGTAAGGCAGGGCATAGAGGTAAGACTCTTCCGGCATGGTCTGATGGAACGCAGTGTCGAAGACGGCCACGTTTTTGTCTTTCAGATTCGGGAAGGATTTCAGCGCTTCAGCGATACCGATCAGGTGCGCCGGGTTGTGCAGCGGTGCAAAAGAGGCAGAGTCTTTGATGCCCTGAATAACAGATTCGTCGATCACGACGGAGCTGGTGTATTTTTCGCCGCCGTGGACGATACGGTGACCAATCGCAGTCAGCTGAGCAGACAGTTCTGGTTTTTGTGCCAGAATAGTGTTAACGATAAAGTTCAGCGCTTCACTGTGAGCGGCGCCTGCACCTAAAGCCGCTTCTTGTTTGCTGCCGTCCATCTTCCACTTGATACGTGCTTCAGGCAGATGGAAACATTCGGCCAAACCAGAGAGGTATTCGTCACCGTTGAGCGCATCGATGATGGCGAATTTCAGTGAGGAGCTACCGCAGTTCAGAACCAGTACTAACTTACTCGACATGGAAGTACCTATTATTGATACGTGGCTAAAAAAACGTCAGTGAGTCTAACAGCGTAACGCATGATGACTCAGACATTTATGATTAACATCATGCCAAACGAACATTGTGGCATGATGGAAGAAATAACTATGATTTTATGCCATTTTGCACAATTTTCAGCCAATGGCATAATGTGCAATAATTTGACGAGTTAATGATTCTCGTCTATGGCCCTATCAGGCTGGCACAGGATACCCGATACGGGGTAGAGATGACAAAATATTTTGAACGTTGTCATAGCTTGTTGTGGTTTTGCACGAAAATTTTAATTTTTATATGTGAAGTTGAGGTACAGCCATGTCGACACCAGAGAACCCGTCCGTAAATTTCTTCAGTCTGTTTCGTCGGGGACAGCATTACGCAAAGACGTGGCCAATGGAAAAGCGCCTTGCGCCCATGTTCATTGAGAATCGCACTATCCGCGCCACGCGCCATGCGATTCGCTTTATGCCACCCGTCGCTGTCTTTACGCTGTGCTGGCAGATTGCGCTGGGTGGACAGCTTGGTCCTGCTGTCGCAACGGCGCTCTTCGCGCTAAGCCTGCCAATGCAGGGTCTGTGGTGGTTAGGAAAACGTTCTGTCACCCCACTGCCACCTTCTATTTTACATTGGTTTTATGAAGTCCGCGGAAAACTGGAGGAGGCCGGGCAGGCGCTCGCCCCGGTGGAAGGCAAGCCGGATTACCAGGCGCTGGCGGACACGTTAAAGCGCGCTTTTAAGCAACTGGATAAAACATTCCTCGATGACTTGTGATTGATCATCGAAACGACGATGAAAAGAAGGCACAGTAACAATCCGTTACCGTGTCTTTTTTTTAAGTGCAATGCGCTACAGGAGTCGAAAGATGGAAATGACCCATGCTCAACGTCTGATTTTGTCTAACCAGTACAAGATGATGACTATGCTTGATCCCGATAACGCTGCGCGCTACAGCCGCCTGCAGACCATTGTCGAACGCGGCTTTGGTTTGCAGATGCGTGAACTCGACCGCGAATTTGGCGAGCTGAAAGAAGAAACCTGTCGCATCGTGATCGACATTATGGAGATGTATCACGCCCTGCACGTCTCCTGGACGAATCTCAAAGATCAGCAGTCCATTGACGAGCGCCGCGTGACCTTCTTAGGCTTTGATGCGGCAACGGAAGCGCGTTATCTGAGCTATGTGCGCTTTATGGTGAATACCGAAGGGCGTTATACCCACTTTGACGCGGGCACCCACGGTTTCAACGCGCAGACCCCAATGTGGGATAAATACCAGCGTATGCTGAGCGCGTGGCATGCCTGCCCGCGTCAGTACCATTTAAGCAGCAACGAAATTCAACAAATCATTAATGCCTGACGGAGGTGCGTGTGCAGTGTAGAGGTTTTCTGTTTGATCTGGACGGTACGCTGGTGGATTCGCTGCCGGTTGTGGAGCGTTCATGGTGCCATTGGGCTGACAGACATGGCATCGACCATCAGGAGGTGCTGAATTTTATCCATGGCAAACAGGCCATTACCTCGCTACGGCACTTTCTGGCCGGACGCTCTGAGGACGATATTCAGGCGGAGTTCAAATACCTGGAACACATTGAAGCCACGGACACGGACGGGATCACCGCTTTACCTGGCGCGCGTGAACTGCTTGAGCATCTGAACGAAGCGCAGATCCCGTGGGCTATCGTCACCTCCGGCTCCATTCCCGTCGCCCACGCCCGTCATAAGGCGGCTGGTTTACCTAAGCCGGAAGTGTTTATCACGGCGGAGCGCGTTAAGCGCGGTAAACCTGAACCCGATGCCTTTTTGCTGGGGGCTGAACTGCTGGGCCTCGCTCCCGCAGAGTGTGTGGTGGTAGAAGATGCGGCGGCTGGCGTACTGGCCGGGCTGAACGCCGGAAGCCACGTTATTGCGGTGAACGTTCCGGCGGGGTCCCCCCGCTTGGAGGAGGCCGACCTGGTGCTGGATTCTCTCACTGCACTGGCTGTGTCAAAAGCACCTGACGGTGTTGTAACCGTCTCGCTAAAAGTGTAACCCCATGATATAGCCCCACGTTGATGGGGCTTTTTTATGGCAAAATTTCTCATCTCCCACTGACAAGGACATGCTGTGAACGGTGAACTGATCTGGGTCCTGAGCCTGCTTTTAATCGCCATTATCCTTTTTGCCACGGGCAAGGTACGCATGGATGCCGTCGCCTTGTTTGTCATCGTCGCCTTTGTGCTGAGCGGAACGCTCACGCTGCCGGAAGCCTTCTCCGGGTTCAGCGATCCCAACGTTATTCTGATTGCTGCCCTGTTTATTATCGGTGATGGCCTCGTGCGCACCGGCGTGGCAACGATTATGGGCGCGTGGCTGGTGAAGGTGGCTGGCAACAGCGAAACGAAAATGCTGGTCTATCTGATGCTGACGGTCGCCGGACTGGGGGCGTTTATGAGCTCAACGGGGGTGGTCGCTATCTTTATCCCGGTGGTGCTGAGCGTCTCCATGCGGATGCAGAGCTCGCCGTCGCGCCTGATGATGCCCCTGAGTTTTGCCGGTTTGATCAGCGGCATGATGACGCTGGTGGCCACGCCGCCGAACCTGGTCGTCAACAGTGAGTTGATCCGGGAAGGCTTTCAGGGCTTCAGTTTTTTCAGCGTGACTCCGCTTGGACTGGTCGTTCTGATGATGGGCGTGGTCTACATGCTGCTGACCCGTTTTGCCCTGAAAGGCGAAAAACAGGACAAAAGCAAAGAAGGGTGGAAACGACGCACGTTCCGCGATCTGATTAAAGAATACCGCCTCACCGGGCGGGCGCGCCGCCTGGCCATTCGCCCCGGTTCGCCAATGGTGGGCCAGCGGCTTGACGATCTGAAACTGCGTGAGCGCTACGGCGCGAATGTGATTGGTGTTGAGCGCTGGCGTCGTTTTCGCCGGGTCATCGTCAACGTCAACGGGGTGTCGGAATTCCGCGCGCGGGATGTCCTGCTGATTGATATGTCCACCGCGGAGGTGGATCTGCGTGAGTTTTGCAGTGAACAGCTGCTGGAACCGATGGTGCTACGCGGGGAGTATTTCTCAGACCAGGCGCTGGATGTTGGCATGGCCGAAGTGTCGCTGATCCCGGAATCGGAACTGTTGGGTAAAACCGTGCGGGAAATGGGGTTCCGTACCCGTTATGGTCTGAATGTCGTGGGGCTGAAGCGTGATGGCGTGGCGATGGAAGGGGCGGTGGTGGATGAGCCGATCCTGCTGGGGGATATCTTTCTCGTCGTCGGTAACTGGAAGCTGATAAGTCAGCTCGGGCAAAAGGGCCGCGATTTTGTGGTGCTCAACATGCCTGTTGAAGAGAGCGATGCCTCACCGGCGCACAGCCAGGCGCCACATGCGATTTTTTGCCTGGTATTGATGGTGGCGTTGATGCTGACCGACGAGATCCCCAATCCGGTCGCGGCCATTATTGCCTGTCTGTTAATGGGCAAGTTTCGCTGTATTGATGCCGAGAGCGCCTATAAGGCGATTCACTGGCCAAGCATCATTCTGATTGTGGGGATGATGCCGTTCGCCCTTGCTCTGCAAAAAACCGGCGGTGTGGATTTAGTCGTCAAAGGGCTGATGGACGTTGGCGGCGGATACGGGCCGTACATGATGCTGGTATGCCTGTTTATCATGTGCGCCACGATTGGACTGTTTATCTCCAATACCGCTACGGCGGTGCTGATGGCGCCCATCGCGCTGGCGATGGCGAAATCCATGGGCGTGTCGCCGTATCCGTTTGCGATGATGGTGGCGATGGCCGCTTCCGCGGCATTTATGACACCGGTGTCGTCACCGGTGAACACGCTGGTTCTGGGGCCGGGGAACTACCGGTTCAGCGATTTTGTGAAGCTGGGCGTGCCGTTCACCGTGCTGGTGATGCTGGTATGCGTGGTGTTGATACCGGTTTTATTCCCGTTTTAGCATGAGCGCAGAAACGTAGGCCGGGTAAGGCGAAGCCGCCTCCCGGCGAAAAATTACAACGGAGAATCCTGGCTAATCTCATCCAGCGATAAATGGAAGCTCGGTACAAACACCTGCATAAAGTAGTCCATCTCTTCGCTGCGGCGGGATTCCAGCGTTTTTTCCAGGCGCGTTTTCGCCAGTAAAAATTCGTTGTTCCCTGCGGACAACTCTTCGAGACACTTCAGATAGGCACATAGCGCGTCGGCCTGTTTTACCAGCGACTTCTCTTCCTCTGTGTACTGCTGTTCATCAATAAGCGGCTCAAAGATATCGCGTAACTCGTCTGGCACCATATCAATCAGCTTCTGCTGGGCAATCTTCTCGATGGCCTTATATTCCTGCGCAATCTGCGAGTTGAAATATTTCACCGGCGTCGGCAGATCTCCGGTTAACACCTCTGATGCATCGTGATACATCGCCAGCAGGGCAATGCGCTCAGCATTAACCTGACCGTTGAATTTGCGGTTTTTAATGGCGGCCAGCGCGTGAGCGACCATCGCCACCTGAAGGCTGTGCTCTGACACATTCTCAGTGCGGACATTGCGCATCAGCGGCCAGCGGTTGATGAGTTTCAGGCGGGAGAGATGGGCAAAGAAATGACTCTGACTCATAGGTTACCTTTTGTCTTCACTGCGACAGGACTTCATTGTGCGGGGTGGGGAGGGAAGATGCAAATTTGCAGGCCGGGTAAGCGCTGCGCCACCCGGCAGAAAGAGAGTGCTACTGATGATAACCGGAGAGGAAACGCCCGAAGCGGCTAATGGCCATTTCAAGGTCATCTTCGCGCGGCAGCGTGACGATACGTACGTGGTCCGGCCATGGCCAGTTAAATGCCGTGCCCTGAACCAGCAGCACTTTTTCCTGAAGCAGGAAGTCGAGCACCATTTTCTGATCGTCGTGAATGTTGAAGCGCTTCGCGTCGATTTTCGGGAACATATACAGCGCCCCATTTGGCTTCACGCAGGAGACGCCCGGAATATCGTTGATCAGCTCCCACGCGCGGTTACGCTGTTCGTAAAGACGACCACCGGGAACGATAAATTCGCTAATGCTCTGATAGCCGCCGAGCGCCGTCTGGATTGCGTGTTGGGCCGGAACGTTGGCACATAAACGCATGGAAGCCAGCATCTCCAGCCCTTCAATATAGCCTTTGGCGTGTTTTTTCGGACCGTTTAATACCATCCAGCCCTGACGGAAACCGGCCACACGGTAGGTTTTAGACAGGCCGTTAAAGGTCACGGTCAGCAGATCCGGAGCCAGCGCGGCGATGGAGTGGTGCTGCGCTGCATCGTAGAGGATCTTGTCGTAAATCTCGTCCGCGAAGATGATCAGGTTGTGCTGACGAGCGATCTCCACGATCTCCATCAGCAGTTCTTTTGAATAAACCGCGCCCGTTGGGTTGTTCGGGTTAATGATCACGATGCCGCGCGTACGTGGGGTGATCTTCGCGCGAATATCGTCGAGATCCGGGAACCAGTCAGAAGATTCATCACACAGATAGTGTACCGCTTTGCCGCTGGAGAGTGACACGGCCGCCGTCCACAGCGGGTAGTCCGGGGCGGGAACCAGCATTTCGTCACCGCTGTTCAGCAGCGCCTGCATCGCCTGCACAATCAGTTCGGAGACGCCGTTGCCGATATAGATATCTTCAACGGTAACATCACGCATACCGCGTGCCTGGTAGTGCTGCATGATGGCTTTACGTGCGGAGTACAGTCCTTTTGAATCACAATAGCCTTGAGCAGTAGGAAGGTTGCGGATCACATCAACCAGAATTTCATCCGGCGCTTCAAAACCAAATGGCGCAGGGTTACCAATGTTGAGTTTCAGAACCTTATTGCCTTCTTCTTCAAGGCGTTTCGCCTCTTTCAGAACCGGGCCGCGGATGTCATAACAGACGTTATCTAGCTTGCTGGATTTTTCGATAGGGGACATGAACCTTTAACCTTTTCGCTATTATTGCCGCTCCCTGCCGTGGAAGTCAGCACGGAATAATGTACTCCCCCCTCGCTTCGTTTTGAAGGGTGTGCAGGAGAAGATTTTGTACCGACAGCAAATTATTGGTAAATCTTTTACGCTGCAGGTGCCCCTTTTGCTGCCGTAAAGTTGCATGCATGGCAAAAGATAAGGTTTATTCTGCTATTCATTTGCTGAATTACTGTATATTGTGCTGGTGAAAAATATGTGGTGAGCCAGATGAGGGGGCAATCACCCTGCGTGACTTTTCGTAAAATCTGAATGTTAGCGTCGTCTTGCTTTAATAGCGCAGTATGGTTAAAAGTTACTCATGTGAAATTAATGTTAAGTGGCATTAATGGATGCTCTTAATCAAAATTAAAATTTATTTATTATTAACCTATAAAATGCAACTTTAGTTAATTTTAATAAAATTTGTTTAGATGCTTAACAGTCTTCTTTAATCCTCAATATTGCAATAAGACTTATAAATAAAATGGATTTGGGTTAAGATGTCTTTCAGGAAAGCAGATGCCAGAGACATGTTTTTTGTCTGTCTGGAACTGTTATTCCTGTTTAATTGATTGTTATTGTTGGAGTTATCTCTGGCGGGAAGGGTTTAAAGATCTCCTGCTACGTTGACAGCGCTGCGATAAAGATGGCAGAAAAGGTGTTACACCTTTAATGTAATTTACATAATCCTGCGAACATCTAAATATCCTGAACGTTTAAGAGAATAAAAATAACGTCATGAAACGTGCTTTCTGACTGTTGATATTAAGCAGCACAATAACTATCTGTCAGGCAGTCTGCCGGGCCGGGATGCGAGGGAAAACCTTCAGAGGGAATTGCTTAACTGTTACACACACAGCTTCAACCCGGGCAGCTCCGCACGAGCAACCTGAAAGTGAATAGATATGATAAATGCAAATCGTCCGATAATGAATCTCGACCTCGATCTGCTGAGAACGTTTGTTGCGGTCGCCGATCTCAACACTTTTGCAGCTGCTGCTGCCGCCGTTTGCCGAACCCAGTCTGCCGTGAGTCAGCAAATGCAGCGGCTGGAGCAACTGGTTGGTAAGGAGCTTTTTGCCCGTCATGGGCGCAATAAGCTCTTAACGGAACACGGTATTCAGCTACTGGGTTATGCCAGGAAAATTCTTCGCTTTAATGATGAAGCATGTATGTCATTAATGTTTAGCAACCTTCAAGGCGTGCTAACGTTAGGCGCATCTGATGAGTCAGCGGACACCATATTGCCGTTTCTTCTCAATCGCATTAGTTCGGTTTATCCGAAGCTTGCGCTGGATGTCAGCGTGAAACGTAATGCCTTTATGGTTGAGATGTTAAAGGAAAATAAAGTCGACCTGGTGGTGACGACGCACCGTCCCGGGCAGTTTGATTGCCTGACGTTGCGTACATCCCCAACGCACTGGTATTGCGCAGCCGAATACGTGCTGCAAAAAGGGGAGCCGGTGCCACTGGTGCTCCTGGATGACCCGAGCCCGTTCCGCGATATGGTGCTGACAGCGCTGAATGAAGCCAACATCCCGTGGCGCCTGGCGTATGTGGCATCCACGTTACCCGCGGTTCGTGCTGCAGTGAAAGCCGGGCTTGGCGTAACGGCACGCCCGGTGGAGATGATGAGCCCGGATCTGCGCGTGCTGGGTAAATCTGATGGACTTCCCGTGCTGCCTGATACGGAGTATCTGCTCTGCCACAACGCGTCCAGTCATAATGAACTGGCAAGCGTGGTGTTCGAGGCGATGGAAAACTACCATAACCCATGGCAGTTCGAGCGCATTACCTCCGAAGGAGGGGATGATTCTCTGATTGTTGAAGGGGACTTTGAGTGATCGCTGGCTCAAAATTCTGGTAACAAAATGTAAGTGTAAAAAAAAGCCACTCGTGTGAATTTTGCATGCAGTGGCTTTTTTTTCGCATTAATACCCGCTCAGGAAGCGTGGATTTTAAGAATTTCCATTATATATCAATGATGTAAATCATTTCGCTCAAAACTTATCCATTTTCTGTTCTCACTTCATCCTTATGTCACCTATGTTAATAAAACAGGAAAGATGTTGCCGTTTTCCAGGTTGAATTAACAAAAGCGTGTCTCAGATCAAGAAAATACTCCTATTTGGGGGGAGGAATCGTTGGCAAATCCTGTCAAAATAGGAGGGTTATTTTTTTTACTTCCGAAACGGACACGATTCAACAACATACATTTGACGGAAAGTCATGTAACCACCAGGGTTAAAGGGCACCAAATGTTAATGAGAATCGCTCGATGTAATTTAATGTGAAGAAACCTTTGTTAAAGTTGACAATAGGTTATAGAAAGGAGTAAAAAACCCCATCATTTTGCTGTCTACGTCTCATTTCTGACAGTTAGTGTAAGGTTATTTGTTCCTCCCCATGAATCGATGTGATGCCCATCTGCCAGCAAGAGCAGTGTCGTTGGTATCACTTTTGATGAGTAAGCAATGAGTATGTCAACATCCACAGAAGTCATCGCTCATCACTGGGCATTCGCAATCTTTCTTATTGTAGCCATTGGCCTGTGCTGCCTGATGTTAGTCGGCGGCTGGTTCCTGGGCGGTCGCGCCCGCGCAAGGCACAAAAACACACCTTTCGAATCAGGTATTGATTCGGTCGGTTCCGCTCGCTTACGCCTGTCTGCCAAGTTCTATCTGGTAGCCATGTTCTTCGTCATTTTCGACGTGGAAGCGCTTTACCTTTTCGCATGGTCAACCTCCATCCGCGAAAGTGGTTGGGTGGGCTTTGTCGAGGCCGCAATTTTCATTTTAGTGCTACTGGCCGGTCTGGTTTATCTGGTGCGTATTGGCGCGCTTGACTGGACGCCTGCGCGTTCACGTCGTGAACATATCAACCCGGAAAACAGTATCTCTAATCGTCAGCAGTAACAGCGAGGCAATAAGATGGATTATACGCTCACCCGCATAGATCCTAACGGTGAGAATGACCGTTACCCCCTGCAAAAACAGGAGATCGTAACCGACCCCCTGGAGCAAGAAGTCAATAAAAGCGTGTACATGGGCAAACTCGAGCATGCCATGCACGATATGGTCAACTGGGGTCGTAAGAACTCCATCTGGCCTTACAACTTTGGCCTTTCTTGCTGCTACGTTGAAATGGTGACGTCATTCACTGCGGTGCATGACGTTGCGCGTTTTGGGGCAGAGGTACTGCGTGCTTCCCCACGTCAGGCTGACCTGATGGTGGTCGCCGGTACCTGCTTTACCAAGATGGCACCTGTTATTCAGCGTCTTTATGACCAGATGCTGGAGCCAAAATGGGTTATCTCCATGGGCGCATGTGCAAACTCTGGCGGTATGTACGACATCTATTCCGTCGTGCAGGGCGTAGATAAGTTTATCCCAGTGGATGTCTACATCCCGGGTTGTCCGCCACGTCCGGAAGCTTACATGCAGGCGCTGATGCTGCTGCAGGAGTCTATCGGTAAAGAACGTCGCCCACTGTCGTGGGTTGTTGGCGATCAGGGTGTGTATCGCGCGAACATGCAGTCTGAGCGCGAGCGTAAACGTGGTGAACGTATTGCCGTCACCAATCTGCGTACGCCTGACGAAATTTAATTTGCGCCTGTAGGCCTGGAGAACACCTTCGCATATCACTACTCAAATAGCGCGAAGCCAGGCTCAACAGTCACCACGGACCATTTGCAATGGTGAACAATATGACCGACTTAACCGCGCAAGAAGCCGCCTGGCAGACACGGGATCATCTGGATGACCCAGTCATTGGCGAACTGCGCAACCGTTTTGGGCCGGATGCCTTTACTGTTCAGGCTACCCGCACCGGGGTACCCGTTGTTTGGGTGAAGCGTGAGCAATTGCTGGAAGTTGTCGATTTCCTCAAGAAATTGCCAAAACCGTACGTCATGCTGTTTGACTTACACGGCATGGATGAACGTCTGCGTACCCACCGCCAGGGTCTCCCTGCTGCGGATTTTTCCGTTTTCTACCACCTGATCTCAATAGACCGTAATACGGATATCATGCTCAAGGTGGCATTGTCTGAAAACGACATGCATCTGCCGACGCTCACCAAACTTTTCCCGAACGCCAACTGGTATGAGCGTGAAACCTGGGAAATGTTCGGCATGACCTTTGACGGCCACCCGCATCTGACGCGCATCATGATGCCGCAGACCTGGACCGGCCACCCGCTGCGTAAAGACTACCCGGCACGTGCTACTGAATTCGACCCGTTTGAGCTGACCAAAGCCAAGCAGGATCTGGAGATGGAAGCCCTGACCTTCAAGCCGGAAGACTGGGGCATGAAGCGCGGTACCGACAACGAGGACTTCATGTTCCTCAACCTTGGTCCAAACCACCCGTCTGCGCACGGTGCCTTCCGTATCATTCTTCAGCTTGATGGCGAAGAGATTGTCGACTGTGTTCCTGACATCGGCTACCACCACCGTGGTGCAGAGAAGATGGGCGAGCGTCAATCCTGGCACAGCTATATTCCGTATACCGACCGTATCGAGTACCTCGGCGGCTGCGTAAACGAGATGCCATACGTGCTGGCCGTTGAGAAACTGGCAGGTATTACCGTTCCGGATCGCGTTAACGTCATCCGCGTGATGCTGTCAGAACTGTTCCGCATTAACAGCCACCTGCTGTATATCTCCACCTTCATTCAGGACGTCGGCGCGATGACCCCGGTCTTCTTCGCCTTTACCGACCGTCAGAAAATCTACGATCTGGTGGAAGCGATTACCGGTTTCCGTATGCACCCTGCCTGGTTCCGTATCGGCGGTGTGGCACACGATCTGCCGCGTGGTTGGGATCGACTGCTGCGTGAGTTCCTCGACTGGATGCCAAAACGTCTGGCCTCCTATGAGAAAGCCGCGCTGCGTAACACCATCCTGAAAGGGCGTTCCCAGGGCGTTGCGGCCTACGGCGCGAAAGAAGCGCTGGAGTGGGGGACAACAGGTGCAGGTCTGCGTGCGACCGGTATTAATTTCGACGTGCGTAAAGCGCGTCCTTACTCTGGCTACGAGAACTTTGACTTTGAAGTCCCGGTGGGCGGCGGTGTTTCCGACTGCTACACCCGCGTGATGCTGAAAGTGGAAGAGCTGCGTCAGAGTCTGCGCATCCTTGAGCAGTGCCTCAACAACATGCCGGAAGGCCCGTTCAAAGCGGATCACCCGCTGACCACGCCGCCACCGAAAGAGCGCACGCTGCAACATATCGAAACCCTGATCACCCACTTCCTGCAGGTTTCCTGGGGTCCGGTCATGCCGGCGCAAGAATCCTTCCAGATGATTGAAGCGACCAAGGGTATTAACAGTTACTACCTGACCAGTGACGGCAGCACCATGAGCTACCGTACCCGTGTGCGTACGCCAAGCTTCGCGCACCTGCAGCAGATCCCGTCCGCCATTCGCGGCAGTCTGGTCTCAGACCTGATTGTGTATCTGGGTAGTATCGATTTTGTTATGTCAGATGTGGACCGCTAATTATGCACGAGAATCAACAACCACAAACCGAGGCTTTTGAGCTGAGTGAAGCAGAGCGTGCCGCCATCGAGCACGAGATGCACCACTACGAAGACCCGCGTGCGGCGTCCATTGAAGCGCTGAAAATCGTACAGAAACAGCGTGGTTGGGTGCCGGATGGGGCGATCTATGCGATCGCAGAAGTGCTGGGTATTCCGGCAAGTGACGTAGAAGGCGTAGCCACGTTCTACAGCCAGATCTTCCGTCAGCCGGTAGGCCGCCATGTGATCCGCTACTGCGACAGCGTTGTCTGTCACATTACCGGTTATCAGGGCATTCAGGCTGCCATTGAGAAGAAACTCAATATCAAGCCGGGCCAGACCACCTTTGATGGTCGCTTTACTCTGCTGCCAACCTGCTGCCTGGGTAACTGCGACAAGGGGCCGACCATGATGATTGATGAGGACACTCACAGCCATCTGACGCCGGAAGCGATTCCTGACCTGCTGGAGCAGTACAAATGAAAACTGTAATTCGTACTGCTGAAACCCATCCGCTGACCTGGCGTCTGCGCGATGACAAACAGCCGGTATGGCTCGACGAATACCAGAGCAAAAACGGCTATGCCGGTGCGCGTAAAGCCCTCGGCGGCATGGCGCCGGACGACATCGTTAACGCGGTGAAAGAGTCGGGTCTGAAAGGCCGCGGCGGCGCGGGCTTCTCCACCGGTCTGAAGTGGAGCCTGATGCCGAAAGACGAATCCATGAACATCCGTTACCTGCTGTGTAACGCCGATGAAATGGAGCCGGGCACCTATAAAGACCGCCTGCTGATGGAACAGCTGCCGCACCTGCTGGTGGAAGGCATGCTGATCTCCGCGTTTGCGCTGAAAGCGTACCGTGGTTACATCTTCCTGCGCGGTGAGTACATCGAAGCAGCAGAAAACCTGCGTCGCGCGATTGCGGAAGCCACCGAAGCGGGCCTGCTTGGCAAAAACATTCTGGGCACTGGTTTTGACTTCGAGCTGTTCGTGCACACCGGTGCCGGGCGTTATATCTGCGGTGAAGAGACCGCGCTGATTAACTCCCTGGAAGGCCGCCGTGCGAACCCGCGTTCCAAGCCGCCATTCCCGGCAAGCTCCGGCGTGTGGGGTAAGCCGACCTGCGTAAACAACGTCGAAACCCTGTGTAACGTTCCGGCAATCCTCGCCAACGGCGTGGAGTGGTATCAGGGCATCTCCTCAAGCAAAGATGCTGGTACCAAGCTGATGGGCTTCTCCGGTCGCGTGAAAAATCCTGGCGTCTGGGAGCTGCCGTTCGGTACCACCGCACGTGAAATTCTTGAAGACTACGCCGGCGGTATGCGCGATGGCCTGAAATTCAAAGCCTGGCAGCCGGGTGGGGCAGGGACAGACTTCCTGACCGAAGCTCACCTTGACCTGCCGATGGAATTCGAAAGCATTGGTAAAGCAGGCAGCCGTCTGGGTACGGCGCTGGCGATGGCCGTCGACCACGAGATCGGCATGGTATCGCTGGTGCGCAACCTGGAAGAGTTCTTCGCCCGTGAGTCCTGCGGCTGGTGTACACCTTGCCGTGACGGTCTGCCGTGGAGCGTGAAGATCCTGCGTGCAATCGAACGTGGCGAAGGCCAGCCTGGCGATATCGAGACACTTGAGCAACTGTGTCGATTCTTAGGTCCGGGTAAAACCTTCTGTGCCCACGCACCAGGTGCTGTCGAACCGCTGCAGAGCGCGATTAAATATTTCCGCGACGAATTCGAAGCAGGCATCAAGCAGCCGTTCAGCAATACCCATGCGATTAATGGGATTCAGCCGAACCTGCTGAAAGCGCGCTGGTAACGACAAGAATTTTGATTAACGCTCGGTTTCGACTGAGCCAACTGGAAGCATGCTAATGGCTACGATTCATGTAGACGGCAAAGAATATGAGGTCAACGGGGCGGACAACCTGCTGGAAGCTTGTCTGTCGCTCGGCCTTGATATTCCGTATTTTTGCTGGCATCCGGCGCTGGGCAGCGTCGGTGCTTGCCGCCAGTGTGCGGTGAAGCAATATCAAAACGCGGAAGACACGCGTGGTCGCCTGGTGATGTCCTGTATGACGCCAGCCACCGAAGGCACCTTTATTTCGATTGATGACGAAGAAGCCAAACAGTTCCGCGAAAGCGTTGTGGAATGGTTGATGACCAACCACCCGCACGACTGTCCGGTCTGTGAAGAGGGCGGTAACTGCCACCTTCAGGATATGACCGTAATGACCGGTCACAGCTTCCGTCGCTATCGCTTTACCAAGCGTACCCACCGTAACCAGGATCTGGGGCCGTTCATCTCTCACGAAATGAACCGCTGCATCGCCTGCTACCGCTGCGTGCGTTACTACAAAGACTACGCAGACGGTCAGGATCTGGGCGTCTATGGTGCGCATGACAATGTTTACTTCGGTCGTCCGGAGGACGGGGTGCTTGAGAGCGAATTCTCCGGTAACCTGGTGGAAATCTGCCCGACCGGCGTGTTCACCGACAAAACCCACTCCGAGCGTTACAACCGTAAATGGGACATGCAGTTTGCGCCAAGCATCTGCCAGCAGTGTTCTCTGGGCTGTAACACCAGCCCGGGTGAGCGCTACGGCGAGCTGCGTCGTATCGAAAACCGTTACAACGGTACCGTTAACCACTACTTCCTGTGCGACCGCGGTCGTTTCGGCTATGGCTATGTGAACCTGAAAGACCGTCCGCGTCAGCCGGTTCAGCGCCGTGGCGATGACTTCATTACCCTGAACGCTGAACAGGCGATGCAGGGCGCGGCAGACATTCTGCGCCAGTCGAAGAAAGTGATCGGTATCGGCTCCCCGCGCGCCAGCATCGAAAGCAACTTCGCGCTGCGCGAGCTGGTGGGTGCGGAAAACTTCTATACCGGTATCGCCCAGGGCGAGCAGGAACGTCTGCAGCTGGTACTGAAAGTGCTGCGTGAAGGCGGTATTCATACCCCTGCGCTGCGTGAAATCGAATCCTATGATGCGGTCCTGGTGCTGGGTGAAGATCTGACGCAGACCGGCGCTCGTGCGGCTCTGGCGGTTCGTCAGGCGGTGAAAGGTAAAGCCCGTGAAATGGCAGCGGCACAGAAAGTGGCTGACTGGCAGATTGCGGCAATTCTCAACATCGGCCAGCGCGCGAAGCATCCTCTGTTTGTGACGAACGTAGACAATACCCGTCTGGACGATATCGCGGCGTGGACCTACTGCGCACCGGTTGAAGATCAGGCGCGTCTTGGCTTTGCCATTGCCCACGCGCTGGACAGCAACTCCCCAGCCGTTGAACTGGATCGTGACCTGCAAAACAAGGTCGATGTGATTGTTCAGGCGCTGGCGGGTGCGAAGAAACCTCTGATTATTTCCGGGACTAACGCCGGAAGCGCCGAGATCATTCAGGCTGCAGCGAACGTTGCCAAAGCCCTGAAAGGCCGCGGTGCCGACGTTGGCGTAACCATGATTGCCCGTGCGGTAAACAGCATCGGTCTGGGTATGATTGGCGGCGGCTCGCTGGAAGAAGCGTTAAGCGAACTGGAATCCGGTGCCGCTGACGCCGTTGTGGTGCTGGAAAACGATCTGCATCGCCACGCTTCTGCCGCACGCGTAGACGCCGCGCTCTCCAAAGCGCCACTGGTGATGGTTATCGACCATCAGCGCACCGCGATTATGGATAAAGCGCACCTGGTGCTCTCTGCGGCAAGCTTCGCAGAAAGCGACGGTACCGTTATCAACAACGAAGGCCGCGCGCAGCGTTTCTTCCAGGTTTACGACCCGGCATATTACGACAGCAACACCGTGATGCTGGAAAGCTGGCGCTGGCTGCACTCCCTGCACAGCACCGTGCAGAGCCGTGAAGTGGACTGGACGCAGCTTGACCACGTTATCGACGCGGTGGTGGAAAAACTGCCTCAGCTGGCAGGCATTAAGGATGCTGCACCTGAAGCAAGCTTCCGTATTCGCGGCCAGAAACTGGCGCGTGAACCGCACCGTTACAGCGGTCGTACCGCAATGCGTGCCAATATCAGCGTACACGAACCGCGCCAGCCGCAGGATAAAGACACCATGTTCGCCTTCTCAATGGAAGGGAACAACCAGCCGTCTGCGCCGCGTTCACAGATCCCATTCGCATGGGCGCCGGGCTGGAACTCCCCGCAGGCATGGAACAAGTTCCAGGCTGAAGTGGGCGGTTCGCTGCGCCACGGTGACCCGGGCGTGCGTCTGATTGAAGCCTCTGAAACCGGTCTGGACTTCTTCACCACCGTGCCGGCGAGCTTCCAGGCGCAGGACGGTAGCTGGCGTATCGCGCCTTACTACCATCTGTTCGGTAGTGACGAGCTGTCCCAGCGTTCACCGGTCTTCCAGACCCGTATGCCGCAGCCGTACATCAAGCTCAACCCGGCGGACGCCGCGAAGCTTGGCGTCAACGCGGGTGCGAACATTGCCTTTAGCTACGACGGCCAGACCATCAGCCTGCCGCTGATTATCTCTGAAAGTCTGACAGCAGGGCAGGTGGGTCTGCCGATGGGTATGCCTGGCATCGCGCCGGTTCTGGCGGGTGCGCGTCTTGATAATCTGCAGGAGGCAAAAGCATGAGTTGGTTAACGCCGGATCTTATCGACATCCTGCTGAGCATTCTGAAAGCGATTGTTATCCTGCTGGTGGTGGTCACCTGCGGCGCGTTCATGAGCTTTGGTGAACGTCGTCTGCTCGGTCTGTTCCAGAACCGTTATGGACCAAACCGCGTGGGCTGGGGTGGTTCACTCCAGCTGGTCGCGGACATGATCAAGATGTTCTTTAAAGAGGACTGGATCCCGCGCTTCTCGGACCGCGTGATCTTTACTCTGGCACCGATGATCGCCTTCACCTCGCTGCTGCTGGCGTTTGCTATCGTTCCGGTCAGCCCGACCTGGGTGGTGGCTGACCTGAACATCGGCATTCTGTTCTTCCTGATGATGGCAGGCCTCGCGGTTTACGCGGTGCTGTTCGCAGGCTGGTCCAGTAACAACAAATACTCGCTGCTGGGTGCGATGCGTGCGTCTGCGCAGACGCTGAGCTACGAAGTGTTCCTGGGTCTCTCCCTGATGGGCGTGGTGGCGCAGGCCGGTTCATTCAACATGACCGACATCGTCAACAACCAGGCCGACATCTGGAACGTTATCCCGCAGTTCTTTGGGTTTATTACCTTTGCTATCGCGGGCGTGGCGGTGTGTCACCGTCACCCGTTTGACCAGCCAGAAGCCGAACAGGAACTGGCCGACGGTTACCACATTGAATATTCCGGTATGAAATTCGGTCTGTTCTTCGTGGGCGAATACATCGGTATCGTCACCATTTCCGCGTTGATGGTAACGCTGTTCTTTGGTGGCTGGCATGGCCCGTTCTTACCGCCGTTCATCTGGTTCGCGCTGAAAACCGCGTTCTTCATGATGATGTTCATTTTGATTCGCGCAGCGTTACCGCGTCCGCGTTATGACCAGGTAATGTCCTTCGGCTGGAAAGTGTGCCTGCCGCTGACGCTCGTCAACTTGTTGGTAACGGCGGCTGTCATTCTCTGGCAGCAGCCATAAGGGGCTATAGACCATGACCTTAAAAGAATTACTGGTAGGCTTCGGCACTCAGGTACGCAGTATCTGGATGATCGGCCTGCACGCGTTTGCCAAACGCGAAACCCGGATGTACCCGGAAGAGCCGGTATATCTGCCGCCGCGCTACCGTGGCCGTATCGTGCTGACGCGCGACCCGGACGGTTCCGAGCGCTGCGTTGCCTGTAACCTGTGTGCGGTAGCGTGTCCGGTAGGCTGTATCTCTCTGCAGAAAGCAGAGACGGTAGATGGCCGCTGGTACCCTGAGTTCTTCCGCATCAACTTCTCACGCTGCATCTTCTGCGGTCTGTGTGAAGAAGCGTGCCCAACCACGGCGATTCAGCTGACTCCAGACTTTGAACTGGGTGAGTATAAGCGTCAGGACCTGGTGTACGAGAAAGAGGATCTGCTGATTTCCGGTCCGGGCAAATACCCGGAATATAACTTCTACCGGATGGCGGGTATGGCAATCGACGGCAAAGATAAGGGCGAAGCAGAGAACGAAGCTAAGCCTATCGACGTCAAGAGCCTGTTACCGTAAGGAGAGGGCAATGGAATTCGCTTTTTATATCTGTGGCCTTATCGCCATCCTGGCTACGCTGCGAGTGATTACGCACACCAATCCGGTGCATGCGCTGCTGTACTTAATCATTTCGCTGCTGGCCATTTCCGGGGTGTTCTTTGCGCTGGGCGCGCACTTCGCCGGTGCGCTGGAAATCATCGTCTACGCCGGGGCCATCATGGTGCTGTTCGTGTTCGTGGTGATGATGCTGAACCTGGGCGGCTCTGAAATTGAGCAGGAACGTCAGTGGTTAAAACCGCAGGTATGGATTGGCCCGGCAATTCTGTCGGCCATCATGCTGGTGGTGATTGTATACGCCATTCTCGGCGTCAACGATCAGGGCATCGACGGTACGCCGATCGGCGCTAAAGAGGTCGGTATTACGCTCTTTGGCCCATACGTTCTGGCGGTTGAACTGGCCTCCATGCTGCTGCTGGCAGGTCTGGTTGTTGCCTTCCACGTTGGCCGCGAAGAGCGTGCTGGCGAGGTGCTGAGCAACCGCACTGACGACCGCGCGAAAAGAAAAACGGAGGAGCGCGCATGATCCCCTTAACACATGGACTGATCCTCGCTGCGATTTTATTCGTTCTGGGTCTGACGGGTCTGGTTATCCGCCGCAATCTGCTGTTTATGCTGATCGGTCTGGAAATCATGATTAACGCCTCTGCGCTGGCCTTCGTGGTCGCCGGAAGCTACTGGGGCCAGACCGATGGTCAGGTGATGTACATTCTCGCCATCAGCCTTGCGGCTGCTGAAGCGAGTATTGGCCTGGCGCTGTTGCTGCAGCTCCATCGTCGCCGCCAGAATCTGAACATCGATTCAGTAAGTGAGTTGCGTGGATGAACATGCTTGCCTTAACCATTATTTTTCCGCTGATTGGCTTCGTGCTGCTGGCGTTTTCTCGCGGCCGCTGGTCTGAGAATCTGTCTGCGACCGTCGGCATGGGCTCTGTTGGTCTGGCCGCGCTGGTGACAGCGTATGCGGGTATCGACTTCTTTAACAACGGGCGTCAGCCCTTCAGCGTGCCGCTGTGGACCTGGATGTCGGTCGGTGATTTCAACATCGGTTTCAACCTGGTGCTGGATGGTCTCTCGCTGACCATGCTCTCCGTGGTCACCGGCGTCGGCTTCCTGATCCACATGTTTGCCTCCTGGTATATGCGCGGTGAAGAGGGGTACTCCCGCTTCTTCGCCTACACCAACCTGTTTATCGCCAGCATGGTGGTTCTGGTGCTGGCCGATAACCTGCTGCTGATGTATCTGGGCTGGGAAGGCGTGGGCCTGTGCTCATATCTGCTGATCGGTTTCTACTACACCGATCCGAAGAATGGCGCAGCGGCCATGAAAGCGTTCGTCGTGACCCGTGTGGGTGACGTCTTCCTCGCGTTCGCGCTGTTCATTCTCTATAACGAACTGGGCACGCTGAACTTCCGCGAGATGGTGGAACTGGCGCCGGCGCACTTCGCTGCAGGCAACAACATGCTGTGGTGGGCAACGCTGATGCTGCTGGGTGGTGCTGTGGGTAAATCCGCACAGCTGCCGTTGCAGACATGGCTGGCCGACGCGATGGCGGGTCCAACCCCTGTCTCCGCGCTGATCCACGCTGCGACCATGGTCACCGCCGGTGTCTACCTGATTGCACGTACCCATGGCCTGTTCCTGATGACCCCGGAAATTCTGCATCTGGTGGGGATCGTCGGTGCGGTCACGCTGGTGCTGGCAGGCTTTGCCGCGCTGGTGCAGACCGACATCAAACGCGTTCTTGCATACTCCACTATGAGCCAGATTGGTTACATGTTCCTGGCGCTGGGCGTTCAGGCGTGGGACGCGGCGATTTTCCACCTGATGACGCACGCGTTCTTTAAAGCGCTGCTGTTCCTCTCATCCGGTTCCGTCATTCTGGCCTGCCATCACGAGCAGAACATCTTCAAGATGGGCGGACTGCGTAAGTCCATCCCGCTGGTTTATGTCTGCTTCCTGGTGGGCGGCGCGGCGCTGGCGGCACTGCCGCTGATCACCGCGGGCTTCTTCAGTAAGGACGAAATCCTTGCGGGTGCCATGGCGAATGGTCATATCAATCTGATGGTTGCGGGTCTGGTCGGCGCGTTCATGACTTCCCTGTATACCTTCCGTATGATTTTCATCGTATTCCACGGTAAAGAACAAATTCACGCTCACGCAGGGAAGGGGATTACCCACCACCTGCCGCTGATTGTGCTGCTGGTCCTGTCCACCTTCGTTGGCGCGATGATTGTTCCGCCGCTGCAGGGCGTACTGCCAGACACCACCGAGCTTGAGCATGGTCGCGTTCTGACGCTTGAAATCACCTCCGGTGTGGTCGCTATTGCGGGCATCCTGATCGCTGCATGGCTGTGGCTGGGCAAACGTACGCTGGTGACTTCCGTTGCCAACAGTGCGCCGGGCCGTCTGCTGGGCACCTGGTGGTACAACGCGTGGGGCTTCGACTGGCTGTACGACATGATCTTCGTTAAGCCGTTCCTGGGCATTGCGTGGCTGCTGAAGCGCGACCCACTGAACAGCCTGATGAATATCCCGGCGATCCTCTCCCGCTTTGCAGGTAAAGGCCTGCTGTACAGCGAGAACGGTTACCTGCGCTGGTATGTGGCGTCCATGAGCATCGGTGCGGTTGTCGTGCTGGCGCTGCTGATGGTGTTGCGTTGATCGTTAAGTGAATTTTATTCGAATTCGTTGAAAATCAGGCCCCTGCTGGGGGCCTTAAAAAGGAATGTAAATCGCCATGTTACTACCCTGGCTAATATTAATTCCCTTCATCGGCGGCTTCCTGTGCTGGCAGACTGAACGCTTTGGCGTGAAGATGCCGCGCTGGATCGCGCTGATCACCATGGGATTGACGCTCGCGCTTGGTCTGCAACTCTGGTTGCAGGGTGGCTACTCTCTGACCCAGTCTGCGGGCATTCCGCAGTGGCAGTCTGAGTTTATCCTGCCGTGGATCCCACGTTTCGGCATTACGATCCACCTGGCGATTGACGGTCTGTCGCTGCTGATGGTGGTGCTGACCGGTCTGCTCGGCGTTCTGGCGGTACTCTGCTCCTGGCGTGAAATCGAAAAATACCAGGGCTTCTTCCACCTGAACCTGATGTGGATTCTGGGCGGCGTTATCGGCGTGTTCCTGGCCATCGACATGTTCCTGTTCTTCTTCTTCTGGGAGATGATGCTGGTGCCGATGTACTTCCTGATCGCGCTGTGGGGCCATAAGGCGTCCGACGGTAAAACGCGTATCACGGCGGCCACCAAGTTCTTCATCTATACCCAGGCGAGTGGTCTGGTGATGCTGATTGCCATTCTGGCGCTGGTGTTTGTGCACCACAATGCGACCGGTGTCTGGACCTTCAACTACGAAGAGCTGCTGAAGACTCCGATGTCGCACGGCGTGGAATACCTGCTGATGCTGGGCTTCTTCATCGCCTTCGCGGTGAAAATGCCGGTGGTTCCTCTGCACGGCTGGCTGCCAGACGCGCACTCTCAGGCACCAACGGCGGGTTCCGTTGACCTGGCGGGCATCTTGCTGAAAACCGCGGCCTACGGCCTGCTGCGTTTCGCACTGCCGCTGTTCCCGAACGCCTCCGCTGAGTTCGCACCGATTGCCATGTGGCTGGGTGTGATCGGTATCTTCTACGGTGCCTGGATGGCGTTTACGCAGTACGACATCAAACGTCTGATTGCCTACACCTCCGTCTCCCACATGGGCTTCGTGCTGATTGCTATCTACACCGGCAGCCAGCTGGCGTACCAGGGCGCGGTGATCCAGATGATTGCGCACGGCCTGTCCGCAGCCGGTCTCTTCATCCTGTGTGGCCAGCTGTACGAACGTCTGCACACTCGCGACATGCGTATGATGGGCGGCCTGTGGAGCAAAATTAAATGGCTGCCAGCGCTGTCCATGTTCTTCGCAGTAGCCACCCTGGGGATGCCAGGCACCGGTAACTTCGTCGGCGAATTTATGATTCTGTTTGGCAGCTTCAAAGTGGTACCGGTGATTACCGTGATCTCCACCTTTGGTCTGGTGTTCGCTTCCGTGTACTCGCTGGCGATGCTGCACCGCGCTTACTTCGGTAAAGCGAAGAGCGAAATTGCTGCACAAGAACTGCCGGGGATGTCGCTGCGTGAGCTGTTCATCATCCTGCTGCTGGTCGTACTGCTGGTGCTGCTGGGCTTCTTCCCGCAGCCGATTCTGGATACCTCGCATAGCGCGATGGGTAACATCCAGCAGTGGTTTGTTAATTCTGCTTCTACTACAAGGCCGTAATTCGCCATGACAATAACTCCACAACAACTGATCGCGCTGCTACCGCTGCTGATCGTCGGATTGACGGTGGTGGTTGTGATGCTCTCCATTGCGTGGCGACGCAATCACTTCCTGAATGCCACGCTGTCGGTCATCGGCCTGAACGCCGCGTTAGTCTCTCTCTGGTTTGTTGGCCAGGGTGGGGCGATGGACGTCACCCCGCTGATGCGCGTTGACGGTTACGCTATGCTGTATACCGGTCTGGTTCTGCTGGCGAGCCTGGCAACCTGTACCTTTGCGTACCCGTGGCTTGAAGGCTACAACGACAACAAAGAAGAGTTTTACCTGCTGGTTCTGATTGCCGCACTGGGCGGCATTCTGCTGGCGAACGCGAACCACCTGGCTGCGCTGTTCCTCGGCATTGAGCTGATCTCTCTGCCGCTGTTCGGTCTGATTGGTTACGCCTTCCGTCAGAAGCGCTCGCTGGAAGCAAGCATCAAGTACACCATCCTGTCTGCGGCGGCATCCTCGTTCCTGCTGTTTGGTATTGCGCTGCTGTACGCACAGTCCGGTAATCTCTCCTTCATGGCGCTCGGCAAGAGCCTCGGCGACGGCATGCTGCATGAGCCGCTGCTGCTGGCGGGTCTGGGCATGATGATTGTTGGCCTTGGCTTCAAACTCTCTCTGGTTCCGTTCCACCTCTGGACGCCAGACGTCTACCAGGGTGCGCCAGCGCCGGTGTCTACCTTCCTGGCGACGGCGAGCAAAATCGCTATCTTCGGGGTGGTGATGCGTCTGTTCCTGTACGCACCGGTGGGTGACAGCGAAGCGGTTCGCGTGGTGCTGGGCATCATCGCGTTCGTCTCCATCATCTTCGGTAACCTGATGGCGCTGAGCCAGACCAACATCAAACGTCTGCTGGGTTACTCCTCGATCTCGCATCTGGGCTACCTGATGGTGGCGCTGATTGCGCTGCAGAGCGGTGAGATGTCGATGGAAACCGTGGGCGTCTATCTGGCCGGTTATCTGTTCAGCAGCCTCGGCGCGTTCGGCGTGGTGAGCCTGATGTCCAGCCCGTACCGTGGCCCGGATGCCGATTCACTGTTCTCCTACCGTGGTCTGTTCTGGCACCGTCCGATCCTGTCCGCGGTGATGACGGTGATGATGCTCTCTCTGGCGGGTATCCCGATGACGCTGGGCTTTATTGGTAAGTTCTACGTGCTGGCTGTCGGTGTGCAGGCGCATCTGTGGTGGCTGACCGCGGGCGTGGTGATCGGCTCTGCGATTGGTCTGTACTACTACCTGCGTGTGGCCGTGAGTCTGTACCTGAGTGCACCTCAGCAGCTCAACCGTGACGCCCCAACCAACTGGCAGTACAGCGCCGGCGGTATTGTGGTCCTCATCTCCGCACTGCTGGTACTGATCTTCGGTATCTATCCGCAGCCGCTGATTGATATCGTGCAGCGAGCGATGCCGCTGATGTAAAAGCAAAAAACCCGCCGAGGCGGGTTTTTTTATGGTTTTCTCCCTCTCCCCGTGGGAGAGGGCCGGGCTGAGGGCACCAGCCCGCACCAGATTTAAGCCAGCTGTTTCCTGCTAATCAATGGCCCGTCAATCTTCTTCATCGAGCGGTCCAGCACTTCCTCAATCACCGATGACAGCTCGTTCAGCTCAAACTTCGCCACATAACCGTCCGCCTTCACCTTACGAATATGATCTTCGTTGGCGTTGCCGGAAAGGGAGGAGTGGATCACCACCGGAATATCTTTCAGCAGCGGGTCGGTTTTGATTTTACGCGTCAGCGTAAAACCGTCCATCTCCGGCATTTCGAGGTCGGTCAGTACCAGGGCAATCTTATCGGTAATCGGCACTCCTTCCGCCTGCGCCTGTGCCGCCAGGACGCCAATTTTCTCCCACGCGTCTTTACCGGTGATATGCAACTGCGCCGGAATTTCCATTGCCTGCAGACCCTTCTCCAGCATGGAGCGCGCCACTTTGGAATCTTCCGCGACAATCGCGACAGCGCCCGGCTTAATATGGAATTTGGTGGTCTTCAGATTGGTGGCATGAAGATCGTGGTTGGCCGGCGTGATGTCATACAGGATCTGCTCAACGTCCAGCACCATCGCCAGTTCGTTGGTATCCGTCTTCTCGTCAAGACACGCAATACTGGTGATGTAACGCCCGCTGACGGCGGTTTCCGCGGCGTGCACCTGCTTCCAGTCCAGACGCATGATGTTCTCAACCGATTCCACGGCGAACGCCTGCACGCTACGTGCATATTCGGTGATCAGCAGAATGTTCAGCCCGGTAGTGGGCTTACAGCCCGCCACGGCGGCCAGGTCAATCACCGGGATCACCTGATCGCGAATATTCACCATTCCCATCAGCGGTGATTTCATTCCTGCGGGTTTCGTGAACTCCGGCATCGGCACAATTTCACGCAGTTTAAAGACGTTAATGCCAAACAGCTCAGATTTATTTTCGTTAAGAGAAGTGCCGAGACGGAACAGCAACAGTTCAAAACGGTTCGACAGGGTCAGATTCGCCCTGTCATCAATATCTTTCTGGAAATTATCCATTCTACCCTCGAGAGAAATGCTGACCTTTTAATCGTTATCGGCATCCTGAGAGAAAAATGAAGGACTAAACGCTGACCTGAGCGAAATCTTCGGCCAGCTCACATTCCGGGAACAGCGCGCGACACTCTGCCAGCAGGCCTGCACACCCCCGTGCGTCGTAACGTGAGCTGACATGGGTGATGATGAGCCTGCCGACCCCTGCGTCACGGGCAAGCTGCGCCGCCTGTCGCGTTGAGCTATGGCCCCGGCTGTTGGCTTTTTCTTCCATCGCCGTTTCAAGCGTGGCTTCATGCACCATCACGTCCACGCCCTGCGCCAGGGTTAACGCTGCCGGGCAAGGGGCCGTGTCGCCAAAAATCGCCAGTTTTTTGCCGGGCTGCGGGGCGGCGAGATAATCCTGACCGTTGATGACGCGCCCATCCTCCAGCGTGACGGTCTCTCCGTGCTTCAGGCGCTGGAACAGCGGCCCGGGTTTGACGCCATCGGCCATTAGTGCGGCGGCATCCAGCGCGCCGGGTTTGTCATGCGCTTCAATGCGGTAGCCGTAGCACGCCACAGGATGATTGAGCGGGTGGGCGGTGACGTGATAATCCCCGTCATCGAAAACCAGACCGTCGCCAATCTCAACGATTTCCAGCGGATAATCCGTCCACGACCCGCTCAGGCGCAGCGTGGTTTCAACAAATTCACGCACACCCGCAGGCCCGTAAATCGTCAGCGGGTTGGCATTGCCGGCCATGGAGCGACTGCACAGCAGCCCGGGCAGGCCAAAAAGATGGTCGCCATGCAGGTGTGTGATAAAGATTTTATCCAGCTTGCCAGGGTGATAAGCGGTGCGTAACAGCTGATGCTGCGTCCCTTCGCCACAGTCAAACAGCCACAGCCCACCGCGGGTAGGATGTTTGAGATCCAGCAGAATCGCCGTCACATTTCGTGAGCGGGTTGGCACGCCAGCGGACGTACCCAGAAAAATCAGTTCCATAACGCAATCAGCCCTTTGCCGAACGGGGAGGGGTTTAGTATAACGTGATGAACCCCAGGAAGGAGACTGACATGATCCAGTGGCAAGATTTACACCATAGTGAACTCACCGTTAATGCGCTGTATGCCCTGCTTAAACTGCGCTGTGAAGTGTTTGTGGTCGAACAGACCTGCCCGTATCAGGACATCGATGGCGATGATCTGGTTGGCGAGAACCGCCATATCCTCGGCTGGCGCGATAACGAGCTGGTGGCGTATGCGAGGATTCTGAAAAGCGAAGATGATATCGAGCCCGTGGTCATTGGCCGCGTCATCATCAGCGGTAGCGCGCGCGGTGAAAAACTGGGCTATCAACTGATGGAAAAAACGCTGGCAGCGTGCCAGAAACAGTGGCCAGACAAGGCGTTATACCTGGGGGCGCAGGCGCACCTTCAACCCTTCTATGGCCACTTTGGTTTCGTGCCGGTTACTGAAGTCTACGACGAAGATGGCATTCCCCACATTGGTATGGCGCGGGAAGCGAAGCAGGCGTAATGGCGAGTCGTTGGCTATAGTTAGCGGACTGGTGTACTAACATGGAGAAAAATATGTCATTTCAATCCTGGGATACCCGTATCGATGACGATCTGGCCTTACTGAGTGAAACGCTGGAAGAGGTGTTACGTTCCTCGGGCGACCCTGCCGATCAGAAATATATTGAGCTTAAAGCCCGTGCCGAACAGGCGCTGCATGAGGTTAAAAATCGCGTCAGCCATGCATCGGATACCTATTACTACCGCGCCAAAAAAGCGGTGTATCGTGCCGATGATTACGTGCATGAAAAACCGTGGCAGGGTATTGGCGTCGGGGCCGCCGTAGGGCTGGTACTCGGTCTGCTGTTAGCCCGCCGTTAGGCCGCTTAACCACTCCCTATACGTGGGTACTGATATTTATGATGGTACCCCGTATACTAAGCGTTTTCACAGGGAGAGGTTCGCGTGCATTCGATTTCCACCGCGCTGGAACGTCTGCGTACTCAGCTTGCGCAAGCGTTACCCGCTATACCCGGTTTACGTCATTTCGACGTCTCTTTCCCGTTAAACGACGCTTTCGATCCGCTCGCCTGGCTGGGCGCGCAGCAGTGCTATCCTCAGTTTTACTGGCAACAGCGTAACGGCGATGAAGAGCTGGCAGCGCTGGGGGCGGTTACCCGGTTTTCCTCTCTGACAGAAGCCTCGCAGTTTTTACGCGCGCAGCACGCGGCAGGTGATACCCGCATTTGCGGCCTTAATGCGTTTAACCCGGAGCAGGGCAGTCTCTTTCTACCGCGCCTGCTCTGGCGACGTAGCGCGGGTCACGCCACGCTGCGCCTGCAGCTGTGGAGCGACAGTTCGCTGCAGGACGATGCCCTGGCCGCACGGGATTTCTTACAGCAGCTCCGTCCTGCAAAGCCTGTCCGCCCGCTCTCCGTTCAGGTTGAGCACGAAGCCCATCAGCCGCAACAGCCCGAATGGCTGAGGCTGGTCCGCAAAGCGACAGACACCATCGCACGCGGTGATTTTGAAAAGGTTGTCCTCGCCCGCGCTACCGACCTGCAGTTTACACAGCGCGTTAATCCCGTTGCGCTGATGGCGGCCAGCCGCGCCCTGAATTTAAATTGCTATCATTTCTGCATGGTATTCGACGCCAGCAACTCCTTTCTCGGCTCAACGCCCGAACGTCTCTGGCGGCGGCGCGGCAAGCTGCTGCGCACGGAAGCCCTGGCGGGTACGGTCGCCAGCCATCCCGATGATAAGCAGGCGCAGCGCCTGGGGGAGTGGCTGCTGAATGATGATAAAAACCAGCGTGAAAATATGCTGGTCGTGGAAGATATTTGCCAGCGCCTTCAGCGCCATACGCAGACCCTTGAAGTACTGCCGCCTCAGGTGGTGCGCCTGCGTAAAGTGCAGCATTTGCGCCGCTGTATCTGGACCGAGCTAAAACAGGCCGATGATGAGCAGTGTCTGCACATGCTGCAGCCAACGGCGGCCGTTGCCGGATTACCGCGACAGCCAGCGCGCGAGTTTATCCAGAAGGTGGAGCCTTTTAACCGCGAGTGGTACGCCGGTTCGGCCGGGTATTTATCGCCTGACCAGAGTGAGTTCTGCGTGGCGCTGCGCTCCGCCCGCGTCCAGGAGGACTCCCTGCGTCTCTACGCCGGCGCCGGGATTGTCAGCGGGTCTGACCCGGAGCAGGAGTGGCAGGAGATTGAAAACAAAGCCGCCGGATTGCGCTCTCTGCTACTAAGGGATTAATACAGATTCGCGCAATCCCGATTCATATCAAAATTCCAGTTTTTTCTATTATTTATACTGTGTCGTATTCTTGATACCGGACAATCTCATGTCAGTAAGTTCTTTTAACCGACGCTGGGCGGCGGTGATCCTTGAAGCCCTGACGCGCCATGGCGTCAGGCACGTGTGTATTGCACCGGGTTCTCGCTCAACGCCGCTGACGCTGGCGGCTGCCGAAAACCGGGCCTTGATTCATCACACCCACTTCGATGAACGCGGCCTCGGCCATCTGGCGCTGGGTCTGGCGAAAGCCAGCAAAGAACCTGTGGCGGTGATTGTCACCTCCGGTACCGCGGTGGCAAACCTCTATCCGGCACTGATTGAAGCCGGGTTAACCGGTGAAAAGCTGATCCTGCTCACCGCCGACCGCCCTCCCGAACTTATCGACTGCGGCGCCAACCAGGCGATTCGTCAGCCGGGGCTCTTTTCTTCTCATCCTTCGCAGACGATATCGCTTCCTCGCCCCACTCAGGATATTCCGGCAAGCTGGCTGGTCTCTACCGTCGATCATGCCATGGAGACGTTGCGCGGCGGAGCGTTGCATATCAACTGCCCGTTTGCCGAGCCGTTGTACGGTGAAATGGACGACACGGGGCTTGAATGGCAGCATTCCCTGGGTAGCTGGTGGGAGAGTGAGAAACCGTGGCTGCGCGAGCAGACGCATCTTGAAAGCGCAAAACAGCGGGACTGGTTCTTCTGGCGGCAGAAGCGCGGCGTGGTCGTCGCCGGGCGTATGAGCGCCGCGGAAGGCAAGCTGGTGGCCGAATGGGCGCAAACGCTCGGCTGGCCGCTGATTGGCGACGTGCTTTCCCAGACCGGTCAGCCGCTGCCGTGCGCCGACCTCTGGCTGGGTAATGCGAAAGCGGTCACCGAGCTGTCGCAGGCGCAGATTGTGGTCCAGCTTGGATCGAGTTTAACCGGCAAACGGTTACTGCAGTGGCAGGCGACCTGCACGCCCGAAGAGTACTGGCTGGTGGACGCGCTGGAAGGGCGGCTCGACCCGGCGCACCATCGTGGTCGTCGTCTGGTCAGCAGTATCGAAACCTGGCTGACGCTCCATCCGGCTGAAAAACGTAAACCCTGGGCGGTTGCCATCCCGGAACTCTCGCGCCAGGCGTGGGAACGAACAACGGCGCATTGTGAGGCATTTAGCGAAGCCGGGCTGGCGCACCGTATTCACCAGCTCCTGCCTGAACAGGGGCAACTGTTTGTCGGCAACAGCCTGGTCGTGCGTTTGATTGACGCCTTTTCACAGTTGCCAGCTGGCTACCCGGTGTACAGCAACCGTGGTGCCAGCGGCATCGACGGGCTTATTTCGACAGCGGCGGGCGTGCAGCGAGCCAGCGCGAAATCGACGCTGGCCATCGTGGGCGATCTCTCCGCGCTCTACGATCTCAATGCGCTGGCGCTACTGCGTCAGGCGTCCGCCCCGTTCGTGCTGATGGTGGTAAACAACAACGGCGGGCAAATTTTCTCCCTGTTGCCCACGCCGCAGACCGAGCGCGAGCGATTCTATCTGATGCCGCAGAACGTGCAGTTCGAACACGCCGCAGCGATGTTCAGCCTGAAATATCATCGTCCGGAAAGCTGGGAGCAGCTGGGGGCCGCGCTAGCGACCGCCTGGAAACAGCCGGGTGCGACGCTGATTGAGCTGGTGGTGAACGAGGCTGACGGTGCGCAGGCGCTGCAAAGCCTGCTGGCGCAGGTGAGCCAGCTGTGATCCTCCGGGCGGTACAGCAGGCCGGTAAGCCAGGCTACCCCTGGTTGGTTTTTCTGCACGGCTTTTCCGGCGACAGCCGCGAGTGGCAGAAGGTGGGTGAAAAACTCAGCGACTACCCCCGGCTGTATCTCGATCTGCCGGGGCACGGCGGATCCCGGCAGGTTGGCGTGGCGGGGTTCGAAGATATGAGCACATTACTCACCCGAACTTTAGTTAGTTACAACATACTTAACTTCTGGCTCATCGGGTACTCCCTCGGCGGCCGCATTGCGATGTTCCACGCCTGCCAGCAGCCAAAGGGGGTGCTGGGCCTGATAGTTGAAGGCGGGCATCCGGGCCTGCAGGATGCCGAAGCGCGTCATACGCGCCTGGCATCGGACCGCAACTGGGCGAGACGTTTTCGCACCGAACCGCTGGATAAGGTATTCACTGACTGGTATCAACAGCCCGTTTTTGCCACCCTGACGGACACTCAGCGCGATGCGCTGATTACCTTGCGCAGCCAGAACAGCGGCGTGGCGCTGGCGATGATGCTCGAGGCGACGTCGCTGGCGGTGCAGCCCGATTTACGCGCCGCGCTTAGCGCACGCGATTTCGCTTTTGATTATCTCTGTGGCGAACGCGATGAGAAGTTTGCGGCCCTTGCCGCTGAACTGAACGCCGTTCGCCATCTCATTCCAAACGCCGGACACAACGCCCATCGGGAAAACCCCGAAGCGGTGAGCGCGAGTCTGGCTCAGATACTGCGTCTTCGAATAAAGGACACTCTATGATCTATCCTGATGAAAACATGCTCTATGCACCGGTTGAATGGCAAGACTGCTCCGAAGGCTATACCGACATTCGTTACCACAAATCCACCGACGGCATTGCCAAAATCACCATTAACCGTCCGCAGGTGCGTAACGCCTTCCGTCCGCTGACCGTTAAAGAGATGATTCAGGCCCTGGCGGATGCGCGCTACGACGACAATATCGGCGTGATTATCCTGACCGGCGAAGGGGATAAGGCGTTCTGCTCCGGCGGCGATCAGAAAGTACGCGGTGACTACGGCGGATACCAGGACGATGCGGGCACGCACCACCTGAACGTGCTCGATTTCCAGCGTCAGATCCGCACCTGTCCAAAACCGGTGGTGGCGATGGTGGCGGGTTACTCCATCGGTGGCGGTCACGTGCTGCACATGATGTGTGACCTGACGATTGCCGCAGAGAACGCCATCTTCGGCCAGACCGGTCCGAAAGTGGGATCCTTCGACGGCGGCTGGGGCGCCTCCTATATGGCACGCATCGTCGGGCAGAAAAAAGCCCGCGAAATCTGGTTCCTGTGCCGTCAGTACAATGCCCGGGAAGCACTGGATATGGGGCTGGTCAATACCGTGGTCCCGATTGCCGACCTTGAAAAAGAGACCGTCCGCTGGTGTCGCGAAATGCTGCAAAACAGCCCCATGGCGCTGCGTTGCCTGAAAGCGGCCCTCAACGCCGACTGTGACGGCCAGGCAGGCCTGCAGGAGCTGGCGGGCAACGCCACCATGCTGTTCTACATGACCGAAGAGGGTCAGGAAGGGCGCAACGCGTTTAACGAAAAACGCCAGCCAGACTTCAGCAAATTCAAACGGAACCCGTAATGCGTCGCGCGCAGGTTTACCGCTGGCAGATACCGATGGACGCGGGTGTGGTGCTGCGTGAACGGCGGTTAAAAACCCGTGACGGCGTTTTCGTGCATCTGCAGCAGGGCGAGCGGGAAGGCTGGGGCGAGGTGTCGCCGCTGCCGGGCTTTAGTCTGGAGTCGCTGGAGGAAGCGCAGGCCGCGCTGGTGGCCTGGGCGGATGCCTGGCGCGAGGGGGCCAATCCACCGCTGCCGGACGTGCCTTCCGCCGCCTTTGGCATCAGCTGCGCGCTGGCGGAGCTCGACGGTAGCCTGCCGGAAGCGGTCGATTATCGCGCGGCGCCGCTCTGCACGGGCGATCCGGACGAACTCTTCGCGTTGCTCTCCGCCATGCCGGGTGAGACGGTCGCAAAAATCAAAGTCGGCCTCTACGAAGCGGTACGCGACGGCATGGTGGCCAACCTGCTGCTGGAAGCGATCCCCGACCTTCGTCTGCGTCTGGATGCGAACCGCGCCTGGACGCCGCTGAAGGCGCAGCAGTTTGCAAAGTACGTCAACCCGGCATACCGCAGCCGCATTGCCTTTCTGGAAGAGCCGTGTAAAACCCGCGACGATTCGCGCGCGTTTGCCCGCGAAACGGGGATTGCCATCGCCTGGGATGAAAGCCTGCGCGAAGCGGATTTTGCCTTCGTTGCCGAGCCCGGCGTCAGCGCAGTGGTGATAAAACCGACCCTGACCGGCAGTCTGGCGAAGGTGCGCGAGCAGGTTGCAGCCGCGCACGCCGCAGGGCTGACGGCGGTGATCAGCTCCTCTATAGAATCCAGCCTTGGGCTGACGCAGCTGGCGCGTATTGCCGCCTGGTTAACGCCGGACACGGTGCCTGGCCTCGACACGCTGAACCTGATGCAGGCTCAGCTTATCCGCACGTGGCCGGGCAGTACGCTGCCGTGCCTGAATTCCGGGGCGCTGGAGCCGTTGTTATGAGTTTTGCCGACTGGCCCTGGCGTCACTGGTGCGTGCAGTTTGCGGATAAACCGGCCCTGAGACTGAACGACGAGGTGCTTACCTGGCAACAGCTGTGCGTCCGCGTCGACCGTCTCGCGGCGGGGTTTCACCAGCAGGGCGTGGTGGAGGGCGACGGCGTGCTGCTGCTGGCCCATAACCATCCGCAGACCCTGCTGGCGTGGCTGGCGCTGCTCCAGTGCGGCGCGCGTATTCTTCCCGTTAACCCGCAACTGCCGCGCCCGCTGCTGGAGGTGTTACTCCCGCAGATGACGCTGCGCTTTGCGCTGGTGCTGGACGGCAGCTATGACGCTCTTCCTGCCCTGAGCATGCGCGATCGTGAAGGGGAACACCGCGTCGCGTGGCAACCGGCACGGCTGGCGTCCATGACGCTCACCTCAGGCTCCACCGGGCTGCCAAAAGCGGCGGTCCATACCTGCGCGGCCCATCTTGCCAGCGCGCGCGGCGTACTGTCGCTGATGCCCTACGGCGGTGACGATGACTGGCTGCTTTCGCTGCCGCTGTTTCATGTCTCCGGCCAGGGAATTTTATGGCGCTGGCTGCAGGCGGGGGCGCGGTTAACCGTGCGCGAGAAACAGCCTCTGGAGCAGGCTTTGCGCGGCTGCACGCACGCCTCGCTGGTGCCAACCCAGCTCTGGCGTCTTCTGAATACCGACAGCCACATTGCCCTGAAAGCGGTTTTGCTTGGCGGAGCGGCGATTCCGGTGGCGTTAACGCAACAGGCGCGGGAGCAGGGGATCCGCAGCTTCTGCGGTTACGGCCTGACCGAGTTTGCCTCTACCGTCTGCGCGAAAGAGGCGGACGGCGAGCCGGACGTAGGCTCTGCGCTACCGGGCAGAGAGGTGCAGATCGTGAACGGCGAGGTCTGGATCAAGGCGCACAGCATGGCCTCAGGCTACTGGCGGGACGGTGCGTTAATTCCGCTGACCAACGCGCAGGGATGGTTCGCCACCCGCGATCGCGGTGAATGGCATGACGGCCGCCTGACGATTCTGGGCCGTATGGACAACCTCTTTTTTAGTGGCGGAGAAGGGATCCAGCCAGAAAGCCTTGAGCGGGTTATCGCAACACACCCGCAGATTAATCAGGTGTTTATCGTCCCGCTGGACGACGCCGAATTTGGTCAACGTCCGGTGGCGGTGGTGGAGTGTGAACCGGGAACGGATATCGCCTGTTTTCCTGACTGGGTCAGGGATAAGCTGGCGCGGTTTGAGCAACCCATCCGCTGGCTGCTGCTGCCGACCGAGCTCAAAAATGGCGGCATCAAAGTCTCCCGTCGCGCGCTGCAGCAGTGGGTCAATGCATCACTTAAGGGATAAGCGCCGTTTCAAATAGTGACAATCTTTCGACCTGCCGCACGCAGAGTCCTTGATCCCCGGAAGACTCCGGTTAAAATCTCGCGGTTTTGGGACTTCTCTATAAAATGTGCGGGATCGCAATAATGAAAAAAGTGGCATTAATGGGCTTCGGCCTGATGGTTGTTTCTGCGGCGGCAAACGCCATTAGCATTAACGGTTCGGCGGGTCAGGATTATACCCACCTGGGCTTCGGCATGGGCACGGAAACCTCCGGTCTGGCGATGACGGGTGGCTGGACGCATAACGATGACGACGGCGACGCGGCAAGCCTCGGTCTCGGTCTGAACGTTCCGCTGGGCCCGTTCCTGGCGACTGTTGGCGGTAAAGGTATCTACACCAACCCGAACGACGGTGACGAAGGGTACGCGGCGGCGGTTGGCGGTGGTCTGCAGTGGAAAATTGGCGACAGCTTCGGCCTGTTCGGCGAGTACTACTACTCACCAGACTCGCTTTCCAGCGGTATCGACAGCTATGAAGAGGCCAACGCCGGTGCGCGCTGGACCATCATGCGTCCGATTACCATTGAAGCGGGCTATCGTTATCTGAACCTGGCCGGCAAAGACGGCAACCGCGACAATGCGCTGGCTGACGGTCCATACGTGGGCGTTAGCGCAGGCTTCTAAACACACCGGCGCGGCATGCTGTCGCGCCAGTTTCTCTCTTCTCCTACCCACGTTTGCGCTATAGTGTTCTGACCAAATAAGCGGGAGAACATAATGATTAACGTGGAGATGTTATCCACCGGCGACGAAGTGCTGCATGGGCAAATTATTGATACCAATGCCGCCTGGCTTGCCGATCTTTTCTTTGAGCAAGGATTACCGTTAACGCGCCGCAATACCGTGGGCGACAATCTTGAGTCGCTGGTGAGTGTTCTGCGCGAACGCAGCGAACACTGTGACGTGCTGATTGTAAACGGTGGGCTCGGCCCCACCAGCGACGACCTCAGCGCGCTGGCCGCTGCGACTGCCAAAGGCGAAGGGCTGGTGCTGCATGAAGCGTGGCTTTCGCAGATGGAGCGCTTTTTCGCCGAACGCGGTCGCGTCATGGCCCCCAGCAACCGCAAACAGGCTGAGATCCCCGCCAGCGCGGAACTGGTTGATAACCCGGTCGGTACCGCATGTGGGTTTGCCATGCAACTGAACCGCTGCCTGATGTTCTTTACGCCGGGCGTACCCTCAGAATTTAAGGTGATGGTCGAGCAGCAGATCCTGCCGCGCCTTCGCCAGCGCTTTACCCTGCCGGAACCCCCGCTTTGCCTGCGCCTGACCACTTTTGGCCGCTCTGAAAGCGATCTGGCCCAGAGCCTCGATCACCTCTCACTCCCGCCGGGCGTCTCCATGGGCTATCGCTCCTCCATGCCAATCATTGAGCTTAAGCTGACCGGGCCAGCAACGCAGAAAGAGGCGATGCTGGCCTTGTGGCCTGAGGTGCAGCGCGTGGCGGGCGAAAGCCTGATTTTCGAAGGCACGGAAGGGCTACCGGCGCAGATTGCGAAGCATCTGCAGTCGCGCCAGCTGAGCGTGACCTTAAGCGAGCAGTTCACCGGCGGCCTGCTGGCGCTGCAGTTGTCTCGCGTCAACGCGCCGCTGTTGGCCAGCGAAGTGGTGCCGTTCCAGCAGGAGACCCTGGCGCAGACCGCCCGTTGGGCATCTGAAAGAAGGGTAAAACATTTTGCCGGACTGGCGCTGTTTGTCGGGGGGCTGGATGAGGAATACCTTAACTTCGCGCTGGCCACGCCGGAAGGCACCTGGGCACTGCGGGTTAAGATGAGTATCACCCGCCACAGCCTGGCGGTGCGTCAGGAGGTTTGTGCGATGATGGCCCTGAACATGCTGCGCCGCTGGTTGAATGGCAAAGAGGTGGCCAGCGAGCACGGCTGGATCCACGTTGTCGAGTCGCTGTTCGTTGAGTAAAACGTTGGCCGGGGCCTTTCGCCCCGGCCATGTTCAGCCCAGCGCCTTCGCCAGCAGGGTAATCGGATGTTCACAGCGTAAGCTTGTGGACATCTCAATCTGCCACTTGCAGGTTTCGCAGTCGGTCACCACGATATCCGCGCCGCTCTCTTCAATCTGACGGAACAGCGGGGCGCCAATTGCCTGTGACGTGGCGTAGTTTTCCCGTTTAAAGCCGTAGGTTCCCGCAATTCCGCAGCAGCGCGAATCCAGCACCGTCAGTTCAAGACCCGGGATTAACCGCAGCAGCTCCAGCGTATACAGCGACCAGCCCATTTTCTCCATATGACACGGCGTGTGATACACCACTTTCAGGGGCAATTTTCTGAGCGGCAGGGTCTGCCCGCTGTCCAGTTTGCGCCACAGGAAACGCGTCGCCAGTTCGATGTGCTCGCGCAGCCCGCGGTTATCCACATCCAGCAGATGGGGGTACTCATCGCGCAGGGTAAAGGTACAGGTGGAGGAGGTCGCCAGCACCGGAATACCTTTCCCGACGATGGCTTCGCGCAGCGACGTGACGTTGCTCTGCGCCTGCCTGCGCGCTTTGTCGGTAAACCCGTTGGCAATCAACGGCACGCCGCAGCACTTCTCCTTGTTCAGTAGCTGTACGCCTGTTCCCATGGCGTTCAGCACCTTCAGCAGATCTTTCCCCAGCTGCGGGTGGTTGTAGTTCACGTAGCAGCCGTGGAAAAAAGCCACCTGGTCGGCATACTGCGCCTGCTTCGCCGCGACGGACGTGTACCAGCGGCGGAAGGTGCCGTGAGAATATTTCGGCAGGCTGCGGTGATGATCGATCTTAAGTGTGGCATCCAGCAGCTGACGCACCGGTTTGAGGGCGGTTGCGGCGTTTACCAGCGGAGCGAACGGTGTCGACAGGCTGCCCATCAGATCGGTATGGCTCAGAATGGCGTCTCGCAGTGACGGTTTTTGCGTGCTGTAGCGCGCCCGGGCGCGCTGGATGATATCGCCGATTTTCACATCCGATGGACAGGCGACTTCACAGCGTTTGCAGTTGATGCAGTACTTCAGGGCTTCGTCGTACAGCTTGCCGTCCTTCAGGCGCAGGCGTTCGCCGTCCGGCCCAGCCTGTTTCGGGCCTGGATAGCGTGGATTGACGCCGCTGACCGGGCAGACCGTGGTACACACCGTGCATTTGATGCAGCTTTCAAAACGGGTATCGTTCATTGTTCAGCCTCCATGCGCTGGCTAATCTGCTCTGCCGCATACAGCGCCGTAACGGCGCAGACGCCGCCACCGCAGCCCTGGGCGATGGGGTCGTATCCACCCAGCAGCGAGCCAATGGCAAAAAGATTACTGACGGGCTTACCGGCAAGCTGCGGATGTAGCCGGTTATCGACGATGACGCCAAACTGTTGCCAGGGCTGCGGCGAGAAGAAATCGCTCTGGTACCAGTCCGCGCGGGAGGCGCTCTGCCGGACATCCAGCCCCATAATGGCTTCCCGGATGCCCTCCCGGCTACTCAGCAGCCCGTTACTGAAGAAACTGCCGCTGGCCAGCACCGTATAACGGGCCCGAAGGGGGATATCATCGTGGTTGCGCGTCCAGATTTCGTTCACCGCGCCGTCCGTCAGGGTAATTTTTTTTACTTCATCCCCTGCCATCCAGACGCCACCCTGCGCAACAAACTGGCGCTGGAGTTGGGTATGCAGGCGAATGCCGGGTACGGAAGGGGGCAGCGTGGGCAACAAACCGAGCGTGCAGGGCAGACGGTCTGAGAGCCAGCGCCAGAGTCGGTTGTCGTTTAAGCCAAAGCAGGCGGGCATCAATAGCGCATCGCATCCTGCCGCAAGCGGGCTGAGTGCCTCATACAGCAGCGGCCATTTCTCTTCGTTATCAAGGAAACGGGCGATATTCACCGCGCGAAATTCACTTGGGTTATCGCGCAGAACGTCCAGCTCTGGCAGCTCTATCTCTGCGGTGTCAGCATTAACCCCCTGGCGACAGAGTGACGCTGCCGCGAGATGGGGCTGAAAATCCAGAAAACCGCTGATGCCCACCACCCGCACGCGTGCGGCGCTGAACGGGGCAACGGGCACCTCCTCCGGGCTGAGCCAGGCGGAGCGTAGGGTGCCAAGCGGCGTGACGCGCTGATGATTTTGCCTGGCGCTGCCCTGCAGACGTGCGCCGCACTCTGCCAGCAGCGCTTCGGTTTCCAGGGCAAAGCGGTCAATATGTTGCGCGCCAATCAGGTGATACGGGTGCTCCGGCGGCAGCTTTTCGCGGCAGGTTTCGTCCACCAGATCCAGCGAGCCTGACGAAAAGTGCAGGGCGCTCTGTCCCCGGGTGATAATGGCGCAGCGCAGCCCCTGCTTTGTGAGTTTGATTCCACAAAGCAGGCCTGCCAGCCCGCCGCCGACAATCACGGCATCAAATTTCATCGTGTTGCTCCTTCTCAAGACCGCACAGTCCCTGGTAGACCCAGCGGGTAAACTCGCTTTCCCGCAGGGCATCACCCCAGGCGACAGGCTGAATCCCCTTCCAGCGTTCGTTTAAAAACGCGCTGAGCTGATCGAGCGACTGGGTGGCGGTGGTGGTATGAAAACGCTGCAGCAGCCCGGCGGCACGGCAGGCGCAGAGCTCACCCTGGCAGGTTCCCATTCCGACGCGGGTGCGGCGGCGGAGATCGAGCAGGCTATTGACCGTCAGGTTCTCCACCGCGTACTGCACTTCACCGGCGGTCACGGCTTCGCACTCGCACACCAGGCTGCGGCTCAATCGTCCTTCACCGAGCCACTGTGGCGTTCTGTCGCCGTGGCGGTAAATTGCGGACCCGCGCAGCGGCGCGGGCAGGGAGATGATTTTTTGCAGCGTTTTCTCGGTAGACTGGCGCGATCCGGGTAAAGGCTGTTCTGCCGTCACGCACCGTTCGGTATTGCCCAGCTTGCGGCAGACGGCATCCGTCGCCCACTCGGCCATCAGACGATAGGTCATCAGCTTGCCGCCTGTAATCGTGATAAACCCGTCCAGGCCATCGCGCGCGGCGTGATCGAGCAGCACAATGCCGCGGCTGACGTTACGCCCGCTCGGATCGTCGTCGCTGGCCACCAGCGGGCGGACGCCGGCATAGGCGCGCAGGATCCGGGTCTGCGCCATGACCGGGGCCAGTTTTTCCCCTTCGCGCAGCAGGATGTCCACCTCTTCGGCGGTCACGCGGTTGTAATCAATTTCGCTGTAGTCCACGTGGGTGGAGGTGGTGCCGATTAACGAAATGGTATCGCCCGGCACCAGAATATCGGCATCGGAGGGTTTGCGGCAGCGGTTGATCACATGGTTATTAATGCGGTGGTCGAGGATCAGCAGGGAGCCTTTCGCCGGGAACATGCGTACCGACAGGTCAGCATATTCCGCAATACGTTGACCCCAGATCCCGGCGGCATTGATGACGACGGAGGCAAACAGCTCGCTGTGTTCGTTGTATTGCGTATCAAACACCCGCACGCCGCAGATGCGATGGCCTTCACGGATCAGCCCGGTTACTTCGTGCCCGGTCAGGATGTGCGCCCCATGCTCGCGGGCGTCCAGCATATTGGCGGCCGTCAGGCGAAAGGGATCAACCGTCCCGTCGGGCACTTTTACCGCGCCCGTCAGGGCAGGGTTGACGGCGGGTTCAATGCGGCGCGCGAGGGCCGGGTCGATGGCCTCGGCCTGAATCCCCGCCGCATGACATGCCGTCAAAAAGGTTGACTGAAAGGCGAGATCGTCTTCGGGAAGAGTAATAAACAGACCGTCGGTCGGCTCAATGCAGTGGCGGGCAATACGCCGCAGGATCTGATTTTCGGCGATACATTCGCGTGCTGATTCGCCGTCCGTCACGGCGTAGCGGGCGCCGCTGTGAAGCAGTCCATGATTGCGTCCGGTTGCGCCTGTCGCAATGTCATGGCGCTCCACCAGCGTGACGCTTAACCCCCGCAGGGCACAATCGCGTGCGATGCCGGCGCCGGTTGCGCCACCGCCAATGATAATCACATCGCGAAAGCGTGGGTCGTGAATTGTCATTGTCATCCCTCAGTGTTCGTTTTTTATCATTTAGCCACATGAAAACTGTGGTTTGTTTGATTTCGAACACAAACGAGCGAAATTCGAAAGTGGAACGTGATTTCATGCGCTTTTTTTGCGCATCCTGTCATATTTCTGTAACAATTTGTGCGTTGATTCACAGTAACAATCACCGTGATTTCTTAACATCGCGACCTCTCTGGAGTATGGGGCAGTTAAACCCCTGTAAATTCAATAGCTGGCCACGGAGGCTGTCATGCTCAGTATCTTCAAACCTGCGCCGCATCGGGCGCGTCTGCCAGAGGCAGAAATTGATCCGCTATACCGCCGTCTGCGTTGGCAAATTTTCCTCGGGATCTTCTTCGGGTACGCGGCGTATTACCTTGTGCGCAAAAACTTCGCGCTTGCTATGCCGTATCTGGTGGAGCAGGGCTTTTCGCGCGGCGATCTGGGGTTCGCGCTGTCGGGGATCTCCATCGCCTACGGTTTTTCCAAATTCATCATGGGGTCCGTCTCGGATCGCTCGAATCCGCGCGTGTTCCTGCCGGCGGGTCTGATCCTCGCGGCCGCGGTCATGCTGTTTATGGGCTTTGTGCCGTGGGCAACCTCCAGCATTGCCATCATGTTCGTGCTGCTGTTCCTCTGCGGCTGGTTCCAGGGGATGGGATGGCCGCCATGCGGACGTACCATGGTGCACTGGTGGTCGCAGAAAGAGCGTGGCGGCATCGTGTCGGTATGGAACTGTGCGCATAACGTGGGGGGCGGCATTCCGCCTCTGCTGTTCCTGCTGGGGATGGCCTGGTTTAACGACTGGCATGCGGCGCTCTACATGCCGGCCTTTGGCGCCATTCTGGTGGCGATTATTGCCTTCGCCCTGATGCGTGACACGCCGCAGTCCTGCGGCCTGCCGCCGATTGAGGAGTACAAAAACGACTACCCGGACGATTACAGCGAGAAGCACGAAGAAGAGCTGACGGCAAAGCAGATCTTCATGAAGTACGTGCTGCCTAACAAGCTGCTGTGGTATATCGCGGTCGCCAACGTGTTCGTTTATCTGCTGCGCTACGGCATTCTCGACTGGTCGCCGACTTACCTGAAAGAGGTGAAGCACTTCGCGCTGGATAAATCCTCCTGGGCCTACTTCCTGTATGAATATGCGGGGATCCCGGGCACCCTGATTTGCGGCTGGATGTCGGACAAAGTGTTTAAAGGCAACCGCGGTGCGACGGGCGTCTTCTTTATGACTCTGGTCACCATCGCCACCGTGGTCTACTGGCTCAACCCGCCGGGCAACCCATCAGTTGATATGGCCTGTATGATCGTCATCGGCTTCCTGATTTACGGTCCGGTAATGCTGATTGGTCTGCACGCTCTGGAGCTGGCACCGAAAAAAGCGGCAGGCACGGCGGCGGGCTTTACCGGTCTGTTTGGCTATCTGGGCGGTTCGGTCGCGGCGAGCGCCATTGTCGGCTACACCGTTGACTTCTTCGGCTGGGACGGCGGCTTTATGGTGATGATTGGCGGCAGCGTGCTGGCGGTCCTGCTGCTGGTTGTTGTGATGATCGGTGAAAAACGTCACCACGCGGAAGTGCTGGCACGTCGTCAATAAGGAGCATTGTTATGAAATTAACACAGTTAGCGACGGGCCTGCTGCTGGCGGGCCTGATGACCGGGTCCGCGCTGGCGGCAGATAAAATCGTCATCGCCCACCGCGGTGCGAGCGGCTATTTGCCGGAGCATACGCTGCCGGCAAAAGCGATGGCCTATGCGCAGGGCGCGGATTATCTGGAGCAGGATCTGGTGATGACGAAGGATGACCAGCTGGTTGTCCTGCACGATCACTACCTTGACCGCGTGACGGACGTGGCGGAGCGTTTCCCGGACCGCGCCCGCAAAGATGGCCGCTACTACGCCATTGACTTTACGCTGGCAGAAATCCGCTCGCTGAAGTTCACGGAAGGCTTCGAGATTGAAAATGGCAAGAAGAAGCAGGTTTATCCGGGGCGTTTCCCGATGGGCAAATCTGACTTCCGGATCCATACCTTCCAGGACGAGATTGAGTTTGTTCAGGGGCTGAACCACTCAACCGGGAAAAATATCGGCATCTACCCGGAAATCAAGGCGCCGTGGTTCCACCACCAGGAAGGGAAAGACATTGCCGCGAAAACGCTGGAAGTGCTGAAGCAGTACGGCTACACCAGCAAGAAGGACAAGGTTTATCTGCAGTGTTTTGACGCCGCTGAGCTCAAGCGCATCAAAACCGAGCTGGAGCCGAAGATGGGGATGGATCTCAATCTGGTGCAGCTGATTGCCTACACCGACTGGAATGAAACCCAGGAGAAGCAGCCGGACGGCAAGTGGGTAAACTACAACTACGACTGGATGTTTAAGCCGGGCGCGATGAAGCAGATTGCGCAGTACGCCGACGGTATCGGGCCGGATTACCACATGCTGGTGGCAGAGGGCTCTACACCGGGCCACGTGAAGCTGACGGCAATGGTGAAAGAGGCCCATGCCAGCAAGATGCAGGTCCATCCGTACACGGTGCGCGCAGACCAGCTGCCGCCGTATGCCACGGACGTGAATCAGCTTTATGAAGTGTTGTACAACCAGGCGGGCGTGGACGGACTGTTTACGGATTTCCCGGATAAAGCGGTGAGTTTTTTGAAGGATAAACGCTGAAATTGCCGGGTGGCGGCTGCGCCTTACCCGGCCTACGAACTGCGGTTTTGTAGGTCGGGTAAGCGAAGCGTCACCCGACACAATCACATCTCGATTTCTATATCGCCTTTTGCCCGGCAGCAGCAGGGCAAAATTTCCCCTTCGTTGATAAAGGCCAGCGGTTCGGTCAGCCAGTCCACCTGGCCTGCGACCAGGCGGCAGCGGCAGGAGCCGCAATAACCTTCACGACACTGGTACTCCACCTCCACCTGATGCGCTTCAAGCGCCACCAGCAGGGAAGGGTGCTCTTCCTGGCACAGCACTTCGGTGCCCGAAAGGCTCAGCGTGACGCGCGTCATCAGAGCTGGAAGTCGCTCAGGTCGTCAGTGTTCACTTCAGAATCAATCTGACCGACCAGGTAAGAACTGACTTCCACTTCCTGTGGCGCCACCTGCACGTTATCGGACACCAGCCAGGTGTTGATCCACGGGATAGGGTTAGAGCGCGTCTGGAACGGCAGGTCGAGACCAACCGCCTGCATACGGATGTTGGTAATGTACTCAACGTACTGGCACAGAATATCTTTGTTCAGGCCAATCATGGAGCCGTCGCGGAACAGATAGTCTGCCCACTCTTTCTCCTGCTGGGCCGCCAGCACGAACAGGTCATAGCACTCCTGTTTGCACTCTTCGGCAATTTGCGCCATCTCCGGGTCGTCCGAACCGCTGCGCAGCAGATTCAGCATGTGCTGGGTACCGGTCAGGTGCAGGGCTTCGTCACGGGCGATCAGACGGATGATTTTGGCGTTACCTTCCATCAGCTTGCGCTCGGCAAAGGCGAAGGAGCAGGCAAAGCTCACGTAGAAGCGGATCGCTTCCAGCGCGTTGACGCTCATCAGACACAGATACAGCTGCTTTTTCAGCGCACGCAGGTTCACGGTGATGGTTTTACCGTTCACATGGTGAGTGCCTTCGCCCAGCAGATGCCAGTAGCTGGTCATCTCAATCAGCTCGTCGTAGTAATGGGCAATGCCTTCCGCGCGCTTCTGGATCTGCTCATTGGTGACGATATCGTCAAATACCACCGCCGGATCGTTGACGATGTTGCGGATGATATGGGTGTAAGAGCGGGAGTGGATCGTCTCGGAGAACGCCCAGGTTTCTACCCAGGTTTCCAGCTCAGGAATGGAGATCAGCGGCAGCAGCGCCACGTTCGGGCTACGTCCCTGAATGGAGTCCAGCAGCGTCTGGTATTTCAGGTTGCTGATGAAGATATGTTTTTCGTGATCCGGCAACGACTGGTAGTCAATACGGTCGCGGGAAACGTCCACTTCTTCCGGACGCCAGAAGAAGGAGAGTTGCTTTTCAATCAGCTTTTCGAAGATGTCATATTTTTGCTGATCGTAGCGTGCCACGTTGACCGGCTGGCCGAAGAACATCGGCTCTTTGAGCTGGTCGTTTTTCGTCTGTGAAAAGGTGGTATATGCCATTGCGGTGAGTCCTGTTGAGATTTTATTGCCCGGCGGCACTGCGTTTGCCGGGCCTCCAAAATCGTAGGCCGGGTAAGCGTAGCGCCACCCGGCAAAGTGCTTAGATCTTACATGCGCCGCTTTCGCAGCCATCGTCCTGAATTGACGGAACCAGGTCGTCCTGCGCGTCTTCCGCACCATCACGGGTGTTGTGATAGTACAGGGTTTTCACGCCAAATTTGTAGGCGGTCAGCAGGTCTTTCAGCAGCTGCTGCATCGGAACCTTGCCAGACGGGAAGCGCGTCGGGTCGTAGTTGGTATTGGCAGAGATCGACTGGTCGATAAATTTCTGCATGATACCCACCAGCTGCAGGTAGCCGTCGTTGTTAGGCATTTCCCACAGCAGCTCGTAGTTGTCACCCAGTGTCTCGTAATCCGGCACCACCTGACGCAGCACGCCGTCTTTCGAGGCTTTGATGCTAACGTGGCCGCGCGGTGGCTCAATACCGTTGGTGGCGTTGGAGATCTGCGAAGAGGTCTCGGACGGCATCAGGGCAGAGAGCGTGGAGTTACGCAGGCCGTAGGTCTTGATGGACTCGCGCAGGCCTTCCCAGTCGAGATGCAGCGGCTCGCTGACAATCGCATCCAGGTCTTTCTTATAGGTGTCGATAGGCAGAATGCCTTTCGCATAGGTGGTTTCGTTGAACCACGGGCACGCGCCTTGCTCTTTCGCCAGCTCGTTAGAGGCTTTCATCAGATAGTACTGAATGGCTTCAAACGTCTGGTGGGTCAGGTTGTTGGCGCTGCCGTCAGAGTAACGCTTGCCGTTTTTCGCCAGCCAGTAGGCGAAGTTGATCACGCCGATACCCAGGGTACGACGGCCCATCGCACCGCGTTTGGCGGCCGGGATTGGGTAATCCTGGTAGTCCAGCAGGGCGTCGAGGGCGCGGACGGCCAGCACAGCCAGCTCTTCCAGCTCGTCCAGGCTCTTAATCGCACCCAGGTTGAACGCGGACAGCGTACACAGCGCAATTTCACCGTTTTCGTCGTTCACGTCTTCCAGCGGTTTGGTCGGCAGGGCGATCTCCAGGCACAGGTTAGACTGGCGCACTGGGGCAACTACCGGGTCAAACGGGCTGTGGGTGTTGCAGTGGTCAACGTTCTGGATGTAGATACGACCGGTAGAGGCACGTTCCTGCATCATCAGGGAGAACAGGTCGACCGCTTTCACGCGCTGTTTACGGATGCTGTCGTCTTTTTCGTATTTGGTATACAGACGCTCGAACTCGTCCTGATCGGCGAAGAACGCGTCATACAGGCCCGGGACGTCAGACGGGCTGAACAGGGTGATATCTTCGCCTTTCAGCAGACGGGTATACATCAGCTTGTTGATCTGTACGCCGTAGTCCATGTGACGCACGCGGTTGCCTTCCACGCCGCGGTTGTTTTTCAGGACCAGCAGGCTTTCCACTTCCAGGTGCCACATTGGGTAGAACAGGGTCGCTGCACCACCGCGCACGCCGCCCTGAGAGCAGGATTTCACGGCCGTCTGGAAGTGTTTGTAGAACGGGATACAGCCGGTGTGGAACGCTTCACCGCCGCGAATCGGGCTGCCCAGCGCACGAATGCGACCGGCGTTGATACCGATACCGGCACGCTGGGAAACGTATTTCACAATGGCGCTGGAGGTGGCGTTGATGGAATCCAGGCTGTCACCGCACTCGATCAGTACGCAGGAGCTGAACTGACGGGTTGGAGTACGCACGCCAGACATGATTGGCGTAGGCAGAGAAATCTTGAACGTAGAAACCGCATCGTAGAAACGCTTTACGTAGTCCAGACGGGTTTCACGCGGATAGTTGGAGAACAGGCAGGCGGCCACCAGAATATAGAGGAACTGGGCGCTTTCGTAGATCTCACCGGTTACACGGTTCTGAACCAGGTATTTGCCTTCGAGCTGCTTCACTGCCGCATAGGAGAAGTTCATATCGCGCCAGTGATCGATAAACCCGTTCATCTGCTCGAACTCTTCTTCCGTATAGTCTTCCAGCAGATGCGTGTCGTATTTGCCCAGCTCAACCATTTTCACCACGTGGTCGTACAGCTTCGGCGGCTCAAACTGGCCGTAGGCTTTTTTACGCAGGTGGAAAATGGCCAGACGTGCCGCAAGGTACTGATAATCCGGTGCTTCGCGGGAGATCAGGTCTGCCGCCGCTTTGATGATGGTTTCGTGGATATCAGATGTTTTGATGCCGTCGTAGAACTGGATGTGAGAACGCAGTTCAACCTGGGAGATAGATACGTTGTTCAGTCCTTCTGCTGCCCAGTCGAGAACTCGATGGATTTTGTCCAGATTGATACGCTCGGTAGTACCGTCGCGCTTTGTCACCAGCAGACTCTGATTCATGTGGGGTTTACCTGTCCGTGAAATAAAAAATATCCCCCGCTTATCCACAGAACCGTCTTGTGACTAACTCTGTGGATAAATACTACATATAGGGGGTTTGCGATAAGAAAAACGCTATATGGTGAGTATTCTAGTAAGGATTCTTTTCAGCACAAGGGTTGATTTTGACGTTAAATTGAGGTTGTGAAAGGGTAAAAAAGGCTAAGTCCTCATGCTGTAAGGCCTGGAAGAGATGTCAATAATTAAGAAAAAAAATTCAAAATTTGATCGAGTGCTGATTTCTTCGACGGGTGGTCAGAATTGCGCAACATGATGTCGCGCAATCTTTATAAGAATAACGAATGACGTTAGTCGTTTTTGGCGGTCGTGTGCAACATATAGTTAACATCAACGCCCGGTGCGAGTTTGAATTTATTGGTCAGCGGATTGTAGTGCAGGCCGGTAATGTGCTGCTCTTTGAGCCACGTCTGGTCAACCCAGCTTAACAACTCCGCAGGCTTGATGAATTTCTTCGCGTCGTGCGTCCCTTTCGGCACCATGCGCAGCACATACTCCGCACCGACGACGGCCATCAGCCAGGCTTTACCATTACGGTTGATGGTCGAGAAGAAGACCTGGCCGCCCGGTTTCACCAGTTTTGCACAGGCGTGCACCACGGACTGCGGATCGGGAACGTGCTCCAGCATCTCCATGCAGGTCACCACATCGTACTGATGGGCATGTTTCGCCGCGTGTTCCTCGACGATTTCCTGCACATACTCAACCTGAATACCCGACTCCAGGGCATGCAGACGGGCAACCTGCAACGGCTCGAAGCCCATATCCAGACCCGTGACGTTCGCCCCTTCGCGCGCCATGCTCTCAGCCAGGATACCGCCGCCGCAGCCGACATCAAGCACTTTCTTACCGAACAGACCGCCGGAACGCTCCGCGATATAGCCCAGACGCAGCGGATTAATGCGATGCAGCGGTTTGAACTCACCTTCGAGATCCCACCAGCGGGAGGCCACCGCTTCAAATTTGGCAATCTCTTCGTGGTCAACGTTGTGAGCCACCGGGGATTTTTCGGCATTCATGGGCGCTTTTACTCCTTATTTAGCAAGACGAATGAGTATATCAGGCAATCCCGGTGAATAAAGCGTATAGGTTTACCTGTATCACCTCGGCTGTGTTATAATTTGCGACCTTTGAATCCGGGATACAGTAGAGGGATAGCGGTTAGATGAGCGACCTTGCGAGAGAAATTACACCGGTTAACATCGAGGAAGAGCTGAAGAGCTCCTATCTGGACTATGCGATGTCGGTCATTGTTGGCCGTGCGCTGCCGGACGTCCGCGATGGCCTGAAGCCGGTACACCGTCGCGTACTATACGCCATGAACGTATTGGGCAATGACTGGAATAAAGCCTACAAAAAATCTGCCCGTGTCGTTGGTGACGTAATCGGTAAATACCATCCCCATGGTGATTCCGCGGTGTACGACACTATCGTCCGTATGGCGCAGCCATTCTCGCTGCGTTACATGCTGGTAGATGGTCAGGGTAACTTTGGTTCTATCGACGGCGACTCCGCCGCGGCAATGCGTTATACGGAAATCCGTCTGGCGAAGATTGCCCATGAGCTGATGGCCGACCTGGAAAAAGAGACGGTTGATTTCGTTGATAACTACGACGGCACGGAAAAAATTCCTGACGTTATGCCAACGAAAATCCCTAACCTGCTGGTCAACGGTTCGTCTGGTATCGCCGTAGGTATGGCAACCAACATTCCGCCGCACAACATCACGGAAGTGATCAACGGCTGCCTGGCCTATATCGACGATGAAGACATCAGCATTGAAGGGCTGATGGAACACATCCCGGGCCCGGACTTCCCGACGGCGGCGATCATCAACGGTCGTCGCGGTATCGAAGAAGCGTACCGTACCGGTCGCGGCAAGATCTACATCCGTGCCCGCGCTGAAGTGGAAGCGGACGCCAAAACCGGCCGCGAAACCATCATTGTTCACGAGATCCCGTATCAGGTGAACAAAGCGCGACTGATAGAGAAAATCGCCGAGCTGGTAAAAGAAAAACGCGTTGAAGGCATCAGCGCGCTGCGTGACGAGTCTGATAAAGACGGGATGCGCATCGTGATTGAAATTAAACGCGACGCGGTGGGTGAGGTTGTGCTGAACAATCTGTACTCCCAGACTCAGCTTCAGGTCTCCTTCGGTATCAACATGGTTGCACTGCACCATGGTCAGCCGAAGATCATGAACCTGAAAGAGATCCTGAGCGCGTTCGTGCGTCACCGTCGTGAAGTGGTGACCCGCCGTACCATCTTTGAACTGCGCAAAGCGCGTGACCGTGCCCACATTCTTGAAGCGCTGGCGGTTGCGCTGGCCAACATCGACCCGATCATCGAGCTGATCCGTCGCGCGCCAACCCCGGCGGAAGCGAAAACCGCGCTGATTTCCCGTCCCTGGGATCTGGGCAACGTTGCGGCGATGCTGGAGCGTGCGGGTGATGACGCGGCGCGTCCTGAGTGGCTGGAGCCTGAGTTTGGCGTGCGTGACGGTCAGTACTACCTGACTGAACAGCAGGCCCAGGCGATTCTGGATCTGCGTCTGCAGAAACTGACTGGCCTTGAGCATGAAAAACTGCTCGACGAATATAAAGAGCTGCTGGAGCAGATTGCCGAGCTGCTGCACATCCTGGGCAGCGCAGAGCGCCTGATGGAAGTGATCCGTGAAGAGCTGGAGCTGGTCCGCGATCAGTTCGGCGATGAGCGTCGCACCGAAATCACCGCCAACAGCGCGGACATCAACATCGAAGACCTGATCAACCAGGAAGACGTTGTTGTGACCCTGTCTCACCAGGGCTACGTGAAGTATCAGCCGTTGACCGACTACGAAGCACAGCGTCGTGGCGGCAAGGGCAAATCTGCGGCACGTATTAAAGAAGAAGACTTTATTGACCGTCTGCTGGTGGCGAACACCCATGACACGATCCTCTGCTTCTCCAGCCGGGGTCGTCTGTACTGGATGAAAGTCTATCAGTTGCCGGAAGCGAGCCGTGGCGCACGTGGTCGTCCAATCGTAAACCTGCTGCCGCTGGAAGCGAACGAACGTATCACCGCCATTCTGCCGGTACGCGAGTACGAAGAGGGTGTGAACGTCTTTATGGCGACCGCCAGCGGTACCGTGAAGAAAACCGCGCTGACCGAATTCAGCCGTCCACGCTCTGCCGGTATCATCGCGGTGAACCTGAACGAAGGCGACGAGCTGATTGGCGTCGATCTGACCTCGGGCTCCGATGAAGTCATGCTCTTCTCAGCCGCCGGTAAAGTGGTGCGCTTCAAAGAAGACGCCGTTCGCGCAATGGGCCGTACCGCGACGGGCGTTCGCGGTATCAAGCTGGCGGGCGAAGACAGCGTCGTTTCGCTGATCATTCCGCGCGGTGAAGGAGCCATCCTGACCGTCACGCAGAATGGTTACGGTAAACGTACGGCGGAAGGGGAATACCCAACCAAGTCTCGCGGCACGCAGGGCGTTATCTCTATCAAGGTGACCGAGCGCAACGGTTCCGTTGTTGGCGCGGTGCAGGTAGACGACGCGGATCAGATCATGATGATCACCGATGCCGGTACGCTGGTGCGTACTCGCGTTTCTGAGATCAGCGTCGTGGGTCGTAACACCCAGGGTGTGATCCTCATCCGCACTGCGGAAGATGAAAACGTGGTAGGTCTGCAGCGCGTTGCTGAACCAGTGGATGACGAAGAGCTCGACTCCATCGACGGTAGCGTCGCGGAAGGTGATGATGATATCGCGCCGGAAGCCGACACCGATGATGATGCAGCGGACGACGCTGACGAGTAATGTCTCCTGATGCAAAAAAGGGCCGGATTCCGGCCCTTTTCTTTTGCACAAGCAGATAAGTCAACGTTGCGACCTGGCGCGTTTACCGCTACCTTAACCACATTCTTTTGACCCCGACGGCGGAGCCTCGCCCCTTTGAAATACCTCGTCTCCTTTCGTACTACGCTGAAAGTTTCTCGCTATCTGTTTCGGGCGCTGGCGCTCCTGCTTTGGCTGCTGGTGGCCCTGTTCTCGGTGTTTTACATCGTTAACGCGCTGCACCAGAAAGAAGCGGAGATCCGCCAGGAGTTTAATTTAAGCTCCGACCAGGCCCAGCGCTACATTCAGCGAACGTCTGACGTGATGAAGGAGCTGAAGTATATTGCCGAAAATCGCCTCACGGCGGAAAACGGTATTCTTGCGCTTCGCGGCCGGAGTGATAAAACCGAAGTCCCGGACTTCCAGCCCCTGTTTCCGGATTCCGATTGTTCCACGCTGAGCAACACCTGGCGCGGGTCGCTGGAATCACTTGCCTGGTTCATGCGTTACTGGCGTGATAATTTCTCCGCCGCCTATGACCTGAACCGCGTATTCCTGATTGGCAGTGAAAATCTCTGCATGGCGGATTTTGGTCTGCGCGATGTGCCCGTTGAGCGTGATGATGCGCTGAAAAGCCTGCATGAACGCATCGTGAAATATCGCAATGCGCCGCAGGACGAGCGCGGGAATAACATCTTCTGGGTTAGCCAGGGCCCGCGTACGGGCGTGGGCTATTTCTACGCCCTGACCCCGGTCTATCTCGGCAATCGCCTGCAGGCACTGCTGGGGATTGAGCAGACCATTCGCATGGAAAACTTCTTTACCCCGGGTAGCCTGCCCATGGGGGTGACCATTCTGGATGAAAACGGTCATCAGCTGATCTCCCTTGCCGGACCCGATAACCGTTTAAACGTTGAACCGCAATGGATGCAGGAGCGGTCATGGTTTGGTTATACCTCAGGCTTCCGCGAGCTGGTGCTGAAGAAAAGTCTGCCGCCTTCTTCGCTGAGTATTGTCTATTCGCTGCCGGTGGACATGGTGCTCGAGCGGATACGCATTCTTATCATGAATGCCATTCTGCTGAACCTGCTGGCGGGTGGCGCGCTGTTTACCCTGGCACGCATGTATGAGCGAAAGATCTTTATTCCCGCCGAAAGCGACGCCCAGCGACTGGAGGAGCACGAGCAGTTTAACCGTAAGATTGTTGCCTCTGCCCCGGTGGGGATCTGCATTCTGCGTACCCAGGACGGGACAAATATTCTGAGTAACGAGCTGGCGCATAACTACCTGAATATGCTGACACATGAGGACCGGCAGCGGTTGACGCAGATTATCTGCGGTCAGCAGGTTAACTTTGTCGACGTGCTCACCAGTACCCATACCAACCTGCAGATCAGCTTTGTCCATTCCCGCTATCGCAATGAAAACGTGGCGATTTGCGTGCTGGTGGATGTCTCCGCCCGCGTGAAGATGGAAGAGTCGTTGCAGGAGATGGCCCAGGCTGCCGAGCAGGCCAGCCAGTCGAAATCGATGTTCCTTGCGACGGTCAGCCACGAGCTGCGCACGCCGCTGTACGGGATTATCGGTAACCTCGATCTGCTGCAGACGAAAGAGCTGCCGAAAGGGGTCGACAGGCTGGTGACGGCGATGAACAACTCCTCCAGTCTGCTGCTGAAAATCATTAGCGATATTCTCGACTTCTCTAAAATTGAATCTGAGCAGCTAAAAATCGAACCGCGGGAGTTCTCACCGCGCGAGGTTATGAACCATATCAGCGCCAACTATCTGCCGCTGGTGGTGCGTAAACAGCTGGGGCTTTACTGCTTTATCGAACCGGATGTACCGCTGACGCTGCACGGCGATCCGATGCGTCTGCAGCAGGTTATCTCTAACCTGCTCAGCAACGCCATTAAATTCACCGATATCGGCTGCATTGTGTTGCACGTCCGCCGGGCGGGGGATTACCTGAGCATCCGCGTGCGCGACACGGGGGTGGGCATCCCGGCGAAGGAGGTGGTTCGTCTGTTTGACCCGTTCTTCCAGGTGGGGACCGGCGTGCAGCGTAACTTCCAGGGCACCGGACTGGGGCTGGCGATTTGTGAGAAACTCGTCAGCATGATGGACGGCGATATCTCGGTGGATACCGAGCCCGGCATGGGTAGCCAGTTCACCATCCGTATTCCGCTCTATTCGGCGCAGTATCCGGCGAAAGCGACGGTTGACGGGCTCAGCGATAAGCGCTGCTGGCTCGCGGTGCACAATGCCTCGCTGAATGATTATCTGACGGCACTGCTGACCCACAGTGGCGTGCGGGTCTCGGGTTATGAAGGCCAGACGCCGGACGTCGACGATGTGCTGATTACCGACGAGATGCTGGAACAGCCGTGGCAGGGAAGAGGCGTGGTGATGTTCTGTCGTCGCCACATTGGCATCCCGGTTGAACGTGCGCCAGGGGAGTGGGTACACAGTGTCGCAACGCCGCATGAGCTGTTGAGCCTGCTGGCGCGGATCTACAAGGTACAGCTGGAAGAGAGCGACAGCGCGGGCGGGTTGCCCTCACCGGAGGCGCTGGCGTCGGTGAATGACGATATGATGATTCTGGTGGTGGATGACCATCCGATTAACCGCCGCCTGCTGGCTGACCAGCTCGGATCGCTTGGCTACCAGTGCAAAACCGCGAATGACGGCGTGGATGCGCTGAATGTGCTGAGTAAAAATCACATTGATATCGTCCTTAGCGACGTCAACATGCCGAACATGGATGGCTACCGCCTGACGCAGCGCATCCGACAGCTTGGCCTGACGTTGCCGGTGGTGGGCGTCACGGCGAATGCGCTGGCCGAGGAGAAGCAGCGCTGTCTGGAGTCAGGCATGGACAGCTGTCTGTCGAAGCCGGTGACGCTGGACGTGCTGAAGCAGACACTGTCGATTTACGCAGACCGGGTACGAAAAACCAGAATATAAAAAAGGCCCGTAAGGGCCTTTTTTATTTGCCCGGCGGCGCTGCGCTTGCGCGGGCCTACGGGTTCTGTAGGCCGGGTAAGCGCGAGCGCCACCCGGCATTTACAGTGGGGATCAATCCTTGTCCGTTGCGCTCAGCGTAACGGAGGAGAGATAGTTCAGCAGAGCAATATCATTGTCCACGCCCAGTTTCATCATTGCTGATTTCTTTTGGCTGCTGATGGTTTTAATACTGCGGTTCAGTTTCTTGGCGATCTCGGTCACCAGGAAACCTTCTGCAAACAGGCGCAGAACTTCGCTCTCTTTTGGCGACAGTCGTTTGTCACCGTAGCCGCCCGCGCTGATTTTTTCCAGCAGACGAGAGACGCTCTCAGGGGTGAACTTCTTGCCTTTCTGCAGCGCGGCGAGCGCTTTTGGCAGATCGGTCGGTGCGCCTTGTTTCAGCACAATCCCTTCGATATCCAGATCCAGCACGGCGCTCAGGATCGCCGGGTTGTTGTTCATGGTCAGAACGATGATCGAGATGTCCGGGAAGTGACGCTTAATATATTTGATGAGCGTGATGCCATCACCGTACTTGTCTCCGGGCATGGAGAGATCGGTAATGAGCACGTGTGCATCAAGCTTTGGGAGGTTATTGATCAGTGCTGTAGAGTCTTCAAATTCACCGACTACATTCACCCACTCGATCTGTTCAAGTGATTTGCGAATACCGAACAGTACAATCGGATGGTCATCGGCAATAATTACGTTCATATTGTTCATGTATTAGGCTACCTTGCTACAGCAAGCTTTTGACGTAGGCGTCAATGTCGCTGATGTATTTTTCAATGCCAGAGGCATCTTTCTCACGAATTAGATGTTCCAGCGTTTCACATAACTGCTTGCCGGGAACCAGATTAAGCATGGCAAACACCCCTTTAAGCCGGTGTGCTGTCTGTGCCAGCGCTGCAAAATCATTCGCAGCGGACTCAGTATACAACCGCTTAACATCATCTGGTACTGTATCAACAAAGAGTGAATAGTATCCGCTGGCGTGAAGCTCGGCATTTTCATTGCCGCCTAACGGTGATTCCGCTATCTCTTCCTGCGCCAGTTGCTCTTCTATTAGTTGTAGTACAGCTTCCTGCATCGCATTGCTTATATTAAAGTTGACGCGCAACTGGCCTGGGCCGATTTTTCGCACGCCTGACTCATCATCGCTTAAAAGCAAGCCTGAGGCAGTAAGATTAGACGGATTATCCGTTAAAAACAGATCAAATTCTTGACTTGCAAGTCTTTCATCCGGCGTGATGCAGGCCGCACCCCAGTTTTCCAGCTGACGAACCACTATATTGCGGATCTCATTTGAGGTCACATCAACCATCACCACGACATCATCCAGCAGACGTTCTTCGTCTTCTTCCTGCGGATTGGCGGCCATTTTCACGTGCAGAGAATAACGGGTGCCGAGGGATTCGCGGGCTTTAATATTCAGGTGGCCGCCAAGCTTACGTGCCAGCTGGTCGCACAGCCAGAAGGTCAGGGCATTGGCCTTGCCGTAGCGATCGCTTTGTGTGTCATTCAGGAACGGGAAGTGGAGATTATCAATTTCACTTGTTGTGACACCTTCCCCGGTGTCCAGAATGCGGAACGTCAGGCGATCCTCAGCCGACTCGTCTGTATTCACTTCCAGGGTGATCTTGCCGATCTGCGTGGTGGTGACGGCATATTGAATTATCATCAACAGAATGCGACGCAGCGCTTCTCGATCGCCATGGCGTTCGTCATTCGCGGACAAATGGTTATTGATCAGCAGCTGCAGCCCTTTCCGCTTAATCACGGGCAGAACTTCCGGAACCACTTCATCGATCAGATCCTGGATGGAGAAGAGGGTTGGCGTTCCCTTCCAGAAATCATTCTCCAGCATGTTCGCCAGCTGGATCTCATCGACCATACGCACCAGCGAGTCGGCCTGGCAGGCAAGCTGATGACTTTCAGACGTGTTCAACGCCGCCGCCTGGCTTGCCAGCGCCCTTAACGGCTGCTTGAAGGCATCGCCGATGTTTTGCATAAAGGCGGCACGTCCCTGCTGGTTTTTCTCATACAGCCTTTGCGCCTGCTTGAGCTTTTTATTCACCAGCACTTCCCTGTCCTGATCGCGGATGATGAAGATCTGCGTGCGGGAGGCGACCTGGCTGCGGAACTGACGGATCTCGTACAGTTCATTATTTATGGTGGCCTGAATGACGCCCTGATGCTGATCCGCCATGGTGGTGATGTTCTGCAGATTAAGATGCGGCAGCAGATGATCGGCAATTTTATTGCTCATCACCGTACGGTTCGCCTCCTGATCATGAACGAGCACCCCAAGCGGCAGTACGGAAATAATCTCTTCATTCAGCGCGCGGAGTACGCGCAGCTCATTGCTGGTTCCGGCCGGAACCGCAGAAGCGTCGCTCTGGCGCCCTGGATGGAAACGAAACGTGCTGTAGCCAAACAGGGCCAGCGCCAGCAGGCCAATATTCAGCAGCAGAGGCAAGAGGATATTTTGCAGGGTATCAAGCAGCAGGGTGCCAAACGGCACCTGCCACACCAGACGCATGCCGGTCGAGTTCAGCGACGAGGCAATCTCTATTTTCGAGCCATTAAAGGAGATCGATACGCTCTCTGCGGCCTCTTTATCAGGTGCCGAACGCATATTCTGGGTACTGTTGTCTGGCTCCAGACGGAAGCTGTCGAGCGGCATGTCCGGCGGGATTAAATCATTAATCGGTAAATCGAAGGCCACGACCGTTGCCAGATGCCCCGGCTGGTTAAAGGTGGTACGCAGGGTAAAATAGTGGCCATTTTGCCAGGCCAGCCGACGCAGGGACGAGAAGCTTTCCCGTTCATCGAGGGCGTTCGCCTGCTGCAGCATCTCAGCGCGGCGGGAATCAACAATGCTGCCCACGGTTGTCTCTTTAAACCCGGACGAGAGATCTTTTAACGGCAGGGTCGAAATCAGGATCATGCTGTTGTCCTGACCGTTCAGGTAGTACATCGACCACGGCACCGTCTCGGCGCCCCAGAGGGTATCCAGATAGGTTGAAATTCGCTGCGTCATCTCAAGTGTGGCGCTGTCGTGAGAGCCAAAAATAAGCGCTTCGGTCTTACGCTGCGGTTTCTCAAGATAATAGACATCCTGCTTAAGCCGCGTCTCCTGAAGTCCGTCGCCGGATGACGAGGCCGGTGCTGCCGCGATGTTGTCGTAAATCTGCCAGGTGGCGTAGCGCCAGGTATCAATGCGCTTGTGTACGGCGTGGGTGATATCAACGACCTGATAGCTCTTATCCTTCAGCCAGGCGTTCACCGCGCTCTGGACCATAACGCCCATTGTGACTAACAGCACAACGATCAAAAGAAGAAAGAAACGGGTGATGCTCCCGGGAAGGAGGGAGAATTTGCTCGGGGCGGTAGTTTCAGTCTGACTCATTGATATCTTTAACCCGTTATGGTCGTGCTCTGTGGCGATAGGGCAGTATAAAGGGTAATAACTGAATTTCCAGCGCCACTGTCCTGGAACAGGCGACTTTTTCAACGGACAATATCGTCGCCAGACGGGCTCCAGACATGTACAAAGTCGTCAGAGTCGTACAAATATGGCGCATCACCAGTCGGCAAATAGCACGAATTAACAAGAAATTAAGTTTTTCGACAATTACGGGCTTTCGACAGCGATCCGGCGGACGTTTAGTTAATAGTCGTTACAATTACGCGGCGGTAGCACAAAAAAAGAAAGGTTACGTAAAGAAAGGTAAAAAAAAACCGAATGCGAAGCATCCGGTTGAATTAGGGATAAACAGACATTCAAAACTGAATGACGGTAATAAATAAAGTTAATGATGATAGCGAGAGATAT